>CAWIYI010000034.1:0-18365 GCA_963840245.1 uncultured Acidimicrobiaceae bacterium
CTTGACCGACTTGCCGTTGGATTCCATGGTCAGCTGCTGCAGGTAGGCCGGAAAACGCGCCAGCCGGTGGCTGTAGGGCAGCACCGCGTGCGTCTGCGCGCCGAAGAAGTTGTTGTACCAGACGTTGAGCATCCCCTGAATGACCGGGAGGTTTTCCGCCAGGGGCGCCGTCCGGAAGTGCTCGTCGATGGCGTGGAAGCCGGCGAGCATCTCCCCGAAGGCCCGGCGCCCGATGGCCACCATGAGCGAGAAACCGATGGCGGAGTCGTACGAGTAGCGACCACCCACCCAGTCCCAGAACTCGAGCATGTTGTCGGTGTCGATACCGAATGCGGCCACCGCTTCGGCGTTGGTCGACACCGCCACGAAGTGCTTCGCCACCGCGTCGTCACCTGCGGCGCTGCCCAGTCCCGCCAAGAGCCAGTCGCGGGCTGCCGCGGCATTGGTCAGTGTCTCGAGCGTGGTGAACGTCTTGGAGCTGATGACGAAGAGCGTCGTCTCGGGATCCAGGTCCTGGGTGGCGGCGTACAGGTCGACCGGGTCGACGTTCGACACGAAGCGGCTGGTCAGCCCCGGCTGGGCGTAGTCCGCCAGCGCGGTGGTGGCCATGGCCGGACCGAGGTCCGAGCCGCCGATCCCGATATTGACGACGGCGGCGATCCGCTTGCCGGTGGCTCCGGTCCAGGACCCGTCGCGGATGCGGTCGGACAGGTCGCCCATCTTGCCCAGGACCGCCTGCACGTCGCCCGTGACGTTCTGGCCATCCACCTCGAGGGCCGACCCGGGCGGCATGCGTAGCGCGACGTGGAGGACGGCGCGGTCCTCGGTCGTGTTGATGTGGACGCCCGCGAACATCGCATCTCGATGCCCTTCGACGTCGGCGACCCGGGCCACCTCCATCAGGAGGCGGAGCGTCTCGTCAGTCGCCCGCTGCTTGGAGTAGTCGAGGACGAGGTCCGCGGCCGCGGCCGTCATGCGCGGGGTCCGTTCGGGGTCAGCCGCAAAGAGCTCTCGCAGGTGCCGCGTCGAGACCGTCTCGTAGTGCGACGCCAGGGCTTTCCACTCCGGTGTTGCGGTGAGGTCCATGGCAGGCAATCTACGGCGCGTCGCCCACCCGAGCGTCCGCCGAGAGGAAGGCGATGATGGCGGGCAGCGCGGTCGCGTCCTGCATGAAGAAGGCGTGGCCCCCGTCGAACATCTCGAGCTGCGCGCCGGGGATGGCCGAGGCCAGGAACTTGCTGTTGGCCGGCGGTGCGATCCCGTCGAAGCGCCCGCCGCACACCAGGGTTGGGCAGGCGATGGTGCCCAGTCGCCCAGAGGTGTCGTGCTCCGCTCGGGCGGCCAATTGGTTGGTCAGGCCCTGGGCAGCGGGTTCCCCCGCCGCTGAGGGCATGCGATCGGCGAAGAGGGCGACCATCTCGGGATGCTGCTTTCGCCAGGCCTCGTCCCACCGCGTGTCGAGGAGTTCCATCCGCTGCGCCGACGCCTTCTCGGGGCTCAAGTTGACCAGCTCCTGGAGCGGGTAGGAGGCCCCGCCGGCTCCACCGGCGGAAGTGCAGGCCAGGACGAGCCGGCGCACCCGTTCGGGGTGACGGATGGCGACTTCTTGGGCCACCATCCCGCCGAAGGAGATCCCGAGGACGAGGCAGTCCTCCCAACCCACGGCGTCGAGGAGTGCGGCGGCGTCGTCGGCAAAGTCCGACATGGCGTAGGGCCAGGGCGGCACGCTGCTCTGGCCGAGGCCGCGCTGGTCGTAGGACAGGACCTCGAACGCGTGGCCCACGAGGCCATCGGCCACGCCAGGCTTCTGGCGCAGGTCGCCGCCGGTACCCGAGATGCTCAGCAGGCGTTCACCGGTGCCCGCCAGCTCGTAGTACAGCGAGATGCCGTTGACATCGTGGAAGGGCATGGCTGCACAGTACCGACCGGCCGGCGCCGGAGTGACTGGGCCCGAACTGCGGACCCACCCTTGACTCTTCGAGGAGTTAGCTCGGCCGCCCCGACCGGGGCCCCGCGGTGACGGTGGCCCAGAGCGGCGAGGGGCGCGAGCTCATGACCCGGCCCTTGGGGGTCGTGAAGGTGAGTTCCTCGTTGGCGTTGCCCGTCATCGCCCAGCCCGACGAGTGCACCAGGTGATGGTGGTGCACACAGAGCAGGACGAGATTGTCGAGGTCGGTCCGGCCTCCGGGCTTCCAAGCCACGATGTGGTGCACGTTGGTGAAGGTGACGTTGCTACAGCTGGGGAAGCGACAATGGCGGTCCCGGCGTATGACCTCGCGGCGCTGGGCTTCTGAGGGGGTCCGCCGGGCTCGGCCCTCGTACATGGTGTGCCCGACGTCGTCGTCGACCCCGACGGCGAGGGTGGCGTCACAGGCGATCCGGCGCAGCGTCTCGGTGCTGATCAGCCCGTCACGCTCGAGCTCACCGGCCAGGGCGCTTCCCTCGCCGTCGTCATCGACCAGGGTGGCCAACGGGGTGTGGACGACGACGAAGTACGGGCCGGGCGTCGTGGTCGTGGTGCCGTGGCCCTCGCCGCCGGGGGCCGAGGAGCGGATCATCTCCGAGAAGGCGTCACAGAGGCGCTGGTCCCAAGGGGTCTCGCCGTCGGAGGGAACCGCCCGGGCCCGGGCTTCCAGGCAGGCCCGGGTCTCGGCGAAGGACTCGGGGGGCAACTGCACGCTCATGGTGCGAAACGCCTCGTTGAAGCGCAGGTAGCGGCGCTCGTGCTCCGGGCGCGCCGCAGGCGAGGTGACGCCGGTGGCGGCGGTGATGCGGGCGACGTCGGCCAGCTGGCGCACCGTGCACTCCTTGGCCTGCGCACAGAGCGCCTCATCGCTCTCGGGCGTCGCCACGTCGGCCACGGCCCGGACCTTGTCCAAGGACAGCTCCCCGGCGCAGAGCGACCCGACCAGATGGGGCAGGTCCCAGGCCTTCTCCCCCACACGCGTCAGCGCCCGGGCCGTCGGGGTCGAGACCCCGAAGCGCTCCACCGCCCAGGACTCCACCGACGTCGCCCCGTCGTCGCGGTACACCTGGCGCCGGTCGGCCTCACCCAAGAGCACGACGATCTTCCCCTCGGCGGCGGCCCTCTGCCGGAAGGCAAGATCGAGCTCCTCGGCGATCTCCTCGTTCGACCGGGCGGCGGCGGCTGAAGCTGAGGTCATGTCGGCTGCGGGGGTGGGGACGCGAGGACCGCCCGGCGACGGTTGAGTTCACGCAAGAGGTCGACGATCTCCTCCTCGGCGGACGTAGCCCGGCGAACGAGCCAATCGAGCCGCGCCATGATCTCCTCGTTCGTCCGGGCGACGACGAGGGCGGCAGCGGTCTCGTCCGCTGTGCGGGTGGGAGTCTCGTCCATCGGGAGGAAGAACGGTCCCGGCCCGACAAAGAGATGTCCGATTTAGCGGAGCGCCAACTGCCCCGGCACGATCGGCGCCGGCAGCGACGTCGTCCCCATGAGCCAGCGGTCGACCGCCGCCGCGCAGGCGCGTCCCTCGGCGATGGCCCAGACGATCAGGCTCTGGCCCCGGGTCTGGTCCCCGCAGACGAACACGCCGTCGACGTTGGTGGCCCATTCGGGGTCGGCCGCCACCGTGCCCCGCGGCCCGATTTCGATCCCGAGCTCGCCCACCGCGTTGCGGCGTTCGGTCCCCACGAAGCCCATGGCGAGCAACACCAGGTCGCACTCCAGCTCGAACTCCGAGCCGGGCACCTCCTCGAAGACCGGGCGGCCGTCCTCGGTGCGCATCTCCACCGTGTGCCCGCGCAGCGCCCGCACGGACCCCGAACCGTCGTCGACGAACTCCGTCGTGGTGACCGAGAAGAGCCGCGCCCCGCCCTCCTCGTGGGCCGCGGAGGTGCGCAGGATGAGCGGCCACACCGGCCACGGGTTGTCGGCGAGCCGGTCGCTCGGGGGCTCGGCCATGATCTCGAGCTGGTGCACCGAGGCCGCGCCCTGGCGGTGTGCCGTGCCGAGGCAGTCCGCGCCCGTGTCGCCCCCGCCGATGATGATGACGCGCTTGCCCTTGGCGTTGATGGGCGAAGCACCCAGCGCACCCTCCCGCACGAGGTTGGAGGGCTTCAGGTATTCCAGGGCGAGGTGGATGCCGCCGAGGTCACGTCCGGGCACGGGCAGGTCGCGGGGCAGCGTGGCGCCGCCCGCCAGGACGACCGCGTCGAAGGAAGCCCGCACGTCGGCCGCCGGGCGCACCGTCACGTCCGGCGCGCACGCCGTCCCGAGGCCCCGCTCCTCGCCCGGCTCGACCACGCCGTCCCCGCCCACAGCACCCTGCGGGCCCCCGCCCACCGACGTCGAGCACACGAAGGTGACCCCCTCCGCCTCCATCTGGGCCAGCCGCCGATCCAACACGGCCTTCTCCATCTTGAACTCGGGGATGCCGTAACGCAGGAGCCCACCGGCCTTCTCCGCCCGCTCGAAGACGGTCACCAGGTGTCCGGCTCGCACCAGCTGCTGCGCCGCCGCCAGGCCCGCCGGTCCCGAGCCCACCACGGCCACCGACTTGCCCGTGCGGACCGTCGCCAATTGCGGGGTCACCCAGCCCTCGTCCCAGGCCCGCTCGACGATCTCGTACTCGATCCGTTCGATCGTGACCGGGTCCTCGTTGATCCCCAGGACGCAGGCCGCCTCACAAGGGGCTGGGCAGAGCCGCCCGGTGAACTCGGGAAAGTTGTTCGTGGCGTGCAGGCGCTCCATGGCCTCGGGCCAGTCGTCCCGGTACACGAGGTCGTTCCACTCCGGGATGAGGTTGCCGAGCGGGCAGCCGTCGTGGCAGAAGGGGATGCCGCAGTCCATGCACCGCGCCCCCTGCTCCTTCGTGGCCTCCTCCTCGAAGGGTTCGTAGACCTCGCGCCAGTCGCGCAGCCGCACCGACACCGGGCGCCGCCGCGGCAGCCGCCGCGGGAACTCCATGAACCCGGTCGTCTTACCCATGTGCGGCCTCCATGACGGCCTGATCGACCGAGCGCCCCTCCGCTTCGGCCAGGCGGGTCGCCTCCAGGATGCGGCGGTAGTCGCGCGGCATGACCTTGACGAACTCGAGGACCTCGGTGTCCCAGCGCCCGAGCAGTCCGGCCGCCACGGCCGACTCGGTCTCGACGGCGTGGCGCTCCACCAGCGCGCGCACCGTGAAGGCGTCGGTCGGATCGAGCGGCTCGACGTCGACCATCTCGAGGTTCACCCGCTGCCCGAAGGACCGGCCCGGGTCGTAGACGTAGGCGATCCCGCCCGACATCCCGGCGGCGAAGTTGCGGCCGGTCGGCCCGAGCACCAGCACCAACCCGCCGGTCATGTACTCGCAGCCGTGGTCACCCACGCCTTCGACCACGGCCGTCGCCCCGGAGTTGCGCACGCAGAAGCGCTCCCCGACCTGCCCCCGTATGAAGACCTCGCCGTCGGTGGCGCCATACAGGATCACGTTGCCCGCAATGATCTGCTCTTCGGCGGCGAAGGGCGAGCCCTCCGGCGGGCGCACCACGAGCCGCCCGCCCGAGAGGCCCTTGCCGAAGTAGTCGTTGGCGTCGCCGTACAGGCGCATGGTGACGCCCTTGGGCACGAAGGCGCCGAAGCTCTGCCCCGCCGAGCCGGTGAAGGTCAACGAGATGGTGTCGTCGGGCAGCCCGGCCGCGCCGTAGCGCCGGCTGATCTCCGAACCCAGCAGCGTGCCCACGGTCCGGTCGACGTTGGTGATGGTGAGGGACAAGGAGACCGGCGTGCCGTTCTCGAGGGCCGGCCCGCACTCATGCAAGAACTCGTGGTCCAAGGCCTTCTCCAGGCCGTGGTCCTGCTCCCGCAGTTGGCGTCGCCCCATGGACGCGGGCACGTCGGGCTGGGTCAGCACCGAGGAAAGGTCGAGACCCGCCGCCTTCCAGTGCGTCACCGCGGTCTCGGTGTCGAGCAGGTCGACCCGCCCGATGGCCTCGTCGAGCGAGCGCAAGCCGAGCGAGGCCAACAGCTCGCGGACCTCTTCGGCGATGTACTCGAAGAAGGTCTCGACGAATTCGGGCTTGCCGCTGAACTTGGCCCGCAGCGACGGGTTCTGGGTGGCGATGCCGACGGGGCAGGTGTCGAGGTGGCAGACGCGCATCATGATGCAGCCCGAGACCACCAGGGGCGCCGTGGCGAAGCCGTACTCCTCGGCCCCGAGCAGCGCGCCGATGACGACGTCGCGGCCTGTCTTGAGCTGCCCGTCGACCTGCACCACAATCCGGTCCCGCAGCCCGTTGGCCAGCAGCGTCTGCTGCGTCTCCGCCAGTCCGATCTCCCAGGGGATGCCGGCGTGCTTGAGCGAGGTCAGCGGCGCCGCGCCAGTGCCGCCGTCGTGACCAGAGATCAGCACGACGTCGGAGTGCGCCTTGGCCACGCCGGCCGCCACCGTGCCCACGCCGACCTCGGCCACCAGCTTCACGTGCACGCGGGCCCTCGGGTTCGACGACTTGAGGTCGTGGATCAGCTGCGCGATGTCCTCAATGGAGTAGATGTCGTGGTGCGGCGGCGGCGAGATCAACCCGACACCCGGCGTCGAGCTCCTCGTCCGGGCGATCCACGGGTAGATCTTGATCCCCGCCAGCTGCCCGCCCTCCCCCGGCTTGGCGCCCTGGGAGATCTTGATCTGGAGGTCGTCCGCGTTGACCAGGTACTCGCCCGTCACCCCGAAGCGGCCCGACGCCACCTGCTTGATGGCGCTGCGACGGAGGTCCCCGTTGGCGTCGGGCGTGAAGCGCTCGGCGTCCTCTCCCCCCTCGCCGGTGTTGGAGCGCCCGCCGATGCGGTTCATCGCGATGGCGAGGGTCTCGTGCGCCTCGGCGGAGATGGAGCCGTAGGACATGGCGCCCGTGGAGAAGCGGGCCATGATGGACGAGACCGGCTCCACCTCCTCGAGGGGGACAGGCCCGCCCTCCCCCGGCTTCAGCCGCAGCAGCCCGCGCAACGTGCCCAGCTTCTCGGACTGGTCGTCGACGGCGGCGCTGTACTCCTTGAAGATCTCGTATCGCTTGGACCGGGTGGCGTGCTGCAGCTTGAACACCGTCTTGGGGTTGAAGAGGTGGAACTCGCCCTCGCGGCGCCACTGGTACTCGCCGCCGACATCGAGCTCGCGGTGAGCCCGCTCGGTCGGCCGCGGCTCGTGGGCCGCCCGGTGGCGCGTCGCCACCTCGGCCGCCAGCACCGGGAGACCGACTCCGCCGATGCGGCTGGCCGTGCCGGTGAAGTACTCGTCGATGAGTGCCCCGTCCAGACCGATCGCCTCGAAGACCTGGGCACCGGTATACGAGGCCACGGTCGAGATGCCCATCTTGGACATCACCTTGAGCACGCCCTTGCAGGCGGCCTTGACGTAGTTGCGCCGCGCCTGGCGCGGGGACACGCCCTCGAGCTGGCCCTCCGAGATCATGTCGTCGATGGAATCGAGGGCGAGGTACGGGTTCACCGCCGCCGCCCCGAAGCCGATCAACAGCGCCATGTGGTGCACCTCGCGGGCGTCGCCCGTCTCGATCACCAGGCCGACCTTGGTCCGCGTCTTCTCCCGCACCAGGTGGTGGTGGACCGCCGCGGTGACGAGCAGGGACGGAATGGGGGCCCAGTCGGCCGTGGCGTTGCGGTCGGAGAGGACGATCAGGTTGGCGCCGTCCGCGATGGCGGCGGAGACCCGGCTCCGCACGTCGTCGATCGCCCTCCGCAGCGCCTCCCCGCCGGCCGCGGTCGGCGCGCCGGTCTTCCCCGCCTCGCGCACCTCGAAGAGGCCGTCGATGGCGAAGGCCTTGAACCCCGGCGTCTCGCCGCCCTCGTTGACGTACATCAGCTTGGCCAGGTCGTCGCGGTCGATCACGGGCAGCGGCAGCAGGATCTGGCGGCACGAGCCGCACCGGGCCTCCAGCAGGTTGGCCTCGGGGCCGATGGTGGCCGCCAGCGACGTCACCAGCTCCTCGCGGATGGCGTCGAGAGGCGGGTTGGTCACCTGGGCGAAGAGCTGGGTGAAGTAGTCGTACAGCAGGCGCGAGCGGTCCGAGAGCACGGCGATGGAGGTGTCCGAGCCCATGGAGCCGATCGGCTCGGCCCCCGTGCGGGCCATCGGACCGAGGATCACCCGCAGCTCCTCGGTCGTGTAGCCGAAGAGACGCTGTTGCGTGACCACACTGCCGTGCTGCGGCGTGAGCATGGTGCGGGCCGGAAGCTCCTCGAGCCGGATCTGGTCCTGGGCCAGCCACTCGCCGTACGGGTGTTCCGCCGCCAGCTCGGCCTTGATGTCCTCGTCCTCGACGAGCCGGCCCTTGGCCGTGTCGACCAGGAACATGCGTCCCGGCTGCAGGCGGCCCTTGCGGACCACACGCTCGGGGGCGATGTCCAACACGCCCACCTCACTGGCCAGCACGACGAGCCCGTCGTCGGTGACCCAGTACCGAGCCGGCCGAAGCCCGTTGCGGTCGAGGACGGCGCCCACGACCGTGCCGTCGGTGAAGCACACCGCGGCCGGGCCGTCCCACGGCTCCATCAACGACGCGTGGTAGCGGTAGAAGGCGCGACGCGCCCGGTCCATGGTGGAGTGGTTCTCCCAGGCCTCGGGGATCATCATCAGCACGGCGTGCGGCAGCGAGCGCCCGCCGAGATGCAGCAACTCGAGCACCTCGTCGAAGCTGGCCGAGTCGCTGGCCTCCGGCGTGCAGATCGGGTAGATGCGCGACAGGTCCCCTTCGATCAACGACGTCTCGAGAAGGGCCTCCCGGGCACGCATCCAGTTGCGGTTGCCGGCCAGCGTGTTGATCTCGCCGTTGTGGCAGAGGTAGCGGTACGGGTGGGCCAGCGGCCAACTGGGGAACGTGTTGGTCGAGAAGCGCGAGTGCACCAGCGCCAGTCCCGACTCGAAGGTGGGGTCACGCAGGTCCGGGAAGAACTGGCGAAGCTGCTCGGAGGTGAGCATGCCCTTGTAGACGATGGTGCGGGCCGACAGCGACGGGAAGTAGACGTCGTCGACGGCGTGCTCGACCCGCTTGCGCAGCACGAAGGCGCGCCGCTCGAGCGCCATGGTGTCGACGCCGGGACCCGACGGTGCCACGAACACCTGCTGGATGAGCGGCATGGCCCCGAGGGCGATCGCGCCGAGGTCCCCGGTCTCGGTGGGCACCGTGCGCCACCCGAGCACCCTCAACCCCTCCTCGGTGGCCGTGTGCTCGACCACCGTGCGTGCCTTGAGCGCGTCGTCGGGGTCGGTGGGGAGGAAGACGAGGCCGACCGCGTAGCCGCCCGCGTCGGGCAGCGCGAAGCCCGCCGCCTCCGCCGCGGTCACCAGGAAGCGGTGCGGGATCTGCACCAGGATGCCGGCGCCGTCGCCGGTGTTGACCTCGGCGCCCGAGGCGCCGCGGTGGGCCAGGCGCTCCAGGACGGTGAGGCCGCGGTCCACGATGTCGTGGTCGGGACGCCCGTTGAGATCGGCCACCATGCCGACGCCACAGGCGTCGTGCTCGTATGCCGGGTCGTAGAGGCCAATGGCCATCGGCGTCCTTCCGAAATGGGGAGAAGTTGAACGGAGACCGGGACGACGTTGGCCCGAAGTGGAAAGGACAGGATACACGACGGCCCTCGTAGGCTTGGCACATGGCAGCGCGCGTCCAGGTCGTGGGGGGCGGCGTGATCGGGCTGGCCTGTGCGTGGGAATTGTCGCGCAACGGTCATGAAGTGACGGTGGTTGCGCCCGCCCCCGGACGTGACGGCGCGTCGTGGGTGGCGGCCGGGATGCTGGCGCCGGTGACCGAGGCGCAGTTCGGCGAGTCCGCCCTGACGCGACTCCTCGTGGAGGGCGCGGGGCGCTGGCCTGCCTTCGCGGCCGCTCTGGAGGGCGCCGCCGGCCAGGCCATCGGCTACGACACGACGGGGACCGTGACCGTCGCCCTCGATGCGTCCGACCGCGCCAGCCTCGACGACCTCCTCGCCTACCAGCACACGCTGGGCCTCGAAGCCCACCGCCGCAGCCCCAGCGAGTGCCGGGCGCTCGTCCCCGCCCTCAGCCCCGCCCTGCGCGGGGGGATCGAGGTTCCCGGCGACCACCACGTCGACAACCGTGCGCTGCTCGGTGCGCTGGTGGAGGCCTGCCGCCGCGGCGGGGTCACGTTCGTCGAGGGGACCGTGGCCGCGCTGGCCGCCGGTCCCGAGCTCGTCCTGGCGGACGGCCACCGCCTCTGCCCGGACTACGTCGTCCTGGCGGCCGGGACCGGCCTCCGCACCGTCGACGGGCTGGCCGGCGCCGGGCTCCCCTCGACACGACCCGTCAAGGGGCACATCCTGCGCCTCGGGCCGGCCGACGGGGTGATCACCCCTCTCCTGGGCCGCACCGTGCGCGGGCTCGTGCACGGCCGCTCGGTCTACCTGGTGCCCCGCCGCGACGGCTCCGTCGTCGTCGGTGCCACCGTCGAGGAGCGCGGCAGCGACACCGCGGTCAGGGCCGGCGCGGTGCACGAGCTGCTGGACGACGCGCGGTCGGTCGTCCCGGGCATCGACGAGCTCGAGCTGGCCGAGGCGGCCACGGGGCTGCGCCCGGCCACACCGGACAACACGCCGCGCATCGGGTGGACGGCACTCGACGGCGTGCTGGCGGCCGTCGGCCACTACCGCAACGGCGTGCTCCTGGCGCCGCTCACCGCTGCCGCCGTCGTCGACCTCCTGGGGCGCCGACCGGTGGCCCCGCTGATCGAAGCGTTGGCGCCGGCATGACCGGCCTCGTGCTCTCCGTGAACGGCGAGCCCGTGGAGGTGCGGGCCGGCGCGACCATCGCCGACATCGTGACCGCGCTCACGGACGCCGAGGACCCCAAGGGCGTGGCCGTGGCCGTCGACCGCGCCGTCGTCCCCCGCTCGGAATGGTCGACCACGCCGGCCCGCGCCGGGTCCCTGGTCGAGGTCGTGAGCGCCGTCGCCGGCGGGTGACGTCGTTACACTCACCCGATGCCGCACGCACCCCACCCCGGTCCGACCGCGTTCGTCCTGGCCGGGGGCGGGACCAAGGGGTCGTTCGAGGTCGGGGTGCTCCAGTACCTGGTCGGCGTCGAGGGCATCGTCCCCGACATCATCACGGCGACGTCCGCCGGGGCCATCGCCGCCACCGTCCTGGCGCAGGCCCGCACGCTCCCCGAATTCCTCGAACGGGTCGACGAGATCGAGGGCGACGTGCTGGCCTGGACCCAGACCGAGCACGTCTTCGGCAAGCAGGCCTGGCTCGGCGCCCTCGACGGCACGTCGCTGGGCCGCGAGATCCACCAGGAGATCACCGAGGGCACCCGCCCACCCTTCCCCCTCACCCCCTCGACCGTGCTGGCCGGCAACGACGTGGTGCCGGCCGACACGTCGGACCGCAAGGGAAGGCGCCGGGCCCGGCGGGCCCGACGCCGGCGGCAGCGGCACATCGCCCGACTGGTCGCCGGGGCGGGGCTCCGGCTGCCGCGGGTCCGGCGCCACCTCCGCACCAGCGGCAGCGCGGTCCTCAACCTCGACCCGCTGGCCGGAGCGCTCCGGAACGGGAGCGAGGACGGGGTGCGGGCGGTCGACCCCGCACTGATCGCCCGTCCGGGCCTGCGGCTGCGCCTGGCCGTCACCGCGCTCCGGGCCGGCGTCCTGCGCTTCGTGTCCGAGGACGGCACCATCGTGGAGTCCGACGCCCTGACCCCTGCGCCCGGAGACTCGGCGGGGCCGGTCGAGGTCGTCGACGGTGCCATCGCGTCGGCCAGCGTGCCCATGGTCTTCCCGCCGCACCCGATGGCCGACGACGACTACGTCGACGGCGGCGTGATCGAGATCGTTCCTGTCTCCGCCGCGGCTGCGCTCGGCGCGACCCGCATCATCGCCGTCGTGGCCGTGCCGCTCGCCCTGCCCCGTGACGAGCGGGACTACGCCGCGGCGCCCGCCGGGTACATCGGCCTCCGGTCCATGGGCATGATCGGCGTGGCGGAACGGCAGATCTCGAACCTCAAGGTCCCCCTCCCCGACGGGTCGGCGTTGACCACCATCGACCCGGTCGTCGACGTCGTGGGCCTCTTCGAGGTGGAGCCGGGCCTCCTGCGCATCAACAAGGACTACGGCTGGCTGCGCGCCGCCGACGTCATGGCCGAGGGGGACGCCGGCATCGCGGCGGCGATCGCCGAGGGCACCCACGCCATCGTCGAGGCTCGGCGCGAGGCCTGGCGCCTCGAGGAGTCGCTCTGGGCCGCCGGGCGGGTCGGAGCCGCGGACGCGGGCACCCTGGCTCTCGTCCGCGAGCACAAGGAGACGGTCCGCACGCTGGTCGACCGCCGCAAGCAGCTCGGCTTCCCCGTGCCCGACGGATGTGACGACTGGTGGAGCGGCTTCGAGGCCCACACGGCCGAGCGCCCGCAGGGCCTGCCTGCCATCTCGACGGGGCGCGACTGATCACGCCGGCCAGGCGGCCGGTCAGACCGTCGGCCCGCCCATCCAGCCCCGCCGGCGGAACAGCACGATGAGGAACACCACGGTGACGATGTCGAGCCCGACCGCCAACACGTAGAAGGTCCATGTCGGGGAGATCAACACGCGCACCAGGTAGTTGAAGTTCTGCCCGAAGAACCCGGTGAGGAAGCTGAGGGGCAGGAAGATCGTGGCGATGATCGTCAGCTGCTTCATGACCACGTTGAGGCGGTTCGACACCGTCGACAGGTGCGTGTCCATGACGCTCGAGAGCAGGTCCCGGTAGTTGTCGACCATGTCCGCCACCCTGATCAGGTGGTCGTAGAGGTCGCGGAAGTAGCGCGTCGCGTCCTCGTTCATGCCGGGTATGTCGGTGACGCCGGCGTTGATGCTCGCGACCATGTCGCGCTCGGGGGCCACGATCTTGCGCATCTCGATCAGGGAGCGCTTCATCTGGAACAGCTCGCCGAGCTGCGCCTCGGTCGGCGTCTTGAGGATCTCGTCCTCCAGCGTGTCGATCTTGTCGTCGAACTCGGAGAGGACCGGGAAGAAGCTGTCCACCAGCGAGCCGATGACGAGGTACACGATGACGAGCTGGGGCGAGGCGACCTGGGCGACCGGGTGGCGCTCGAGCCGGTCCCGCGTGTTGGCCAGGGTCGGGCACTCCCCCCGATGCACGGTGACGACGTAGCGGTCCGTCCAGAAGCAGTGGACCTCGGCGTCGCCCGTGTGGTCCGGGTCGGCGCCCCGCGCCACCAGGTACACGAAGTTGTCGTAGATGTCGACCCGGGGCCGCTGGTTGAAGCGCCCCGCCGACTCGACGGCGAGATGGTGGAACCCGAAGTGGGTGCCCAACAGCTCGCCGACGGTGCCGTCCGACGCCTCGTCGTCGAGGTCGAGCCAGAAGAACTCCGTCCCGGCCAGCGCGGCGAGCACGTTCTCCGTCATTGCCGGCGTGTCGTGGCCGCTCTGGCGGAGGGTCCCCTGCAGCACGGGCACAGTCTCTCCGCGCCCGGCCGCGCCCAGGTGGATGTTCAGGCGAACCGTCCGGGGTCGAACGACGCCGGGAGCGCCACTTCGTCCGCCGGCAGCGCCACCCCCGCCACGGTGTGCGCCAGCACGCGGGCCGAGAACGGCCCCTGGAGGAGGCCGTTGGCGCCGTGGCCGGTGGCCACCCAGGCGTTGCCCCAGCCGGGAACCCGGCCGATGACGGCGCGGTCGTCGGCCGACGTCGGCCGCAGCCCGACCCTCGTCTCGAGGTAGCTCGCCGCTTCCAGCCCGGGCGCCACGGTCAGGCACTCGCGCAGGAGCTCGTACAGGCCGGCCGCGGTCGCGCGCACCGAGAAGCCCGCGCCGACTTCGAAGGTGCCGCCGCAGGCCACCCGCCCGCCGGGCCAGGGCACGAGATAGTGGGTGAGCAGCGGCTGCACGATCGGCCAGCTTCCCGTGTCGCCGTCCACGCCGAGATGCACGATCTGCCCCTTCGTCGGTCCGACGGGCAGGTTGGCGCCGAGCCACTCGGCGACCGCCCCGGTCCAGGCGCCGCCGGCGACGGCGACCGCGGTGCACGCCACGTCCCGGTGTCCGTCCACCGCGAGCGCGTCGACGCGCCGCGACCTGACCACCGCCCGCCACGACGCCGTGCACCGCGCCGGCCACGAACTCGACCCCGCGGACCGTGGCCGCCTGCCTGAGCGCGGCCGCCATGCCACGACCGTCCACGCGGGCCGAGCCCGGTGCGTGCAGGACCCGGTGCACCGGGCCCAGAGGGGGGAAGAGCGATCCGGCCTCCTCGGGCGTGATCTCGGCGACCTCCCCCGGCGCCCGGCGCAGGACCTGCTCTGCGTACGGGGCGAACCACCCGTCCTCGTGCTCGCGCAGGCCGATGGAGAGGATGCCGCAGCGGCCGTAGCCCGTCCCGGCGACATCCACCCCGTCGAGCTGCATCCGCTGCAAGAGGGCCGGGTAGTGCGCGCCCGCCTGGCGCAGGAAGGGCCACAAGGCGGCCTCGGTCTCGGTGCCGGTGAGCGGCGAGAGGATGCCCGCCCCGGCATCGGTCGCCCGGCCGGGAAGGCCGGCGTCGACGACCGTGACGCTCGCGCCCAGGCAGGCCAGCTCGTAGGCCAGGGACAGGCCGACCAGCCCGGCTCCGACCACGGCCACGTCGCAGCGCTCCCCGTTCACGACCCCGAGTCCACCAGGCCCCTCCACCCAGCCGCCAATGGTGCGGCACTATGAGCGTCATGCAGGTCGTGCGGACACCCGAAGAGCGCTTCGTCGACCTCCCGGGGTTCCCCTTCGACCCCCGCTACGCCACGCTGCCCGACGGGCTGCGCATGCACTACGTCGACGAGGGCCCGGCCGCGGGCGAGGCCGTCCTCCTGCTGCACGGGCAGCCCACGTGGTCGTACCTCTACCGCACCGTCGTGGCGGGCCTGGCCCAGCGAGGACTGCGCGCCGTGGCGCCGGACCTGATCGGCTTCGGTCGCTCCGACAAGCCGCTGGACCGCACGGCGTACTCGGTGCAGGCCCACATCGACTGGCTCTCCCGGTTCGTCTCCGCCCTCGACCTGCGCCGCCTGACCCTCGTCGTCCAGGACTGGGGTGGTCCGATCGGGCTGGGTCTGCTCACGACCAATCCCGGCCTCGTCCATCGCGTCGTCGCCGCCAACACGGTGTTGCACACGGCCGATCCCACCCTGGCGGGCCGCTTGACCTGGGCCTGCCACGCCGGGGCGGACGGGACGGTGACCGTGGAGCAGCAACTGCTCGACTATCAGCGCCTCACCCAGGAGCTCACGCCGTTCCATCCCAGCCTCTTCGTGCAGGGGGCCACCGAGTCCGAGGTCCCGGACTCCGTCCTGGCGGCCTACGACGCGCCGTTCCCCGACGAGACCTTCTGCGCGGGGCCGCGCCAGCTCCCGTTGCTCATGGGGCTGACCCCGGCCAGCGAGTGCGCGCGCCTGAACCGTCGCACCATGGATGCGCTGGCCCGCTTCGACGGTCCGTTCCTGACCGCGTTCTCCGACGGCGATCCCGCCACCCGCGGCTGGGCCGAGGTGCTGCAGGCGCAGGTGCCCGGTGCCGCGGGACGGGCCCACTGCACGATCGAGGGCGCGGGGCATTTCCTCCAGGAGGATCGCGGAGCCGAACTGGTCGACGTCGTGGCGCGGTTCGTGGAGGATGCGCGCCCGCCCGACTTGGTCTAGGGGGCGGGCGTCGGCTCCTCGGGGGCCGGGGCGGCCAGCGCATCAGGCTCGGGCGGGGCGCCGGTGCCCAACTGCGCCTTGAGCGCGGCCAGCTCGTTGTCGACCTGTGCGTCCTTGCCGACCTTGTCGAGCTCCTTCTGGACGTCGTCGGTGCCACCACCGACGTCCTCGAGGACACCGGACTCGAGCAGCTCGTCGAGGGCGCCCGAGCGGGCCTGCATGGTGGCGATCTTGTCCTGGGCCCGCTGCAGCGACGCGCCCGAGTCGTTGACGGACTTCGAGATGCCGGCGGTGCTCTCGTCGACCTCCGAGATCGCCTTGGCCGCGGTGTACTGGGCCTTGAGGGTCTCCTTCTGGGTGCGGAAGTCGTTGACCCGCTTCTGCAGCACGTCGAGGGTCTTGGTGAGCTTCTGCTCTTCCTCGTCGAGCTGCTGACGCTGCGGCTCCATCTCGTCGATCTGCTGCTGCGCCGCCGCCTTGCGCGACAACGCCTCTTTGGCCAGGTCCTCCCGGTTGGCCGACAGGGCCTGCTTGGCCTGGTCCTGCAGGTGGTCGACGGAGTGCTGGAACTGCTCCTGCTGGAGCTCGAGGCGCTTCTTCGAGGCGGCCAGGTCGACCAGCGCGCGGCGGACCTGGGTGATCTGCTCGAGCATCTTCTCGTAGGAGAGGTCGAGCATCTCGTCGGGCTTTTCGGCGGCGTCGAGCGCCTTGTTCGTCTTGGCCTGCACGATGTCGTGAGCCCGCTGGAAGATGCCCATGTTTCCCTCCCGGGGGGTCGGTCCGTGTCCCCCACCATAGATTCGAATCGGCCTGTCTGCGGCCGCGTCGACCGTTCCCCCTCGGGCAAAGCCTCCCGGATCACCGCGCTCGTGACCCGGTGCAGTTCCGGCGGTGGTGAGGTCAGGGCCGGGCGAGGTCACGTTTTCAACGACTCACCGGGCGTCCAATGGCCCCTCAGCTCCCCGGGGCAGCCCAGTCAGGTCGCAAACGCGACAGCCAGCACCGCACTCAGTGGGCCCACGACCACACGGGTGCGGGGTGAGGTGTGCGTGTGGGACACGGTCTCGTTGAAGGTGAAGGACTCGTCCGATTGTCTGACGGTGAAGGTCCGGACATCGATCGTGTGCCAGCCGTCCTCCAGCTGAACCTCCGACACTCTGGCTTCGTCGATGGCGGCAAGCCACTCGATGCTCATTTGGGGCCTCCAGCCGTCGGACGTGCTCACGCACCATAATGCGACACGACCTCCTCCTCTCTTGGCGGACCGTCGGGATCAGAAGCCGGGACATCTCGCCCCTGGTGCGTCGCGCCCGTGACCTGACGTGGCGTCCCGGCTGTGAGCGCCCGGCCGGGCGGTTGACGAGCTGGGCGAGGAACACGACGTCGGGCTTGATCGCCACTCGAGAGGCTTTCCGGCCAGCGACGCCGGCGCATGCCTCGAACTTCGCCAGCACTGACCCGTGCTACTCCCCGATGGATGGGCTGAATCCCGGCAATCCCGCGCGCCCAGCCGACCGTATTCCCATCGTGCATCGTGCGCTTCACACGCAATGAGAAGGAACGGTAGACCATGACGACACGAGCCCCAAAGCCTCACCTCAAGGTCGTACGACGGTTCGCCCCGATCGCGATCGTCGCAATCCTCGGTGTCGCCGCCGCGGCCTGCGGCTCCAGCGGCGGAGCTTCGAATGGTGGAGCAACGAACTCGAACACGCCCACAACGGCGGGATCCTCCGGTGGGGGCTCGACGACTGGAAGTGGGGGCGCCGCGTTCTGAGAATCTCGAGCAGGTCGCACCACAAGCTCGACCACGTGATGCCCTATCTCGAACGAGCTGAGCGAGAGGGGCGTGGCGGCCGTCGTGGCCGCTCAGGAAGATCAACGAGTCTGTCTCGTCGGCTCGATCGTTCAGCTCGTAGGCGCAGCAAACGAGGTCGGCTTCGTCGGAGGGGCCCACGTCACATCGACGTCGGCAAAGTCGCCAAGCGGGTGCGGCGTGACTCTATCGCCCGTAATTGCGACCGCACCGGCGCGCTTGTCTCCGAGCCTCCAGCATCCAGTTGTCGCAGAAACCTACGAACAGGTCGCGTCCGTTTGTGTTCCGTTCGCGCCGTACGTGTTTCCGCACTCTGAGACGTAGGCGTTTTGTTGGTCATAGGTCCGGGGTTCCCTGATGCCAACAGCTCCAGAGAAGTCGTTGTTCTTGATGACATCGAGGGTGCCGTTGTAGAGGTCCATCTCGTAGCTGTAGGGCTGGGCGAGGCACTGGGTGGTCGGAGGCGTCCCATAAGTTCCAGGGCACATGGGAAAGCTGTTGTTCTCCATGTCCAGTGCGACCACGCTGTAGATCGACATGGCCGGGGTATTGCTGCCACGATAAGGCTCGGCGTAAGCACCGGGGGCGAACGTGTTGTTCGTTACGGTGAGCCAGATGTTGTAGTACTGAGAAGTTGTTTCAAACGTCTGAGTGCCAACGATTTCTATAAGAGGAGAGTCGGCATTGAGCGTGTTGCCGGTGAGCGTGACGTGCTGCTGCTGCACACCTGGCGTCTGACCTTGGTCCGAGACGAACCAATCATCAATCCATCCGTTCCAAGTGTCGTTATTGATAAGGATGTCGTCCTGTGCCGCCCAAAAAGGCGTGCCGTCAGCATTGAAAGGGGTTGAGTAGTTGTCGTATTCCAGGTCGATAGCGTCGACACCTACGTTCGTGACCGTGTTGTTATAGAACAC
>CAWIYI010000035.1:0-55067 GCA_963840245.1 uncultured Acidimicrobiaceae bacterium
GCCACCCCGGGCCCCAAGAGGGGCGGCCGGTGATGAGCGGGGCAGCCTCGCGGTCGTAGCCTGGATCGGACCACCGACGGAACGAAGAGAGCTGGAGAACCATGGCCAACCGCCGCGTGGCGATCGTGGGCGCGTCGACGTCCGACTGCGGGCGCGTCGACGACAAGACGGCTTTCGAGCTGAACTTCCAGGGCACGACGCGTGCACTGGCTGACGCGGGAATCGAGAAGTCCGAGGTCGACGGGTTCATGTCGCTGACGGGGGCGCTCCCGCCGGTCGAGCTGGCGGAGTATCTGGGCCTCCGGCCGAACTGGGTCGATTCCACCGGCCACGGCGGCAGCATCTGGGAATTCATGGTCGAACATGCGGCGGCCGCCATCGCGCAGGGCCTGGTCGAGGTCGTGGTGCTCACATACGGCTCGACGCAGCGCGCCGACCTCAAGAAGAAGCTGCGCATGGCGAACCTCTCCTTCGGGACGCGTGGACCCATTCAATTTGCGGCACCCTTCGGCCACCCCGTCGGTTCGCACTATGCCATGGTGGCTCGGCGCCACATGCACGAGTTCGGTACGACCATCGAGCAGCTGGCCGAGGTGGCCGTGTCCACTCGCTACAACGCCGGGTTCAATCCCGATGCCTTTTACCAGGACCCCATCACGATCGACGACGTCGTCGACGCGCCGATGGTGTGGGACCCGTTGACCAAGCTCCACTGCTGCATCCGCACCGACGGCGGCGGGGCCATCGTGCTCACCTCCGAGGAGCGGGCGCGGGACTGCGCCAAGGCGCCGGTCTGGGTCCTGGGGACGGGCGAGGCCGTCTCCCACACGACGATGAGCGAGTGGGAGGACTTCACCGAGTCGCCCTGCGTCCGCTCGGGGGAGCTCGCGTTCGAGCGTGCGGGCGTCACGCCGGCGGAGATCGACACACTGCAGGCCTACGACGCCTTCACGCCCATGGTGATCCTGACCCTGGAGGGGCTCGGTTTTTGTGAGAAAGGCGAGGGCGGGTCCTTCGTGGAGGACGGCAAGCTCCGCGTCGGTGGTGCGCTGCCGACCAATACCGACGGGGGCGGCCTGTCCGCCTGTCAGCCCGGCATGCGGGGGATGTTCCTGCTCATTGAGGCCGTCAAGCAGCTCCGGGGTGAGTGCGGCGCCCGCCAGGTGCCCGACGCCGGCCTGGCCTGCGTGAACGGGACCAGTGGCTGGTTCACCGCGGCGGGCACGGTCATCCTCGGAAACGACCGGCCCGATCGTCTGCCGGGGTCGGGAGCCCCCTAGCCTGGGTCGGTGCCCGCGCCCTACGACCTGACGCGGGAGGAGCTGGCTGTCATCCTCGACGGCGAGCCGGCCTATCGGACGAGCCAGGTCTGGGACGGGCTCCACTCCCGGGTGCAACGGCCCGAGGAGATGACCGAACTCCCGGCCGACCTCCGGACCGCGCTCGCGGCTGCGTTGCCCCCGGCTTTGCTCGAAGTGTCCCGGCAGTCGGCCGACGACGGTGAGACCACGAAATGGCTCTGGGCGCTCGGCGACGGCGCCAAGGTGGAAACCGTGCTGATGCGCTACTCGGACCGGGTGACCGTCTGTGTCTCCACGCAGGCCGGCTGCGCCATGGGTTGTCAGTTCTGCGCCACCGGCCAGTCCGGCTTCCAACGGCAGCTGACCCAGGGCGAGATCGTGGAACAGGTGGCGGCCGCGATGCGCGAAGCCGGGTCGCGGCGGGTCTCCAACGTCGTCTTCATGGGGATGGGGGAGCCGTTGGCCAACTATGACCGGGTGTGGGGGGCCGTCGTCCGGCTGCACGGTGACATGGGCCTCTCCGCCCGGCACCTGACCCTGTCCACCGTGGGCATCGTGCCGGGCATCCGCCGCCTGGCTGCGGAGACGCTGCCGGTGAACCTGGCCGTCTCGTTGCACGCCGCCAATGACCTCCTGCGGGACGAGCTCGTGCCCATCAACCGGCGCTACCCACTCGCGATGCTCGCTGACGCATGCGCCGAGTACGTGACGGCCAGCCGGCGTCGCCTCTCCATCGAGTGGGCCATGATCGACGGCGTCAACGACAGGAGCCGCGACGCCGCGGAGCTGGGCGGCTTCGCGCGGCCGCTCGGCGCGCACGTGAACCTCATCCCGCTCAACCCAACGCCCGGGTACCCGGTGGTGGGCTCGCGCCGGGACCAGGTGCGCCGGTTCCGCGACCAGCTGGTGGCGCTCGGCGTCAACGCCACCATCAGGGTCACCCGGGGCGCGGAGATCGACGCGGCGTGCGGGCAACTGGCCGCGGCACCCCGCTCTGCGCCGGACTCCGTGCGGTTGCTCCCCGGCGCCCGGTCCCGTTAGAAGGTGCGCATGGCACGTGCAAAGCGGCCGGGCGCGGTCCGCCCGTCATGGTTCTGGTTCTTCCTCCTCGACGGCGGCATCGTCGCGCTGTCCAAGCTGGCGGTGAGCAAGAACGCCTACGACAGAGTGAACGATATGACCGGCGACGGCTTGCCGCCGCGCGAGACCCTGCAGGCGTTGTTGATCGGGACCGCCGTCGTGCACGCCACCGAGGCACTCGCCGCCGGGAGGATGGCCAAGCGGCATGGGCTCTCACCGGGCGGCTGGAGGCTGCAGACCTTCATCGTCGGCTTTCCCTCCCTCCTCTCGCTCCGGCGGAGCATCGGCACCGTCTGAGAGGGGACGACATCGCGGGTTCCGACCCGTCCCGCAAGTCGTTTGGCCTACGGGCTGCCCTGGCCCGGCTCAGGGTCTCAGCAGCGGGCGATGTTTCCGCAAACTATCAACGAGTTCGTTGATAGTGCCAGAACACGTCTCTCCGCCCTCTCCGCCCTCTCCGACCTCTCCGCCCTCTCCGCCTCCCCCGACGGCCTGCTCCCGGGTCGGGCAGAACCGGCGCGAGCCACGCGACGCCCTACGACCCTGCGCAGTGCGGCTCCGGCGGGGGAGCTTCATCGAGGAACCCCACGGGGCGCGCCTCTTGATCCCTCTGCGCCGGCGGAGCCGCCGCTCGCTCAGACCCTGGTCAGCGGTTCTGCCACTTGGGCGCCCGCTTCTCGGCGAAGGCGAGCGGCCCCTCGGTGGCGTCAGCACTGCTGAAGACCTCACCGGAGATCTCTGACTCGATCCGGTAGGCCTCCTTCATGTCCGTCGCCAGGCCGCGCAGCACGGACTCCTTCGTCTTGCGGATTGCGAAGGGCCCGTTGGCCGTGATGCGGCGCGCGTAGTCGAGCGCCCGCTCCATGAGGTCGGCGGGCCGGCAGACCTCGTTGAGCAGTCCCATCTCGTAGGCACGCTGGGCGGGCACCTGGTCCGCGCACAGCAGGAGCTCCATGGCGGCGGGGTAGGGGATCTGCCGGGGCAGCCGGACCGTCGTGCCGCCGCCGGCGAAGAGGCCGCGCTTGGGCTCCATGACCCCGAACGTCGCCGTGTCACTGGCCACCCGCAGGTCGGTGCCGCCGAGCATCTCCATGCCGCCGGCCACGCACGTGCCGTTGACGGCGGCGATGATCGGCTTGTAGAGCTTGGTGCCGCGCAGCACCGCCTTGACCCCGTCGTCGAGCCGGTAGCCGCCTATTTCCTCGGGGCGGCCGCCGCCCTTCAGCTTCTTCTGCAGCTCGGTGATCTGGGGGATGTAGGTCTTGAGGTCCGCGCCGACGCAGAAGTCCCTTCCCACGCCCGTGACGATCGCCACGTAGGCATCGTCGTCCTCACCGAAGCGGTCCCACGCCGAACGGAGCTGGAAGAAATGCTCCATGTCCATGGAGTTGCGCGCCTCGGGGCGGTTGATCGTGATGGTGACGACGTGGTCGCCCCCGGTGACGTAGTCGATCGGCATGTGGCCTCAGTGCTTTCTTCGGCAGGCGGTCGTCGGTCGAGGACGGAGGAGAGCCGCGACCGCTGGGCTCGATCGGGTCTGGGGTCGGGTCCCGGCGCCGTCAGTCGCGGCTGAGGCGTGTCGTGAAGCTGGTGACGCTCACGATGCCGTTCTCGTCCCGGGACGTCTGCCCGCGGGCCCGCGAGACGAGCGACGTGTCGACGTCGGCCGCCTCGGCCCTCAGGGCCTGCACGGTGCACTTCTCGCGCGGCCGGACGCTGAACGGGTCGAACCGGAAGTGCTTCATGGCGTTGAGGTGCGTGATCTTGTTGATGTCCTCGTCCGACACCCCGTCGAGGTACTTCATGAGTGCCTCCGGAGCGGTGGGCCACGTCGAGTCCGAGTGCGGGTAGTCGCACTCCCAGGTGATGTTGTCGATGTTGAGGTACTTGCGGCTGTCCACACCGAAGGCATCGTCGATGAAGCAGGTGATGATGCGGTCCTTGAAGACCTGGCTCGGGAGCTGGTCGCCGAAGTCCTGGCCGGTCCACTTGTGGTGGTGCTCGTAGACGTAGTCGATGCGCTCGAGGGCGTAGGGGATCCAGCCGATGCCACCCTCGGAGAGGGCGAAGTGAAGGTCCTTGTACTTGCGCAGAATGGGCGACCAGACCAGGTCGGCGGCCGCCTGCACCATGTTGATGGGCTGCAGGCTGATCATGACGTCGATCGGTGCCTCCACCGAGGTCATGAGGATCTGCGAGGACGAGCCCAGGTGCATGCAGACGACCGTGCCCTCGTCGGCGCAGGCCGTCCAGAACGGGTCCCAGTGCTCGTTGTGCAGGGAAGGCCAGCCGAGCTTCTCGGGGTTCTCCGAGAAGGTCACGGCGTGGCAGCCCTTCTTGGCCACCCGTCGCACCTCTTCGGCGCCGAGCTCGGGGTCCCAGATCACCGGGATCGACAGCGGGATGAAGCGACCGGGCTCGGCGCCGCACCACTTGTCGATGTGCCAGTCGTTGTAGGCGCGCACCATCGCGAGCGCCTCGTCCTTGTCCTCGCGCCGGGCAAAGAGCTGGCCGCAGAACTGTGGGAAGGAGGGGAAGCACATGGAGCCGAGCACACCGTTGACCGACATGTCGCGGACCCGCTCGTGCACGTCGTAGCAGCCCACCCGCATGTCGTCGAGCGACATCGGCTCGACCCCGTATTCCTCGGGCGGCCGGCCGACCACTGCGTTGAGGCCGACGTTCGGGATCTCGTTGCCGTCGTAGTACCAGTAGTCGGTCCCGTCGTCGCGGCGGATCATCTTGGGCGCCTTGTCCTGGTACTTGGCGGGCAGGAGCCCGTCGAACATGCCCCGGGGCTCGATGACATGGTCGTCCACGCTCACCAGGATCAGGTCTTCAGTCCGCATGTGTCTCTCCCCTTGTCGACGTGGGCGCCCGGTCTCCCCTGACACTCGTGTCACATACCTTACGCGCCGCCACACGGCCGTGGGGCGGTCGGGTCGTCAGGTCCGTCGGCAGGGGGCAAACGCCGTCCGCAGGACAGAATGGTGTTTTCGGGGTGCCGGTTGAGGCCGTGTTCACCCGCTCGCAGCCTGCAGTTCTTGTTCGTGCGCACGCCCTTGGGCGCCGGGAGCGCACAGGCCGCGGCGGGGCAGGATGATGTCGTCGACGATCCCGTAGTCGCGGGCCTCGGCCGACGTCATGTAGAAGTCGCGGTCGATGTCCTTGGCCACCTGCTCCAAGGGCTGCCCGCTGTGGTGGGCGATGATCTCGGACATCCGGCGGGTCAGGGACAGCACCTCACGGAGCTGGATCTCCATGTCGGAGGGCGCGCCGCGGGTGCCGGCCGACCCCTGGTGGATCATGATCCGGGCGTTGGGCAGGGCGAAGCGCTTCCCGGCGGCGCCGCCGGAGAGGATCATGGCGGCGGCGGACATGCCCATGCCGACGCAGATGGTCGACACGTCGGGCTCCACGTGCTGCATGACGTCGTAGATCGCCATGCCGGCGTACGCCACGCCGCCGGGGGAGTTGATGTAGAGGAAGATGTCCCGCTCGCTGTTCTGGGCCTCGAGGAACAGCATCTGGGAGATGATCAGGTTGGCCACCTGGTCGTCGACCTCCTGACCCAGGAAGACGATCCGCTCGCGCAGCAGCTGGCTGTAGATGTCGAAGGCACGGTCTCCCCGGTTGCCCTCCTCGATCACGGTGGGGACCAGGACCTGGTGCAGGCGGTCCGGGCGGTTCGTCGTGGTCGGGCTCATGGTGCGCTCCTCCGTCTCGGTGCGGGTGCTTCCCACGTTATATCAAATGTGAGATAATCGGTCATCGTGAGCGAGCGTCGTCATCCCACCGTCTTCCCGGGCTTCCGCGAGATGGCCGAGCGCCGGCGCTCGGTGTCGGGGCAGCTGCTGTCCCTGCGCCGGGAGCTCGGGCTTTCCCAGGCCGAGGTGGCGTCACGCATGGGCACCTCGCAGTCGGCCGTCGCCCGCTTCGAGGCGGGTGACCTCGACGTCCGGCTCTCGACGGTGCAGCGGTACACGACGGCGCTCGGAGCCCGGTTGGAATGGAGGATCGAGCATGCGTGACGACGACGAGGGGTGGCCCTGGTTGCCGCCGGTGCCGGGCGTGCCGGGGGCCGAGGGGGTCGGCAGCCGTCCCGAGCCCCTGTCCGAGGTGCTGGCCCAGCGCCTGCTGGCCCAGCGCGTCGTGCTGCTGCACGGCCCGCTCGACGAGCTGTCCGTCACCCGCGTCTCGGCGGAGCTGATGACCCTCGATGCCGACGGTGACGACCCCGTGACCCTGCGGGTCGACTGCGGCGATGCCGGCCTCGGGCCCGCGCTGACCCTGATGGACGTGATCGAGCTGATGGGCGTGCCGGTCCGGGCGCTCTGCCTCGGGCAGGTGGGGGCGGGCGCCATCGGTGTGGTCGCAGTCTGCGCCCACCGGGCCGCCATGCCCAGCACCCGCTTCTCGCTGTGCGAACCGGCCACCGAGCTGCAGGCCCACGTGCGCAACGTGGCCCAGTGGGCCGAGCTGCGCACCGCCGAGCGCCGGCACTTCTGTGCGCGCGTGGGCGACGCCACGGGCCGGCCGGCCACCACCGTCGAGCAGGACCTGGCGCACGGGCGGTTCCTGGGTGCGGCGGAGGCCGTGGAGTACGGCATCCTCGACGAGGTGTGCCGCCCCGACACCCCGGTCGGTCGCCTGCCGGGATCGGGGCCGCCCCCCATGGGATTCCGCCCGTTGCGCTGAGGGCGCCGGGCCCGGGCGACCGGACGGGTCGCGCATGCCTACGATGCGGCGATGACCGAGATCGGGCCGCGCCTCCCTCCACTCCCCGCCGGCGAGTGGGACGAGCGGCTGACCCGGGTCCTGGAGCACTCGCCGGGTGGGACCGACGAGCCGATGCACATCTTCACGACGTTGGGCCGGGCCGACCCCGAGCTGTTCCGGCGCTGGTTGGGCTTCGGCGGTGCGCTGCTGGCCGGGAGCCTCCCCGGCCGCCTGCGCGAGCTGGTGATCCTGCGCACGGCGGCGCGTTTCGGCGGCCGGTACGAATGGGCGCAGCACATCGAGCTGGCGGAGGCGCAGGGGGTAACGGCGGCCGAGATCTCGGCGCTCGGCGACAAGGGCGGGCTCGACGCGATCGCCTGGACACCGCTGGAGCGCGCCGCCTTGCGGGCCGTCGACGAGACGGCCGACGACGACGCCGTCTCCGATGCCACCTGGGAGGTGTTGGCGGACCTCTTGCGCGAGAGCGAGCTCATTGAGCTGCTCATGCTGATCGGCCACTACCTGATGCTCACCACCGTGCTGGGGTCGCTCCGGATACAGCTCGAGCCCCGGGCGGAGGCGATGGCGCAGCGGGTACCGGGCGGTCCGGCGGGGTAGGGGTCGACGATGGCGCTCTTGACGGGCCGGAGCATCACGGTGATCGGGGCCGGCACCCAGCCGTCGCGTGACCCGGACGCGCCGATCGGCAACGGCCGCGCCATCGCGGTGCGGGCGGCGCGGGAGGACGCGTCAGTCGTCTGCGTCGACCGTGACGAGGCCGCGGTCGAGGAGACCTGGCGGCTGATCACGGAGGAGGGTGGGAAGGCGGCGATCGTCGTGGCGGACGTCACCACCGAGGAGGGCTGCCGTCTGGCTGTCTCCGACGAGCCGGGCCGGGCGCCCGACGGGCTCGTGCTCAACGTGGGCACCGGCTTCGGGATGGGCGTCGCGGGCACCTCCATCGACGATTGGGACAAGACGTTCGCCCTCAACCTGCGGGCGCACTTCATGCTGGTGCGCCGCGCGCTCGTGACCCTGTCGGACGACGCGTCGATCGTGTTCGTCGGCTCGGTGGCCGGGATCCGCCCCGGGAGCCGCATCCCCGCCTACGACGCCTCCAAGGCCGGGCTCATCGGTCTGAGCCGCCACGTGGCGGTCGAGGGCGCCCGGCGCGGCATCCGGGCCAACGTGCTCGCCCCCGGCCTGATCGACACGCCGCTCGGGCGGGCGGCGTCGGCCGGACGACCGTCACGCACCCGCACACCGGTCCCGTTGGGTCGCCAGGGCACGGCCTGGGAGGTGGCGGCGGTGGCGGTGTTCCTGCTCTCGGACGAGGCCAGCTACATCACCGGACAGGTCCTGGCGGTCGACGGCGGGCTGACGCTCGTATGAGCGCGCACTCGGGGCAGCCGCGGTCGGGGCAGCACGTCGCGCCGCGCCCGCCGCGCCTGGGCCGGCGCGTGGCGAGGTTCAACCGGGCGTTCACCAACAAGATCGTCGTCCACCTCGCCGGCAGGCTGCCCGGCCTGGGGATCGTGATCCACGTGGGCCGGCGGACCCGCACCGTCTACCGCACCCCGGTCAACGTGTTCCCGACGAAGGACGGCTTCCGCTTCGCCCTGACCTACGGCCCCGACGCCGAGTGGGTGCGCAACGCGCTGGCCCACGGTGCCGTGCGCCTGATCACCCGGAGCAAGGAGTACGAGCTCACCGACCCCGAGGTGGTGACGGATCCGCACCGCCAGCACGTGCCGGCGATCGGCCGCGGGATCATGCGCTTCATGCGCGTGTCGCAGTTCCTGGATTTCCGTCGCGCCGGGTAGTCCGCGGGGTCAGGCGATGATCTCCATCCGGAGACCGCGCTCGTCCGTCTCGCCACCAAGTTGCCGCTGCCGGCCGGCCGCACGGCGACGCGCCGTCCAGGCCCCGACCAGCGCGTCCAGCACGTCGTCCCGTTTCGCGCCGGCCGGCGGCACCTCGGGCGCGCTCCGATCGCCGAACGCGGACCGGAGCGCCTGCTCCCGGTCGGCCCGCCCGGCGGGGGTCCGCTTGTTGGCCGGCATGGGCGCTCCGGTCAGTGTCGCGAAACTCAGCTCGGGGCTCATCTCGAAGAGCTGGCGCTGGAGCCGGGGCGACTGCAGCGCGTCGACAGTGCGGATCTTGTCAAGGATGTTGTACAGCTGGCGCGAGATCCCCTTGCCGCAGGCGCGGCGCGAGCGCGCGCAGGCCTCCTCGTAAGAGCGCGCGCCGAGCACGTCGCGTGCCGGGGCGGGGAACACCGAGCTGCGACGCGGGCCGAGCAGCCGGCGGGCGGCCAGGTCGCAGGCCCGTGGCTCCCGCGGGGCCAGGCCGATGGGGATGTCGATGGCGGCACAGACCATCCGGCCCGACGTGAGCGCGGCCACCACCGGCGCGAGCGACGACAGGACGGTGACGTCGAAACGCTCGCCGGCGCGGTCGTCGACAGGGACGGTGGCGAGGACCCACCCGCCGGGGCAGCCGTCGAGCCCGCCGACGACACGTGTCACCGGGACCCCGTCGGGCGCGGCTCAGCGTAGGTGGGCGTGGTTGATCCCGTCCGCCGGCGCCAGGTCGACGGTCCGCCCGATCAGCTCCTCGGCCTCGGCTCCCGACAGCGCGGCCTCGCCGCCGCCGAGGAGCGCGTAGCAGCGGCCGCCCCCGGGCAGATCGCAGATGAGCACGGCCCGCTCCGGCGCGCCGTCCCGGCCGTGCAGCACCGTGTAGGTGGCGACGGTCGCCACCCCCTCGGGTGAGCCGACGATCGCGACCGGCTCGGCCGCAGGAGCCGCGCGCACCGGGTCGGGCGGCGGCGCGGCGCCGGGCTCGGTCGACCACACCCCGTAGGCGTGCTTCTGCATGTGCATGCCCACGCCGCTCGTCACGCCGAAGGTGCCCGGCTCGCGGCGCAGCGTCTCGGCCATGGCGGCCAGCGCGTGCGTCATGTAGTTCGAGCCGGGACCGCCGTGGTAGGGCAGCCCGCCCGTCTGTGTCACGCGAGCGGGCCCGGGGGTCGTCCTCGCTGATGCCCAGCGCGTCGAGCGCGAAGCACACCGAGCTGGCGAAGCACGAGTAGAGGTCGAGGTGGGCGACGTCGTCGACGCCGATGCCGGCGCCGGCCAGCGCCGCGTCCGCCGCGGCGGCCATGGCGGGGGACCGCCAGAGGTCGGGGTGCCCGGCCACGTGGGACGGGTCCTCGGCGTAGCCCGAACCCCGCAGGTACACCCGCCGCTCGTCGGGCACGCCGAGCGCGTCGGCCCTCGCCGTGCTGGCCAGGATCACGGCGGCCGCCATGTCGACGTCCATGATCGACGTCATCAGCTTGGTGTAGGGGTAGGCGACCATGCGGTTGTCCGGCGCCGCGGTCACGATCTCGCTCGCCTCCCGCGCCACGGGGAACCAGGCGTGCGGGCTGGCGGCGGCGACCTCCGTCATCGGCGCCAGCACGCGGCCCAGCGCAGCGCGGTGCTCGTCGAGGCCTCGGCCCAGGTGGGCCCGCCGGGCATTGTCGAAGAGCGCGAAGGTCAGGTAGGCCTCGAAGACGGCGTGGCTGATCTCCGAGGGGTCGAAGTCCATGTCCATCGGAAAAGGCCGCCTCTCGGCCGGCCGGAACGACCACGCCGGCTTCTCTCCCGCCTTCTTCAGGCGGCGGACGGTGGCCAGCGCCTCCGCGCCGGTGAGCAGCGCCAGGTCGAGGCGGCCCGCCCGGATCTCGGCGGCGGTCTCCCCGGCCAGCACCTGGGGGACGGACCCGCCGATGCCCGAGTAGCGGCGCCGGGCCGGCGACGCGCCGATGCGCTCGGCCAGGCGGCCCACGGGGTCGTCGTACTGCCAGGACTGCGAGTAGACGACGTCGATGCTCTGGAGCGCGCCGAGGAGCGACGACGCGTCCGCGGTGCCCGTGTCGGCCGCGGCGTCGTGGGCCATCTGCTCCCACATCGCCAACGGCTCGGGCGCGCCCTCGGGCGCCTCGGCGGGATGCCAGGTGCGGCGCGCGACGCCGATGATGCAGGTGGCGCGGGGGTCGGCGGGCAACGCGGCGGCGGCGGTCAGCCGCGCGACGTGCCGGGCATGGCGATGGCCCGGTCGGCGATGATGTTCTTCTGGATCTCGGTGGAGCCCCCGCCGATGGTCGAGTAGCGCTGGAAGGCGTACAGGCGGGTCCACTTGCCCCGGTCGACCGCGTCGGGGCCGCCGCGGGCGAGGGCGCCGGCCGGGCCGAGCAGGTCGACGGCGAGCTCGGCCAACGTCTGCGCCATGGAGGACCACGAAAGCTTGGCGAAGGGCACTTCGGGCCAGTTCTTCTCGCCCTTCATGATCTTCGACAGGGCCCGCAGCGAGAGGAGGCGCGCCAGCTCGATCTCGGTCCACACCCCCGCGATACGGTCCCGCAGCGACGGATCCTCGAGCGCGCCCGGGTTCACGCTGCGGGCGGCCGACACCATGGCGCGCAGGTCGGCAGCCAGGATGGCGATCTGCGAGGCGATGCCGACGCGCTCGTAGCCGAGGGTGCCCATGGCCACCATCCAGCCGGCGCCCTCGTCGCCCAGGCGCCAGCGGGCCGGGATGCGCACGTCGGTGAAGAAGATCTCGTTGAAGAGCTCCTCGCCCGCCATGTCCCGGATCGGCCGCACCTCGATCCCGGGCGTCTTGAGGTTGAGGACGAAGGCCGTGATCCCCTCGTGCTTCTTGCCGCGCTCGAATGGCGGTCGGGTCGGTCCGCAGCAGGAAGAGCCCCCAGGTGGCCAGGTGCGCGGACGAGATCCAGATCTTCGAGCCGTTGACGACGTACTCGTCGGTGTCGGGGTCGTAGATGGCGGTGGTGCGCAGGTTGGCCAGGTCGTTGCCCGCCATGGGCTCGCTGAAGCCCTGGCACCAGTGCTCCTCGGCCTCGAGGATGGAGGGGAGCCACTGCGCCTTCTGCTCCTCGGTGCCCCAGGCGATGATCATCGGCCCGATCTGCCAGATCCCGTTCGTGTTGAACATGCCCGGCGTGCGGTACTCGGCCATCACCTCGGAATAGAGCAGGCGCTGCATGGCGTTGATGGTGCGGCCGTGCGCGTACTCGGGGCCCCAGTGGATGGCGGCCCATCCGCCCTCGTGCAGCATGCGCTGCCACTTCTGGCGCCGCCGCTGGCTGGCCTCGCCCGAGAGACTGGCGTCGTCGCCGAGCGACTCGGCCTCCAGGAAGGGCGGCAGGTGCTCGTCGAGCCAGGCGCGCAGCTCGTCGCGGAACTTCTCGTCCTCGGGGGCAAGGGCAAAATCCACGGGGGAAGGGTACCCGACCACCGTGTACTGTGACGCCGGTGTCAGGGTATGACGCGCGTGAACGAGGCGTCGTGAGCGAGGCGTAGGGGAGGCCGTGGACTTCACGTACGACGACGAGCAGCTCGCGCTGCAGGACGTGACGCGCACGGCGCTCGAGCGCGAGTGCGGGCCCGACGTGGTACGCCAGCTCGCCGACGACCCGGACGGCATCACGTCGGCCCTGTGGTCGATGCTGGTCGAGCTGGGCTGGACGGGCTTGCTCGTGCCCGAGGACCACGGCGGCAGCGGGGCCGGCCTCCTCGAGACCTGCGTCGTCCTCGAGCAGATGGGCCGCATTCCGCTGCCCGGGCCGTTCTTCTCCTCGGCGGTCGCGGCGACGCTGGCCGCCCGCGCCCTCGGCGCGACGGAGCTGCTGGGCGACCTGGCCTCCGGGGCCCGCCGCGGCACCGTGGCGCTGGGCGAGCAGGGACACGGGGAGCCCGTGCAGACGGTGCGGACGAGGGCGCGGCGCAAGGGCGCCCAGTGGGTGCTCTCCGGCGAGAAGCCGGCCGTCGTCGACGGGCACAGCGCGGACTGGGCCATCGTGGTGGCCCGCAGCGAGGAAGGGCTGCGCTCCTACCTGCTCGAGTCTCCCGGGGCCGAGCTCGTCCCGTCGCTCGATCCGACCCGCAAGCTGGCCCGGCTCGTCCTCGACGACACCGCCGTGGTCCCCCTGGGCCCGCCGGGCAACCAGACGGGACTGTGGCAGCGGGTGGAGGACGACATCGCCGTCGCGCTGGCGGCCGAGAGCGTCGGGGCCGCCGACCGCGCCCTCGCCGAGGCGATCGCCTACACGTCCGAACGGATCGTCTTCGACAAGCCGGTCTCCACGTACCAGACGGTGCGCCACCGGCTGGTCGAGATGTTCCAGCAGGTCGAGATGGCCCGTGCCGGGTTCCAGTTCGCCGCCTGGGCGTCGGACACAGAGGCGCCCGAGCGGGCCCAGTCGGCCGCCATGGCCGCCAGCTACGCCGCCGAGGCGGCGGTGCGCGTGACCGGTGACGACATCCAGCTGCACGGCGGCGTCGGGTTCACCTGGGCCAACGATGCCCACTTCCTGTTCAAGCGGGTGAAGCAGAACGAGCTGCTCTCCGGCGGTGCCGGGCCGCAGCGCCGCCGGCTGGCCACGCTCTTCATCGAGTCGGCATGACCACGTTCGAGCTGCGCCCCATGCCGGACGACCTGGCCGAGCGGTACCTGGCCGAGGGCGCCTGGGACGACCGCACGCTCGGCGAGTTCCTGCGCGACGCCCTCCTGGAGGACCCGACGCGCCGCTTCCGCATCTGGTCGCCGACGCACCCGCACCTCGGGACCGTCGGCGAGGTCTACGAGGAGTCGTTGCGCGTGGCGGGCGGGCTGCGCGCACTGGGGCTCGGGCCGGGCGACGTCGTGGCCTTCCAGTTGCCCAACTGGGTCGAGGCGGCCATCACGTTCTACGCGTGCGCCATGCTCGGCGTGACGCTGGTGCCGATCGTGCACTTCTACGGGCCCAAGGAGGTCGGTTTCATCCTCCGCCAGAGCGGTGCCCGCGCCCTGGTGATCGTGGCGCGCATCGGCCAGCGCGACTACCTGGCCGAGCTGGCGACCATTCGCGCGGGGCTGCCGGACCTGGAGCACGTCGTGGTGGTGGGTGACACCGATGGTGCGTCCGGCGACGTCCCCTTCGACGACCTGCGCGGCGCGGTGCCCATCAGTGGGCCGGCCCACGTGGACCCCGACGGTGCGGCGGTCATCGGCTACACGTCGGGCACCACCGCGGACCCCAAGGGTGTCGTGCATTCGCACCGCACCTTGGGCTGCGAGGTCCGTCAGCTGTCCGGGCACCAGGCCGGGCGCGACCGGCCCGGCCTGGTGGGCGCACCGGTCGGCCACGCCATCGGGATGCTGGGCGGCCTGCTCTGCCCGCTGGTCGGGGGACGGCCCATCTACATGATCGACGGCTGGGACCCCCCCACGGTGCTCGAGGCGATGGTGGAGGAGCAGATCGCCGCCGGGAGCGGTTCCACTTACTTCTTCACCAGCCTGCTGGACTGCCCCGGATTCGGCCCCGAGCACGTGGAGCTGATGCGCTTCGTCGGGCTGGGCGGGTCGCCCATCCCGAACGCGGTGGCCGAGCGGGCGGACGAGCTCGGGATCTCGTTGGTGCGCTCGTACGGGTCCACGGAGCACCCGTCGGTCACGGGGTCCGAGCACGAGGTGGCCAAGGAGAAGCGCATCCACACCGACGGCCGGCCGCTCGAGTGGGTCGAGATCCGCACGGTGGACGAGGAGGGGCACGACACCGAGGTCGGCCAGCCCGGCGAGATCCTCAGCCGGGGGCCGGACCGCTTCGCCGGCTACACGGACCCGGCGCTCTCGGCCGAGGCGATCGACGAGGACGGCTGGTTCCGCACCGGCGACGTCGGCGTGATCGACGTCGACGGCTACCTGACCATCACCGACCGCGTCAAGGACATCATCATCCGGGGCGGCGAGAACGTGAGCGCGGCCGAGGTCGAACAGCTCCTGGCGCACATGAAGGGGGTGGCCGAGGTGGCGGTGGTGGCGGCGCCCGACGAGCGCCTCGGCGAGCACGGCTGTGCCTTCTTCCGCATGCAGCCGGGGAGCGAGCTCCCGGACCTCGAGGCCGTGCGGGCGCACCTGGCCGCGGCGGGCCTCACCCGCCAGAAATGGCCGGAGGAGCTCCGGGTCGTCGACGAGCTGCCGCGCACACCTTCGGGGAAGATCCAGAAGTTCGTGCTGCGGCAACGCCTGCGCGACGGCGGCTGAGCAGCCCTCCGCTTGCACGAGCCGACGGGGCGACGGGGCGGTACGCTCCCCCAACACCCATTGCCGGAAGAGCGGGGTGGGAAGGGGCAGTCCTCATGCGCAGCCGGATCCCCAGAGAGCAGATCGAGCTCCTTCGCCAGGTGCCGCTGTTCTCCAACTGTTCGCAGCACGAGCTGCGCGCCATCGCCCAGCTCGGCACGCCGGTCGGGGCCGAGGAGGGTGCCTACCTCACGGAGAACGGCCATCCCGGGCGTGAGTTCTTCCTGGTCCTCGAAGGGACAGCCTCGTGCCGGGTGGGCAAAAAAGAGGTTCGGCGCTTCAGTCCCGGGAACTACTTCGGGGAGCTGGCGCTCCTCCACGGTGGCATGCGCACGGCCGACGTCGTGGCGACGAGTCCGATGGAGCTGCTGGTGCTCGATGCCCGGGAGTTCCGCTCCATGCTCATGACCACGCCGAGCATCGGCATCAAGATGCTGGCGCGCCTCGCCGAGCGGCTGACGGACGCCGACGCGCAGTACACCGACTGAGCCGTTTGCGTCGTCGTCGGCACCGGCGCCGGCGCCGGCGCGCACCCGCTGTCAGCCGGCGCCACCCTCGAGCACTTCGTGCATCAGGCGCAGCTCCTTGCTGATCTGACCCAGGCTGCCGGCGTTGGCGGCGGCGCGCACGTCATCGGGGAGGCCGTCGGGCAGCGTGACCCAGAGCGTGAGCGTGGCCTCGCACCCGCCGTCGGGGAGGGGGCGCACCACGAACTCCTCGTAGGCCTCGCTGGGGCCCGCCATGCCGGCGGCCACCAGTGTCGGCGCGACGGCGTCGACCGTCCACAACTCGACGGGCTGGTGCGCACCGGGTCGGCGGGGGTCGGCCAACGCGAACGTGTACCGGGCGCCGGGGCCGTGCACGCCCCCGACCCCGTCGGCATCCCCGTCGGCGATGCGCCGCACACCGCTGACGTCGGGGTTGTAGCCCGGCAGGTTGGCGAAATCGAGGCGGTAGGCCCAGACGGTCTCGGCCGGGACCGTGAAGACGCCGGCGGCGACAGCGGTCGGCGCGGTGGTGGGCGTGGTGGTCGGCACTACTCCGGGGGCCGGAGGATGAAGGCCGCCTCGCGGGCCCGGCCGAGGGACAGGGCGGCGAGGTCATCCCCCTCCTCGCCGAGCACATCGGCGGCGTGCTGGATGAAGATGCCCACCACCATGGCGCTGAGGAGGCGGGCCACGGCGGCGGCGCCGGGACCCTCGGCATCGAGGTCGGGACGGTTCTGCTTGACCCAGTCCTCGATGCTCGTCTCGAACGACGCGAACAGGTCGCGGCCGACGGCCCGGGCGGTCGGCTCGCCGCGCATGGCCTCGCCGACCATGAGGCGGACGAAGTCCTCGACCTCGAACATCGAGGTCATGATCTCGGCCAGGAGCTGGGCCAGGGTCAGCGCTTCGGACTCGGGGTCGGCGCCGTCCACGTCCGTGCGCACCGGTCGGATCGGCAGGAACCCCTGTTCGATCAGCACCGACTCCAGCAGATCTCGTTTGGAGGGGAAGTAGTGGTACAGCGAGGCCACGTTGAGGCCGGCCGCGGAGGCCAGGTCGCGCATGCTCGTCCCGTCGACCCCCCGCTGGGACATCAGCGTCAGGGCGATCTGCAGGATCCGCCGCCGGGTCGCCGAGCCCTCCCCGGGGGGCGGCCCGCCCCGGTCCGCTGACGCGCCACCCTGGGCGTCGGTGTCGACGGTCATCTCCGGTCCCGTTCCGTGGTCTCCGACCTCGGGTCCTCGAACCGTTGCCCGAGGGCCCCTCCTGGCTGTGGCGTCTGCCGCTCCTCACTGATCCGGGGCCGAGCCGGCGTGGCGCCGCCCTGGCCTGGGTCCGCCGGGAGCCCTTGTACTCGCCTCCCCAACGTTCGTTTGCTATACATGACACCGATGTCAGTCGCCACCGGTGTGACATCCGAATCTAGGGGGTGGACCCGCGACATGCCAGGCATTCGTTCGACGGCCGACTCGGCCGCGGTGCCGTTCGACCCCTATGAGTTGAAGGACGTGGTCGGGGGGACCATCCGCAACCCCTATCCCGCGCTCCACGCGCTGCGGCGCGAGAGCCCGGTGCACGTCGGGCCGATCGACCTCGGCGAGGGGGCCGAGATCGCCGATCCGAGCTTGCCGGCACCGGTCACCGTCCTCGGTTTCGACGAGGTCGTCCAGGTGCTGCGCGACGGCGAGACCTACTCCTCGGCCATCTACGGGGAGATCGTGGGGATGGTGATGGGGCGCACCATCCTGCAGATGGACGAGCCCGAGCACCGGGCTGTCCGGACCCTGGTCGCATCGAGCTTCCGCTCCAAGATGCTCGCGCGCTGGGAGGAGGACCTCGTCGCCCGCGTCGTCAACGAGTTGATCGACACCTTCATCGACGAAGGGCGCACGGATCTCGTGCGTTCGGTGACGTTCAACTTCCCCGTGCAGGTGATCGCCCGCATCCTCGGGTTGCCGCGCGAGGACTACCCGACGTTCCAGCGCTGGGCGATCGAGCTCACGAGCGTGGCCACCAACTGGGAGCGCGGCGTCGCCGCCTCGGCGGCGTTGCGCGACTACTTCGCCGGCGTCATGGCCGAGCGCCGGGCGACGCCGGGCGACGACCTCATCAGCGACCTGGTGCGGGCCGAGGTCGACGGGACGCACCTGAGCGACGAGGAGATCTTCTCCTTCCTGCGCCTGCTCCTGCCCGCCGGGGTGGAGACCACCTACCGCGCCTCGGGCAGCCTTCTGTTCGCGCTGCTGCAGGACCGGGCCCAGTTCGACGCGCTCTTCGCCGACCGCTCGCTGTTCCCCCAGGCCTTCGAGGAGGCCCTGCGCTGGGAGCCGCCGGTGACGGTGATCCTGCGCCGGGCCACCCGCGCCACGGAGCTGGCCGGCGTCCGCATCGAGGAGGGCGCCGACCTCGCCCTCCTGATCGGCGCGGCCAATCGCGACGAGCGCAAGTACCCCGACCCCGACCGCTACGACATGTTCCGCGAGCAGCGCCCCCACGTGGGCTTCGGCTTCGGCGTCCACGTCTGCCTGGGCATGCATCTCGCCCGCATGGAGTCCCGCATCGCCATCAATACGCTGCTCGACCGCCTCGGTCCCTTCACGTTGGATCCGGAGGCCGTGCCTCCGCACATCGAGGGGATGGCCTTCCGCTCGCCCCTCTCGCTGCCGGTGGTGTTCCCCGCCGGAGGGTAGTTTTCAGGCCCATGGGCGGCAGAGCCAACCCGCTGCGGGACGCGGCGGCCATCGTGGGCATCGGGCAGACCGAGTTCGCCAAGGAGATCGACCGGCCCGAGGCCCAGCTGGCCGCGGAAGCCGTCGTGGCCGCGCTGCGCGACGCCGGCATCGCCCCTTCCGAGGTCGACGGCCTGTCGTCCTTCACCATGGAGACGACCGACGAGGTCACCCTGGCCAAGACGATCGGTGCGGGTGACATCACGTACTTCTCCCAGGTGGGCTACGGCGGCGGCGCCGGCTGCGCCACCGTCGGCCACGCCGCCATGGCCATCGCCACCGGGCAGGCCGACGTCGTGGTGGCGTGGCGCGCCCGCAAGCGGGGCGCCCGCACCGCCCGGCCCTGGGCTGCCGCGCCGTCGCGCCTCCCGACGCAAGCCCAATGGACCCGGCCCTTCGGCCTCCTGCGGCCCGTCGACGAGGTGGCGATGCTGGCCCGCCGCTACCAGTACGAGCACGGCGGCGGGCGCGGGGACCTGGCCGAGGTCGCCCTGGCGGTGCGGGCCCACGCCAACCGCAATCCGGCTGCGCTGATGTACGACAAGCCGATGACGCGTGACGACTACATGGCGGCGCGCTTCGTGAGCGAGCCCCTGTGCCTCTTCGACAACTGCCTCGAGACGGACGGCGCCCTGGCGGTCGTGCTCGTCTCGGCCGAGCGGGCCCGCGACTGCCCGCACCCACCGGCGTTGGTGCACGCGTTCGGGCAGGGGCTGCACCGCCAGCACGAGTCGATGGTCAACTACTACTGCGACGACCCGCTGACGGGGCCGGCCTGGGCCGCCGCGGCGAAGCTGTGGTCGCAGTCGGACATCGGGCCCGCCGACATCGACGTGGCGCAGATCTACGACGCGTTCACGCCGCTCATCCTGCTGTCGCTCGAGGGCTACGGCTTCTGCGGGCGGGGCGAGGCAGCCGCGTTCGTGGCCGACGGCAACCTGCGCTGGGACACGGGGTCGCTGCCGGTGAACACCTCGGGCGGCGGGCTCTCCGAGGCCTACGTGCACGGGCTCAACCTCGTCACCGAAGGCGTGCGCCAACTGCGTGGGACCTCGACCAGCCAGGTCGAGGGGGCGCAGCACTGCCTGGTGACCTCCGGCGAGGGCGTGCCGACGAGCGCCATCGTCCTGCGGGCGGCCTGATGGGGGGGGAACCACTGGAGGTGCGGGTCGACTGGGACCGCTGCATGGGGTCGGGGAACTGCGTCTTCTGGGCACCCGAGACCTTCGACCTGAGCGACGACGGCCATGCCGTCGTCGTCGATGCCGCGGCCAGCGGGGAGGAGTTGCTGCACGTGGCCGCGCAGGGCTGCCCGGTCGGAGCCATCTCTCTCTGGCGCGCCGGCGCCGAGGTCCCGCTCGAGGAGAGGACATAATGCCGATCGCCGTCACCGAGGACCACGAGTCGCTCCGCACCGCCGCGCTGCGCTGGGCCCAGACGCACTGTCCGGCCACCGTGCCGAGGGGCGCGGCCGAGGCGCCGGCCGGGTCCGGGGAGCTCGCGGCGGCATGGGAGAAGATGGCCGCCCAGGGGTGGCTCGGCCTCCACCTGCCCGAGGAGCAGGGCGGCCAGGGCTTCACGCTGGCGGAGACGGCGGTCGTGCTCGAGGAGCTGGGGCATGCGCTCTTCCCGGGCCCTGTCCTGCCGACCCTGATCGTCTCCGCCGCCCTGGCCCGCCTGCCCCGCGGACCGGCCACCGTGCCCCCGGACTGGCTGCGCGGCCTGGCGGACGGGTCCATCACGGCCGCCGTGGCGCTCGGCGCCGCGCCCCACCCGTGGCAGCTCGTCGACGACGGGGCGCTCTCCGTGGCCGGCACCGTGCGCCCGGTGCTGGGCTTGCCCACCGCCCGCCTGGTCCTGGTCCCGCTCGACTACGGCACGGAGACCGGATGGCTGCTGGTGGATCGGGCGGCGCACGGCGACGCGGTGTCCGTCGAGGCACTGCCGGGCCTGGACGGCACCCGCGCCCTGGGACAGCTCACCATCGCCGGCCCGGGCAAGGTCACGGTCCCGTTCCGCGAGCAGGTGATGGTGCCCGACGACGACGTGCGCGGCCTGGCCCTGACGCTGGCCGCCGCCGAGAGCGCGGGGATCGCCCGCTGGTGCCTGGAGACCGCGTCGGAGTACGCCAAGGTGCGCGTCCAGTTCGGCCGGCCGATCGGACAGTTCCAGGCCGTCAAGCACGCGCTGGCCGACATGCTGGTGGCGGTCGAGCAATGCGCCGCGGTGGCCTGGGACGCCGCAGCGGCCTGGAGCGAGGGCGAGGGCGAGGACGCGGCGGGCGACGAGGCGCATGATCGCCACCTGAGCGCGGGGATCGCCGGCGCCGTGGCGCTCGAGGCGGCGGCGCACTGCGCCAAGCAGTGCATCCAGATCCTCGGCGGCATCGGGTTCACCTGGGAGCACGACGCGCACTTCTACCTGAAGCGGGCCATGGCCAACCTGCAGCTGGTCGCCGGCGGTGACATCGGCGCGCTCGAGCACGAGGTGGCGGCGCGGGCCATCACCGGCGCCCGCCGCAACCTGACGGCCGACCTGCCGCCGGAGGCCGAGTCGCTGCGCGAGGAGATCCGCGCCGTCGTGGCCGAGGTGGCCGCGGCCGGTGAGGCCGACCAGCGTGCCGCCATGGCCGAGGCCGGGCTGATCATGCCGCACTGGCCCGCCCCCTGGGGCCGGGGCGCCTCGCCGCTCGAGCAGCTCGTGATCGACGAGGAGCTGGCGGCCGCCGGCGTGCTGCGGCCCCACCTCGCCGTCGGGGCGTGGGCGCTGCCCACGCTCATCGCGCACGGCACGCAGGAGCAGCAGGAGCGCTGGGTCCGCCCGACGCTGCACGGCCGGCTCGACTGGTGCCAGCTCTTCAGCGAGCCCGGCGCAGGATCCGACCTGGCCGCCCTCAGCACGAAAGCCGAACGGGTCGAGGGGGGCTGGGTCCTCAACGGGCAGAAGGTGTGGACCTCGCTGGCCCGGACGGCCGACTTCGGCATCTGCCTGGCCCGCTCGGACCCCGACGCGCCCAAGCACGCCGGCATCACCTACTTCGTCGTCGACATGCACGCCGAAGGCCTCGACATCCGGCCGCTGCGCGAGCTCACCGGCGCCGCCATGTTCAACGAGGTCTTCTTCAACGACGTCTTCGTCCCCGACGACGCCGTCGTGGGCGCGCCCGGGGACGGCTGGCGCATCGGGCGCACGACACTGGCCAACGAGCGGGTCTCCATGTCCTCGGGCGCCTCCTTCGGCAACGGGGTGGAGTCGCTCATCCGGACGCTGGCGCGGCGCTGCGAGCGCGGCGAGCCCAGCCCGGCCAGCCTGGAGGACCGGCTCGGGCACCTGATCGCCGAGGCGCAGTCGGTGGCGCTGCTCGGCCACCGCTCGACGCTACGCACTTTGTCGGGTGTCGATCCCGGCAGCGGCTCGAGCGTGCGCAAGCTGCTCGGGGTGGAGCACGAACAGCGCGTGCAGGAGATGGGGATGGCGCTCTACGGCGCGGACGGCGCGGTGCTCGAGGGCAAGGCGCAGCGCTGGGAGGAGGGCTTCCTCTCCACCCGTTGCCTGACCATCGCCGGTGGGACCAGCGAGGTGCAGCGCAACGTGATCGCGGAGCGCATCCTCGGCCAGCCCCGGGACCCCGAGCCGGGCTCCTGAGCCGAACCCGCGCCGGTACGATGGCCACGCCGTGAGCCCTGGCCCCGAACCCGACGAGTCGCTCGACATCGACGTCGAGGAGGACGTCTGGCCCTTCCCCTCGGAGCGCTTCCTCGGCGAGTGGGCACCGGGCGTCCTGCAGGCGCAGAACGCGTGGATGGCCTCCATCGACTCGCTGCGCGCCCCGGACCGCAAGACCCACGAGCTGATCCGCATGGTGTGCACCGTCATTGCGCGGCAGCCCGGTGGCGTGCAGCGCCACGCCCGGCTGGCCGCCGAGGTCGGCGCCAGCTGGGACGAGATCGCCGGGTCGATCCTCCTGACCGAGCCCGCCTTCGGGATCGTGCTCGCCATTCAGGCCCTGCCCGCCGCCCGGCGCGGCTACAAGCAGGGAGCGGCGGGCCCACCTGAGGTGGACGACGACGACGACTCGCTCGCCGAATGACGCCCGTGTCATAGTTGGCCGTGCGCCTCGCCGCAGACGAAACGCTGACGGAGTTCCGGCGCGAGTTCGAGGCGTGGCTGGACGCGCACCTGCCGTCAGCCGAGGCCATGGGCGAGGAGTCCCGCCGCTCCTCGGCGCACCTGCCGCCCTGGGCGCGCACCTTCCAGCGCGCCCTGTTCGACGCGGGCTACCTGGTGCCGGGGTGGCCGCCCGAGCTCGGCGGCCGCAACGCCACGCCCGAGGAGCAGATGGTCTACTTCGAGGTCGTCGCCGAGCGCAGGGTGCCGCGCTCGCTCAACCCGCAGGGCCTCTCCATCTGCGCCGCCTCCATCGTCGAGTACGGGACCGAGGACCAGAAGGAGCGCTTCGTCGTCCCGACGCTCCGGGGTGAGATCACGTGGTGTCTCGGGATGAGCGAGCCCAACGCGGGGAGCGACCTGGCGTCGCTGCGCACCAGGGCCGAGCAGCGCGACGGCCACTTCGTGGTGAACGGGCAGAAGGTGTGGACGTCGGGGGCACACGACGCCGACTACTGCTTGTGCTACGTGCGCACCGACCCCGAGGCGCCCAAGCACCGCGGCATCAGCGTGCTGATCATCGACATGCGGACGCCCGGCATCACGTGCCGCCCCCTGCCCGAGCTGACCGACCCGCACCACGCCGATTTCAACGAGGTCTTCTTCTCCGACGTGGAGGTGCCCGGGGAGAACCTGCTGGGCGAGCTGCACCACGGATGGGCGGTCAGCCGGGGGTCGCTCCGCCACGAGCGGGGGATGCTCTGGATCATGAACGTGGCGAAGATGGAGCGCACGCTGCGGGGCCTCGTCCGCCTGGCGCGGCGTCCCGACGGCCACGGCGGCACCCTGGGTGACGACCCGCGCCTGGCGGAGGCCATCGGCCGGCTCGCCACCGACACGACCGCCATGCGCTGCCTCGGCTACCGGGGCTTCGCCAAGGCGACCCGGGGCGAGATGCCACCCGAGCACATGGTGCTCAAGCTCTTCACGAGTGAGGCGGAGCAGCGGGCCTGTCTCCTGGGCGCCGACGCCCTCGGGCTCGAGGGGCTCGACCTCGACGGCCCGGGGCCGAACCGCTTCACCGAGTGGGACCTCGCGCACTTCGACCCGGACCGCGTCGAGGAGAGCGCCAACGGCTCCTTCTACGACGGCGCCTGGGCGCTGCAGTACCTGCGCTCGTTCTCCGGCACCATCTCCGGCGGCACGTCGGAGATCCAGCGCAACATCGTGGCCGAACAGGTGCTCGGCCTCCCCCGGGGGTGAGGGGCCGGCTCGCATGCTCGCAGAGACCGCGGCCGAGGCGGCGCGACGCTTCGGACAGTCCCCCGCGTTCGTCACCGACGAGGGCCTGACACTCAGCTACGCACAGTTCGACACCATGGCGGACGAGGCCGCCGCCGGGCTGGCCGAGCTCGGGGTCGGGGAGGGCGACGTGGTGGGGCTCCTGCTCCCGACGACGCCCGAGCACTTCGTGACCTACGTGGCGGCGGCCAAGCTGGGTGCGGTCACCGCCGCGGTCAACCCGAGGCTCGTGCAGGCCGAGCGCGCCGCCGTCCTGCGGGCGGCCGACCCTCGCGTCGTCGTGACGACGGAGGAGCTGGCGCCGGCCCGGACGGCCGAGGGCCCTCCCCACGTCCTCGTCGAGCCGGCCACCCGGGCGCCGGCGGTGCTCGCCGGGCTGCGCCGCCCCGGCGGCCGGCCGGACCCGCTGGTCAGCGACGACGAGGAGCGGCCCATCGCCATCGTGTTCACGTCGGGCACGACCGGGACGCCCAGGGGAGCGGTGTTCTGCGGGCGCCAGATCGGCTTCATCACCGAGTGCGACGTCGGCGAGGCGTGGGGCGGTGGCGGCCATGCCATGGCGGGCTCGGCCCTGGCACACCTCGGCCCGACCACCAAGCTGGCGGGCAACCTCAAGAAGGGCGGCACCCAGCACCTGTCGCGCCGGCCGTGGAACTCGTCCGACGCGCTGCGCATGGTGGCACGGCTCAAGATCGCGGCACTGGGCGGTGTCCCGACACAGATCGCGTTGATGCTGCGCGATCCCGCGTTCGACACCACCGACCTCTCGTCGGTGCGCGCCGTCGTCATGGGCGGCGGGCCGGCCACCCCCGCGCTCGTCCGCGAGGCTCGGGCGCGCATCGGCGCGCCGCTGGCCGTGCGCTACTCGTGCACCGAGGCCGGCATCGGGTGCGGCACCGCGTTCACCGACCCCGACGAGGACGCCGAGGAGAGCGTCGGCCGGCCCCAGCCCGGCGTGCGCCTGGCCGTCCTGGACGTGGACGGTGCACCGGTGGAGCCGGGCGCCATCGGCGAGGTGTGTCTCGGGTCTCCGGCGGTGATGGAGGGCTACTGGCGCAACAGCAGCGCCAACGCAGAGGTGTTCACCGAAGACGGCAGCGTCCGGACGGGCGACCTCGGATGGGTCGACGAGCGCGGGCGGCTGCATCTGGCCGGCCGCAGCCGTGAGCGCTACGTGCGCGGGGGCTACAACGTCTACCCCATGGAGGTGGAGGGCGTGCTGGCCGACCACCCCGACGTGGCCGCGGTCGCCGTGGTGAGCCGGCAAGACCCGGTCATGGGCGAGGTGGGCGTGGCCGCGGTCGTGCCACGGGGCGAGGGGCCGACCCCGGAGCTGGCCGGGCTGCGCGCGTTCGCCGCCGAACGCCTGGCCCGCTACAAGCTGCCCGAGGACATGGTGGTGCTCAGCGCGCTGCCCCTCACCGCCGCCGAGAAGGTCGACCGGCGGGCGCTGGAACGGCTCATCGCGTCGGGCTGACCAGCGCCGTCATCGCCCCGCGCCAGAAGCGAGGTCACACGACGCCGCGGGCGGCGCCATCACACGACGCCGCGGGCGGCCAAGTCGGCCAGCTCGTCCTCGCTCAGGCCCACCAGGTCGCACCACACCTCGCGGTTGTGCTCGCCCAGCCGCGGCGCGCCGCGGGGCACGGGAGCGGGGCTCTTGGCGAGGCGGGGGAACGGCGCCTGCTGACGGACCGGACCGATGACCGGGTCGTCCACGGCCACCAGGTCGCCGCGGGCCGCCATGTGGGGGTCGGCGAAGATGTCGGCGGCGCTGTAGGCCGTGCCGATCGGGACGTCGTGCTCGACGCAGCGCGCCGTGATCTCCTCGGCCGGGAGGCCGGCGGTCCACTCGGCCACCATGCCGTTGATCTCGTCGCCCCGGGCCGCTCGCTCGGCGAGCGTGGCGAACCGGGTGTCCTCGGCCAGGTCGGGCCGGTCCATGGCCTGACAGAGCCGGCGGAAGTTGGCGTCGGAGCCGGCGACGATGCAGACGTAGAACCCATCGGCGGTCGGGTAGTTGTCGAGCGGGGCGGAGTGCGAGAGCCGGTTCCCCTCACGCTGGCGCACCACTCCCAACCGGTCGTAGCCGGCCAGTGTCCACTCGAGGATGCGCAGAACAGAGCCGTAGAGCGGCGCGTCGATCACGTCGCCCCCGTGGCCGGCCTGGTCGCGCCCGTAGAGCGCGGCCACCGCGGCGAAGGCGGCGAACGCCCCGGTGAGATAGTCCGAGACGGTGACGCCGGGACGCACGGGTGGCCGGTCGGGGTCGCCGGTGAGGTGCAGGAGGCCACCGAAGGCGATGCCGAGCCGGTCGAGGCCCGGTCGGGGCGCGTACGGGCCGGTCTGCCCGAAGACGCTGATGCGCACGTAGACGAGTTCGGCCGGCAGGTCGGCCGGCCCCAGGCCCCAGCGCTCCATGGTGCCGGGCCGGAAGTTCTCGCACAGGACGTCAGCCGTCGCCACCAGCTTCTTGAAGAGCTCCTTGCCCTCGGGTTTGCGCAGGTCGCAGGTGACGCCGCGGCGGCCCCGGCCCTCGACGGCCCACGACAGCGAGTAGTCGGGGCCGTCGTCGACCGGCACGAACGGGCCCATGGTGCGCATGAAGTCGCCCTCGCCCGGCAGCTCGACCTTGATCACGTCGGCGCCGAGCTCGCCCAGCAACCCGGCGCAGAACGGCGCGGAGATGCGGGTGCCGACGTCGACGACGCGGATGCCGGCGAGCGGCCCGGCCGCTTCGCTCATCCGGGGTGGCCCTGCTCGCGCTCGGCCATCACGTCGCGCATGGAGCCCTTGGCCTTGCGGGCCGCCAGCGCGTTGAGCGCGGTGGACGAGTTGTGCACCCAATGGTGAGCCATGAAGTGGTACTTGAGCGCATCGCGTTTGCCCATGAGGGTGCCCGTCTGGTTGATGGTGTCCTTGACCGTCTGGGCCGTGACCGGGGGGACGAGGGCGACCCGGTCGGCCAGTTCGCGCGTCCGGGTCTCGAGCTCGGCCCGGGGCACCACCCGGTTGACCAGCCCCAGGCGCCAGGCCTCCTGGGCGTCGATGGTGTCGCCCGTGAACAGGAACTCCTTGGCCTTGCGGATCCCGAGCTCCCACGGCTCGACGAGCAACTCGACGCCGGCCCCCGTGAGCCGCAGCACCGGGTTGGAGAACTCCGCGTCGTCGGCGGCGACGATCAGGTCGCACATGGCGGCCAGCATCAGCCCCGCCGCGATGCAGCTGCCCTGCACGGCGGCGATCGTCGGTTTGCGGAAGTCGTGGATCCGCAGGCAGCGTTCGAAGTACATCGTCTTCTCGTGCTGGAACTTGCCCTCGGGTGTCTCGCGCATGGCCACCCAGGGGTCGTCCCCCTCGCCGCTCACCAGGGCCTTGAGGTCATGCCCGGAGGAGAAGTGCTTGCCCGCGCCGGCCAGGATCACGACCCGCACGGCGTCGTCGGCGTCGGCCAGGTCGAAAGCCGCATCGAGCTCGTCGATGAGGGCGGAGTCCTGCGCGTTGGCCATGTCGGGCCGGTTCATGGTGATGGTGGCCACGGCGCCGTCGGCCTCGTAGCGGATCGTCTCGAAGTTCTCTGCCATGTCTCCCATCCTCGCCCGAGTTGGCCGTGCTGCCACGCGCACCGAGGGGGCGGGCTCTTCTCCAGACTATAAGCAGAACTGCTTAGAGTTTTTGGAGGAGGGCCAGGTCACTCCGGCTGCCGCGGTCGGGCGGACGCTCACCCCCGGGGCAGCCCCAGCACTCGCTCGCCCACCAGGGTCCGTTGGATCTCGTTGGTCCCGGCGAAGATGGACGACGCCAGGTAATACAGCCACGAACGCTGCCAGGCTCCGTCGGCGGGATTCCCCTCCGCCCCTTCCCAGAGCGGGGAGGCCGGCCCGAGGACGTCCATCGCCGTCTGGTGCAGTCGCTTGGACATCTCGCTCCAGTACAGCTTGAGGGCGCTGCCCTCGGGGCCGGGCGCCTCGCCCTTGGACAGGCGGGTGAGCGAGCGCCAGTTGTGAAGTTGGAACAGTCGCACCTCGGTGGCGGCCTGGGCCAGGGACTGGCGCAGGCGCCAGTCGTCGAAGCTCCCGTTGGCCTGGGCCAGCCGCAGCAGCTCCTCGATGAGCTGGGAGTGGATGACCAGCTGGCGCGGGTTGATGCCGCGCTCGTGGGCCAGCGTGGAGCCGGCGACCCCCCACCCCGCGCCCTCGGCGCCGACGCGCCGCTCGGACGGGACGAAGACGTCCTCGAGCTCGACCTCGTTGAACTCGGCCTCTCCGGTCGACTGGACGAGCGGGTGGACCACGACACCGTCGGCGTGCATGTCGACGACGAGCGCGGTGATCCCCTGCTGGCGCTTCTGAGCCGTGGGGTCGCTCCGGGTCAGGCACAGTCCCCAGTCGGCGAACTGGGCGTAGGAGGTCCACACCTTGCGCCCCGTCACCCGGTAACCGCCCTCGACCGGCACCGCCCGGGTGCGCAGCGAGGCCAGGTCGCTCCCCGCGTCGGGCTCGCTGAAGAGCTGGCACCACAGTTCGGCCGCCGAGAGGATCCGGGGCAGGAAGCGCTCCTTCTGTTCCGGCGTCCCGTGTGCGAGCAGAGTGGGCCCGACGAGGTTGATGCCGATGCGGCCCACCAGCTCGGGGGCCCGGGCCCGGGCCAGCTCCTCGATGACCACGTAGTTCTCGAGTGCCCCCAGGCCACGGCCGCCGTAGGCCTCCGGCCAGGTGAGCCCGACCCAGCCGTCGGCGGCCAGCTCGGATTGCCAACGCCGCCCGAAGGCCACGGTCTCGGCCAGGTCGTCGAAGCGCGGCGGGAGCCCTACGCCGTAGGGCCACGGCAGGTGCTCCATCAACCAGGAACGGAAGGACGCCCGGAGCGACTCCTGCTCGGCCGTGGCGTGCAGATCCATCCGCCGCAGCATGGCACAGCCGCCGACGGAGGTGACTCCCGTGTCAGTGACCGTAGACTGCGCCGCCGTGGACTTCGACCTCTCGGGAGACCAGCAGGCTTTGCGCGACGCCGCGTCGTCGCTCCTCGAAGGGATGGCCGGTCCTGACGCCCTCCGGGCGCGGGTCGGGACCGGTGCGATCGTAGGGACACTCCCTGGCGCGGGGGAGGTTCCGCGGGGCGTCGCGGCGGACGCACCTCAGGGGTACGACGAGGCCGTGTGGTCGGCCATGGCCGAGCAGGGATGGCTGGCGATCGAGCTGCCCGAGGACGAGGGCGGACTGGGGCTGGGCATGGTCGAGCTCGCCGTGCTCTGCGAGGAGATCGGGCGACGGCTGGTGGCCGCGCCGTTCCTCCCCACCGTCGTCGCCCTCGCCGCCCTGTGTGCGGACGAGGCGCGGGCCGAGGCCGGGACGAAGGACTGGCGGGAGGCGCTGGGCCAGGGTGCCGCTGTGGGCTGCGTCGCCGCCGCGCCAGGCCGAAACGGCCTCACCGTCTCGGGATCGGGCGGCCAGGTCCGCCTGAGCGGTCGGACGCCCCCGCTCGCCTACGCGCCCTCGGCCGATGTGGCCGTGGTCGTGGCCGGCGACGGCGACGGCGACGGCGACGGCGGTGTCTACGGGGTCGACCTGCGCCAGGAGGGGCGGCCGCCGGCGCTGCCCGCCATGGACCGGACACGCGAGCTCGGTGTGCTGGCCTTCGACGGCACGCCGGCTCTGTTCCTCGGCGGCGAGGAGGCGGCCGCACTGCTCGTCGATCGGGCGGCCACCCTGGCGAGCGCGGAGATGCTCGGGGCGGCGGACCGGGTGCTCGCCCTCAGCGTCCAGTACGCCAAGGACCGAGTGCAGTTCGGGAAGCCCATCGGATCGTTCCAGGCCGTCAAGCACATGCTGGCCGACGCTCTCGTCGACGTGGAGGGGATGCGCTCCACGACCTACTACGCCGCCTGGTGCGCCGCCGCCGGCGACCCTGAGCGCACGCTCGCAGCCAGCATGGCGAAGGCCTGGTGTTCGGACGCATCACGCCGCGTCATGGCCACCGGGCTGCAGGTGCACGGCGGCATCGGCTTCACGTGGGAGCACGACATGCACCTCTACCTCAAGCGGGCGCAGCTCGACCAGGTCAGCTACGGCGATGCCGCCGCACACCGCGACCGTATCGCCTTGCTGTTGCGGGCCCGCCTCGACGCGGGACAGGCCCTCTCCTGACCTGGCCCTGCACCTCGGTCACGAGCCGAGGGCGCGCGTCGTCGTGCCATCGATCTCGAGCATCACCAGGGCCTGGTTCTCCACCCCGCTGGCCGCCCGCTGCCCGTTGGGCAGCGTCTGGGCGGGCACGGCCAGGGTGAGGCGCACGCCGATCAGGTAGCCCGCCTTCAGGGTTGCCCGCTCCCGGACCTGGCCGCGCACCGCGCTCGCCCGGGGCACGCACGAGGTCGCGGTCGCGCGCGGCACCCGGGCGTCGTAGTCGGCGAGGGTCTCGGTGCGCACGTAGACCGCCCCGCTGGCCGTCCAGGGTGTGGAGCCACCGACGATGGCCGTGTACGTGCTGAGGCTGCAGGCAATGGCCGCCGGGTTGAGGACTCCGATGAGCTTCGAGCTCGAGCCGGACACCTGCGACACCGTCATGTGGCTCGGCGGCACATAGGCGACGCCGCGTACCTGGCTGACTGCCCCGCTCGAACCCGCGGCCGGGATCGTCGTGACGAGGTCCATGGCGAAGGATGTCGCGCCGGTCGGGGAGCCGAAGGTCCGGGTCGACCCGTTCTGTACCGCGAGCGTCGCGCCGCTTGGCGCCGATGACGCCCCCAGCACCGCGAACGCGAGGGTGCCCAGCGCCAGGACGGCGAGCAACGCGAGGGGGATCAGGTTGCGTCGGGGCACGCGCCAAAGCTAGTGCCGCTTCAGCCAACGTTGGCGGTGTCCCCCGGGCGGCTGCCTTGAGTGTCCCGTACGCCGGGCCAGAGACAAGATGTGTCATGAGGATTCGGAGAGCCCTTCAGACCGAAGCGGATTCTCTCGCTTCGCTGTGGCTCCGATCTCGTTCAGCTTCTGTTCCATCGATTCCTCCAACCGTCCACACCGATGAGGAGGTTCGCCGGTGGTTCGAGGAGGTGGTTCTCCCGACTTGTGAGATCTGGGTCGCTGACCACCGAGGCGAAGCCGTTGCTCTGATGGTGCTGGACCATGAGTGGATCGATCAGCTCTATGTCGACCCGGCTTCGACGCGAGGCGGCATTGGAGGGGCATTGCTCGACCATGCCAAGAGGGAACGTCCGACCGGACTCAAGCTCTGGACCTTTCAGAGCAACCTCGACGCACGACGTTTCTATGAGGAACGCGGGTTCATCGCCATCGCTGTGACGACGGGCGACAACGAGGAGCACGCGCCCGACGTGTGCTACGAGTGGCGGCCGGCCTTCATCGACACGCCCAACTAAAAGGCCGCCACCGTTCACCGCCGGCTCGGGTGGTCGGCGCGATGGCGGTGACGTGGGGCCGGGACGATATCGGCACCCATGTCGGACCACTGCAGGGTGAGGGCGTTGCGGCGGCCCCCGGAGCGGTGCCGGGCGCGTGTCAGCCCGCCGTGGCGCGACGTTGCAACGCGGCCCGGTCGGGCTTGCCCGAACCGAGCAGCGGCAGGTGTTCCAGCCGCTCCACCTTCTCTGGCGTCTTGAAGACGGCCATGCCGCGCCCGGCGAACCAGCGCCGGCATTCCTCGAGGTCGAAGGGGGAGGCCGACTCGACGAAGGCGGCGACGCGTTCGCCCATGAGCGGGTCGGGGTAGCCGACGGCCACCGCGTGGTGGACGGCGGGGTGGGCCTCCAGGGCCGCCTCGACCTCGGAGGCCGAGATGTTCTCGCCGCCGCGGATGATGACGTCCTTGAGCCGTCCGACGATGCGCACCCATCCCTCGTCGTCGACCGTGGCCAGGTCCCCGGTGCGGAACCAGCCGCCTCGCGCGATCACGGCGGCGGTCTGCGCCGCGTCGGCGTAGCCGGCGAACATCTCGGGCCCGCGCACCCAGAGCTCGCCCGGCGCCCCGGTGCCGCGGCGCGCGCCGGACTCGGGGTCCGAGATCCGGAGCTCGACCGCGCCCACGGCACGCCCATCGGTGTCGCGGGCCTTGTCGGACGGGTCGTCGTCGGTGCTGGTTGTCACCGTGGGCGCTTCGGTGGAGCCGTACGTCCGTTTGACGCGGCAGTCGAAGGTGCGCGCCGTCTCCTCGACGAACGCCGGCGTCACGGAGGCCCCGCCGCTGGAGACCAGCCGCACCGAGGAGACATCCACGGCGGGGCCTCCGGCGAGGGCGCGGGCCATGGCGATGAAGAAGGTCGGGGGCCCGGCCAGGAACGAGATGCGCTCGCGGGCCACCAGCGCCAACGCCTGCTCGGGATCGAAGCGGCGGACGAGGACCGCCCGGAGCCCGGCGGCGCCCGGCACCAGGATCCCGTTGAGCAGTCCCGAGATGTGGGCCATCGGCGCCGGCATCAGCACCGCGTCGGCGGGGCCGAGGCCGTGCACGCCTGCCATCAACGTCGCCTTCCAGCTCAGACCGCGCTGCGTGTGGAGCACCGCCTTGGGGATCCCGGTGGAGCCGGAGGTGAACAGGACCAGCGCCACGTCGGCGGGGTGGCTGGGCGAGGTGCCGGGGGGCACGGGGTCGCCCCCGAGGGCCTCGGCGAGGGCGGGGGCGTCGGAGATCGCCTCGGGCCCGAGCTCGACGACGAGCGCCGGGTCGATCTGGCCGAGGGCGGCCTCCACGTCCGCCGACCCGAAGCTGTGCAGGACGGGCGCCGCCACCGCACCGATCCGCCAGCAGGCCCGCGTCAGGATGGCGGCGGCCAGGCTGTTGGGCACCTGCCAGGCCACGGCGTCGCCCCTTCCGACGCCGCGTGCCCGCAGCCCGCCCGCCACGCTGGCCACCAGCGCGTCCGCCTGCGCCGCAGTGAGCCGGGTGTCGCCGTCGACCACCTCGCCACCGTGCGCCGAGAGCAGGGCGTCGAGCACCGGGACGTCCCACGGGCCTCCCGGCCGGCGGTAGCGCCGGGCCTGGCGCGGCACCCAGGTCGGTCGGAGGCGGGCCGTCACGGCAGGGCACCATACCCGGGCCCCGATAACGTGACGCCGATGTCGGGGCGCGTGAGGGAGCGGGCGTGGATCTCGCGCTGAACAAAGAGGACGAGGAGTTCGCCGGCTCATTCCGGACGTGGCTGGCCGATCACCTGCGGCGCCCGCCCGCCTTCGTCGACCTGGCCGACGAGGTGGCCTGGGGCCGGGAGTGGCAGGCCACCTTGGCGACCGACCGCTGGGTGGGTGTCCACTGGCCCAGCGCCTATGGCGGGCGCAGTGCCACGCCGGTGCAGGTGGCTCTCTACCAGAGCGAGTACGCCCGGGCTCAGGCCCCGCAGCCCGTCAACCGGGTCGGCATCAACCTGGTGGGCCCGACACTCCTGGCCCACGGCACCGAGGACCAGCGGCTGCGCTACCTGCCGGCCATCCTCTCGGCGCGGGAGATCTGGTGCCAGCTCTTCAGCGAGCCCGACGCGGGCAGCGACCTGGCCTCGCTCTCCACGAGGGCCACTCCGGTCGCGGGGGGCTTCGAGGTGACGGGCCGCAAGGTCTGGACGTCCTACGCCCAGTTCGCCTCGTGGGGCTTGTGCCTGGCCCGCACGGAGGCCGATGCGCCCCGCCCCCAGCAGGGGATCACCGCGCTGATCGTCGACATGTCGGACCCGGGCGTCGACGTGCGCCCGCTCGTGCAGATGACGGGCGACGCCGAGTTCAACGAGGTCTTCCTGACCGACGTGTTCGTGCCGGCGGAGCACGTCGTGGGGATCGAGGGGCAGGGCTGGACCGTGGCAGGCTCGACACTGGCCCACGAACGCGGCACCAACTTCCCGTTCAAGGAGCAGGTCGTCCACGAGGCCTACCTGGCCCGGTTGTACGAGGAGGCCCGTCGGAACGGCGCGTTGGACGATCCCCTGGTGGCCGACGCGCTGGCCCGGGCCTCCATCGACCTGCACGTGCTCCGACTGCACAACCTGCGCACCCTGACCCGGCTCGGGCGCGGCGAGGAGCCCGGGCCTGAGTCGAGCTGGATCAAACTGACCTGGACGGCCATGACGCAGGGTCTCTCCGACGCAGCGCTGCTCGTCACCGGGCGCGACCCGGCTTCGGCCGAGGCGGGACCGTGGGCGCGTCAGTGGCTGTGGAGCAAGGCGGCCGGCATCGCCGGGGGGACGTCACAGGTCCAGCGCGACATCATCGCCGGGCGGATCCTGGGCTTGCCGCGCTAGCGAGCGGGCCGGCCTGCCGCGACGCGACGCGACGATGTCACGCCGCCGGCGACTGGCTGGCGGTGCCGGGCACCGCCGTCGGTTCCTCGGCTCCTGCGAGGAACGCGATGCCCACGACCGCGACGACCAGCCCGATGACGGTGGACCCCGAGTGGCCGGTGCCGGTCTTCGCCAGCGTCTCGCCGTAGACGCCGATGCCGAGGAGAACGCTGGAGAACAGGGTCACCGAGTTGCTCGACGCCATGGCGGGCGCCAGCACGCCGGTCTTGAGGGCCGACTGCTGCAGCGCGAACCCGGTCACCGCGGAGATGATCAGCACGTAGACGGACCACGAGCTCAGCAGCGCGAGGACACCGCCACCGATCTCTGTGACGAAGGTCTTCGTGACGGCCGCCTGCAGGCCGTAGCCCAGGCCGGCGGCAGCGCCGAAGGTGAGCGCCTTGGCGGCCCCCGTGAAGCGTTGGCCGACCATGAACAGGACGAACACCAGTGCGGCGGTGATCAGGCAGGCCGCCCACCAGGTCGCCGCGCTCGGATGGGTCGTGCCTCCCTGTGGCTGCCCGGCCGAGATGAAGAAGACGATGCCGACCAGCGTCAGGGTGGCCCCGATCAGCTTCGCGTCGCCCGATGTGCTGGTTGGTCAGCAGCGCGCCGAGGGGGAGCGCGAGGACCAGGCTGAGCGCGGTCAGGGACTGCACCACGACGAGCGACCCGCGGTCCAGCGCCATCGCCTGCACGACCCATCCCGTGGACTGGAGCACCATGCCGGCGAGCCAGACCGGTCGGTGCAGGATCTGGAGCAGGAAGCGCGGGTCGTCGCCGGCCGCCGCGGTGGAGAGCGTGCCCTTCTGCTGGAGGACGGTGCCGAATGCGAACAGCACGGCCGCGAGGATGGCCAGCGCCTCACCCATGGTGGCCAGATTAGTGAGAGACCCGTGGGAATTGTGGGTGCGACGTAACCTGGTCCATGAGCGCAAAGCGTCCGGTGTCCCGTCGGACGGCCGGCAACCTTGCCGCGGCGAAGAGGGATCTGGCCGGCGCGACCGACGAAGGTGACGAGGATCGGATCAGGTTGCTCCGGACCCTCGTGTCCTCGGGGGGCGACATCCTCGTGTACCGGCCCCGGCTGCAGCATTACGCTCTGCTCCTCGGCGATCTCGGGACGGCGGCGCACGTCGCGGTGGTCGTCCCCGGTGTCGGCGACGGGACCAACCTGTGCGAGGACTGGATCCCTGACGCGCGCAATCTCTACGAGGCCAGCACCTCGACGGCCGTGGTCCTGTGGAAGGGCTACGACAACCCGGCCGACGTCCTGGCCGCCGCGGCGGGGTCGATCGAGTGCAACGAGGACCTCACGACGGCGGCGAAGGACCTGACCGAGTTCGTCGCCTCGCTCTCTCTGGAGCCCGAGCAGTCCTTGACCGTGGTCGCCCACAGCTTCGGGTCGATCGTCACCGGGGCCGCCCTGGCTCATGCGGGCCTGGAGGTCACCGACGTCGTCGTGGCCGGCAGCCCGGGGATGACGGTCGAGGACCTGCGCGACCTGCATCTCCAGAAGTCCCACTTCTTCTCGGAGCAGGCGCCGGGGGACGCCATCGCCGAGCTCGGGGTCTTCGGCGCCTCACCCTCCTCGCCGGGATTCGGCGGCACGCGGATGAGCACGAACGCGGCCGACCATCCACCGGTCATGGCGCACTCGCGCTACTTCGAGCCGGGCTCCGCCGCGCTGGAGAACATGGTCGACGTCGTGACGGGTGAGTACTCGGACATCCTTCGGCACCGTGCCGCCTTCCCCGAGATCGCCGGCGGCCTGGTGGCCTGGGCCCTGCGCATGCCCGCGGCGCCGATGCGCGCCGTCGGGCGCCACTACCGCGGGCCCGGCTTCCGGGTGCTGGTCAACTGGTGCCGCCTGGTCGACCTCGGCGCGAGCGAGACCGGGAACCTCGTCTGCGAGGTCATCGACGAGAGCGAACGCACCCTGCGGTGGTTCGCCCACCGCGTCGGCGCCGTGCCACACCGGGCGCCGGCGCCGCCCGGTCCGGGCGTCAGCCGGCCGGCCCGATGGTGATGTCGTCGTTGCCGTGCTCGTCGAGCACGGCCACCTCGGAGGCCGCGAGCGCGGGTGAGGCATGAATCCAACCTGACAGCAGCGTCAGCAATTGGGTCGGCGCCACGCTACGTTTGCCCGGTGCCCGTCTGGCTGAGCGACCGGGAGTACGCCACGCTGCGGGCCGCCTGCGCCCAGATGCTGCCCTCCGGCGAGGGCACGCCGGGGGCCGAGGAGGCCGGTGTGGCCGACTACATCGACGGCTTCCTCGGGGCCTTCTCGTTCGACCCGCCCCGCATCTGGGCCGGCGGACCGACCTCCGGGCGCAAGGGCGGGGTAGCCGGATTCGCGGCCTTCCACCCACTGGCGCCGCTGGACGAGCTGGCCTGGCGCATGCGGATCGAGGGCTCTCGGGGCCTGCCCGAGCGCGAGTTCAACGGACCGGTCGTTGGCCTCCAGGAGCGCTACCGCGAGGGGCTCGCAGCGCTGGGCGCCGACTTCACCGAGGCGGACGGCCGCGAGCAGCGGCGCCGGCTGCGCGAGGCCGGGGACTTCTGCGAGCTCCTCTGGGAGCACTGCTGCGAGGGCATGTACGGCGCGCCCGAGTACGGGGGGAACCGCGACACCGTCGGCTGGCGGTACATCGACTACGAGGGCGACGTGCAGCCACGGGGCTACAGCGACGCCGAGGTGTCGCAGCCGTGACGCCCGATGCCATCATCATCGGCTCCGGCCCCGGCGGCGCCACCGCAGCCGAGGTACTCACCCGGGCGGGCAGGTCCGTCGTCATCATGGAGAAGGGCCGCAACCACCTCCTCGATCCCGACGACATGACCAAGCCGGCGGGCGACTACTCCAACGACGAGATCAAGTTCGTCTCGCGCTACTTCCTCGGCCCCGACCCGCTGGTCGAGCCGCGGGCCTTCCGACGCTCGGCGGACGAGGGGGAGCACACGCACGTGGGAGAGGTGAACTCCATCCCGACCACCGTCGGTGGTGGCGGCACCCACGCCGACGGCAAGGTGCCGCGCTTCCGGGAGGAGGACTTCGGGCTCTTCTCCACCTACGGACCCCAGGAGGGAGCCGCCGTCAACGACTGGCCGCTCGACTACGCCGAGCTCGAGCCGTACTACGCCGAGGTGGAGCGGGCCATCGGGGTCTCCGGGCGCGAGGGCGCCAACCCGTTCGCAGCCTGGCGCTCCGGCCCGTATCCGATGCCCCCCGGGGCACCGATGTACGGAGCGGTGCTGTCGTCGGCCGCGGCCGAGAAGGTCGGCCTGCATCCCTACGAGGCGCCGACGGCGGCCAACAGCATCGCCTACGACGGCCGTCCGGCCTGCAACAACTGTGGCTACTGCGCGTTCTTCGGGTGCCCCATCCACGCCAAGGGTGACCCGGTGGCGTTGCTGACCAGGGCCATGGCCACGGGGCGGGCCGAGCTGATGCCCGAGACCTACGTCAGCCGCATCGTCACGCAAGGCCGGCGGGCCACGGGCGTCGAGTTCGTCGGGCCGGACGGCGTGACGCGCACCAGAGAGGCCGAGCTGGTCATCGTGGCGGGTGGCGCCATCGAGACGCCGCGGCTGCTGCTGCTCTCCGGGTTGGACCACCCGGCGCTCGGCAAGTACCTGATGGTGCACTTCCAGACCATCGTCGTCGGACACTTCCCGACCATGCGCCTGCACCCGCACAAGGGGCGCTCGGTCACTCACGTCCATGACGACGCCATGGTGCAGGACGACCGCTCGCGGGAAGCGGCCGCCGGCGCCGGCCTCCCGTGGTTCCGCGGGGGGCTGGTCGAGCACAGCGGGGGCGGACTGCCCATCATGGAGGCGCGGCACTCGCCCTGGGGCCGCCACCACGCCCGGGCCATGCGCGAGTCGAACCTGCGCGAGCGCATGTGGGCCTTCATCATGCAGGGCGAGGACCTGCCGTACGCCAGCAACACCGTCGACCTGAGCCCGTCCATCCGCGACGCCCGCGGCTTCCCGGTCGCCCGTGTCACGTACCAGCCGGGGCACCACGAGCTGGCGGCGTCGAAGTACCACGGCAAGATCCTCCAGTCCGTGCTCGAGGAGATGGGCGCGGAATGGGTGCTGCACACGTCCTCCCCGGGCGTGTCGTACCACGGGACCGGCGCGACGCCCATTCCCGAGAGTCGTCACGTCATGGGCACGGTGCGCATGGGCGACGACCCGGACACCTCGGTGGTGGACCGGTGGGGGAGGGTGCACGCGCTCGACAACGTCGTCGTCGCCGACTCCTCGGTGTTCGTCACCTCGAGTGGCTACGGGCCGACGTTGACGCTGGTCGCCCTGGCGGCGCGGGCCGCGCACCACCTGGCGGGGACCAACCCTGGGGGGCATAGACCTCGCCGCGTCTAGTGCCGCGTTAGTCGACGTTTGCGGTGTACCCTTCGGCACTTCGGCACTTCGGCACTTCGGCACTTCGGCACTTCGGCACTTCGGCAGGCTTCGGCACTTCGGCACTTCGGCACTTCGGCACTTCGGCACTTCGGCACTTCGGCACTTCGGGCACTTCGGCACTTCGGCACTTCGGCACTTCGGCACTTCGGCACTTCGGCACTTCGGCACTTCGGCACAATGATGTTGAGGGGGGCGGTAGGCCGGGCGACGGCCCACAAACATCCGGTACTCTGCGCTCTCCGTGCACCCCGCGTTCGGCCCTGCTCAAATGGTCACGTGGGACAAGAACCGGATACCCGTTACGCCACAACGACCGATGGCCTTCACATCGCGTATCAGGTCGAGGGGAGCGCGCCCCTCGACCTCATCGAGATAACCAACGGCACGCTCTTCTCGGTAGATGCCGTCGCCGAACAGCCACTCTGGCAAGCCTATGTGGACAGACTGGCCGCCTTCTCCCGGCTGATTCGGTTCGACCTGAGGGGGATCGGTCTGTCCGACCCTTTGGGTTCCTCTGATCCCCCGACCGTCGAACAGTGGGCGGGTGACGCGCTGGCCGTATTGGACGACCAAGGGATCGAGCATGCCGCGGTCCTGGGCGTCACTTTCGGCGGACTGGCCGCCCTCTGGCTCGCCGCGACGCATCCGGAACGGGTTCTCGCGCTCGTGCTGGTGAACGGCTACGCGTGCCTCACGCGAAGGGACGATTACCTCTTTGGGGTGCCCGCTTCTGTGGTGGAGCGATTCAGGGAATCGCTCATCGAGCCAGGTTTGGGGAGCGGGGATGACGTTCCTCTCATGGCTCCGAGCATGATGTCCGACGCAAGCTTCGCGGCGTGGTGGCGCCGAGCGGGTCACCGCGGAGCGAGCCCGGCGACGGCTCGGGCGGTGTGGCGAGCCTCGGAGACCGATCTGCGACCCATCCTCGCCGGCCTGCGCGTGCCCACCCTTGTGCTCCACGCTCGCGACAACCGGTTCTGCCGGGTTGACAACGGGCGCTACCTTGCCGAGCACGTTGCCGGTGCCCGCTACGTGGAACTCGACACGGCTGACCACGTCCCGTGGGCCAGCACTGCGGACTTTACTGGAGAGATCGAGGAATTCCTGACCGGGACGCGGCAGATCGCCCCCAGCGATCGTTTTCTGGCCACGGTGCTCTTTTCCGACATCGTGGGCTCGACCGAGCAGGTGACTACGGTCGGTGATCGGGCTTGGACGGCCCGCCTCGAACAACATGATCGGGCGATTGATCGACAGTTGGCGCGATTCGGCGGACACCTGGTCAAGCGAACGGGCGATGGAGTGCTCGCTATCTTCGACGGGCCTGCCCGGGCTGTGCAGTGTTCGGTTGCGATTCGAGATGCTCTCCGTCAACTGGGCATTGATGTCCGCATTGGTTTGCACACAGGAGAAATCGAGCGACGTGGTGACGACGTGGCGGGCATCGCCATACATCTCGCTCAACGCGTTCAGGCCAAGGCTCAGCCCGGAGAAGTTCTTGCGTCCCGGACCGTCGTTGATCTCGTCGTAGGGTCAGATCTCAATTTCGCGGATCGCGGCGAGCACGAGCTCAAAGGCCTGCAGGGCAAGTGGCGTTTGTTCGTTGTCGGGGGCTGATACGCGCTCGCACTGGTGCCCCAGTCGCCGGACTCGCCGGACGGTTCGGCTCAAGTGGGAAGTCGCTCGTGCGAGCACGTAGTGCAATCCCCTCTATTCATGACCAAGCTCCAGCGCTGCTCCTTGGTCACCGATGAGGCGTGCGCCTACCCAAATGAGCAGCGAGCCCACACGGCGTCGTGAACGAGCGAACCGAGGTGCATTGTCTTCGAGTCGAACTCGTGCCTGCCTTCGGGTTGGATGCCCACTGAGGAGATCCTCATGTCTGGCCTTGGCGAGGGCCCGTAGCAAATCGGGGTGCATCGATGCTCCTTGGGGAAAAGAGAAGAAGTATTGGCGGGGGGTGTGACAATGGGTCAGGCGACACAGCGCCGAGCCGCGTCCCATCTCGGTTATCACGAAAAACTCAGAACTGCTTCAGGTCATTCCAAGTTTGGGCAATTCACGATCCAGAGCCTTTGTGGGACCTGAGAGCCCTTGCACTCACGCCGGCCGTGAGCGGTTCAAGGGCTCGATCAGAATGTGAATCCTTTCGTGGCAGACATCCTGCGCGAACAGCCGCAAGTCGCCGTATTCTTGCGACTTCGCGAATGGCGAGATTCTTGAAAGGGGGCCGCCATGGCCGATATCGGAGCCGGAGCTCTCGACACGCTCCGGATGGACTTGACAGGTGTAGTCAGTCAAGCCGGAGAGTCCGCCTACGACGACGCAGTGAACATCTGGAATGGGGCGATCACCCGCCGGCCAGCCGTGGTGGCCAGTTGTGCCAGCAGCACCGATGTCGCGGCCGCCCTGGCCTTCGCGCAACAGCACGGACTCGAGGTGTCGGTTCGCGGTGGCGGACACAACTATGCCGGATTTGCTCTCTGTGACGACGGCGTGATGATCGATCTCACCCCGATGAAATCGGTCAGCGTCGATGCCACCGCCCGTAGAGCCAGGTGCGGGGGCGGGGTGACCTGGGGCGCGCTCGACGCAGCAACCCAGGCTCACGGGTTGGCCGTGCCGGGCGGCTTCATCAGCCTCACGGGGGTCGCGGGACTGACTCTTGGCGGTGGCTTCGGCTGGCTCACCCGTCTGGCCGGCCTGTCCTCAGACAACCTGGTGGGAGCTGAGGTGGTGACGGCCGACGGAAGAGTCCTCCATGCCTCGGAGTCGGACAACCCCGATCTGTTCTGGGCCCTCCGGGGCGGCGGCGGCAACTTCGGGGTCGTGACCGAGTTCGAGTTCGGCCTTCATCGCGTAGGACCAATGTTGCAACTGGGCCTGTTCATGTTCAACCCTGACCAAGGAGGCGACCTCTTCCGCTTCGCCCGTGACTTCGTCGAGACACTCCCAGACGACTGTGGGGTGTTCATGGCCGGGCTCAGTGCGCCCCCAGAGCCATTCGTGCCAGCTGAGCTGCACTTCACTCCCGCCTTTGCACTGGCCGTTGTCGGCTTGGGCGACGAGCAGGAGCACGCGCGGCTCGTCGAACCGATCAAGCGGGCCCTTGACCCGATCGTCGAGTTGATCACACCCATCCCCTACGTCGGATTGCAGCAGATGTTCGACGCATCGGCACCGTGGGGTATGTACAGCTACGAGAAGGCGGTCTATCTGGACGAGTTCTCGGACGGAGCCATTGACGCCATTCTGGCGCACCAGGCGAAGAAAGCATCTCCCTTGTCGTTCGTGCCGATCTTCCCCTTGGGGGGTGCTTACCGAAAGGCCGACAACAACGCCACTGCCTTCGGGGGCAGCCGGGACACCCGCTATGTCGTCAACATCTCCGCGACCGCAATGACCCCGGATGACTACGAGTCCGAGCGGGCTTGGTCGCGCGCGTACTGGTCAGCATTAGTCGAGCACGCGTCCGGGGTCGGGAGTTATGTGAACTTCATGACCGAGTACGACGAGGACCGTGTCAGGAGTGCCTACGGCCCCAAATACGACCGGCTCCAGCAGATTAAGTCCGCGTACGACCCTGGCAACGTCTTCCATCTGAACGCCAACATCGTGCCCGCCTAGAGCAATCAGAAGCACCACTAAGGGTGCCCCGCCCGCCGGGAATGAGCACGGCGAGAACCACCATCCCGGTGCCCTCGGAAGCGCATTTGCCGACGAGCGGTTGTCAATGGCCCCAAGCCACATGGATGTGCGATTCTCCGTGGCGGCATTCCAGACGGATTGGAGGCTCGCCCGCCGGCGGTGCGGCGTCCGGATGGAGGTCGCAGTAGCTCTCTAACCTATGCAGAACTCGTTGCCCTCGGGATCGAGCATGACTGTCCAGCTGCTTCCGTTGCCCTCTCGGTACTCGACCCTCGTCGCACCGAGGGCGACGAGGCGCTCGATCTCGTCCTCCGGGTTCTTCGTAGCCAGGTCGACGTGCATTCGGCTCTTCGTGGTTTTTGGTTCAGGAACCCGCCAGAACAAGATCCCACGGACGCCTCGGTGGTCGGGTGCCGCCAGCGCCGCGAAGTCATCCTGATCGGCGACGGATTGGTAGCCGGTGACTTCTGACCAGAAGGCCGAGAGCCCTCGTGGATCGGCACAGTCGAAGGTCACGTATTTGATGAACGCCGTCATGACGCGACGCTAGGTCAGAATCCACAAAGTCGGCCGTCGTGCGAAAGCGAGATCGTGCAGCCGCAGCCGAGAGGCGTCGCGCCGCTCGATGCTGCCGGTCATGTCGCGGGCGCGTGCCGGGGAGAAAATCGCAATCGATGGCTCGAGGGGGCGCTCTAGGACACGCCGCGGGTGAGCAGCATGGTGCCGGCGATCGGCCCACCGCCGTTCGCCACCGCAGCCACCTCGGGGTTCCGGCCCCCGGGGCGCACGACCTGGCGTTCCCCACCCTCGCCGCGTAGCTGGACGCAGGCCTCGTGGATGAGGGAGAACCCGTGCAGGCGTCCACCCGAGAGCTGGCCGCCGGCCGTGTTGAGCGGGAGCAGGCCGTCGCGGGCGATGTTGGCGCCCCCCTCAATGAAGGGTCCGCTCTCGCCGCGGCCGCAGAAGCCGAGGGCCTCGAGCCACACGATGGTGAGCACGCTGAACCCGTCGTAGAGCTGCGCGGTGTCGACGTCGGCCGGGCGGAGATCGGTGCGCTCCCACATGGAGGCGGCCGCGTCGCGCGCGGCCATCGTCGTCATGTCGTCGAACTGGTCCCAGCTCGGGCGGCCCCGCAGCGCGGTGCCCACCGCGTTGATCTGCACGGCGGGGTGGTCCAGGTCGCCTGCCGCGTCGCGGTGCGACACGATGACCGCCGTCGAGCCGTCACACGGCGCGTCGCAGTCGAAGAGGCACAGCGGCGTGGTGATCATGCGCGCCGCCAGGTAGTCCTCCATCGACATGGGGTCCGTGTAGACGGCCTTGGGGTTGAGGGCGGCATTGCGCCGTCCGTTGATGGCGATCTGGCCCAGCTGCTCACGGGTGAGGCCGAACTCGTGCATCCGGCGCGTGCCCACCATGGCGATCCAGTTGGCGGCCGAGACGGCGCCGTAGGGGAGTGTCCACTGCATGAAGCTGCCGAAGCGTGGCACAGAGCCCCCGCTCCCCGAACCGCCGATGCCACCGCGCCCGCCCGTGCCCTGGGCGCTGCCCTCGCTCACGGTGCGGTAGACGAGGACGTGCCGGGCCAGCCCCGCCGCGACGGCCAGCGAGGCAGCGATGACGGCGCGCATCTGCGCGGCGCCCTCGCCCCCGCCGTCGTGCCAGTTCAGGGACAGGCCCAGGGCGTCCTGGACCTCCGGTGAGGTCGGGCCGGCGAATCCGGGCGTCCCCGCCCCCATGCCGGGATACGTCGAGAGCCCGTCGATGTCGTCGCGGGTCAGCCCGGCGTCGGCGATGGCGGCCAGGCTCGCCTCCACGGTCAGGTCGAGGTCGGAGCGACCCAGCCGGCGTCCCACATCCGACTGCCCGATGCCCGAGATGATGGCCTGGCGCTCCAGCGGCTCCCCGGCCGGTCGCGGGCTCACGACGCGTCCGCCGGCGTGAAGAGCGGGAGCCAGACGTCCTCGACGTGCTCGAACAGCACGCGCACCGGCATGCCGATGCGGACGTCGTCGGGCTCCGCGTCGACCAGGTTCGTGGTCAGGCGGATGTCGGGCTGCTCGTCGATCGAGACCCAGGCGATGATGTAGGGGTCGCTCCCGGGGATCCACTGCTGGTAGTTCACCGTGAACGTCTCGACGTGGCCCCGCCCGCTGACCTCCTCGGGGCCCAGGTCGCGCGACAGGCAACGCGGGCAGACCGGGCCCGGCGGATGGATGAAGAACCCGCAGGCATGGCAGCGCAACAGGCGCAGCACGCCGTCCGCGCCGGAGGTCCAGAAGAAGGCGACGTCGTCACTCAGGCGCGGCAGGAGACGCAGCATCGGGCCGTTGGCAACCATGGCGGCATGTTGGCACAGCTGCCGCGGCCGGCGCCTCACGGGGCGGCCCGGCCGGCGTCAGGCTCCGAGCACGCCCGCGGAGACGAGCGCGTCCCGGGCGGCGCCGACCCCGCGCACGTGCCGGGCGGTGAACCCCGCGCCCTCGGCCGCCTCCACGTTGCGCGCGTTGTCGTCGAGGAAGAGCACCCGCCGGCGGGGGACCGGCAGGCGCGCCGCCACCGTCTCGAAGATGGCGGTGTCCGGCTTGACCAGCCCGAGCTCGAAGGAGAGGAAGCGGTAGGCGAAGGCCTCGGTCAGTGGGATTCCCTCGTAGTTGGCCATCCACTGCAAGGCGTTGGCGTTCGAGAGGAACCCCGCCGGGACCGTCGCCTGCACGGCGGCCACGAGCTCGAGCGCACCATCGTAAGGAGGCTCGGGCCAGCCGCCGAACGCGCGGAGGAAGGCCGCCGGCTCCAGCTCGAGCTCCCAGTCGTCCACCATCCCGGCGGCGAACTCCTCGGGCGTGCATCCGCCGGCCTCGAAGCGGCTCACCCAGCGGCAGCTCAGCCAGCGTGTCCACAGCGCTTCGTCGCTCTCGATGCCGCTCAACTCCCGCATCGGCGCCACCCCGCCGGGCGCGATGAGCACCCCTCCGAGGTCGAAGAGCACGAGCTCGATCGGGGCTCCCGCCACGGCTGCGATGCTAGGGGACGTCCGCCCGCCAGTTAAGTACACTCTTTTGCCTCAGGCAGCAGGGAGCTTTGTCAGGCAGCAGGGAGCTTTGTCAGGCAGCAGGGAGCTTTGTCAGGCAGCATGGAACCAGGACCGAGAAAAGGGAGGGCCGCGTGAAGCTGTCCATGACGTTGAGCTACGCCGGCGGGTTCGCCGAGTCGGCCCGCCAGGCGGCGGAGCTGGAGAAGGTCGGGCTGGACGTCGTCTGGGTGGCCGAGGCCTACAGCTTCGACGCGCCCAGCTACATGGGGTACCTGGCGGCCAAGACCGAGCGGGTGGAGATCGGCTCGGCCATCCTGCCCATCTACAGCCGGACACCGACGCTGATCGCCATGACGGCGGCCGGCGTCGACGCCATTTCTGGTGGGCGCTGCAACCTCGGTCTCGGGGCCTCGGGCCCCCAGGTGATCGAGGGCTTCCACGGCGTGCCCTACGACCGACCGCTCGCCCGCACGCGCGAGATCATCGAGATCTGCCGCGACGTGTGGGCCCGCGAGGCCCCGCTCACCCACGACGGTGCGGCGTACCACATCCCCCTCCCGGCCGGCGAGGGGACGGGACTGGGCAAGCCCCTCAAGCTGATCAACCACCCCGTGCGCTCCCGTATCCCGATCTGGGTCGCCGCACTGGGCGAGAAGAACGTCGCCATGACGGCCGAGGTGGCCGATGGCTGGCTGCCGATCTTCTTCGTGCCCGAGAAGGTCAAGGAGGTCTTCGGGCCCTCACTCGATGCCGGCGCGGCCAAGCGGGACCCCTCGCTCGACACCCTGCAGATCGCGGCCGGCGGCATCTTCGCCATCGGCGAGCACGCGGAGGTCGCGTCCATCCGTGACATGGGACGAGGCGGCGCCGCGCTCTACATCGGCGGCATGGGCGCCAAGGGACGGAACTTCTACAACGCGCTGGCCTGCCGCTACGGCTACGAGAAGGAGGCCGCCGAGATCCAGGACCTCTACCTGTCGGGCAAGAAGAAGGAGGCGGCGGCGCTGGTGCCGGCCGAGCTCCTCGAGGCGACCTCGCTCTGCGGGCCCGAGTCCTACATCAAGGAGCGCGTCGCCGCCCTGGCCGAGGTGGGGGTGACCCACCTCAACGTGACGCCGGTCGGCCCCGATCCTGTCGCCATGATCGAGAAGCTGCGAAGCTGGGTGTAGCCGGCCGCCGCCTCGCCACGTTGCACCGGCCGCGGCGGCGGCACACCGGAGCGGCCTCAAAGGAGGATGCATGCACGACCTGATCATCCGGGGCGGCACGATCGCCGACGGATCGGGGCGACCGAGCCGGACCGGTGACGTCGCGGTCGACGGCAGCATCGTGACCGCGGTCGGCGAGGTCGCGGGACCGGCCACCCGGGTGATCGACGCCGAGGGACTCCTCGTCACGCCGGGCTGGGTCGACATCCACACCCACTACGACGGCCAGGCCACGTGGGACCCGGAGGTCTCGCCGTCGGGCTGGCACGGGGTCACCACCGTCGTCATGGGCAACTGCGGCGTCGGGTTCGCGCCCGCCCGCCAGTCCGACCGCGCCTGGCTGATCCAGCTGATGGAGGGCGTGGAGGACATTCCGGGCACGGCGCTGGCCGAAGGCATGAACTGGAACTGGGAGACCTTCGGCGAGTACCTCGACGAGGTGGAGCGGACGGACCGCGTCCTCGACGTGGCCTCGCTCGTCCCTCACGGTGCCCTCCGGGCCTACGTGCTCGGCGAGGGGCGGGCCAACGACACGGCGAACGGCGAGGAGATCGCGGAGATGGCGGCGCTCGTGCGCGAGGCCGTCCAGGCGGGGGCCATCGGCGCGTCGACGACGCGGACGATCCTGCACCGGGCCAAGGACGGCGAGCTGGCGGCGGGGACGAACGCCGCGGCCGACGAGCTCATCGCCATCGGCGAGGCGCTCGGGAAGGCGGGACACCGGGTCTTCTCGGTGGCCAGCGACATGTGGGATCTCGACCACGAGTTCGCCTGGATGTCGGAGATCTCCACGCGCGCCGGAGTGCCCGTGACCTACCAGGTGCTCCAGGCCGACTTCTCGCCGGAGCTGTGGCGAGAGTGGATCGATCGCGGCGTGGCCGCCAACCGACGCGGGGCGTGGCTCGTGCCCCAGGTCGCGGGGAAGCCGACGTCGCTCATGGTCGGCTTCCAGTCCGTGACCCACCCGTTCGCCCACCACCGGGCCTACGAGGAGATCGCGCACCTGCCGCTGCCCGAGAGGGTGGCCCGCCTGCGCACACCTGAGGTGCGCGCGGCGATGCTCTCCGAAGATCCGCAGCCGGGCGGCTTCGTCCAGCTGCTGCGGGGCAACCTCCACAAGCTGTTCCCGCTCGGGGACCCGCCCGACTACGAGCCGCCGCCCGAGCGCAGCGTCACCGCCCTGGCCGCCGCACAGGGGCGCACGACCGACGAGGTCCTCTACGACCTGATGCTCCAGCGCGACGGCAAGGAGCTCCTCTACCTTCCGCTGCTGGACTACTCGGCGTGCAACCTCGACGCCGTGCGCGAGATGCTCGTGCACCCCGCCACCGTCCTCGGCCTGGGTGACGGCGGCGCCCACTGCGGTGTGCTGTGCGACGCCAGCCTGCCGACCTTCATGCTCGCCCACTGGGCCCGCGACCGCAGCCGGGGTGAGGGGCTCCCGGTCGAGACCGTGGTGCACCTCCAGACCCGCCGCACCGCCGAGCTCTACGGGTTCCGCGACCGGGGACTGCTGGCCCCGGGCCACCTGGCGGACGTCAACATCATCGACCACGGGTCGCTCGGCCTCGAGCCCCCCGAGATGGTCTACGACCTGCCGGCGTCGGGCAAGCGGCTCGTGCAGCGCGCCCGGGGCTACGTGGCGACGGTCAAGTCGGGCACGGTGGTGCGTGAGCACGACGAGGCCACCGGGGAGCGGCCCGGCCGGCTCCTGCGCGGCCCCCAGCCGCGACCCGCCTGAGCCTGCCCACCCGAGCCGGCGTGCCCCGTCAGCGCGGGGTGGCGGCGCGCAGCACGTCGGCGAACCCGCGCACCTGCAGCGCGGTGATGCGCTCCCCGTCGGTCTCGAAGACGTCGCGGACGGACCGGTCGGCCCCACCGAGGTGGACGTCGATGTCCACGGTCACGGTCGTCCCCTCCACCCGCAGCGGGCCCGGATCGGGCCGGAAGTCCTCGAAGACGAAGGTGTGCTCCGCGTAGTACCGGAGGATGTCGTCGTGTCCGCGGCGCTCGTCGCCGTCGACGTCGAAGGTGGCGTCGGGCGCGAACACCTTGCGCACCAGCTCGGGATCCTGCGCGGTGACGGCGGTGAAATAGTCGTCGATGAGGGCCGCCGGGCCGGTGTGGCGCGGCGGGAGGCGGTAGATGCCCCGGGCGTTCACCCCCAGCACCTTGGCCTGGGTCGCAGTGGGGCAGGGGGAGACGGTGGCCCTGATGGCGTCGACCGCGCCGGGAAAGGTGGCGTCGTGGTGTGGGTAGTCGCTGCCCCAGACGATCCGATCGGCGCCGACGAACGGCGCCAGCGCGGGCAGCGTGCGCTCACCCACCTCGAAGCTGATGGCGCACTGGCGGGCGAAGTACTCCGAGGGCCGCAGCGCCATGTCGGGGCAGAAGCCGCCGAAGGACGCCACCTGCTCGTCGAGGCGCTCGAGCCAGAACGGCGCCCAGCCGCCCGCGGACTCCAGGAAGAGCAGGCGCAAACCGGGATGCCGCTCCAGCGTCCCGAAGGCGATCAGCTGGGCGCAGGCCAGCATCTGCTCGAACGGATGCGACGCGGCATGGAGGATGAGCGGGTTGAACGGGCGGTCCGACCCGACGGTCGGCACGATCACCGAGCTGCCCTCGTGGATGCCGATCGGCACGTCGAGCTCCTCGGCCGCCTCCCACACCACGTCGTAGGCGCGGTCGGACAGCGCGCGCCCCCGGCACGGGTTGGGACGGACGAAGCCGGCGACGCAGCCGAGCTCGGTGACGGCGCGGCGGAGCTCGCGGGCCGCCGCCGCCGGGTCCTGCAGCGGGAGCAGCGCCGCGCCGAAGAGCCGGCGCGGTGCGGCGGCGCGGTAGCCGGTCAGCCAGTCGTTGTACGCAGCGGCCAGGGCCACCGCGGCGGCGGGCTCCTCCACGGCGCAGAAGTAGAGGCCGATGGTCGGGTACAGGACGGCCTGGTCGATGCCCTCGCCCTCCATGTCGCGCAGGCGGGCGACCGGGTCCGATCCGCCGGGGAGCGCGTCGGCCAGGGGGCGGAACATCGTGGGGTCGTCGAAGGTGGAGCCGGGACGGGCGAGGTTCCCGAGGGGCACGGCCAGGATCTCGGTGTCACCGACGACGACGTGCTCGTAGCCGGCGCCATCGGCGCTGATGCGGGGGCGGTGCGGCTCAGGCACCTCGGCCCAGGCGGACACGGGCTCCATCACGTGGCCGTCGGCGTCGACGACGGGGCCGGCGCGCGGGGGGAGCGGATCCGGCCCGGGCGCCGTCACTGCGCCGGGGCGCGCCAGTCGTCCGCAGGCGGGAGCGGATGGCGGAAGAGGCGGCTGGCGTTGCCGCCGGCGACGGCCCGCAGCTCGTCGTCGGGGAGCGCGCCCCACGTCGCCGCCAGCACCGCCTGGGTGTCGGGCCACGACGAGTCGGCGTGCGGGTAGTCGCTCTCCACCATGATGTGGTCGAGCCCGATCACGTGGCGCTGCGCCACGGCGGACGGATCGTCGATGGAACAGAACCAGAAGTTGCGCCGGAGCACCTCGCTCGGCAGCAGCTCCGACGGCCAGGCGGTGCTCTCGGTTCCCGAGGCCGAATGCCCCAGCACGTAGTCGGCCCGGTCCATCAACATGGGCACCCAGCCGATGCCGCCCTCGGACATGGCGACCCGCAGCGCCGGGAAGCGCAGCGGCACGCCCGACCACAGCCACTCACCGGCTGCCAGGAGCGCGTTGACCGGGAAGACGGTGGGCAGCAACTCGAAGGGCGGGTCGGGCGAGGGCAGCGGCGCCCACCCGGATGCGCCGGTGTGCAGGCAGACGACCGTGCCGGTCTCCTCGCAGGCGGCGAAGAAGGGGTCCCAGTCCCCGCTGAAGATGGAGGGCAACTGCAGCTGGGCCGGGAACTCCGGGAAGCTCACCGCCTTGAAGCCACGGGCCGCGTTGGCCCGCACCTCGGAGGCGGCGGTCGCCACGTCGGCCAGCCAGGGAAGCTGGAGCGGGATGATGCGCTCGGGGTAGGTCCCGGCCCAGACCTCCAGGTGCCAGTCGTTGAAAGCGCGCAGGCAGGCCAACCCGAGGTCCTTGTCCTGCGCCCGCGAGTAGACGGCGCCGCAGAAGCCCGACACGAGCGACGGGAAGCACAGGGAGGCCCAGATGCCGGCCCGGTCCATGTCGGGGACCCGGGCCTCGATGTCGAAGCAGCCCGGGCGCATCTCGTCGAAGCGCGCCGGCTCCATGCTCCACTCGTGGCGCGGCCGGCCCACCACCGCGTTGAGACCGACGTTGGGGTAGTGGTTCCCCTCGAAGACCCAGCTCTGTGTCCCGTCGACCTGCTCGACGACGCGCGGCGCCCCGGCGGCCAGCCCGGCCGGCAGGCGATCCTCGAAGAGGTCGGGCGGCTCAATGAGGTGGTCGTCCACCGAGATCACCGGCACCCGGACCGCCCGCGGCTCGGGGTCGGGCAGCAAGGTGGCCCTGCCTGCGGCGGGTCCTGTCTCGACGGCTCCCACGAGAAGGTGACACTATCGTCAGCAAAGTCGTCCGGCCCCGGGGGTGCGCATGACCACACACATCGAGGACGTCATCACCCGCGTCGGCCTGCTCATCGACGGCGACGTGGTGGCCGGGGGCGATGGCACCTACCCGGTCACGAACCCCGCCCGTCCGGCCGAAGTCGTGTTCGACGCCCCCTCCACCTCGCCGGCGCAGCTCGACCTGGCCGTGGCCGCCGCCCGCCGGTCGCAGCCGGCCTGGGCGGCGCTGGCCTCCGACCAGCGGGCCGCCCTCGTCGTCGCCGCAGCCGAGGCGGCCGTGGCGGCGGTGGAGGCGCAGGACCTGGCCCGCCTCCTCACCCGCGAGCACGGCAAGACCCATGTGGAGGCGATCTTCGACACGGCCACCCTGGCCGGCATGGCCGCCGCGTTCGCGCCGCTGGTCGCCGAGGCCCTCGCGGCCCGGGACCTCAGCGGTGGGGCGACCCGCATCGAGTGGGTGCCGCACGGCGTCGTCGCCGCCATCCTGCCCTTCAACTGGCCGGTCTCGGTCATGGGCAACAAGGTGCTCCCCGCGCTGCTGGCCGGCGACACCGTCGTGGTCAAGGCGCCGCCCACCTGTCCCGGCGCCGTGCTCCTCGTGGCCGCGGCCATGGCCGAGGTGCTGCCGGCCGGCGTCCTGAACGTGGTGAACGGGCCCGATGCCTCCCTCGGTGCCGCCCTCGTGGGCCACCCGGACGTCGACATGGTCTCGTTCACGGGCGGCGTGGGCACCGGCCAGGCCGTCATGGCGGCCGCTGCGGCCTCGACCCGGCCGGTCGTGCTCGAGCTCGGGGGCAACGACGCCGCCATCCTCGCTCCGGACGTGGCCGGCGACGGTCCGCTGGCCGATCGGATCGTCGAGGCGGCCTTCGTCACGAGCGGGCAGGTGTGCATGGCGATCAAACGCCTCTATGTGCACCGGGCCCGGATGGACGAGACGGTGGACGCGCTGGCCGGCCGGCTGGCGACCGAGGTGGTCGGCGACGGGCTGGCCGACGGGGTGACCATGGGCCCGGTGCACACGGCGGCTGCGCGCGACCGGGTCGAGGCGCTGCTGTCCGAGGCCGCGGCGGCGGGAGCCGTGCTCGTGCGGCCAGGCCGGACGCGCGGCGAGGACGAGGGCTCGGGGGGTTACTTCGTCTCTCCCGCGCTCGTGGTGGCCCCGCCGGCCGAGGCCGGCATCGTGCGCCAGGAGCAGTTCGCCCCGGCCCTGCCGGTGATCCCCTACGACGACATCGACCAGGCGGTCGACGCCGCCAACGACACCGCGTTCGGGCTCTGCGCGTCGGTCTGGAGCAACGACGACGCGCTGGCTGCCGACGTGGCGTCGCGACTCTGCGCCGGGACGGTGTTCGTCAACGCACACGGCCTCTCGGCCATCGACATGTACGCGCCGATGGGCGGATGGAAGCAGTCAGGCTTCGGTGTCGAACTGGGAACCGAGGGCATGCAGGCCTTCGCCCGCCAGCGGGTGCTCGTGCGCCGGCCGGGCCCGGCGAAAGAGGTGGATCCGGTATGACGGTGGCCATTCGCGGCGGGACGGTCGTCGACGGAACCGGAGCGCCGCCGGTCCGAGCCGACGTCGTCATCACGGGGGAACGCATCGCGGGGATCGGACCCGACGCCGACACGGCCGGGGCGGACACGGTGATCGATGCCACCGGCATGCTCGTCACCCCCGGCTTCGTCGACCTCCACACCCACTACGACGCACAGCTCTTTTGGGACCCCAACGCCAGCCCGTCCCCGCTCCACGGCGTGACCACGGTGCTCGGCGGCAATTGCGGCTTCTCGCTCGCGCCGATGGCGCCCCGAGCACGTCGACTACATCGCGCGGATGATGGCGCGGGTCGAGGGGATGCCCCTGGCGGCGCTGCGCGCCGGGCTGCCCTGGGACTGGGGCTCCTTCGGTGAGTGGATGGGCCGCCTGGACGGCCGCATCGCCGTGAACGCCGGCTTCCTCGTCGGGCATTCGACGCTGCGCCGGCTCGTCATGGGCGAGCGCGCCGTCGGTGGCACGGCCGACGAACTGGACATGGAGGCCATGGAGGTGGCGCTGCACGCGGCACTGGTGGACGGCGCGCTCGGGTTCTCGACCTCGCAGGTCCACACCCACAACGACGGTGACGGCCAGCCCGTCCCGTCTCGGGCGGCGACCCGTGAGGAGATGGAGCGCCTGGCCGCCGCCGTGCGACAACACCAGGGAACCACGGTCGAGCTCATCGTGGCGGGCTGCCTCAACGGCTTCACCGAGGAGGACGTCGATTTCCTGTCCACCATGTCGCTCCTGGCCGATCGCCCGGTCAACTGGAACGTGCTCGGCGTCTCCGCGATGAATCCCGACAACGCCTGGAGCCAGTTGGCCGCGGGCACCGCGGCCGCCGCCCGGGGGGCCACCGTCGTGGCCCTCACCCTGCCGCACACCATGCAGCTGCGGCTGAGCTTCGAGCACGGCGCCATCCTCGACGGCTTGCCGGGATGGCGTGAGGTCTTCGCGCTCCCGATACCCGAGCGCATGGCGGCGCTCTCGGACCCCGCGACGCGCCGCCGGCTCGACGCCGGTGCGCAGTCGGACGAGGCAGGGATCTTGCGGCATCTGGCGGTATGGGAACGCCTGATCTTCGACGAGACCTTCGCCGCGGAGAACGCGGACGCCGAGGGTCGGAGTGTGGGTGAGGTGGCGCGAGAGCGAGGCCAGGAGCCGTTCGACGCACTCCTCGACGTCGTGGTGGCCGACGGGCTGCGGACGGGACTGCGACCGCCCATCGGTGAGTCCGAGGAGGACTGGGCGCTACGGGCGCAGGCCTGGCAGGACCCCCGTGCCATCGTGGGAGGCTCCGACGCCGGCGCGCACCTCGACACCATGTGCGGAGCCATCTACTCGACGTCGATGCTGGGCGACGGGGTGCGAGCGCGGGGCCTGCTCAGCTGGGAACAGGCGGTGAGGCTCTTGACCGACGTGCCGGCCCGGCTCTACGGGCTGCGCGGCCGCGGCCGCCTGGTCCCCGGTGGCTTCGCCGACGTGGTCGTCCTCGATCCGACGACAATCGGCCACGGCCCCGTGCGCACCCGTGACGACCTGCCGGGAGGCGCCAGCCGCCTCTATGCCGATGCGGTCGGTGTCGGGCACGTGCTGGTGAACGGGACGGAGATCGCCCGCGACGGCGACTTCACCGGCGCCCTGCCGGGGCGCGTGCTGCGCTCGGGGACCGACACCGACACGGTGCACGCCGGGTCGGACTGGGCGGGCGCCGTCGCCTGAATCGGAGGGCACAGGCTCCGGCATGGCCCGAGCACGCCCAACGGTGCATTGACGTCGGCTTCGTCCTTGCGACCGACGCGCCCTCAGAGCAGGCGCGTGTCCAGCGCGACCTCGCGCGTCGTGTCGCCTTCCCGGGTGAGCGAGTAGGCCAGCTTGCCGTCGACCTCGGTGAAAGCGCTGTCCAACTCGGTGCCGAAGAAGATGAGCCCCGTACCGTTCTCCGTGGCGTAGCCGTCGGGCAGCGTGCCCTCGGCGATGAGACGGTGGATGAGGGGCCGTCGCTGCTCCTCCGCGTCGTGGTGCGGGCTGTTGGACCAGGGCAGGAAGGCGAGGCCGTTGGTCACGGGCCGGAGCGTCGGTCCGAAGGAGTCGGTGGTCCCGCCCACGTGCCAGCACAGGGAGCCGGCGGAGACCCCCTTCAGCACGACACCGGTCTCCCAGCACTCGCGCAACACGGTGTCGAGCCCGTGGAGCCGCCAGAGGGCCAGCAGGTTCGCGGTGCTGCCCCCTCCCACCCAGATCACGTCCTGGGACAGCAGGTGGGCGCGCACGTCCGGCACGTTGGGCATCGGGAACAGCGTCAGGTGCGAACTGATGAAGCCGATCTTGGAGAACGCATTGTGCACCGCCGCCAACCGGGCCGAGTCGTCGCCGACGGCCGTGGCGATGATGCAGAGGCGCGGGTGCGCGCCGGCGCCCGCCAGGTCGGCGGCCAGCCGGTACGAGGGTCCAGGGCGCAGGTTCGCCGGATCGGGCCCCTCGGACTGGAAACCGATGGAGGTGGCGATGATGGTCGGTTGGCGCGCCGCCACGTCAGGAAGGGAGGACCT
>CAWIYI010000036.1:0-36399 GCA_963840245.1 uncultured Acidimicrobiaceae bacterium
ACACCTGAACCGAGTCCGCAGGGAGCCCGTGGCTCGCCACGTCAGAGCGCAGAGCCTCTGAGGGTGAGCAGCCTCCACGCGAAGCGGCCCCTCGTTTGGGTGGAGGAGGGGCCGCTGCACCCTTGTCTCGTGACTGACGTAGGTGCACCCCCAGGTATACCGCCCCGGCGCCACCCATCCGTCGCGCCCCCCGGCCACAGCCCCCGGGGCTCAGCCGTTGCTGCTGCCGTTGCTGTTCGAGGGGGTGACACTGAACCCGGTCGTGATCTGTTTTCCCTGCGCATCGAGCACATACCAGAGACCGCCGTCCTGGTCGATGGCCTGGCCCATGACCACGCCGGGCGCCACGTCGCCGTTGTAGGTGTAGAGCGGATGCCCGCCGTAGGAGAGCTGGGTCGAGCCGTCGGGCCGGCGCAGCGTGCCCACCAGGGAGCGGTCGACGCCCTTCCCGAGGCGCACCGCCCCGCCATGGACGAGCGGGGGCCACTGGAACACGCAGCCGTCGTTGAGGCAGGCGCTGTGGGTCGGGGTGTCGGGGACGAAATCGTAGAGCGTGTCGCCGCCACCGGTGGCCAAAATGGGGCCGACCGGGGAGTGCTGCAGCGTGAGCGTGAGCGCGGTGTCGGTGGTCGGCGGAGCAGACAGCGTCGTCACCCCGGCGCCGCCACAGGCGGACAGGGCCAGGGCGAGGCCGGCCAGCGCTGCCGGCACGACGAGGGTGGTACGGCGCAGCCGGCTCCCCGTCACGAACCGGACACGGGGATGTTCGTGCCGAGCAGCCAGCTGATGGAGGCCAGGGCGTCGTTCGTCGTCCAGTCGGGCGCCTGGGGGTTCTGCAGGTTGTGCAGGCCACCGTCGTTGAGGAGGCCGCGCAGCTTCGAGTTGAGCGCGCCCTTCTCATTGGGAGCGGAGGCGTCGACGAAGCGCTCGCGGCCGGCGGGGCTGATCAGGATGTAGCCGTCGGTGTGGGTGACGTCGTAGGTCAGCGGCTGGCCCGTGTACCAGTCCGTCTTCGGTGGTTGCGCCTCCGGCACGATCTGGTAGTCGACGCCGAACGGCTTCCAGAACGCAGCGATGTTGTCCGGCGTGCCGGTCCAGAGGTCCCAGTCGGCTCCGAACTCCTTCTGGTAGGCCGCCAGGCGCGCCACCGTGTCGCGGCCCGGGTCCACGGTGGCCTCGACGAAGACGACGCGGTGCGCCAGCCCGGCGGCGCGCAGATCACGCTGCAGGGAGATGAAGGCGCCGGTCACGAGCGGGCACTCGTCCTGGCAGAGGGAGAGGAAGGGCGCCAGCACCACCACCTTGCCCCGCAGCGCGGCGAGTGAGACGGCCTGGCCCTGCTGGTTGACGAGCGGCACGGACTGGGGCGTGGGCCGGTCGAGCACCAGGCCCTGGCTCGACGGCGGCGCGGCGGGCGCGGACGAGCCACAGGCGGCGAGGAGCACGGCGAGGGCCAGGGCGAGAGCGAGGATGGTGGCAGGGGCTCGGCGCGGCGCGATGCGGGTCAGGCGTCGTCCTCCCCGGGCGGAAGGAATGTGAAGGGGAGGTCGGCCAACGAGATCAGCGTCGAGGCGATCCAGCGGGTCAGGTCGTCGAAGTCGGCGGCCAGGATCGAGGGGTCCTCCAGCTGCTGCTCGCTGAAGCGCAGCGAGCCCTCGTAGGTCGCCTCGGCGGCCCAGCGCAGGCCGCCCTCCTCCTCGTCCGCCTCGGTGTGCACCTGCTCGATCGTGGTGGCGGTGCGGACCAGGTCCGCGGGCTCGCCCAGCGGCCCGCTGGCCGGCAGGGCCGCCATGACCTTCTCCGTGTCGGGCGCCTCGGCGATGCGCTGCACCCGCAGCGCCACCTCGATCACCACCTCGGGGAGCTCGTCGGGGGGCTCGCCGATCGACCAGCTGCGATAGGAGGACTGGCTCCACGTGGGCCAGTCGACCGAGACATCCGCCCGCACACGGGGTGGCTGCTCCTCGCCGGGCAGGCTGTAGGACGTCTCCCAGGAGACGTCGCCGAGGAACACGTCGACCTGAAAGCGCTCCTCGACGGCCTGGCGCTGCAGCAGCGCCCGGTCGAAGGAGGCACGGATGGTGCCGATGACGTCGACGAGGAGATGATCGAACACGCCGGACGAGGATAGGCCCGTCCCGGCGCCACCTGGCTTCGCCCGCCCTCGGCGGTACCGGGTCGGTCGACGGCTGTTACCGTCGGCGCATGGCCGGGACGTCGGTGTGGCTGGAGCGCAGGATCATCGCCTATGCGCACCAGGGCGGCGCCTGGGAGTCGCCGTCGTCGACGCTCCACGCCATCGCGCACGCGCTCGAGGCGGGAGCGACGGGGGTCGAGCTCGACGTCCATGCGACGGCCGACGGCGAGCTGGTGGTGTGCCACGACGCCACGGTCGACCGCACCACCGCCGGGCAGGGCACCATCGCCTCCTTCACGCTGGCCGAGCTGCGCCAGATGGACTTCTCGTACTGGTGGATCGCCGGGGCCGACGTCACGCCTGGCCGCCCGTCCGGTGACTACCCGTTCCGGGGTCGCGCCCCCGCGGACCCGTCGTTCGGGATCGCCACGCTGCGCGAGGTCCTCGAGCGGTTCCCCGGGGTTGTCCTGAACCTCGACATCAAGCAGACGGCACCGGTGGTCGCGCCGTACGAGGAGACCCTGGCCCGGCTCCTGGCCGAGTTCGACCGGACCGACGACGTGATCGTGGCCTCGTTCCTCGATTCGGCGACCGACGCCTTCAGGGGTTTCGCCCCTTCGGTCCCGACCTCGGCGGGGACCATGGCGACGGCGGAGGCCTGGCGGGCCGTGCAGGCCGGCGAGCTCTTGCCCGAGATCCCCGCGGTCGCCTACCAGGTGCCCGAACGGCAGGGCGACCTCGTCGTCGTGGACGAGCCGTTCGTGGTGGCGGCCCACCGCGCCGGCACGGCGGTCCACGTGTGGACGGTCAACGACACGGAGTCGATGGGGCGCCTGATCGACCTCGGGGTGGACGGGATCATCTCGGACGTGCCCACCGCGCTGTGCGGCGTGCTGGGCTCACGGGGAGTTGCCTGGGACGGATTGTGAGGCCCGGGCGCGACGCGCCGGGGCCTTCGGGGCAGGGTCAGCCGCGGCCGCAGTTCGGCTTCTTGCCGTGGTTGGCCTTCTTCTTCGTCCTGAGCTTGCGCTTGACCGTTCGCTTCGACATGAGGGTGAGAGCTTAGACGGAATGCCGCAGGCCGTCCGGTAGCCTCATGCGGATGCGGTCCGGATGGCTGCTGCGGGACGGCGATGTGGTCTGTGCGCTCGAAATGGCCGACTCGCCGGCCGAGCGGGGCGCGCTCCGGGGTCGCCCGGGGTGTGAGGGGGCACTGCACGTGGATGGCGCGCGCACCGTCCACACGGCGGGCATGAAGTTCCCCATTGACGTGGCGTTCCTCTCGACCGACCTCACGGTCGTGCGCATGGCCCGACTCAAGCCGTGGCGGGTGGCCCTGGGGGGGCGGACGGCGCACAGCGCGGTCCAGACGGAGGCAGGATCGCTCGAGCGCTGGGGCGTGCGGGTGGGCGACCAGCTCGAGGTGCGCGAGGTCGCGAACGGTGCAGCAAGCGGCATGGCGTGAGCGAGGAGCGGCGCGGCCGGCTCGTGCTCGTGGCCACGCCGATCGGGAACCTGGGTGATCTCTCGCCCCGGGCGCGCCAGGTGCTGGCCACGGCGGACCTGATCTGCTGCGAGGACACGCGCCGCACCCGGGCCCTGCTCTCGGCGTGCGGCATCACGGCCAAGGGTCCCCACGGCGACCGCCTCCTCTCGCTGCACGGGCACAACGAGGCGGCGCGGCTCGAGCGCGTGGCCACCGCGGTGGCCGGTGGGGCGACGGTGGCGGTCGTCAGTGATGCGGGCACGCCCGGGATCTCGGACCCGGGCGCCTGGCTGGCGGCGCAGCTCGCCGCCACGGGCGAGACGGTGAGCACGGTGCCCGGTCCCTCCTCGGTGGTGGGCGCGCTCGTGGTGAGCGGCCTGCCGACCGACCGGTTCTGCGTCGAGGGGTTCCTGCCCCGCAAGGGGCCCGAACGCCGCCGCCGCCTCGCCGCGCTCATGGCCGACGCGCGCACCACCGTCGTGCTCGAGGCTCCCAGCCGGACAGCGGCCACGCTCGCCGAGCTGGCGGCCGTCGACCCCGGGCGGCCAGCCGCGGTGGTCCGCGAGCTGACCAAGCTGCACGAGGAGGTCTGGCGCGGCTCGTTGGGCGAGGCGGCGGCCGCCTTTGCGGCGCGCGACGTGCGGGGTGAGATCGTGCTGGTGGTCGGCGGGGCCCCGGCCGCGGCGCCGGCCGACGAGGCGACGGTCGAGGCCGCGGTGCGGGAGGCGCTGGTCGTCGACCCTACGGCGGGGCCGCGCCAGGTGGCCGAGCGTGTGGCGGCGTCCCTCGCCGTGCCACGGCGGCGCGCGTACGAAGCCGCCCTGCGCGTGCGGGGGACGGCGGCCGGCGGCGGGGGTCCGTCGGGCTGCGACTGAGCGCGCCGGTACGCTACCGGCGGTGCCCCCCTATTACCTGACCACGCCCATCTACTACGTCAATGACGCACCGCACGTGGGCAACGCGTACACGACGGTCAACGCCGACGCGCTGGCGCGCTGGCACCGCCTGCTCGGCGACGACGTCTGGTTCATGACCGGAACCGACGAGCACGGCGCCAAGATCGTCGAAGCGGCGGAGGCGAACGAGACCACCCCGAAGGAGTGGACCGACCGCACCTCGGCCCGCTTCGTGGACGCGTGGGATCGGCTCGACATCTCGAACGACGACTTCATCCGGACCACCGAGCCGCGCCACTACCGGGTGGTGCAGCAATTCCTGCAGCGCATCTACGACAACGGCTTCATCGAGCTCGGTGCCTATTCGGGGCTCTACTGCGTCTCGTGTGAGGACTACTACACCGAGGACCAGCTCGTGGACGGGAAGTGCCCCGTGCACGGCCGACCCGTCATTGAGATGAAGGAGGACAACTACTTCTTCAAGCTGAGCCAGTTCGAGCAGCGTCTGCTCGACTACTACGACAGCCACCCCGACTTCGTCCGGCCGACCTCCAAGCGCAACGAGGCCCTGGGATTCATCCGGGGGGGCCTGCGTGACGTGTCCATCACCCGCACCTCGTTCACCTGGGGTGTGCCGGTGCCATGGGACAGCGGGCACGTCTTCTACGTCTGGTACGACGCGCTCATCAACTACCTGACGGTGGCCGGGTACGGCGGTGATGCCGCCACCTTCGCAGCCCGCTGGGGCGCGGCGCACCACCTGATCGGCAAGGACATCCTCAAGTTCCACTGCGTCTGGTGGCCCGCCATGTGCATGGCAGCCGGACTGGAGCCGCCGGCCGAGATCTTCGTCCACGGGTACCTGCTGATGGGTGGGCAGAAGCTCGGCAAGACGATGATCGCGTCGGGGTTGGCGGGCGGCGAAGGCGCCGCTCCGCTCAACATCACCGACGTGTCGCCTCTGGCCCTGGCCGACGACTTCGGCGTCGACCCACTGCGCTACCACCTCCTGCGCGACGTGGCCCTCGGCGGTGACGGTGACTTCTCCTACGAGGGCATCGTCGCCCGTTACAACGCGGATCTGGCCAACAACCTGGGCAACCTGGTGTCGCGGGTGACCACCGTGGTCACCTCCAAGTGCGGCGGCGTCGGCCCCGCCTGCAATGCCGGGAGCGAGCTCGCGGGCGTCGCGTCCGGGGTCCTCGAGGAGGCGACGGCGGCCTGGTCGCGCTGGGCGCCGCACGACGCGCTCGAAGAGACGTGGCGGCTCATCGGGGCGGCCAACGCGGAGCTCGAGTCGGCCGAGCCCTGGAAGATGGACCCCGGGCCCGCCGTCGACGCGGTCCTGGGCGACGCCCTCGAGGTCCTGCGGATCGTGGCCATCCTCATCGCCCCCGCCATGCCGTCGACCGCGGTCGAGGTGTGGCGGCGGATCGGCCTGGCGGGCGACCCCTCGGCGGCACGGGTCCCCGAGGACGCTGGGTGGGGCGGCTACACGGGCGGCGTGACGGTCGTGAAGGGCGATCCCCTGTTCCCCCGGCGCAAGGCCTGACTGCGTTGACCGGCTGGTTCGACTCGCACTGCCACGTCCAGGAGGAGTATCTCCAGGGCGATGGGGCGGGGGAGACCGACCTGGAGCCGGTCCTGGCCCGGGCCGGCGAGGCCGGCATCGATCGCCTCGTCTGCATCGGGACGGGAGCCGCGACTTCACGGCAGGCGGTGGCGGTGGCCCGAGCCACGGCGGCCGAGGGCTCGACGCCGCGGGCCTGGGCCTCCATCGGGCTGCACCCGCACGAGGCCAGCGAGGGCGTGGACGAGGTGGCAGCCTTGCTGGCGCGCGAGCTCGAGGCGAACGACGGCGCAGTGGTGGCGGTCGGGGAGTGCGGGTTGGACTACCACTACGAACACTCGCCCCGTCACGCGCAACGCATCGCGTTCGCCGCGCAGATCGGTTTGGCCCACGCGCACGACCTCGCGTTGGTGATCCACGCGCGTGACGCGTGGCCCGATCTCTTCGACGTGCTGCGGGCGGAGGGCGTGCCCGCGCGCACCGTGCTGCACTGCTTCACCGGCGGTCCCGACGAGGTCGAGCAGTGCCTGCACGCCGGCATGTACGTCTCGTTCAGCGGGATCGTGACGTTCAAGAACGCGACCGATGTACGGGACGCCGTGGCGCGTTGCCCGCTCGACCGTTTGCTGGTCGAGACGGACAGTCCGTTCCTCGCCCCGGTGCCGCATCGGGGCCGTCCCAACGAGCCGTCGTACCTCCCGTTCGTGGGCGATGCGATCGCCGCGGTGAAGAGCTGCTCGGTCGACGAAGTGAGGGAGCGCAGCGCGGCCGCGGCCGCCATGGTGTTTTCCACCGGGGGCTAAATCACGCGCTGTTGTGCGTAATACGAGAACCTTGTGACCTGGGTGTTTGACCTTGAATTCGGCAAGAAAATGTCGCTGGCCTGGAGGTTCATCCAAATGTCACGGGCAGCAGGTTCGTGACCTGGGAAAAGAGCGTCGCGAAAAGGTTTCGCTCGATTTCTGGTTTGCGTGGTCCGTGATTGGTTATCTATGTTCTCCAGAAACCCCCCGTCACCCGTATGTCGGCGCGGGTGCACTGTGTCCCCGGAGAAGGGTGGAGCCCTGCGGAACCAGAGCACTGGGGGGAGGCGCTTCGGCGTTGCTGCAGCTGTTTGCGGCTCGTTGTTCGTCGTGCCTCTCCTGCTGTTGCAAAGCGCGTCTGCGCAGACGCCGCGGTCAGAGGCCGCGGCGCGCGGCATGCACCAAAACCACAACGGTGTGGTGAACCCATCGTCGCGTCGCGACGGCGTGAAGCTGCCGTCGAACCTCGCCGCCTACCAGGCGCCCACGACGACGCCCACGACCGCGACCACGACGACGACCGCACCGCCGACGACCACGACGACGGCACCGGCGCCGCGTCCGACGACGACCACGGCACCGCCCCCGCCACCACCACCCCCGCCGACGACGACGACCACGGCTGCGCCCGCGGCGACGAATCACGAGAGCGGACAGGCCACGTGGTACTCGGCGGCCCCGGCCGGCATGTGCGCCAGCCCGACGCTCCCCTTCGGCACCGTGCTCACGGTGGTCAACAGCGCGACCGGCGCGTCGACCGTCTGCAGGGTGGACGACCGGGAGGGGGCGGGCTACCCGCGGGTGGTCGACATGTCGCCGGAGGGCTTCTCGCAGATCGCCGGCCTCGGCCAGGGAGTGGTGGACGTCACAATCTCCTGGTGACCCTTTCCGGCGCCGACATCGCGCAACTGCTGTCGGCGCACGGGATTCGGCCCAGCCGTGCCCTCGGGCAGAACTTCGTCGCTGATCCCAACACGGTCCGCCGCATCGCGCGACTCTCGGGGGCGGGACCCGGCTCGCAGGTGCTCGAGATCGGAGCAGGGCTCGGGTCCTTGACCCTGGCTCTGGCCGAGACCGGGGCCAGGGTGGTCGCGGTCGAGACCGATCGCCGCCTGTTCCCGGTCCTGCGGTCCGTGGTGGAAGGGACCGGGGTGGAGACGGTCGAGGGGGACGCCCTCGAGCTCGACCTGGGGGTGCTCCTGTCCGAGCGGAGCCCGAGTCCGTGGAGCCTGGTGGCCAACCTGCCCTACAACGTGGCCACCCCCCTGGTGCTCAGGACGCTCGTCGAGGTGCCGGCGGTGGCCGACCTCCTGGTCATGGTGCAGCGGGAGGTGGGGGAGCGTATGGCAGCCGCCGCGGGGGAGGACCCCTACGGGGCGGTCTCGGTCCGCATCGCCTATTTCGCGAGGGCGGAGATGGTGGGCCGGGTCCCGGCTTCGGTCTTCATCCCCCGGCCCCGGGTGGAATCGGTCCTGGTCCGCCTGGTCCGGCTGCCCGAGCCCGCCGTGGACCCCTCCCTCGTCACCTACGACCGGCTGAACGCGGTGGTCCGGGCCGGATTCGCCCAGCGGCGCAAGATGCTCCGGCGTTCCCTGGCGGGCGTGGTCGACCCCGACGCCTTCGAGCGGGCCGGTGTGCGGCCCGACGCCCGGGCCGAGGAGCTCGACGTCGCGGCCTGGGGCAGGCTGGCGGCCCTGTGACGGGCGACATGGTGACGAGGGTGCTGGCCCCGGCCAAGCTGACCGTCTCGCTCCGGGTGACCGGGGTTCGGCCCGACGGGTATCACGAGCTCGATGCCGAGATGGTCACGCTGAGCCTGGCCGACGAGCTCGAGCTGGACGAGGGGGAAACGGGCTTTGCCGTCGTGGCGCCGCCGGGCGTGCGGTCGGGCGACCTCCCCGCCCCCGGGCACAACCTCGTGGAGCGGGCCCTGGCCGCCTGCGGGCGCCGCGCGGCGGTCCGTCTCACCAAACGCATCCCCCTGGGCGGCGGCCTGGGTGGGGGGTCGGCGGACGCCGCCGCCGTCCTGCGCTGGGCCGGCTGTGCCGACCCCGATGTGGCGGTCCGGCTCGGGGCGGACGTGCCCTTCTGCGTGGTGGGGGGGCGGGCGCGGGTCGAGGGGGTCGGAGAGCTCGTCACCCCCCTGCCCTTCGTGGCGCGCGACTACCTGCTGCTCCTGCCGCCCTTCGGCGTGGACACCGCCCGGGTGTACCGGGCCTGGGACGACGATCCCCGCGACGAGTCGCCCAACGCGCTCACCGCGGCGGCCCTGGCGGTCGAACCCCGCCTGTCCAGGTGGCGTGACGCCCTGCGCGAGTTCGCGGGTGGCGAGCCGACGCTGGCGGGCAGTGGCTCGACCTGGTTCGTCGAGGACGCACCGCCGTCGGCAGGGAGAGTGGCACCGGGCACGTTGCGCGTCGGCACCGAGACGGCGCAGCTGGTGCATGCCCGCACCGTGCCGGCGGGCTGGGAAGGGGACTGAGGGAGGGCGCGGGCGGGGCGGGGGGAGCTACTTGCCGGCCCGACGCTGCCAGCGGGTGGCCTTCAGCATCTTCTTGTGCTTCTTCTTGCGCATCCGCTTGCGGCGCTTTTTTATCAGTGATCCCATGTCGTGCGGCAGGCTAGCGGTCTCTGGGGTCGACTGCCAGGTCGGTCCCCCCGTCAGGAGGCAGCCATGGGCTTCGAGATCGTCGGACTCGAGCACGTACAGCTGGCCATGCCCGCAGGGCGGGAAGAGGAAGCGGAGGCCTTCTATTCGGGGCTTCTCGGGTTGGCCCGCGTCCCCAAGCCGGCACCCCTGGCGGCGCGAGGCGGCTGTTGGTTCGGGGGCGGGGCAGTGTCGCTGCATCTCGGCGTGGAGGAGGATTTCCGGCCTGCCCGCAAGGCGCACCCGGCGCTGGTGGTCCGCGATCTGCCGGCCCTCGAGAGGGCTCTGGGTGACGCGGGGGTGGAAGTTCGGCCGAACGCCGAGCGCCCACCGGGTACGGGCGCCTACGTCGACGATCCCTTCGGCAACCGGATCGAGCTCGATCGCAGCGAGCTGAGGAGGCGGAGGGAGGAGGCAGGCGCCGGCAGGGACGGAGGCGCCCGTCCCCACCGGCGTCGCCAGCGCCGCGGGGGGACTCGGCGTCGGGGGTACTCCACGTCAGCGTGGGCCCGCCACCTGGGCGACAGGTTGGCGCTCGATAAGAAACCGCGAAGAATCCGCGATTCGCGCGGTCTGGCCTGTCAGGTGGGCGGCGCGGGCACGTCGGGGGCTTCGGGTTCGGCGGGGCCGGCCACCGTCGGCAGGCGCATGGACATCCGGGCCCCACCGCCCGGGTCGTTCTCGGCGAACGATGGTCCCGCCCTCGGCCTTGACGACCTGGGCGACGATGGCCAGGCCGAGACCCGACCCCGGCAGGCCGCGGGCCGCCGGCGAGCGGTAGAAGCGGTCGAAGATGTGCGGCAGGTCCTCGGCGGCGATGCCGGGGCCGTGGTCATGGACGACCACTGTCCCTTCCCGGCACTCCACCTCCACCGGCTCGCCCGGTGGGCTCCACTTGCGGGCGTTGTCCAGCAGATTGCCCACGGCCCGCCGGAGTCCGTCGTCGTGGGCCACCACCCAGCAGGGGGCGGCCTCGAGGTCGAAGCGCACGTCCTGAGCGCGCCCGTGCGTGTTCTGCACGGCGACCTCGTCCTGCACGAGGAGGTCGAGGCGCAGTAGCTCCCTCGGCGCCGGCCCGCGGTCCCCCCGGGCCAGCTCGGCCAGGTCACCCACGATGTCGGTGAGCTCCTGGAGCTGCACGAGGACGTCGTCGACCAGCACGGAGCGGTCTTCGGCGCTCAGCTCCTCGACCCGTCGGATCACCTCGAGGTTGGTGCGCAGGCTGGTGAGAGGGGTGCGCAGCTCGTGGGAGGCGTCGAGCACGAGCTGGCTCTGGGCCCGGCGCGACGACTCGAGCGCCTCGAGCAGCCGGTTGAAGGTGCGGCGCAGGCGCCCCAGCTCGTCGGGGCGGCCGGGCTGGAGCCGGCGCGTCACGTCGGTGGTCTCGGCCAGGTCCTCGACGGTGTCGGTGAGCGCGTTGAGCGGGACCAGCGCGGTGCGGGCCACGAGCCAGCCCAGGGCCACGGCGAGCAGGACGCCGACAAAGGCGACCGATCCGAGCAACAACGCGAGCTTCTTCAGCACCGTGTCGACGTTGAGCAACGTGGCGATCTGCAGCGCCCCCCCATCGACGAGGACGCCCGATTGGACCGTGGTTCCCGCCGGCAGATGCTCGACGTACTCGCGCATCTGGTTTCCGGCGACCGTGACCGTGGTGAAGAAGGCCGGCGCGAGATTGACGGCGACCAGCCGCACCTGACCGGTGACCGGCAGGCCGCCTCCCGAGACCACGGCCCCGGTGGTGTCGATCACCTGTCCCAGCGTGGCCGTGGTCGACCCGATCTCCTGGCCGGCCACGACCTTCTGCGCCGCTGTCGTGAGCGAACTGTCCGCCGCCTGCAGAAGGGTGTGGCGCGCCACCAGAAAGGAGCCGAGCGAGGCGGCCAGCACCGCGACGACGGCGGCGGCGGTCGCCGCCAGCACGAGCCGGGTGCGGAAGGTCACGTGTCCCGCAGCACGTAGCCCACGCCGCGCACCGTCTGGATGCAGCGCGGTTCGCCCCCTTCCTCGAGCTTACGGCGCAGGTACCCGACGTAGACGGCGAGCGAGTTGGTCCCCGAGTCGAAGTCGAAACCCCACACCCGGTTGAGCAGCACCTCGCGTGTGAGCACCTGGCGGGGGTGGCGCAGGAACATCTCGAGGAGGTCGAACTCGATGCGGGTGAGCGTGAAGGTCCGGTCGCCGCGCTGCCCCTCGCGCGTGGAGAGGTCGAGCGTCAGGTCTCCGACGCGCAGCAGGCCGCCCTCGCCCTCGAAGCGGCGCCGGAGGAGCGCGCGCAGGCGAGCCAGCAGCTCGGCCAGCGCGTAGGGCTTGACCAGGTAGTCGTCGGCTCCGGCATCGAGCCCCTGCACGCGGTCGTCGACGGCGTCGCGCGCGGTGAGCATGAGCACCGGGGTGTCGTCGCCCGCGCTGCGCATGCGTCGGCACACTGTGAGGCCGTCGAGGTCGGGCAGCCCGAGGTCGAGGATCAGCGCGTCCGGCGGGGCCTGGGCCAGCGCCTCCAGCGCCTCGCCGCCCGAGGGCACGGCCACGACGTCGTAGCCCTCGAGACGGAGGGCCCGGTCGATCGATCGCCGGACGGCCGGGTCGTCGTCGACCACCAGGATGCGCACGAGCACAGAACCTATCGCCGTGCCTCGGCGGGGCAACTCCCACCGGCATGTCTAACCTCTTAACCGGCGCCCGCCGCGATCCGGGGTAGTTCAATCGGCAGAACGTCGGCCTTTGGAGCCGGATGTTGGAGGTTCGAGCCCTCCCCCCGGAGCGACTTCACCTACCTGCGAAAACTTAGGCGGATGCGAGCGGAGCAATGTGCGATTGCGTGCGCTAACTTGACATACCAGTCTCGCGATGAGCGGGCAGGGACCGCCGAACCGGGGCCGGCCGCGTCTCTCCACCGGCTCTGTCAGGCCAGTTCGGATGGTTCTTCACACCCCCCCTCGGTAGGCTAGCAACAGTCGTGGAGGACATCGGGGTGGCGGAGGAACAGCAAACAAGCGAACCCCCGCTGATCAGCGTGGTGGTGCCGGTCCGGAACGGTATGCCGTGGGTCGAGCACCAACTCCGGGCCTTGGCCGCGCAGCAGATTGATTTCGACTGGGAAGTCGTGGTGGCCGACAACGGCTCCGACGACGGGACTCGTTCCTGTGTGCTGGGGTGGGCCGAGCGGCACCCTCATATCCACCTGGTTGATGCTTCGGCGCGCCGAGGGGCGGCGGCGGCTCGCAACATCGGGGTCGAGGCGGCCCATGGCCGCGTCCTGGCCTTCTGTGATGCCGACGACGTGGTGCGGCCAGGCTGGCTCGGCTCCATGTCGGCGGCCTTGGCCAACGCCGATCTGGTCGCTGGGGTGTTCGACTTCAGCGCGCTGGACGGGGTCCCGACATCGATGCCTGTCCCCGCCGCGACGCGCCAGTTGGGCTTCCTCCCCTTCGCGCTGGGCGCCAATTTGGCCGTCCGCAGGGAGGTCTTCGAGGCCGTGCAGGGCTTCTGCGAGGAGCTCTCACCGGAAGAGGATGTCGACCTCTGCTGGCGGCTCCAGCTCGCAGGATACCGGTTCGCCGTGGCGGCCGACGCTGCAGTGGAGAAGCGCGAACGCACAGGTGTGAGGCCCATGTTTCATGCCGCTTGGGCCTATGGACAGTGCGGGCCGCGGCTCTACGGGCGCTACCGTGCAGATGGCATGCGGCGCGACCTACGGGGCGCAGGCAAGGCTTGGGTGTGGTTAGTCGTCGCCAGTCCCGGGCTGGTCAACCCGAAGCGACGTCGTCAGTGGGTGCGCACATTCGGCATTCGCGCCGGCCGATTGGCAAGTTCAGCTCATGAGCGGGTGTTTTTTCCTTAGCAGGAGGCCAGGGCCGTGACCGGCGTTCAATCTGAGACCATGGCGCGGTTTGCTTGTTCAAAGATCAGATCCACAAAGAGATCCGAGCTGTGGGCGCGTCTACGCTTGCCCGCCTGTCGGCTGATGCACCGTGACGCGCCAGGTGCGCCCTGCCATCCACCCGATCGGTGTCGGCGCCATGGTCGCAACTCAAGATACGGAGGCCAGCATGCCCAGCATCGAGGAGAACATTGACAAGTGGAACGCCAGCTATGACTGGCGCCTGCGGGGTGACGCGTGGTCGAGACCCTGGGGTGGTGCCGAGTCGCAGTGGTATGGCAGCATCTTCCCCCGAATTCGTCGCTTTCTACCTGCCTCTGCCGTCTTGGAGATAGCACCAGGCTTCGGGCGTTGGACAGAGTTTCTACTCGAGCACTGCGAAACGCTGATTGCCGCTGACGTCGCACCCAAGTGCGTCGAGGGTTGCCGTGAGCGTTTCGCTCACTTTCCTCAAGCCAGGTTCGAAACGAACGACGGACAATCTCTCCCGATGGTGGAAGACGAGTCGATTGACTTTGCCTTCAGCTTCGATTCGCTGGTGCACGTCGAGTCGGATGTGCTGATCGGCTATCTCGCCGAACTGGCACGAACGTTGAAGCCAGAAGGCGTCGCATTCCTGCACCACTCCAACTACGGAAGCTACCGACGGTCCGCGCATGCCTTCGCTCCCGTACAGACCTCCCTAGACCGTTTGCCTGCAAGCGCCCGAGCTGGTCTGATGCGGATTGGCGTCTACCGTGGCGCGCACTGGCGGGCCTCAAGCGTCTCGGCCGTCGGTTTCGCAGAGCTCAGCGAGGCCGCAGGATTGCACTGCGTCGGCCAAGAGCTGGTGAACTGGGAGGGAGGCGTGGTCCTTCTTGACTCGATGTCGGTTGTGACCCGACCCGGTTCACGCTGGGATCGTCCCAATACCGTCGTCAAGAATCGACTGTTCCGGCTCGAGGCTCGATCAATTCGAAAATCTGGCTCCGTCTTTTCCCTTCCTTAGACGATGCCGTCATCGGTTGAGTTCATCAAGACGCTGTGAAGGCTCACCGCTTTGGGCAATAGCCCGAGATGAGGGCTAGGAACCCGGCCGCTCGTCGGCGTCATCCTGGAGCATCCCGCCGGTTGGTACCCATACCCCCGTCCGTACCCGGTACGAACAGATGGTGGGACGGTCAACAGTGGGGATCGTCCACCCCAAACGCGAGCGCAAAGTCCAAACCCCTCGTCGCCCCAGCTCCAAGTCGGGGCGGGCGCCATCGCCGTTGACTCCGCGTTGAACTGGGGTGCGGCTCAACGCTGGCAGTTGTCTCTCAGTCTCGGTCATGGGACTACCTAGCTGGGCAAACGCAAAACCCCGCTTGTAGGAGACACGTCGAATCTGACGTTGGAGGTCCGAGCCTTCTCCCTGGAGCACCTCAGCGGCCGGTGGCCTTGTCCCGCTCCGCCAGCTGGGACAGGTAGTCGTTGTAGGCCGCCAACTCCGCGTCGTCCTTCTCCCCTTCCGTCTCTCTGTCTGCGTCCGGCTCTCTGTCTGCGTCCGGTCGAGGCGGCGTGGTGGTGGCGTCGCCGTTGGCGGGATCGGTCCGGCCGCCGCGATCGGTGACGGCGGCGGCGGGCGGCGACGCGTCCTCGGCCGCCTCGTGCACGAAGCGCCACCACATGTAGACGGCGTAGGCGGCGAAGATGGGCCACTCGAACACGTAGGCCCAACTGAGGCTGTTGCCGCCGAGGGCCCGGCTGACCTGCCAGAGGCACAGCGCCAGGAACGCCGGCACCACAATGAGGATGACGACGTGGAGCTTGATGGCGCGGCGCGAGAACCAGACCTTCTTGTCCATCAGCCGTCGGGGAAGAGGAAGTCGGCGAGGATGCCGGCCAGCTCGAGGGGCCGGTCGCCCTGGATGCTGTGGCCCGCGCCCTCGACGCCGATGACGGTGGCCGTCGGCTGGCGGCGCAGGAGCTCGGCGACGTCGTCGTCGCCGACCACGGACCAGGCCAGGCCGCGCACGAGCAGGAGCGGAACGGTGAGCCCGGAGACCGCGTCCCACAGGTCGCCGAAGTCGGGATGGACGGCCGCCCCGGAGGGCTCGGTGCGGAAGCGGGCGTAGCGCCAGACCCAGCTCCCGTCCTCGCGCTGGACGGCATTGTGCAGGATGCCCCGGCGTAAGGACGACTCCGAGCGACCCGGGTTGTGCTCGATCGTGCGGGCGAGCAGGTCGTCGAAACTGTCGAAGCTGGCCGGCCCGTTGACGAAGTTGGTGATCGGCGCCGCCTTCTCCGCGTTCACGCCCGGCGTGACGTCGACCAGCACCAGGGCGCGCACGAGCTCGGGGGCGTGCGCAGCCAGGGCCAGGGACGAGATGCCGCCGAGCGACATGCCGACCACGCCGCGGGCCCCGGGAGCGAGCTCTCCGATGACGGTCGCCAGGTCGCGGCCGTTGGTCCGGGCCGAGATGGCGCCGTCTGGCCCGCCGTCGGAGTGGCCGTGCCCCGGCAGGTCGACGGCGAGCAGCGGCCGACCGAGGGCCAGGGCCACCGTGTCCCAGGTGTGGGCGTTCTGCGCCCCGCCGTGCACGAGCACGAGCTCGGGAGGACCGCCGCCCCAGACCAGGCTGGACACCCGGCGGCCCGGCGAGACCTCGACCTCGACCCGCCGGACGTCCGGCGGCCCGTCGTAGGGCAGCCCGTATTCCGCGGCGTTCTCGTGGAACAGCCCGAACTCGTCGTAAGGCTCCAGTCCCGGCACGCCCACGAGTGTCCCATACGCACGCCGGGGGCTTCGGCGGGCTAAGAATGCGGCGATGCCCGATCGCCGCCTTTCCGCCGTCGTCCTGGCCGCCGGGGAGGGGACGCGGATGCGTTCCGAGCGCCCCAAGCCGCTGCATCTCCTGTGTGGCCGCCCGATGATCCTCCACGTGCTCGACGCCATGGCCGAGGTCGACGTGCGACGGGTCGTGGTCGTGGTGGGGCACCGGGCCGAGTGGGTCACCAAGACCCTGGTGCAGCACGCGCCGCCGGCCATGGCGATCGAGTTCGTGGAGCAGCTGACCCGCACGGGGACCGGCGACGCACTCGCCGTCGGGCTGACCGGGTTGCCCGACGACGATGACGACGAGGTGGAGGACGTGGTGGTCCTCCCGGGTGACACCCCGCTGCTGCGCCCCCAGACGCTGGCCGCGCTGGTGCGGGCCCACCGGGCCGAGGACGCCGGGGCCACCCTGCTCACCGCGGTGGTCGAGAACCCAGCCGGCTACGGGCGGGTCGTCCACGGCAAGGACGGCGACGTCACCCGGGTGGTGGAGGAGACCGACGCCACCGAGGAGGAGAAGCTCATCGACGAGGTCAACACCTCCATCTACTGCTTCCGGCGCAGCATCCTGGCCCCCACCCTGCGTCGGCTCAGCCCGGCGACCATCCGGGGCGAGTACTACCTGACCGACGCCGTGGGCGTCCTGAGCAGCGCCGGCTACGCCGTGCACTCCCTCGTGCTGCCCGACTCCATGGAGGCGGCGGGGGTCAACGACCGGGCCCAGCTGGCGGTGGCCGAGGCCGAGCTGCGCGACCGCATCAACGAGCGCTGGATGCGCCGCGGCGTCACCATGTGGGATCCCGAGCGCACCTATGTCGACGCCGAGGTGGATCTCGAGGCGGACGTCTCCCTCCTGCCCGGCGTCATCCTGCGGGGCAACTGCACCGTGGGGGCGGGGGCCGAGATCGGGCCCAACAGCGTGCTGACCGACACGACGGTCGGCGAGGGCGCCGTGGTGGCCGCCAGCGTCTGCACCATGGCCACCATCGGCGCCGGGGCGCGCATCGGTCCCTACAGCGTCCTCGAGCCCGGTGCCGAGGTGGCACCGTGGACGGAGCTGGACCCCCACTCGGTGGTCGCCGGCCCACAGGGCTGACCGGGCTCGTCGGGCCGAACCTCCCGGCGACGCGGCGCACGGCGGCGCACTAGCGTTGGCCGCGTGGAGTTGATCCCCCGGCGTCGCCTCGAGCTGATCTCCGGGCGTGCGCACCCGACGCTGGCCGCCGACATCGCCGGCCACCTCGGCGTCGAGCTGGGTGAGGCGAACCTGCGGGAGTTCGCCAACGGGGAGATCTACTGCAAGTACGACATCTCCATCCGCGGCTGCGACGTCTTCATCGTGCAGACGCACGCCAGCCCCGTCAACGACTCGCTGATGGAGCACCTCATCATGATCGACGCCGCCAAGCGCGCCTCGGCCAAGCGCATCACCGCGGTGTGCCCCTACTACGGCTACTCGCGCCAGGACCGCAAGTCGACGGGGCGCGAGCCGATCACGGCCAAGCTCGTGGCCGACATGCTCTCGGCGGCGGGGGCCGACCGGGTCATCAGCGTGGACCTGCACTCGGGACAGATCCAGGGCTTCTTCGACACGCCGTTCGACCACCTCGTCGCGGCGCCGGTGCTCGAGGCCTACATGCGGGAGCACTTCGGCGACGACGTCGTCGTGGTGGCGCCCGACGCCGGGCGGGTCAAGGTGGCCGAGCGCTACAGCCAGCATCTCGGCTTCGACCTGGCCCTGATCCACAAGACGCGGCCGCGGGGGACCTACAACGAGGTCAAGGCCCGCCACGTCGTCGGCGACGTCGAGGGCCGCCACTGTGTCCTCATCGACGACATGATCGACACCGCCGGGACCATCTGCGCCGCCGCCGAGTTGCTCTCCGAGGCCGGCGCCTCGGACATCTCGGCCATGGCCACGCACGCCGTCCTGTCCGACCCGGCCGTCGACCGTCTGAAGGCGGCGCCCATCTCCCGGGTGGTGGTGACCGACACCCTGCCGGTGGCCGAGGACCGCAGTTTCGACAAGCTCGAGGTCCTCTCGGTGGCCAAGATCATCGCCGACGCCATCGACGCGGTGTTCGAGGACACCTCGGTCTCCGAGCTCTTCGGCGGGGACAACCTGGTCTAGGCGTTCTGCCCCGGCCCCGGTGGTCCGCCGCCCTGCGGGGCGGCTACGCTGGGAGGCCGTTCGCCGGAGGCCCCGAGCCGTCCGCGACGCCTGCTCTCGCCACCTGAGGAGATCTGTCATGGCCGAAGTCGTACTCGCCGCCGAAGTCGGGCGCCCCACGGGCTCACGCGCCGTGCGCCGCCTGCGGCGTGAAGGGAAGATCCCCGCCGTCATCTACGGCCACGGGACCGACCCGTTGCCCGTGGCGATCGTGGCCCGCGAGCTCCGTGTCGCGCTCAACAGCGAAGCCGGGGCCAACCAGCTGCTGTCCCTCGACACCGGCGGGGGCACGTACCTGGCGCTGGCCCGCGAGATGCAGCGCCACCCCGTGGCCCAGACGGTGACCCACGTGGACTTCGTCATCGTCCGCCGCGACGAGGTGATCAGCGCCGACGTGCCGATCGTCCTCGTGGGCGAGGCGATCGAGGTCCAGCACGGCGACGGTCTGGTGGAGCAGCAGATGTTCACCCTGCCCATCAACGCGCTGCCCACCGCCATCCCCTCGGCCATCGAGGCTGACATCAGCGGGCTCACCATCGGCGGGCAGGTACGGGTTTCGGAGCTCACGCTGCCTGACGGCGTCACGACCGACATCGATCCCGAGACCGCGGTCGCCCTGGGGCAGCCGCCGCGGGTCGTCGTCGAAGAGGCCGCCGGCGAAGGCGAAGGCGAGGAGGTGGCCGAGGCCGCCGGCGCCGAGCCGGGTGCCGACGCGTCGGCCGAGGCGGGCAGCGAAGAGAGCTAGGCCCTGCGCCGCCCCTTTGCCCGGTCGGAGCACCGGGGGACACCGGCGGACCTGCTCGTCGTCGGGCTGGGAAACCCCGGAGCCGAATTCGCCGGAAGTCTGCACAACGCCGGGACGGACACGGTCGAGCTGCTGGCGCAGCGGCACGGCGCGTCGCTGCGGGCCGAGAAGGGCGTCCACGCCCGCGCCGCCGTGGTGACGCTCGGCGGCCGCCGGGTCGCCCTCGCCGTCCCGACCACGTACATGAACGATTCCGGGTCGTCCGTGCGCGCGCTGGCGACGCGCTACGGGATCGCGGAACCCGCTCGCATCGTGATCGTCCATGACGAGCTCGACCTCCCGCCGGGCACGGTGCGCCTGAAGGCCGGTGGCGGCCTGGCCGGCCACAACGGGCTGCGCTCGGTGGAGTCGCACCTCCACTCGTCGGACTTCTTGCGCGTGCGCATCGGGGTCGGGAAGCCGCCGAGCGCCGCCCAAGGGGCGTCGCACGTCCTGCGCCGGCCGCCCAAGGCGGTGCGCGAGCTGCTTGGCGCGTCGGTGCAGACCGCGGCGGACGCCGTCGAGCGCATCGCCGCCGACGGCATGGACGCAGCCATGCTGTGGTGCCACTCGCTGCCGACCTGACCGATGACGTCCCTCCCCCCTCCCCACACTCCCGCGCCGACCGCGGCACGCCCCGTCGGCAGCCTGGCCGCCGTCCCCCGCCTGCTGCGCAGCGACCCCGCGCTGGCCGTGCTGGTCGGATCGGCCGACGCCACGGTCGCCGTCCCCGAGGCGGCCCAGGCGGTGGTCGCGGCGGCGCTGGCCGCCTTCACCGAGCGCAGCCCGCTCCTGGTCGTCACCGCGACCGGCCTCGATGCGGAGCGGCTGGGCGACGACCTGTCCTGCCTCATCGCAGCCGAGGGCGACGACGAGGTCGGGGAGGCGGGCCCGGTCGTCGGGGCACTGTCCGGGCCGGTCACGGTGCTGCCGGCCTGGGAGACCCTCCCGTTCGAGCGAGTCAGCCCCGAGACCGAGACGATGGGGCGCCGCCTGGCCGTGCTCCACGCGCTCACCGGGACTCCGGACCCGGACCTCCCGCCGCCCCCCCGGGTGGTCGTGGCCCCGGTGCGCGCGATCCTGCAGCGGCTGGGACCGCTCGAGGGGACGGCGCCGATCGTCATCCGGCCGGGGCAGCACGTCGACGTCGCGGAGCTCCTCCCCGCGCTGGTGGCCAAGGGCTACCGCCGTGAACACCTGGTGGAGCACCGCGGCGAGTTCGCCGTGCGCGGCGGCATCGTCGACGTGTTCCCCTCGACGGCGGACGTACCGGTCCGCATCGACCTCTGGGGAGACGAGGTCGATCGCCTCACCGCGTTCTCGGTCAGCGACCAGCGCTCGTCGCACGATCTGCGCGCGGTCGCGCTCTACGGGTGCCGCGAGCTCGTCGTCACCCCGGCGCTGCGTGCCGCGGCAACGGCGCTCGTGGCGCGTCGGCCCTGGGGGGCGTCGGTGTGGGAGCACCTCGCCGAGGGCCAGGAGTTCGACGGCATGGAGTCGTGGCTCCCCTTCCTCGACGACACGGCGCGCGTCCTGCCCGATCTGCTGCCGGCCGGTGCGCAGGTGGTGCTGGTGGAGCCGCGCCGGATCAGGGACCGCGGCGTCCAGCTGCTCGACGAGGAGGCCGCGCTGGCCGAGACGCTGGCGGCGACCTGGGGGGCACAGGAGGGCGAGGAGGAGAGCTTCCCGCGGCTGCACGTCCCGTTCGAGCGCCTCCTGCGCGACAGTGCGGCCGGCGTCACCGCGCTGCCGCCCGTGCCCGAGGGCCCGTCGACCGCCGCGCTCACCGTGCGCCGATTCGATCCGGTGGCGGGGGACCCCGCCCGCCTGGCCGCCGGTGTCACGGGGCTGGTCGGCCAGGGCTATTCGGTCACGCTGTGCGCCGCCACCGCGCCGGGGGCGGCGCGCCTGTCGGCTGCCCTGGCCGCCGAGGGCGTGCACGCGCCCGTGCTCGCGACTGCACCGGGGACGCCGGGGGTCTGCGTGGTGGCGGCGCCACTCACCAGCGGGTTCATCCTTCCCGACGCCAAGGTCGCGGTGCTCTCGGAGACCGACGTCACCGGACGGCGGGTCCCGCACCGCCGGGCCCGTCCGCGCGCCAGGGCGGCCGACGGCTTCTTCGACGACCTCGAGGCGGGAAGCTTCGTGGTGCACCGCCAGCACGGCGTGGCGCGCTTCGAGGGTGTCACGACGCGGACCATGGGGGGGACGACCCGTGACTACCTGATCCTGCAGTACCGGGGCTCGGACCGCCTCTACCTGCCGGTCGAGCAGATCGAGGCCATCACCCCCTACAGCGGAGGCGAGTCCCCGACGCTCTCGAAGATGGGCGGGGCCGACTGGCAGCGGACCCGGGCCAGGGCGCGCGCCGCCGCGAGCGAGGTGGCCGCGGAGCTGGTGGAGCTGTACCGGCGCCGCCTGGCGGTGGAGGGGAGAGCGTTCGGCCCGGACACACCCTGGCAGACGGAGATGGAGTCCGCGTTCGGGTTCGTCGAGACGGAGGACCAGCTGAAGGCCATCGCCGACGTCAAGGGCGACATGGAGGAACCGCGGCCCATGGACCGCCTCGTCTGCGGCGACGTCGGGTTCGGCAAGACCGAGGTCGCGGTGCGGGCCGCCTTCAAGGCGGTGCAGGACGGGACGCAGGCCGCCATCCTGGCGCCGACGACGCTCCTGGCCAGCCAGCACGCGCAGACGTTCGCCGACCGCTACGCGCCCTACCCGGTGCGCGTCGAGCTGCTCAGCCGCTTCCTGTCCCCGGCCCAGCAGCGCGCCGTGGTGCAGGGACTGGCCGACGGCAGCGTCGACGTGGTCGTCGGCACCCACCGCCTCCTGGCCCAGGACGTGCAGTTCAAGGAGCTCGGTCTCCTGGTCGTCGACGAGGAGCAGCGCTTCGGGGTGACGCACAAGGAGGCCGTGAAGCGCATGGCCGAGGGCGTCGACGTGCTGACCCTGACGGCCAGCCCCATTCCCCGGACGTTGGAGATGGCGCTGACAGGGATCCGCGACCTGTCCATGGTCAACACGCCGCCCGCCGACCGGCGCCCCATCCTCACCTACGTGGGGGAGCAGGACCCCGCCGCGGTCAGCGAGGCGCTGCGCCGTGAGCTGTTGCGCGAGGGCCAGGCCTTCTACGTGCACAACCGTGTCTCGGACATCGACCGCGTGGCCCGCGAAGTGCGCAGCCTGGTGCCCGACGCCCGCGTGGCGGTGGCGCACGGCCAGATGGACGAGGGGAGCCTCGAGACGGTCGTGCTCGACTTCTGGGAGCGGCGCTACGACGTGCTCGTCTGCACGACCATCATCGAGTCGGGGATCGACATGCCGTCGGTCAACACGCTCATCGTCGACCGGGCGGACCTGCTCGGGCTGGGTCAGCTGCACCAGATCCGGGGCCGGGTGGGCCGCAGCGCGCAGCGCGCCTACGCCTACCTGTTCCACCCGGTGGACCGTGTCCTCTCCGAGCAGGCCTACGAGCGCCTGCGCACGATCGGGGAGCACACGGAACTCGGGTCGGGGTTCAAGATCGCCATGCGCGACCTCGAGATCAGGGGGGCGGGCAATCTGCTGGGCTCGGACCAGTCGGGTCACATCGCCGCCGTCGGCTACGACCTCTACGTGCAGCTGGTGGCCGAGGCGGTGGCGGAGGCCCGGGGGGAGGCGAGGCCGGCCCCGCCGACGATCTCCATCGACGTCCCCGGCGATGCGCACCTCCCCGGGGACTACGTGGCGGCGGAAGACGCCCGGCTCGAGGCGTACCGCCGCCTGGCATCGGCGACCTCGCTGGCCGACGTGGACGACATCGGCGCGGAGTGGGCGGACCGCTACGGGCCGCTCCCCGCCGCGGCCGACGGCCTCCTGGCGCTGGCCCGCCTGCGCGCCAGCGCGCTGGCCCGCGGGATCGCCGAGGTGACCATGAGCCCGGTGCGGCCGTCCGGCAGCCGCCAACCCACGGTGCGGGTGGCCCCCGTGACCCTGCCGGCCAGCGCCCAGGTGCGGCTCCGGCGCCTGGCCCCCGGCGCCACCTACCGCGAGGACACGGCCCAGCTGCTCGTGCCGCTGACCAACGGGGCCTCCGCGCCCGATGCCGTGCGCGCCGTGATCGAGGAGCTGATCCCGCCGGCCGATGTCGGGTCCGCTGGGGACACCTTGTAAAGTGCCCGGCGCGTGAAGCGGCTCCTCGTCCTCCTCATCGTCCTCGCCGGCGGCGTCGCCGCCGCCGCGCTGTCGGTGCCCTCGAACGCGGCGACGGTCAACGGCACCGGCATCAGCCAGCAGGACCTCAATTCGGACGTGCACGCCATTGCCGGCAGCGCCTCCTACCAGTGCTACCTCAACTCCCAGGAATATCTCTCGTCGAGCGGGAGCCAGCAGTTGCCGCCCGTGGTGGGTGCCGGCACGGGCCAGTACGCCGGCGACCACCCGACCGCCACCACCGCCTTCGTGGCCAATTACCTCGAGACCAAGATCGGGCACCAGCTCGTCCTGCAGCTGGCCGACGAGCGCCACGTCAGTCTGACCCAGGCCGAGCTGACGACTGCGCGCGCCAACCTCACCGGACAGATCTCCGAGGTGATGTCCCAGATCCTCCAGACGCAACAGGGCCAGGACGTCCGCTACGGATGCAGCCTCACGGGCCAGCCGCTCACGGGACAGCAGGTCTTGGCCACCATGCCGTCCTCGTTCGTCGACGAGCAGGTGCAGTTCGTGGCCACCGCCACGGCGCTGCAGGAGGACCTGTCCGGCGTCGGCTCCAGCGCGACGGACCTGGAGAATTACTTCCACGCGCACGGCGCGCAGTTCGACACGGCCTGCCTCACCGCGGCGGTCTTCTCCAGTCAGAGCGATGCGCAGGACGGCGCGGCCCAGGTCGCCGCCGGCACCCCGTTCGCGACGGTGGCGTCGAACACCAGCAGCAGCGGCGGCGGCCCGCAGGGCTGCGCCGTGCTGGCCGACCTGGTGGCCCAACTACCCGCCGATGCCAACCTCAAGAGCCTGGCGACGGGAGCCGTCTCGGACCCGATCAACGACAACGGGACGTACCTGCTCCTGCAGATCACGTCGCGCACGCCCACGCCCTACGGCCAGGCGCAGGCCGCCGTGGCGAACGTCGTGCAGCAGGCGGGATCGACGGCCACCCAGAAGGCCCTCGCCGCAGACGAGAGGCGGTCCGCGGTGAGCGTCAACCCGCGGTACGGGGTGTGGGTGCCCGTCAACGCATCGGTGCTCACGCCGCTCGCGCCGGAGCCGACGGACGTGCTCAACGCCACGGCGAACGTCGGCCGCGTCGCACCGGCCTCGGTCTCGGGCTCGGCTTCGGGCTCGGGCTCGGCTTCGGGCTCGGGCTTCGACCATCCCCTCCAACGGCTGAGCGTGGCGCGGCACCGCCCCCACGTCACGGTGGTGGGCCTCGGCCCCGCCGGCACCGACCTCGTGAGCCCCGGCGTCGCCGACCTGCTGGCCGCCGCACCCGGCCGGGCCTACCTGCGCACCGCCCGCCATCCGGCGGCGGCCCGCTTCGACGGGGTGCCCGCGTTCGATCACCTCTACGAGGCCGCGGCGACCTTCGACGAGGTCTACGCCGGGATCGTCGAGGCGCTCGTGGCGGCGGCGATCGACGCCGCGCCCGAGGCGGTCGTCTACGCCGTGCCCGGATCGCCGCTGGTGGCCGAGCGCACCGTGGACCTGCTGCGGGCCGACGGCCGGGTCGAGGTGACCGCCCGGCCCGCCCTCTCCTTCTTGGACCTGGCCTGGGCAGCGTTGGGCATCGACCCGCTGGCCGAGGGGGTGCGCCTGGTCGACGCCGGCGCCTTCGGCTCCGTGGCGTCGGGCCGGGACGGCCCGTTCCTGGTGGCGCAGTGCTGGTCGCGCCACCTGCTTTCGGAGGTGAAGCTGGGCGTCTCCGAAGACGACGACGAACTCGAAGACGACGACGGCCCGGCCCTGCCGCGGCCCGTCCTCTTGCACCACCTCGGGCTCGACGACGAGGTGGTGGCGGAGGTCGACTGGTGGGACCTCGACCGCACGGTGGAGCCCGACCATCTGACCTCGCTGTACATTCCAGGGCCGGTGCCGACTGACGGTCCTTCGGCCGGAGCGGAGGCGGCCCGGCTCGTCGCCCTCATGGACACGCTGCGGGAGCGCTGTCCTTGGGACCGGGCCCAGACGCACGGCTCGCTCATGCCGCATCTGATCGAGGAGAGCTACGAGGTGCTCGACGCGCTGGCGGAGGTGGACGGCCCAGAGGCCGACGCCGCCGCCTACGCGCACCTCGAGGAGGAGCTGGGCGACCTGCTCTTCCAGATCGTCTTTCACGCCCGGCTGGCCGACGAGGCCGGGTACTTCGACCTGGCCGGTGTGGCCGGCGGCGTGCACGACAAGCTCGTGCACCGGCACCCGCACGTCTTCGGCGACGTCGATGTCGACACCGCGGACCAGGTCGTCACCAACTGGGAGGCGATCAAGAAGAGCGAGAAGGGGCGCAGCAGCGTCACCGAGGGCATCCCCGCGGCGCTGCCGGCCCTGATGCTGGCGACCAAGCTGGCTCGCAAGGCGCGCGCCGTCGGCCTGGAGCCGGACGACGCAACGGCGGGGGAGACGGCGGCCCGGCTGGCCGCGCTCATCCGGCGGGCCGAAGGGACCGACCCGCAGCCCGACGACCCGCTGTCGACCGATGCCGGCGAACTCCACCGGGCGCTGGGCGAGCTCCTCTTCACTGTGGCCAACCTCGCCCAACGCCTCGGCGTCGACGCGGAACAGGCGCTGCGCGACCGTGCTCTGTCGTTGCGCGCGGACATCCTCGCGGCCGAGGGCGTCCCCGAACCCCAGGTGGGCAACCGCTAGCCTTGTGGCCCGGTGTCCCACCAGGGGGGACAGCCAAGGAGAGATGTCGTGAGCACCATTGAGCACGTGATCGGGCGCGAGGTCCTCGACTCCCGCGGCAACCCGACCGTCGAGGCCGAGGTGTTGCTCGACTCCGGTGCGCGTGGCCGGGCCATCGCACCCTCCGGGGCTTCCACCGGCATCCGCGAGGCGGTCGAGCTCCGCGACGGCGGCGACCGCTTCTCGGGCAAGGGCGTGCAGCGCGCCGTGGGCAACGTCAACGGAGAGATCGCGGAGACCGTCTGCGGGCTCGACGCGCTCGACCAGCGGGCCGTCGACCTCGCCATGATCGATCTCGACGGCACGCCGGACAAGGCCCGGCTCGGCGCCAACGCGATGCTGGCCGTCTCGCTGGCGAGCGCCAAGGCCGTGGCGGACGACCTGGAGATCCCCCTGTACCGATCGATCGGAGGGGCCAACGCCCACGCGCTGCCCGTGCCGATGCTCAACGTGTTGAACGGGGGTGCCCACGCCAACAACTCCATCGACTTCCAGGAGTTCATGGTGATGCCGGTGGGCGCGGCGTCCTTCAACGAGGCGCTGCGCTGGGGCACCGAGACCTACCACGCGTTGCGGGGGCTCCTGGCCGAGCGAGGCATGTCGACCGCCGTGGGCGACGAGGGAGGTTTCGCTCCCGACCTGCCGCAGAACGAGGATGCCGTCAAGCTCCTGCTGGAGGCGATCGAACGGGCGGGCCGGGTGCCGGGAGAGGAGATCGCGCTGGCGCTCGACCCCGCCACCAGCGAGCTGTGGGACGACGGGGGCTACGTGCTGGCGGGGGAGGGCCGGACACTCAGTTCGGCCGAGTTGGTCGACTACTGGGTCGAGCTGGCCGACCGCTACCCGATCGTGTCGATCGAGGACGGCATGGCCGAAGAGGACTGGGAGGGCTGGGCCGCCTGCACCAAGGCGCTCGGTGGGCGGGTGCAGCTGGTGGGCGACGACATCTTCGTCACCAACCCCGAGATCCTCGAGCGGGGCATCCGCGAGGGGGTCGCCAACGCGATTTTGGTCAAGCTCAACCAGATCGGCACGCTGACCGAGACTCTCGACACCGTTGCGCTCGCCAACGGGGCCTCGTACGCGACGGTGATCTCGCACCGTTCGGGCGAGACCGAAGACACGACGATCGCCGACCTGGCGGTGGCCGTCAATGCCGGCCAGATCAAAGCGGGCGCCCCCGCCCGATCGGACCGTGTGGCGAAGTACAACCAGCTGCTCCGGATAGAGGAAGACCTGGGCGAGTCGGCGAGCTTCCCCGGGCTGGCGGCCCTGGCGGGCAATGGAGGTGTCCGGCGTGGCGCGGGCTAGCCGGACGAAGGCACCACGGCGGTCCCGCGCCGCGGAGGCGGGCCACACTGCCGGTCCTGTCGGGTCGGTCAGGCGGGCGCGCCTGGCCTTCGTGGGCGCGCTCGTGGTTTCCGCCATTGTCCTCTTCGCCTGGTTCCCGGCCAGCTCCCTGCTCAGCCAGCGGTCCAGCCTGGCCGGCGCGGAAGCCGAGCTGGGGGCGCTGCACAAACAGGACGCGGCGCTGGCGCAGGAGAAGAAGAACCTCAGTGATGCCGGCGAGATCGGGCGCATCGCCCGTGAGCAGTACCAGTTGGTCAGCCCCGGTCAGCAGGCCTACCAGGTCCTGCCGCCCTCAGGTGCGGCCGCGGCCGGCACTCCGTATGCAGGCGACCCGGGGTCGGACGGTCCGGTGACCCCGTCGGCCACGCCGGAGCTCCCGCCCGGGGGCGTGACCACGACCACCACATCCGCCGCGGCGCACCCGCATGCCGGCGCCACGCACCCGGTCCCCACCCCGGCCCCGTCGGGTGGCTTCGTGTCGCGCATGGTGCACACCCTCGAATTCTGGCGTTGACGCCCGCGGTCGCCGGCGAAGACGCGTCGCGGACGTCGGCCGCGCTCCTCGGGCGTCCCCCGAGGGGCGCCTTCTTCGTCGTGGTCCGTCGAACCGACGGGGACCCGATGGTCATAGAGAACGCACCCCTCCTCCTCGACGGCACACCGATGCCGACGCGCTACTGGCTCGTCGACCCGGTGATCCGGGCCGAGGTCAGCCAATTGGAGGCGGCGGGCGGGGTCCGGGAGGCTGCGTCCGCCGTCGATCCGGAGCGCTCGCGGACCGCCATCGGCGCTACGCGCCAGGAGCGGGACGCCCTCCTCCCGGCCGGGCCGGGACGGGCCCCGTCCGAGCGGAGGCGTCGGTGGCACCGCGTCGGAGTGAAGTGCCTCCACGCACATGTGGCGTGGTGGTTGGCGGGAGGCGACGATCCCGTCGGGGCCTGGGTGGCGGCGCGGCTCGGCCTGTCGACCGGCTCCCGGTTCCTGAGCGCGCCCGGGGTGTGGGAACCCGGCGATGACGGACGCCGAGGTCGTCGCGGCGGTCGATTGCGGAACGAACTCGACCCGTTGTTGATCGTGGACGGGCGTCGGGCGACGAGGTGCGCGAGATGATCATCACCCGGCTCGGCCAAGGCGTGGACGAGAGCCGGACTCTGCAGCCAGAGGCCGTCGAGCGGACTCTGGGCGTCCTGACGCACTTTCGCGCGCTCCTCGACGCTCACGGTGCCGACCCGACCCGGGTCGTGGCAACGTCCGCGGTCCGAGACGCGGACAACGGCGAGCAGTTCCTGCGCTCGGCTTCATCGGTCATCGGTGTGGAGGCCGAGGTTCTGCCCGGGAACGAAGAAGGGCCGCTGTCCTATCCGGGCGCCACGGCCGATCTGCCGTGGCACGGAGCAGATCCTCGTGCTCGACATCGGCGGTGGCTCGACCGAGATCGCGACGTCAGGGCCGGCGAGATCTCCGTCGTCTCCATGAACCTCGGTTGTGTGCGGCTGACCGAACGATGCCTCCTCACGATCCGCCGACGGCGGCCGAGGAAGCAGCCGCGGTCGAGGCGATTGCGGCACGAGCTGGCCCGAGCCGCCGTCGCGGCCCCGGTCTTCGAGGACCTGCCCTCGACTCGCCGTCTCGTCGGGCTGGCCGGCACGGTGTCGACCTTGGCGGCCTGGACCTGGGCTTGGCCGACTATGACCGGGAGCGATCCATCACTACGTGCTGTCCTTCGACGCGGTGGAGCGATGGTGCGACGACCTCGGTAAAGAGACGTACGGCGGAACGGGCGCGAGCGGCCGGGATGCCAGAAGGACGACAAGACGTCATCTTCGGCGGCGCCCTTGTCCTGCGAGAAGTGATGCGGAGGTTCGCATTCGATGACTGCCTCGTCTCGGAGTCCGACATCCTCGACGGTCTGGTGCTCTCGAGCGGTCGTAGATGGATTGATGCGGACCCCTGGTTTAGGCCGCGGAAAACTCGGCGAAGAGCGTGTGAGATGGATTTCACGTACGACCTGACCATCGACCGATGCGGAGAACAACACGCATGCGTTCGGCTGGATGATCGGGCACAACAAGACGGTCTCGAGGTGGTGCGCACGGGCTACTTCACCAAGGTTTGGCGAGCGAGGATGCAAGGTCATCGGATGGAGATCGATGCCGAGCGCCAAGCTAGCGAGGTGGGCCGAGCGTGTCGTGTCGGAAACGCGACGATCTGAACTCTGGACTGGTCGAGACGAGTCGTTGAGTGTCACTTCGGGACGTCTGACACTGCGGACGCTCGTGCCTCAGCGCTCCTCGCCGTCGACGGGGAGGTGAGCGGGCTTGGCACCGGCTGGCCGGGCATCATTCGCTCCCGAGCTCCTCACGTCCCTCGATCTGCCCCGTTGGCGCAGATGAGCGCCAACCTGCCACGATGCGCTGGTGGGGATATCCGACCGCTTACTCATGGGACCCGGGCCTTCGAACCCGTACCCGGAAGTCGCGATGGCGCTGGCCGGACCGATGCTCGGACACCTCGATCCGCAGTTCCTGGCGCTTCTCGACAACACGAATGACCGCCTGCGCGAGGTCTTCGGGACTTCGAACGCACTGACCCTTCCCGTGAGCGGAACCGGCTCCGCAGGCATGGAGGCGTCCTTCGTCAACTTCGTCCGGCCCGGCGACCCGGTCGTCATCGGCGTCAACGGCGTCTTCGGCGAGCGGATGTGCGAAGTGGCGTGCCGTCACGGTGCTGAGGTCGTCCGCGTCGACGCCGAGTGGGGCGAGGCGATCGACCCCGACCGGCTGCTCTCGGCGCACGCGGCCCCGGCGATGATCGCGGTCGTCCACGCCGAGACGTCGACAGGAGTGCGAAACGACGTCGCGCCGCTCGGACGAGGAAAGGGTGACGCGCTGCTCCTGGTCGACATGGTGACGTCCCTCGGGGGGATCGCGGTCGACGTCGACGGGTGGGACGTCGACGTCGCCTACAGCGGTACTCAGAAGTGCCTCGGGGTCCCTCCCGGCCTGGCGCCGCTGACCGTCTCGGAACGCGCTCTGGACCGGATGGTCGAGCGGCCCTCGAGTTGGTATCTGGACCTCAATCTCCTGGCGCGCTACGTCAATGACAGTTCGGGCGGCGCCCGCGTCTACCACCACACCGCTCCCGTCATGATGGTGGCGGCGTTGCAGGCCGGCCTCGGTGCGCTGCTCGACGAAGGTCTCGAGCGCGCCTGGGCCCGGCACGCCGAATGCGGACGGCTGCTGCAGGACGGCTTGCTCGAGCTCGACCTCGAATTGCTGGTGGCCGCCGACCACCGTCTGCCGCAACTCACCACGGTGCGGATCCCGGTCGGAGTCGATGACGCCGCGGTCCGGCGGGAGCTCCTCTCCTCGTACGGGATTGAGATCGGTGCCGGAGCCGGCCGGCTGGCCGGCCAGATCTGGCGCATCGGCTGCATGGGCCACACGGCGCGGAGGCGGAACGTCCTCGCCCTTCTGGGCGCAATGAGGGAGGTGCTTGGACGATGAGTGCGGCCAGGGCGGTGCGCCATGCACCCCTGGAACTCCGGGGGAAGCGGGTGCTCCTGCGCTCACTGACGGAGAACGACTTCCCCGCCTGGCACGAGGTGCGGACGAGATGCGCCGACTGGTTGTTGCGGTGGGAGCCCCGGCCCAAGGGCGCGCCGGCGCCGTCGGAGGACCGGCCCAGCTTCGCGGCGCGCTGTGGCATTCGCGAACGCGAGCGCCACCTGGGCACCGGGTACGGCTTCGGGATCTTCGTGGGCGAGCGTTTCGCCGGTGAGGTGACGCTCTCCTCTATCCAGCGCGGACCGTTCCAGAGCGCGATCATCGGGTACTGGGTCGACGAGGCGTTGGCGGGTCGAGGGCTGGTTCCCGAGGCAGTGGTCGTCACCCTCCGCTTCGCCTTCGAAGCGATCTCGTTGCACCGAGTGGAGATCTCCATCATCCCGAGGAACACGCCCAGCCGGCGGGTGGTCGAAAAGCTCGGCATCCGAGAGGAAGGGATCGCACTCCGCTTTCTCGAGATCGACGGGGAGTGGGAGGACCACGTGCGCTACGCCATCACCGCAGAGGAATGGGCGGCGCGTGAACGTGAACTGGTCGAGGAGTGGCTGGACGGCTGAGATTCAGGTATCGCGGCCGCCCACGACGGACGGCGAGTGGCGGAAGAACTGCTCAGTGTCGTGCTCGTAGACGTATGACGTCGGTTGCCTACCTGTCTGCCGACGGAGGCGCTGGGACCGGATGAAGGTCTGCACCGCGCCGGCGCTGGTGGCGTTGTAGGTGAAGCCGGTTGCCGCGAAACGCCTCGTGTCGACGCCGCGGCCGTAGCGGAGCAGGTCCAGGAGTTCTGCGGGCAGGTCGAAGAGGTGGGCCAGCGGCCGGATCTTCAGGGGGCTGACGGGTGAGAGGGGGATCAGCCGGGTCCCGCAGATGTTCGCGATCTCGCTCCAGGGGAGCCGCCCGTCGGCGGCCACGTTGTAGAGGCCGGGTACGCCGCTCTGCGTCACGTGGAGAAGGGCGCGCACCACGTCATCCTCTTCGATGAATTGGATGAGCGGGTCGTAGCCGAAGATGGCAGGGCAGACGGGCCGTGACAGGTTCCGGCTGATGGGTGTGGTCAGATGCTCACCCAGGACGTTGGCAAAGCGGAGCACGGTCACCCGGGTGCCGGGATTGTCCTCTGCGAAGTCGCGTATGAGCCCGTCGGCCTCGATGAGCGCGCGCTCCACGCCGTTCTTCACGGGGCTCGTCCGAGGGGTGTCTTCCAGGAATGTGTTCGGGTCGCTGGCGGCGGAGCCGTAGACCAAGGTGGAGGACTTGACCACGATGTGGCGCACCGAGGAGCCGGCGGCCCCGGCGGCCGCCAGGAGGTTCATCGTCCCGATGACGTTGATCTCGTGCATGGCCCGCCGCGGCACCGAGGAGGAGTTCGTGATCATGAAGGTGTGGAGGATGGTGTCGACCTGGGTCGCCTTCACGATCCGGTTCATGATGGAGTAGGTCTGGTCGGCCCGGACGAACTCGGCCCGCTCGAAGGGCACCGAGGGAGCCCGCGTTCCCATGCCCAGGATGACGTCCATCCCGGGATCCGTCTCGAGGGCCTGCACCATGCGGCCGCCCCAGAACGTGTCGGCGCCCGTGACCAGGACGCGCCGGCTCACCGGCGCCTCAACCGAACCAGACGCTGCGCCGGTCGCGCAGCATGTCGTACACGGACTCTTGGAGCAGCGAGCGGATGCGTTCGGATTCCTCCATGATCCGGCTCTTCGAGTACCGGTCTTGGTCCGCCGGAACGTCGAAGTGCACGGGATGGAGGACGCGCAACTTGAACTTGGCCGGGAAGGGCGCCACGACGCCGAGCGGACCCATGGCGAGCACATTCGCTGTGATGGGGAAGTAGGGCACCCCAAGCGCGCGGGCCAGGGTCGGCAGGCGTAGGAGGACCGGCATCGCTTCTTCCGAGCCGACGACGGCGATGGGGATGACGGGGACGCCTGCCCGCATGGCGATCTCGACGAAACCGCCGCGCCCGAAGCGGCGCAGTTGATAGCGGTCGGTGAACGATTTGGAGGTCCCCTTCGTTCCTTCGGGGAAGACCAGTGCGAGCTGACGCTGCTCCTTCAGCAATCGGTACGCATTGGCGGGACGGGCCGAGACGCCGCCGGCTCGCGCCCAGAGGGTCCCGACGACGGGAACGGTCCGGAAGAAGTAGTCGGCCAGCCCGTACACGGGACGTCCGAGCTCCTTCTCGATTCCGTGCATGATGACCGGCGCGTCGGACGGGATGGCGCCGGCATGGTTGGCGACGAGCAGCGCACCGCCACCGGACGGGATCTTCTCGAGACCCTCCCACTCGGCACGGAACCACTTGGAGTAGACGGGCTCGTAGATCGCACGCGCCAGCGCCCGCGTCCGTTCCGAGCGACCCCACTCGTCGACGTCGGACAGCCGCGGATCCTCGAGCTCCCCGGGGTGCTCGGAGGCGAGGCGGATCGGGACGATGGCGGTCGATCGATCCTTCTCACCTACTACCTGGCGCCCGCTGGCCACCGGGCCATCGTACCGACCACCAGGCGGGCGGGATCCTGGCCCACGGCGCTACGGACGGGCAGCCCCGATGAGGCCCTGGGTGAAGATGGGCGAGTACGACACGGTCGAACCCGTGAACGGTGCCTGAATCACCGTGCTGGTCCCGTAGGGCCCTGCGCCCGTGTACATCACCACGTGGTCGACCTGGTTGTCGCTGTCCAGGTTGTAATAGAAGAGCAGGTCACCGGGTTGGAGCGCATTGAGAGAGACGTGCGGGAGGGCCGGCCACTCGGTTTCGGTCGTCCTCGGAATGGAGACGCCGGCCTGGCGCCAGGCCCACTGCACGAGCCCGGAGCAGTCGAAGCCCACCCCCGCCTGCTCGCCGCCGAAGACGTAGGGCACTCCCAGCTGGGACACGGCGGCCCGCACCGCGGCCATGCCGCCACTTCCGCCCTGCGCGGATCCGCCGACCGGCCCCACCGCGCCTCCGGCCTGGTTGGCCGCCGTCGTTGCGGCCGCACCGCTCGACGATCCGCCGACTGCACCGGCAACGGTTGTCGCCCTGGCCGCCGCCGCTGCCGCCGCTTGCTTGGCCGCCGCACTGTGCGCTGCCGCCGCCGCCGCCGCTTCCTGCTGCGCCTCTTGGATGGCCGCCTGCGCGACCTCCTGGGCCAGCTGACCCTGTACCTGGTTCAAGGTCGCTTTGGTCGCGGCCGCTTCCTGCTCGTTGGCCACCTCGAGCGTCTTTGCCTGCGCCGCCTCGGACTGCGCCTGTGCCGCCTCCGATTGCTGCGCCGCCTCCTGGGTCTGCAGCTCCGCCTCGGATTGCAGCAGCGCAGTCTCGTCCTTGGTCAGATTGCCGACGATCTGGTTGGTGTACTGATTGCGCTCCAAGTTCTGGGTTGCCGAGGAGGAGAAGTAGGAGGCGAAACCGGTCTGGGGGGTGCCGTACACGTAGGCCTGGACAGCATCGTGCGCAACGAGGCGCCGGTCGACTTCGACCGCCGAGCGCTCGCGGGCCAGGTTCGCGTTGATGGTCTGCAGCGCCGTCTGCGCGTTCTGGAGATTCTGTTGTGCGGTGTTGTACCTGTCGTCGAGGATGGAGCTCTGTTGTTCCTCCTGCCCAAGAGTGGTCTCGATCTGGCTCACCTGCGACTGGGTGGCGTTGATCTGCGACTGGTTGGGTGCTGGTCCGGGCAGCGTGGTGGACGTCGTCGCACCCGCGTTCGCCACGGCTGCGGTCGACAGCAGCGCGCCGAGCAAGGCGGCGGCCACGGTGACCCGGACGAAGGGATCCCGCGTGCGTACAGTGTTCCGACACTTCACTGCATCCACGGCTCACGAGCGTAACGGCTCTATCGTGGGAAATTGGGGATGCTCGCGCTTCCGTCCGATTTACCCGATTTCTCGCGCATTCATCCTGCGCTCGATTGACCGGCCGGCTTTGCTTCCATAGGGTCCTCCCACATGAAGGGCGTCGTCACGGTCACTCAGGGAAGACTCAGGGGTGTCTGGCGCGAGGACCTGTGGTCGTTTTCCGGTATCCCCTACGGCCGCGCGCCCGTAGGCCCGTTGCGTTGGCGCCCCCCGTTGGACGCCGAGAGTTGGGACGAGGTGCGTGACGCCTCGACCTTCGGGCCGATCGCCCCGCAGAGCGCCGCCGTGCCTGGCATCACGAGCCCGTCCGACCCCGCTGCGTCCGAACCGCACAGCGAGGACTGCCTCTCACTCAACGTCTGGACCCCGGAGCTGCCCGATGCACCCACATCGGAGCCGGGCCGGGGGCGACCGGTCATGGTGTTCATCCACGGGGGAGGGTTCACGTCCGGAAGCGGCTCGGTGTTCCTGTACCGGGGCGGCAACCTGGTGCGCAACGGCGACGCCGTGGTCGTCACCATCAATTACCGCCTGGGCGCCCTGGGCTTCCTCGGTCATCGGGAGATGGCCGATCCCGACGGGCTGGTCGGAAACTGGGGCATCCACGACCAGGTGGCCGCGCTGCGCTGGGTGCGGGACAACATCGCGGCGTTCGGTGGTGACCCGGGCTCCGTCACCATCTTCGGCGAGTCGGCCGGAGGCTTCAGTGTGGCCACGCTGCTCGGGACGCCGTCCGCCGCGGGCCTCTTCCACCGTGTCGTGGTGCAGAGCGGCGGGGCGCACGTGCACTCCGTGGAAGAGGGCGAACGGTCGGCACAGCGATTGGCCGCGGCACTGGGGATCGCTTCGTGCACCAGGGCGTCACTGGAAGGGGTGCCGGCGACCGAGCTGGTGGCCGCCACCGAGGAGATGGGCAAGCGGCGCCCGGACCCGGGGATGATCCCGCTCCCGTTCCTCCCGATCGTCGATGGCGTCCTGTTGCCGGATCACCCACTGGCCGCCGTGGCGACGGGCGCCGCGGCCGGGATCGACCTCTTGATCGGGACGAACCGTGACGAGCTGACGCTCTTCGGACTTGGCAACCCCGCCCTCATGGCGCTCGATGACGACGGGGTGGAGCGCTGGGTGGGCAACGCGGTTCCCGACATGTCCGGGGCAGAGGTGATCGACGCCTACCGTGCGGCTCGGCGGGCGCGGGACGAGTCGATCGAGGCGAATGACCTCTGGGTCGCCGTGGGGACGGACATCGTGTTCCGCTGGCCCAGCCTCCAGCTCGCCGCGGCCCATGTGGCGCGGGGCTCCCGGGCCTACGTCTACCTCTTCGACTGGGAATCGCCGGCGTTCGGCGGGATCCTGGGGTCGTGCCATGCCCTGGAGTTGCCGTTCGTGTTCGGAGCGGTCGACCTCCCGGTGGTGCAGGCCTTCTCCGGAGCCGGCCCCGCGGTCGAGAACCTCTCGATGGAGATGCAGCGGGCGTGGCTCGCTTTCGCCGCCACCGGCGATCCCGCCCACGAGAGGATCGGCAGCTGGAGTCAATGGGACCCGGCCGTTCGCGCCACCATGATCTTCGGTGCGCACACCCGGC
>CAWIYI010000037.1:0-46549 GCA_963840245.1 uncultured Acidimicrobiaceae bacterium
TTCGACTTCGCCGGCACGGCGGAGGGGGCCGAATGGATCGACGAGCACGCGCGGCGAGCGCTGCTCCAGCGCGACGCAGACGAGCGGCCACCCGTCGTGGCCCATACCGACTGGTCGGCGCGCAACGTGCGCCTCGACGAGCACCGGCTCCTCGCCGTCTACGACTGGGACAGCGTGGCGCTCGTGCCCGAGAGCACGGCGGTCGGGCAGGCGGCCGCGACGTGGTCGGTCACGGCCGATCCGGGCGGCACGGAGTTCCCCGCCCTGCGCGACATCGTCGGGTTCATGGCCGACTACGAAGAGGCCGCCGGGCACCGGCTCGACGACATCCAGTGGCGTGCCGCCGGTGCGGCCGCGGCCTACACCCTGGCGTACACGGCGCGCTGCGAGCACGCGCTCGAAGTGACCGGCCGGGCCCGGCCCGATCAGCACGCCGCGCACGACCGGCTGGCCGACGCCGGCTCCGCGCTGCTCGATCTGGGTCGGGACCGGGAAGGCTGACCGGGCGATTGGTGACCGGGTGACCGGGCGACCGGGTCAGGGGGTGGGCTGGTCGGCCTGGCGGGCCACGGCCGCGGCGGCCGCGGCGGCCGCCTCGGGGTCGCCCAGGTAGTCGGCCGCGCGGACCTTCAGGTCGTCGTCGAGGCGCATGCGGTAGGGGATGCCCGTCGGCACCTCGAGCTCGGTGATGGTGTCGTCGGCGATCCCCTGGAGGTGCTTGCGCAGGGCCCGGATGGAATTGCCGTGGGCGGCGATCAGCACGGCGCCGGCGCCCTCGGCCGCAGCGCCCCGCAGGTCGGGGACGACGACCGACTCCCAGTAGGGCACGACCCGGCGCACCACGTCGGCCAGGCACTCGGTGCGCGGGATGTCGCCGGGGTCGAGGTCGCGGTAGCGGGGGTCGCCGGCCACGTCCCAGGGGTTGTCCGGGGAGAGCGGCGGGGGCGGGGTGTCGTAGCTGCGGCGCCAGAGCCCGAGCTGCTCGGCGCCGAACTGCTGCTTGATCTCGGCCTTGTTCTTGCCCTGCAGGTCGCCGTAGTGGCGCTCGTTGAGGCGCCAGTCCCGGCGGACGGGGAGCCAGCTGCGGCCGGCGGCGGCCAGGGCGAGCTCGGCCGTCCGGATGGCCCGGGTCAGGACCGAGGTGTGCAGCACGCGCAGGTCCAGGCCGTTGGTCTCGGCCTCGGCGGCCAGGAGCTCGCCGCCGGCCCGGGCCTCGGCCTCGCCGGCGGGGGTGAGGTCGACGTCGACCCAGCCCGTGAAGAGGTTCTCGGCGTTCCAGGTGGACTGCCCGTGGCGGATCAGGACCAGATCGAGCACGGCACCAGCGTAGGTGGATCCGGCGGAATGGTGTAACCCACCAGGTCAGTAGGGTAGAAACCGGGGTGGCAACCATTGCCTCAAGAATCTTGACAAAGTAGGACTCAACTTTGCTACACTGGTGCAGAGCAATTGACGACTTGATCAAGACGACTCGATCAAAGTCGGCGAATCGACTGGAAGCACAGGCGCCGGACGGAACCGGCGGACGACACCACAACCGGAAGGACAGCAGATCATGGCCAAGGCCGTAGGAATCGACCTGGGAACCACCAACTCGGTGGTCAGCGTGTTGGAGGCGGGCGAGCCCGTCGTGATCCCGAACGCGGAGGGAGGCCGCACCACCCCCTCGGTCGTGGGCTTCTCCAAGACGGGCGAGGTGCTCGTCGGTGAGGTGGCCAAGCGCCAGGCCATCACCAACCCCGACCGCACCATCCGCTCGGTCAAGCGCCACATGGGCACGGGCTGGACCGTCGACATCGACGGCAAGGCGTACACGGCCCAGGAGATCTCGGCCCGCATCCTGGGCAAGCTGAAGAGGGACGCCGAGGCGTATCTCGGCGACACCGTGACCCAGGCGGTCATCACCACGCCCGCGTACTTCGACGACGCGCAGCGCACGGCCACCAAGGAGGCCGGGGCGATCGCCGGGCTCGAGGTGCTCCGCATCATCAACGAGCCGACGGCCGCCGCACTGGCCTACGGGCTCGACAAGGAGGACAGCGACCGCACGGTCCTCGTCTTCGACCTGGGCGGCGGGACGTTCGACGTCTCGGTGCTCGAGATCGGCGAGGGCGTCTTCGAGGTCAAGTCCACCTCGGGCAACACCAAGCTCGGCGGCGACGACTGGGACGACAAGGTCATCGCAGTGGCTCGTGACCGAGTTCAAGAACACCGAGGGCGTCGACCTGTCCCAGGACAAGATGGCCATGCAGCGCCTCAAGGAGGCGGCCGAGAAGGCCAAGATCGAGCTGTCGACCGTGCAGGACACGCAGATCAACCTGCCCTTCATCACCGCCACGTCCGAGGGCCCCAAGCACCTCGACCTCAAGCTGACGCGGGCGAAGTTCAACGAGCTCACCGCCGACCTGGTCGAGGCGTGCCGCGGGCCGTTCGACGCCGCCATCAAGGACGCCGGGCTGAAGACCTCCGACATCGACCACGTGGTGCTGGTCGGCGGGTCGACGCGCATCCCGGCGGTCCAGGAGCTGGTGCAGGGCCTCACGGGCAAGGAGCCCCACAAGGGCGTCAACCCCGACGAGGTCGTCGCCATCGGCGCCGCCGTGCAGGCCGGTGTCCTCAAGGGTGAGGTCAAGGACGTCCTGTTGCTCGACGTCACGCCGCTGTCGCTCGGCATCGAGACCAAGGGGCAGGTGATGCACCGCCTCATCGAGCGGAACACCACCATCCCGACCAAGCGGTCGGAGATCTTCACGACGGCCGAGGACAACCAGCCGTCCGTCGAGATCCACGTGCTCCAGGGTGAGCGCGAGATGGCGATGTACAACAAGACGCTCGGCAAGTTCCAGCTGGTCGACCTGCCGCCGGCGCCACGGGGGATCCCGCAGATCGAGGTCACGTTCGACATCGACGCCAACGGGATCGTCCACGTGCACGCCCAGGACAAGGCCACCGGCAAGGAGCAGTCGATGACGATCACCGGCCAGTCCTCACTGGCCAAGGACGACATCGAGCGCATGGTGCGCGACGCCGAGGCCCACGCCGAGGACGACCGCCAGCGCCGCGAAGAGGCCGAGGTTCGGAACTCGGCGGACACCTTGGTGTACCAGACCGAGAAGCTGCTCAAGGACCAGGGCGAGAAGTTCGAGGGCTCCGAGAAGGACGACGTCGAGACTGCGCTCAAGGGCGTGAAGGACGCGCTCGCCGGCACCGACCTGGAGGCCATCAAGGACGCCACCGAGAAGCTGGTCGGCGTCTCGCAGAGCTTCAGCCAGCGCCTCTACGAGCAGGCGTCGGCCTCGGCTTCGGCCGGTGACGGCGGCTTCGGTGGGGACGGTGCCGGCTCCGGTGACGGTTCTGGCTCTGGCTCCGGCGGCGAGAGTGCGTCGGACGACGACGTCGTCGACGCCGAGATCGTCGATGAGCAATGAGCTTCGGCGACGAGGCCGTGCCCGAGGAGGAGCCTGTCTACTCTGAGGCCGAGGCGGCGGAGGAGGAGTACGACGCGGCCGAGGCGGCCAACGCGGCACTGGCCGAGCAGGCCGACCCGCGGGAAGTGCTGGCACGCGAGCGGGACGAGTACCTGCTCGCGCTCCAGCGCACCCAGGCCGACTTCGAGAACTACCGCAAGCGGATCGCCCGCCAGCAGGAGGAGCAGGCGGCGCGGGCCTCGCAGCACCTGGTGGAGAAGTTGCTCCCGGTGCTCGACGCCCTCGACCTGGCGGAGAACCATCTGAACGAGTCCCTCGACGTGAGCGAGGGTGCCAAGGCGTTGCGCGCCTCGCGGGCGATGCTGATGGACATCCTCTCGAGGGAGGGTCTCGAGCGGGTGGACCAGCCCGAGGTCCCCTTCGACCCGTCGGTGCACGACGCCGTCGCGCACTCGGACGGGGACTGCGGCCCGGGCGGCGAGACCATGGTGGAGGAGGTCATGCGCTCCGGCTACCGCTGGAAGGGGCAGCCGCTGCGCGCCGCCATGGTCCGCGTGCGGGGGTGACCTGACCCATGGCCGCACAGCGCGAATGGTTCGAGAAGGACTACTACAAGGTGCTCGGCGTCGTCCCGACGGCGACCGACAAGGAGATCACGCGCGCCTACCGGAAGCTGGCGAAGGAGCACCACCCGGACACCAATCCGGGCTCGGAGGAGCGCTTCAAGGAGATCAGCGCCGCCTACGACGTCCTGGGCGACACCGAGAAGCGCAAGGAGTACGACGAGGTCCGCACGCGCGGGCCGGTGGGCGGCTTCGGCGCGCCCGGCGGTGGCGGCGGCACCTTCCGCATGGAGGACATGGGCGACCTGAGCGACCTCTTCGGGGGTCTCTTCGGGGGCGGTGGCGGCGGTCGTACGCGCACGACGCAGCGCGGACCGCAGCGGGGCGCCGACATGGAGGCGCAGCTGCACCTGTCGTTCCAGGACGCGGTGCACGGTGTCACGACGTCGGTCAACGTGCCCCAGGAGGTGCGTTGCTCCAACTGCCGCGGTTCTGGTGCCGCGCCGGGGACCTCGACGCACACCTGCCCGCGCTGCGGGGGGACGGGGAGCCTCAACGACAACCAGGGGCTGTTCTCCCTCAGCACCGTCTGCCCGGACTGCATGGGCCGGGGCACGCTGTTCGACACGCCGTGCCCGGTCTGCCACGGCACGGGCACCGAGCACAAGGTGCGCTCCATCAAGGTCCGGATCCCGGCCGGGGTCGAGGACGGCCAGCGCATCAGGGTCAAGGGGAAGGGCGCGCCCGGGCAGGGCATGGCGCCGCCCGGCGACCTCTACGTCGTCGTCCGAGTGGCCAAGCACGAGGTGTTCGGCCGCAGCGGCCGCAACCTGACCATCACGGTGCCGATCACGTTCCCGGAGGCGGCGCTGGGGTCGACCATCACGGTGCCCACCCTCGACGGCAAGGTGACGCTCAAGGTGCCGCCGGGCACGTCGTCGGGCAAGGTGCTGCGCGTGCGCGGCCGGGGCGTGGCGGGCGGGTCGGGTCGCAACGGCAAGAAGCCGGGCGACCTGCTGGTCAAGGTGGAGGTGGTGGTGCCGACGGAGCTCACCGACGAGCAGAAGGCGGCGCTGGAGTCGCTGGCCGCGGTGACCGAGCCGGCGCCGCGGATCGCGGTGGACGGGTGAGTGGGGTGCGTGGCGTGAGTGGGGTGCGTGGCGTGAATGGGGTGGTGCGGTGATGGCCGACCGCGACGGCAACCAGGCCGTCTACGTGATCTCGGTGGCGGCCGAGCTGGCGGGGATGCACCCGCAGACGCTGCGCATCTACGAGCGCAAGGGCCTGCTCGACCCGTCGCGCACCAGTGGCGGGAGCCGGCGCTTCTCCGAGCGCGACCTGGAGCGCCTGCGCCACATCCAGGAGCTGACCTCGACCGGGCTCAACCTCGAAGGGGTGCGCCGGGTGCTGCAGCTCGAGTCCGAGCTGGCCCGGCTGCGCGAGGAGCTGGTGCAGGTGCGGGCCCAGGCGCTGGAGGCGGTCGCCGCGACGCATCGCCAGTACCGGCGCGACCTGGTGCCGCTGCGCCAGACGCCGGCGCCCTTCCGGCGCCGGACGGGCACGGGGAACTGAGTACGGAATACGGGACGAAAGACACGAACAGAACGATGCACGACATGAGAAGGGTGGGCCGGTGCCGATAGACCCAGAACGTTGGACGAACAACACGAAGGCCGCCTTCAGCGCGGCGACGGGCCACGCCGCCTCGTCGAACCATCCCGAGCTGACGCCGGCCCACCTGCTCGACGCGCTGCTCCAGCAGCAGGAGACCATGACGCGCCCGCTGCTGGCCCAGGTCGGTATCGACCCCGACGTGCTGGCCGGCAAGGTGCACGAGCAGCTGTCGCGCCTGCCCCGGGCCGAGGGCGGCGCGGAGCCCGGGCTCTCGCGTGACGCCCGTGAAGTGCTGGAGGCGGCGGACCAGAACCGCCGCGACCTCGGCGACGACTACGTGTCGGTGGAGCATCTCGTGCTGGCGCTGGCCGACCAGATCGGCGTCACCAAGGACGCGCTGCTCGCCGCGCTGCGCACCGTGCGCGGGAACCACCGGGTCTCGACGCCCGACCCCGAGCAGACCTACCAGGCCCTGGCCAAGTACGGGCGCGACCTGACCGAGGCGGCCCGCGAGGGCAAGCTCGACCCGGTCATCGGGCGCGACGAGGAGATCCGCCGGGTGATCCAGGTGCTGTCGCGCCGGACCAAGAACAACCCCGTGCTCATCGGCGAGCCCGGCGTGGGCAAGACGGCCATCGTCGAGGGACTGGCCAACCGCATCATCGAGGGCGACGTGCCCGAGGGCCTGAAGGGCAAGCGCGTGGTCGTCGCTCGACCTCGGCTCCATGGTGGCTGGGGCCAAGTACCGCGGCGAGTTCGAGGAGCGCCTCAAGGCGGTGCTCAAGGAGATCACCGACGCCGAGGGCGAGATCGTCACCTTCATCGACGAGCTGCACACGATCGTCGGGGCCGGCGCGGCCGAGGGAGCGATGGACGCCGGGCAGATGATCAAGCCCATGCTGGCCCGGGGCGAGCTGCGCCTGATCGGCGCCACCACGCTCGACGAGTACCGCAAATCCATTGAGAAGGATGCCGCGCTGGAGCGTCGCTTCCAGCCCGTGTTCGTGGGCGAGCCCTCGGTGGAGGACACCATCGCGATCCTGCGTGGGCTGTCGGACCGCTACATGGCGCACCACAGGGTCCGCATCCAGGACGCCGCGCTGGTGGCGGCGGCCGTGCTGTCCGACCGCTACGTGACCGGGCGCTTCCTGCCCGACAAGGCCATCGACCTCATCGACGAGGCGGCCTCGAAGCTGCGCATCGAGATCGACTCCATGCCGACCGAGCTCGACCAGATCTCGCGGCGCATCCGCCAGCTCGAGATCGAGAAGCTGGCGCTGGAGAAGGAGACCGACGAGGTCTCCAAGGAGCGCCTCGAGCGCCTGGAGCGCGAGCTGGCCGAGATGTCCGAGCAGCGTGACTCCATGGCGGCGCACTGGCAGCAGGAGAAGAGCTCCCTCAATGCGGTCAGCGCGCTGCAGGAGGAGAAGGCCTCCAAGGAGGAGGAGGCGGCCCGGCTCGAACGCGACGCCGACCTGGCCGGCGCCGCGGCCATCCGCTACGGCGAGCTGCCCGACCTGGACCGCCGCATCGCCGAGGCCACCGAGGACCTGGCCAAGCTGCAGACCGACTCCCGCTTCTTGAAGGAGGAGGTCGACCCCGAGGACATCGCCGAGGTGGTGAGCCGCTGGACCGGTGTGCCCGTGTCGCGCCTCATGGAGGGCGAGGTGCAGAAGCTGGTGCGGCTCGAGTCCACCCTCCACGAGCGCGTGGTGGGGCAGGACGAGGCGGTCTCCGCCGTGGCCAACGCCATCCGCCGCAGCCGGGCCGGGTTGAGCGACCCCAACCGGCCCATCGGATCGTTCCTCTTCCTGGGACCGACCGGTGTGGGCAAGACCGAGCTGGCCCGGGCGCTGGCCGAGTACCTCTTCGACGACGAGCGGGCGATGATCCGCATCGACATGAGCGAGTACCAGGAGAGGCACACCGTGTCGCGCCTCGTGGGCGCGCCGCCGGGGTACGTCGGCTACGACGAGGCCGGCCAGCTGACCGAGGCGGTGCGGCGGCGGCCCTATTCGGTCGTGCTGCTCGACGAGCTGGAGAAGGCGCACCAGGACGTGTTCAACATCTTGCTGCAGGTGCTCGAGGACGGGCGCCTGACCGACGGCCAGGGGCGCACGGTCGACTTCACCAACACCGTGCTCATCATGACGTCGAACCTCAGGGGCGAGCCCGCCGACTACTTCAAGCCCGAGTTCATCAACCGCATCGACGAGATCGTGCGCTTCAAGCCGCTCAGCGAGGACGACCTGGCGGTCATCGTCGGGATCCAGCTGGGTCGCCTGCGGTCGCGCCTGGCCGAGCGCCGTCTCACGCTGGTGGTGACGCCCGAGGCCGAGCAGTGGTTGGCCCACGCCGGCTACGACCCGGACTACGGGGCCCGTCCTTTGCGTCGGGTGCTGCAGCGGTCCATCGAGGACCCGCTGGCGCTGGCGCTGCTGGAGGGCCGCTACCTCGACGGCGCGACGGTGACCGTGACGGTGGACGACGATCAGATCGTGCTGCGCTGAGCGTCCCGGGCGGAGCAGGCGGCCGGGGCTGCGCTGGGCCGAATGACCGCCCTGCGGCGGGCGGGGATGGTTCCAAAAACTATAAACAGGATTGATTAGAGTTCTGGGAACTCCCGCCGTTCCGCTGCCCCGCCGCTCCACCGAACGCAGGTGCAGGGGCGATCGCCGGGTTCTGATCACCAGCGAGAGCGGAGGGTCTCAACCGGCGAAGCGTTTCGCCGGACCTCCCTCGACCGCGGAGTCAGACGGGCACGCCCTCCGGCGTGAACGCCGCGGTGAGTTCCTGGCAGAAGGCGCCGAGGTCTTCGGGCCGGCGGCTGGTCACCATCGTGTTGATGCCCTGACGGCAGACCACCACCTCGCGGTCGACCCAGTAGGCGCCCGCGTTGCGCAGGTCGGTCTGCAGGCTCGGCCACGACGTCAGGGTGCGGCCCGCCACGAGGTCCCCCTCAATGAGGGTCCACGGGCCGTGACAGATGGCCGCCACCGGCTTGCCGGCCTCGAACATGGCCATGAGGAAGTCGACGGCCGCCGCGTCGGTGCGGAGCGCGTCCGGGTTGGCCACGCCGCCCGGCAGGACAGCGGCGTCGTAGTCGGCGGCGTTGGCCTGATCCGTGACCGTGTCGACGGGAAAGCGGTCGGCGCGGTCGAGGTGTCGCATGGTCTCGACCATCCCCGGTCCGGGGGCCACGAGCTCGGGCGTCCCGCCGGCGTCGACCACCGCCCGCCAGGGCTGCAGCAACTCGATTTCCTCAACACCCTCGTTGGCCACGACGAAGGCGACCCGCACATCCTGCAACTCGTTGGCCACCGTGACTCCCTTCCGCGAGCCCCCTCGAAACCACCGGTCGATCCGGACGGTCCCTCCCCCGCTCGTCGCGCGCGATACCCCGTCCAGGTGGGGGCCGAAACGCCCCAACCTGGACGACCCCTGTTTCGGGGAGGGGTACACTGGTGCGTAATCCGAAGCGACAGAGCGAACGGAGAGGCGCGTGCCCGCAACCGTTGTGGTCGGGACCCAGTGGGGCGACGAGGGGAAGGGCAAGCTCACCGATCTCCTCGCGCGCGAGATGGATCTCGTGGTCCGCTACCAGGGTGGCCACAACGCCGGTCACCGCATCGTGGTCAACGGCGAAGCCTTCGCCCTCCAGTTGGTGCCCAGCGGCATCCTCTACGACCACATCACGCCGATCATCGGCAACGGCGTCGTGGTGGACCCGGCGGTGCTCCTGGCGGAGCTGGACAGCCTGGCGGCCAAGGGCGTCGACACCGGCCGGCTCGTGGTCAGCGGGAACGCCCACCTGATCATGCCGTACCACCAGGAGCTCGACCGGGTGACCGAGCGCTTCCTCGGCAAGAACGCGCTGGGGACGACCAAGCGCGGCATCGGGCCCGCCTACGCGGACAAGGCGACCCGCGTCGGCCTGCGCGTGCAGGACCTCTTCGACCCGAAGATCTTCCGTCAGAAGCTCGACGTCGTGCTGAAGGAGAAGAACGCCGTCCTGGCCAAGGTCTACAACCGGCTTCCCCTGGACGCCGGGGACATCGCGGACCGCTACCTGGGCGAGTACGCCCCCCGCATCGAGCCGATGGTCGGCGACACCGTCGGCATGGTGCACGACGCCATGGACCACGGGCGTCAGGTGCTCCTCGAGGGGGCCCAGGCGACGTTCCTCGACCTCGACCACGGCACCTATCCCTTCGTCACCTCCTCCAACCCCGTCGCCGGCGGCGCCTGCACGGGCTCGGGCCTCGGGCCGCGGGACATCGACCGCGTCATCGGCATCGCCAAGGCCTACGTCACGCGGGTCGGCGCCGGGCCCTTCCCGACCGAGCAGGACAACGACGTCGGTGAGCTGCTGGTGGAGCGGGGCCACGAGTTCGGCACCAACACCGGGCGCCGGCGCCGCTGCGGCTGGTTCGACGCCGTCATGCTGCGCCAGGCCGTGCGCCTCAACTCCATGACCGAGGTCGCGCTCACCAAGCTGGACGTCCTCGACACGTTCGAGTCCGTCAAGGTCTGCGTCGCCTACGAGGCCGACGGCATCCGCTACACGCACCTGCCCTACCACCAGTCGACCTTCCACAAGGCGGCGCCGGTGTACGAGGAGCTGCCGGGCTGGCGGACCGATCTCAGTGCGGCGACCGCTCCAGGCGACATGCCGTCGGCCGCCCGGGACTACGTGACCTTCCTGTCCGAGCAGATCGGCGTGCCCGTCCGCCTCGTCGGGGTCGGTCCGGGCCGCGAGCAGACCGTCTCGTTCGCCACCGCGTGAGGGTCTGCATCGTCGGCAGCGGCGGCCGCGAGCACGCGCTCGCCCACGTGCTGGCGCGCACGGCGGACGTGGTGGTGACGCCGGGCAACCCCGGCATGGCTCCACCGATCACGGTGGCCGCCGACGAGTCGGTCGAGGACATCGAGGCCGACCTGTACGTGATCGGCCCCGAGGCCCCGCTGGTGGCGGGGCTGGCCGACACGTTGCGGGCTCAGGGCCGGCCCGTGCTGGGCCCCGGCGCCGACGGGGCGCTGCTCGAGGGGTCCAAGGCCTTCATGAAGGAGGTGCTGCGCGCGGCGGGCGTCCCGACGGCGCGCTTCGCCACCTTCGACGCGCTCGAAGCGGCCGCCGCCATGGACTACCTCGAGACGCTGCCCGGCCCCTGGGTCATCAAGACCGACGGCCTGGCCGCCGGCAAGGGCGTGCTGGTGGCGCAGAGCCTCGACGAGGCCAGGGCCGACGTCACCGCCAAGCTCTCCGGAGCGTCGTTCGGGGATGCCGGGCGCCACATCGTCATTGAGGAGGGGCTGGCGGGCGAGGAGTGCTCGCTGCTCGTCCTGTGCGACGGCGCCGACGCCGTGCCCCTCGTGCCGGCCCAGGACTTCAAGCGCATCGGTGACGGCGACGCCGGTCCCAACACCGGGGGCATGGGGGCCTACGCGCCCATGCCGCACGTGGGCGCCACCGCCGTCGACCGCATCATGGACGCCGCCGTCCTGCCGCTGGTCGAGGAGTTGCGCCGCCGCGGCATCGACTACCGCGGCGTGCTCTACGCCGGCCTGATGCTGACCCCCGAGGGCCCCAAGGTCATTGAGTACAACGTGCGCTTCGGGGATCCCGAGGCCCAGGTCGTGCTCCCGCTGCTGGCCGGGGACGCCGCCGCGCTGTTCCTGGCCGTCGCCAACGGCGAGCTGGCGGGGGCGGCCGCGCCGGCCTTCTCGGGCGACGCCGCCGTCTGCGTGGTCCTGGCCTCGCAGGGCTATCCCGAGAACCCGCGCACCGGCGCCACCATCGAGGGGCTCACCAGCGCGGGACAGTCCGTGGCCGCCATCGACGGGGTGACCGTGTTCCACGCCGGCACCGGGCGCCACAGCCCGGGCGGGCCCTTCCACACCGCGGGCGGGCGCGTGCTCGGGGTGACGGCGGTGGCGCCGACGCTCGAGCAGGCCCGCGAGCGCGCCTACGCGGCCACCGCGCCGATTGACTGGGAGGGCATGCAGCTGCGCCACGACATCGCCGCCCTGGTTCCCGGCGCCCCGGTCGGGGCGGGGGAGGGCGCACGATGATCCCGCGCTACTCGCCGGCGGACATGGCCGCGCTGTTCAGCGACACGGCGCGGTTCGCCATGTGGCTCGAGGTCGAGCTGCTGGCCACCGAGGCCCAGGCCGCCCTCGGTGTCGTGCCGGCCGAGGACGCCGCCACCTGCCGGGCCAAGGCCCCGACCGTCGACGACGTCTTCGTGGCCGACGTGCTCGAGCGCGAGAAGATCACGGACCACGACGTGGCCGCCTTCGTCGACGTGGTGCAGGAGCGCATCGGCGCGCCGGCCGGCTCGCACATCCACTACGGGCTCACGTCCTCGGACGTGGTGGACACCGCGCTGTGCGCCACGCTGACCCGGGCCGCCGATCTGCTGCTGGCCGACCTCGATGCCTTCGTGGCCGCGCTCAAGGCGCGCGCCCTCGAGCTCCTGCACGTCCCCGTCACCGGCCGCACGCACGGGATGCACGCCGAGCCCACGACGTTCGGGGCCAAGTTCGCGCTGTGGGCCCTGCAGGCCGACCGCGATCGCCGCCGGATGCGGGCCGCCCGCGACGGGGTCGCCGTGGGCAAGCTGTCCGGCGCCGTCGGCACGTACTCGAACATCGATCCCGAGGTCGAGGCCCGCGTCTGCGCCGCGCTGGGCCTCACCCCGGTCCCGGCCACCCAGGTCATCGCCCGCGACCGCCATGCCGAGTACTTCTACGCCTGCGCGGCCGTGGGCTCGACCATCGAGCTCATGTGCACCGAGATCCGGCTTCTCGCCCGCAGTGAGGTCGGCGAGGCGGAGGAGCCCTTCGCCGCCGGCCAGAAGGGCAGCTCGGCCATGCCGCACAAGCGCAATCCCATCCTCTCCGAGCGGCTCTGCGGCCTGGCCCGGCTCCAGCGCGGCTACCTCGGGGCGGGGCTGGAGGACGTGGCGTTGTGGCACGAGCGCGACATCTCGCACAGCTCGGTCGAGCGGGTGGCCCTGCCCGACGCGTCCCTGCTGGCCTGTTACATGCTGCGCAAGGCCACTGGGCTGGCCGCCGGCCTGGTCGTCCACCCCGAGCGGGCGCGGCAGAACCTCACCGAGGGCACGCTCGGTCTCGTCTTCTCGCAGTCGGTCCTGCTGGCGCTGGTCTCGGCCGGGCTGACGCGCGACGAGGCCTACCGGATCGTCCAGCGCGACGCCCGCCTGGCCTGGGAGGAGCGGCGTCCCCTGCGCGCCGTCCTCGAGGCCGACGCCGAGGTGACGCTCGACGACGCCCAGCTGAATGCGGCGTTCGACCTCACCCGCACGTTGCGCCACGTCGACCGCTTCGCCGACGCGCTGGCTCCGCTGTGAGCCGCGCCGTGACGATGGAACTCCCCCGGGTCCACTCGGGCAAGGTGCGCGAGCTCTACGACGCCGGCGCCGGGCGCCTGCTCATGGTGGCCTCGGACCGGGTCAGCGCGTTCGACGTGATCATGGCCGAGCCCATCACGGACAAGGGCCGCGTGCTGACGGCCATGACGAGCTTCTGGTGCGACGAGATGGCCGACGTGGTGCCCGGCACGCAGATCACCGCGGACCCGGCGGCCATCGCCGACGCCCTCGCCGACGCCCTCGGAGGCGGCGGCGCGCTCCCCGCCGACTGGGCCGGCCGGGCCGTCCTGGTGCAGCGGGCCGAGATGCTCCCGCTCGAGTGCATCGTGCGCGGCTACCTGGCCGGGCAGGCCTACGAGGAGTACGCGCGCGCCGGCACCGTGCACGGTACGGCCATGCCGGCGGGCCTGCAGCTGGCCAGCCGGCTCGACGAGCCCATCTTCACCCCCTCCACCAAGGCGACCGAGGGGCACGACCTCAACATCGACTTCGGCGCCGCCGTCGACCTGGTGGGCGCCGAGGCGGCCGGCGCCGCCCGCGCCATCTGTCTCGAGCTGTACCGCCGCGCCGCGGCCCGCTGCGCCGCCGCCGGCTTCGTGCTGGCCGACACGAAGTTCGAGCTGGGCTACGTCGACGGGGTGCTCAGCCTGTGCGACGAGGTGTGCACGCCCGACTCCTCGCGGCTGTGGCCGGCCGATCAGGTCGTGCCCGGCGAGACGCCGCCCGCCTTCGACAAGCAGCCCCTGCGCGACTGGCTGGCCGCGCAGCCCTGGGACCGCCGGCCGCCTCCGCCCCCGCTGCCCGACGAGGTGACCTCGGCCCTCTCCGCGCGCTACGTCGCGGCCTACGAGCGCGTCACGGGGCGCTCGCTGGACGACTGGTACGGTGCGACGCCATGAGGTTCCGGGCGCGCGTGGAGGTGCAGTTGCGGCCCGGGATCGCCGACCCCGAGGGCGCCACGATCGAGCGGGCGCTCCCCGCGCTCGGCTTCGAGAGCGTCGCCCACGTCCGGGCCGGCCGCTCCTTCAGCTTCGAGGTCGACGCCCCCGACGAGGGCGCGGCGCGCCTCACGGCGACCGAGCTGGCCGAGCGCCTGCTGGCGAACCCGGTGATCGAGCAGAGCCGGCTCGAGCTCGAGGCGATCTGAGTGGCGCCGCGCATCGGCGTCGTCGTCTTCCCCGGGACCAACTGCGAGCACGACGTCGTGCAGGCCGCCGAGGCGGCCGGCGGCACCGGCACACTGCTCTGGCACGGTGACGCGCAGCTCGGTGCGGTCGATGCCGTCGTCCTCCCGGGCGGCTTCGCCCACGGCGACTACCTGCGCCCGGGCGCCCTGGCCCGCTTCTCGCCGGTGATGGAGGCGGTGGGGGCCTTCGCCCGCGCCGGTGGCCCCGTGGTCGGCATCTGCAACGGCTTCCAGGTCCTGACCGAGGCCGGCCTGCTCCCGGGCGCGCTGCAGAAGAACGGCCGGCTGCGCTTCTTGTGCCAGCCGGCGCGGGTGGTGGTCGCCTCCACCTCGTCGGTGCTGACGGCGGCGGCGGGTGTGGGCGACGAGCTCGTCATCCCGATCAACCACTTCTCGGGGAACTACACCTGCGACGACGACGTGCTGCATCGTCTGCAGGCGGAGGATCGCATCGTGCTGCGCTACGCCGACAACCCGAACGGCTCGGTCGATGCCATCGCCGGTATCGCCAACGAGGCCGGCAACGTCGTCGGCCTCATGCCCCATCCCGAGCGGGCCAGTGCGGCGCTGCTCGGCTCCACCGACGGGCTCGTGCTGTTGCGCTCGCTGGTGGGTGCGGCCTCGGCCCGCGCCGCGGCCTGAGGGGCGCTCAGGCCCGGGCGCGCGAGATCTCGGCCTTCTGGAGGACGGCGGCGCTCACGCCCGTCGCCCGCCAGGTGCCGTAGGTGATGCCCTTGCGCTCGCCGTAGGCCTTGGCCACCTTGATGAACTGCTTCTCCAGCGCGGAGAGGTCCTTGACGCCGTCGACCCGCGAGCGCTCGTCGAGCAGGTCCTTCTGCTCCTGCAGCAGGTGGAGCCGCGTCAGCGCGTCGGCGTTGGCCAGCTGGGAGTCGATGGCGGCCAGCCGCCGGTCGATGGAGGCCGGCGTGCGCTTGCGGCCCCGCTTGGGCTTGGAGGTCTCGAGCGCCTCGAGATACTGGCGGACGGTTGCACTCTCGGCACGCCCACGGGCCAGCGCGGCCTTGTGGCCGCTGCTCATGGGCTTGCGAGGAGCCGGAGTCTTTGCTTTTGGAGCCATGCGCCCATTGTGCCGTATGGCGGGCACGCACTGGCTCAATTCGGTGAGTTTCCTTGACATTTTGTTCTGCCGGGCCCATCTTCGGGCGGACCGTGACACCTCGATACGGCAATTGCGAAGGCCGACATCACTGGAATCCCGGGGGTTGCCGGCTCCGCATTGCTGCCGTTCCGGCACGGGCCATTTCGCCTCGGGCAGGGGCGTTACCCTGCAGGGATGACGACGACCGCGGGCACCCCGGCGGAGGAACGCAGCCGGCGGGCGATGGCCGGACTGTTGCTGGCGGCGGCGCTCCTGATCATCGCCTACTGGGTCGCCTGGCTGACCCACCGCTCGCTGGTCGCCTCCGAGACGGGCGCCGCATACACCCAGTTCGAGGACGCCTTTCCCCTGGCCGACGGCTGGCTGGCCCTCTGCCTGGTCGCCGCCTCGTACTGCCTCGTGACGGCGCGGCGGGCGGCGCTGTTCTGGCTCCTGGCCGGGGGCGGCGCCGGGCTCTACCTCTTCGCCATGGACGTGCTCTACGACCTGCAGCACGGGTATGGGGCAAGGGCGAGCAACGGGGTGATCGAGCTGGTCATCAACCTCGTGACGCTGGGTCTTTCCCTGTTCGTCCTGCGCTGGGCCTGGGTCCGTCGCGACGCCCTGCTTTCATCATGAGCCCACGCCGGACTCTGACCCAATCTGTGCCATGACCCAGTTCCACTTCGACCCCGCCACCTACCTCGACCTGATGCGCCAGGAGGTCCCGGCCTACGGGCGTCTCCAGGAGGCGGTCGCGGCGGCGTCGGCCGGGCCCGCGGTGGCGTCGGTGCTCGATCTCGGGACGGGGACGGGCGAGACGCTGGCCGCCGTGCTCGATGCGCCACCCCGGCGCGGCCGCGGTCGGGGTCGACCAGAGCGAGGCCATGCTCGCGGCGGCGCGGCAGCGCCTGGCCGGCGTCCCGGTCGAGCTGCGGGTGGCCGAGCTCACCGACCCGCTGCCGGCCGGGCCGTTCGACCTCGTCGTCTCGGCCCTGGCCGTCCATCACCTCGATGGGCCGGACAAGGCGGACCTCTTCGCGCGCATCGCCGGCGTGCTCGGACCCGGCGGTCGGTTCGTGCTCGGCGACGTGGTGATCCCCGTCGACCCGGCCGACGCCGTGACCCCGGTCACCGACGGCCACGACCGGCCCTCCACCCTGGCCGACCAGCTCGGCTGGCTGGCCGACGCCGGCTTCGCCGCCGCCCTCACATGGTCCGAGCGCGACCTGGTCGTGGTGCGCGCCGAGCAGCCCCGCTGATCGCCCACATCCGCTCCGCCGGCCCGGCGCGGGCCTCTATCGTGGAGGGCACCATGACTCCTTCGGCCGGGGCGCTGCCGCCCGACCCGTCGTCCGCCGGGGAGCCGCTGCACCGGGCCCTGGGCCTGACCGACGACGAGTTCGAGGCCGTCGGCAAGATCCTGGGTCGCCCCCCCAACCACCTCGAGCTGGCGCTCTACGCGGTGATGTGGAGCGAGCACTGCTCGTACAAGTCGTCCCGGCTGCACCTGCGCCGCCTGCCGACCGAGGGGCCGCGGGTGCTCGTCGGCCCCGGCGAGAACGCGGGGGTCATCGACGCCGGGGACGGCATCGCGGTGGCCATCCGCATCGAGAGCCACAACCACCCGTCGGCCATCGAGCCCTACCAGGGCGCCGCCACGGGCGTGGGCGGGATCCTGCGCGACATCTTCACCATGGGCGCCCGCCCGCTCGCCGTCATGGACCCGCTCTTCTTCGGGTCGCCCGACGACGCCCGCCAGCGCTGGCTCGTCGAGGGCGTGGTGAGCGGCATCTCGGGCTACGGCAACTCGGTCGGGGTGCCGACGGTCGGTGGCGAGCTGACCTTCGACCCCTGCTACACCCAGAACCCGCTCGTCAACGTGCTGTGCATGGGCGCGCTGCCCGTCGAGCGCCTCGTGCTCGGCATCGCGTCGGGGCCGGGCAACCTGGCCGTGCTGCTCGGGTCGAGCACCGGGCGCGACGGCATCGGCGGCGTGAGCGTCCTGGCCTCGGCCGGCTTCAGCGGCGACCAGGCCGGCGCGACCGACGACACCAAGCGTCCCAGCGTGCAGGTGGGCGACCCCTTCGAGGAGAAGCGCCTCATCGAGGCCTGCCTCGAGCTGCTCGACACCAAGCTCGTGGTGGGGATCCAGGACCTCGGCGGCGCCGGCCTGGCCTGCGCCACCAGCGAGACGGCCGGGCGCGGGGGTGTCGGCATGGACGTCGACGTGTCCGTCGTGCCCCGGCGGGAGGAGGGCATGGAGCCCTGGGAGGTGATGACCAGCGAGAGCCAGGAGCGCATGCTGGCCATCGTGACGCCCGAGTCGTGGCCCGCGGTGGCGGCCATCTGCGCCAAGTGGGAGGTGCGGGCCACCGTCATCGGCACCGTCACCGAGCCCGAGCCCGACGGGGGCGGCCGGCTGCGCATCCGCGACGGGATGGACGGTCCCGTGCTCGCCGACGTGCCCGCCGCCTCGCTGTCGGACGACGCACCGCTCTACGACCGCCCCCGCCGCGAGCCGGCCCGCGTCGCGGTCGCACCGCCCGCGCCACCGACCGACTGCGCCGGCGACCTCCTCGCGCTGGTGCGCTCGCCCGGCTGGGTCTACCGCCAGTACGACCACCAGCTGTTCCTCAACACCGTGGCCGGGCCGGGGGCCGACGCCGCGCTGCTCCGCCTGGCCGGCCCCGGGCTGCCGTCCTCGGTCCGCGGCGTGGCCCTCACGACCGACTCCAATCCCCGCGCCTGCGCGCTCGACCCGCGGGCCGGCACCGCGCTCGTGTTGGCCGAGGGCGTGGCCAACCTGGCCTGCGTCGGCGCCACGCCGGTCGCCGTGGTCAACTGCCTGAACTTCGGGAACCCCGAGCACCCCGAGGTGATGTGGCAGCTCTCCGAGTGCATCGACGGGATGGCCGGGGCCTGCCGGGCCCTGGCGCTGCCGATCATCGGCGGGAACGTCAGCCTCTACAACGAGAGCGGCGGGTCCGACATCGACCCCACGCCGGTGCTCGGGCTGCTCGGCCTCGTCGACGCCGTGCACGCGCCGCCGCCGGGGCTGGCGTGGTCGGAGGGGGACACCGTGGTCCTGATCGGGCCGCGGGCGGCCGCCGACGGCGCCTTCCCCCTGGAGGGGACGCGCTGCGCCACCGAGCGCCGCGACCACCGCGGCGGGCGCGTCCCGTCCGTCGACTTCGCGGTGCACGCGGCGGCGTGCGCCTTCGTCGCCGCGCTCGTGGCCGCACAGGTCGCCGGAGCCGGCGCCGGGGACGGGGGCGACGGGGACGCGCTGGTGCACGCCGTCCACGACGTCTCGGGCGGCGGGCTGGCCACCGCGCTGGCCGAGATGGCCGCCGCGGCCGGGACCGGCTGCACCCTCGAGCTCGACGAGGCCGCCGAGCTCTTCACCGAGTTGCCGTCGCGCTTCGTGGTGGCCACGGGTGACCCCGGGGCGCTGTGCCGTCGGGCCGCGGCGAGCGGGATCCCGGCCGCCGTGCTGGGTCCGGCGGGCGGCGCCCGGTTCACCCTGGGCAGCCTGGTCGACCTGCCGGTGGAGGCCCTCCGCGAGGCGCACGACGGGAACCTGGCCCGCGCGCTGGGCGAGCCGTGATGGCGGTGCCGGCGCAGGCCTGTGCGAGAATGGGTGGCGCGTGAGGGAAGCCTGCGGTGTCTTCGGGGTCTACGCGCCCGGGATGAGGGTGGCCAACCTCACGTTCGACGGTCTCTTCGCCCTGCAGCACCGCGGCCAGGAGTCGGCCGGCATGGCCGTGAGCGACGGCGACACGGTCACGGTCGTCAAGGACATGGGCCTGGTCGCCACCGTCTTCGACGAGCGCACGCTCTCGGGGCTCCAGGGCCATCTCGCCATCGGCCACACCCGCTACTCGACGCACGGCTCGTCGGACTGGGCGGGGGCCCAACCGGCGTACCGCCCCGTCGGCCGCGCCGGCTTCGCGCTGGGGCACAACGGCAACCTGACCAACACGACCGCGCTGGCCGAGAAGGTCGGGATGCTGCCGGGCTCCATCGCCACCGACAGCGACGTGGTGGCCGAGCTGCTCATGCACGCGTTCCCCGAGACCGAGGACCTGTCCACCGCGCTGCAGGCCGTGCTCCCCATCCTCGAGGGCGCGTTCTCGTTCGTCCTCATGAGCTCCGAGCGCCTGTTCGGCGTGCGCGACCCCTACGGCTTCCGCCCGCTCTGCCTCGGACGGCTCGGCCCGGCCGACGCGCCCAAGGGGTGGGTGCTCGCCTCCGAGACGCCCGCACTGAGCGTCATCGGTGCCACCTTCGTGCGCGAGGTGGCGCCCGGCGAGATGGTCGTGATCGACGCCGAGGGCCCGACGAGCATCGAGATCCCCTGGCTGCGCGACGTGGAGCCGCGTCTGTGCATCTTCGAGTTCGCCTACATCGCCCGACCCGACAGCCGGCTCTACGGCCGGGAGGTCCACGAGGTGCGCTGCCGCATGGGCGAGCTGCTGGCGCTGCAGGCTCCGGCCGAGGCCGACATGGTGATGGGGGTGCCCGAGTCCGGCGTCCCGGCGGCCGAGGGCTTCGCCCGGGCCAGCGGCATCCCCTACGGGCAGGGCCTGGTCAAGAACCGCTACATCGGCCGCTCCTTCATCGCGCCCGGCCAGCAGGAGCGGGCCGACGCCGTGCGGCGCAAGCTGAACCCCCTCACCGACGCCATCGCCGGCAAGCGGCTGGTGGTGGTGGACGACTCCATCGTGCGCGGCACGACGCAGCGCTCGGTCATCCGCATGTTGCGCGAGGCCGGCGCCGCCGAGGTCCACCTGCGCATCTCGTCGCCGCCCTGGCGCTGGCCCTGCTTCTACGGCATCGACACCCCCTCGCACGAGGAGCTGCTGGCGACCGACCACAGCGTCGAGGACATGGCGCGGATCTTGGGCGCGGACTCGCTGGCCTACATCACCATCGACAACCTGAAGGCGGCCATCGGCGCCGACGGCGGGTTCTGTGACGCCTGCTTCACCGGTGACTACCCGACGCCCGTCCCGCCGGAGTCCGTCACGTTCCGGCGGCCGAGCCGGTGGCGATCACGCCGCACCAGGCCGCGCTCCCCGGGGTCTGACCATCGTGGGTGAGGGCGGCGCCACCTACGCCGGCGCCGGTGTGGACATCGCGGCCGGCGACGCCGCCGTCGAGCGCCTGCGCGACATGGTGACCGGGATCGGCGGGTTCGGGGGCCAGTTCCCGCTCGACCTCGCCCGCTACCGTCGCCGGTCCTGGTGGCCTCGACCGACGGCGTGGGCACCAAGATGGTCGTCGCCCGCGACACCGGTCGCTACGGGACGGTCGGCATCGACCTCGTCGCCATGTGCGTCGACGACCTCGTCTGCGTCGGCGCGGAGCCGCTCTTCATGCTCGACTACATCGCCACCGGCAAGGTCGACCCCGACCAGGTGGCCACCGTGGTGGCGGGCGTGCACGAGGGCTGCCGCCAGGCGGGCTGCGCGCTGATCGGCGGCGAGACGGCCGAGCACGCCGGCGTCATGCCCCGCGACGAGCTCGATCTGGCCGGCTTCGCCGTCGGCGTGGTGGAGCAGGGGACCCAGCTCGGCCCCGAACGGGTGCGGCCGGGCGACGTCGTCGTGGGGCTGCACTCGCCGGGTCTGCGCTCCAACGGCTACACGCTGGCCCGCCACGTCCTGCTCGAGCGGGCCGGCCTCGAGCTCGGGGACCCCGCCTGGGCGGGGGCCGACCACAGCGTGGCCGACGAGCTGCTGCGCCCGTCGGTGATCTACACCCCCGCCGTGCTCGCCGTGCGCGGCGCGCTCGGCGACGCGCTGCACGCCTGTGCCCACATCACGGGCGGCGGCATCGTGGGCAACCTGCCGCGGGCCCTGCCCGGCGACCTGGGTGCCGTGCTGGCGCGGTCGGCCTGGGAGGAGCCGCGGGTGTTCGGGGAGATCCAGCGCCTGGGGTCGGTCGCCTCGGACGAGATGGACCGGGTCTTCAACCGCGGCGTCGGCATGGCGCTGGTGCTCGACGCCGGCGCCGCCGACGCGGCGTTGCGCGTGCTGGACGAGCGCGGTCAGCCCGGCGGCGTCATCGGCGAGGTCGTCGCCGGCCGCGGGGTCCGCTTCACGTGAGCGTTCCCGACGACTCCCGCGACGACTTCCCCGACTTCGCCTTCGCCGGCCTGCGGGACCACCTGCTGGCGCACTCGGTCAAGACGGGGGACTTCACCCTCAAGTCGGGGCGCAAGAGCGGCTGGTTCATCGACTCCAAGCAGACGGTCTGCCGGCCCGAGGCGATGCTGCTCGTGGCCGATGCCGTGCTCTCGGTGGTCCCGCCCGACGCGACGGCGATCGGCGGGCTCACCATGGGCGCCGACCCCGTCGCCTTCGTGACCGCCGGGGTGGCGGCGACGCGGGGCCGCCCGCTGAAGGCCTTCAGCGTGCGCAAGGAGGCGAAGGACCACGGCGGCGGCGGCCGCATCGCCGGCGCGCTCGACCCGGGGGACAAGGTGGTGGTCACCGAGGACACGGTGACGCGGGGGACCTCGTTGCTCGAGGCCGCCCACGCCGTGCAGGACGCCGGAGGCGAGGTGGTGCTGCTGGTGGCGGTGGTCGACCGGGGTGGCACGGCCGAGGCCATGGCGGCGGCGGAGGGCATCCCCTTCCGCGCCATCCTGACGGCACCCGACCTCGGCTTTCCCTACGAGGGGGCCTGAACTCGGCAGGGCGTGGTCATGGCGCGGCCCGTCGGGCGGTCGCCGCCTTCAGAACAGGGCGATCGGGTTGACCGGCGACGCCGTGCCACGGCGGAGCACCAGCGGCGCCACCGTGAAGAGGAACTCCCAGCGCGCCTCCTCGGCGCAGGCGGCCGCCAGCAGGTCGAGGTCGAGGTTGTCCATGAGATGGACGCCCATGGCCACGATGACCACCGTGTGGATGGGCATGCCCACCCCCTCGACCCTCGACGGCAGGACGTCGGAGACCCCGTCGCTGCCGAGCGTGGCCACGTCCCGCGCCCGCAGCCAGGGCAGGCACGAGGCGTCGAGGCCGGCCGCCAGGCGTCCCGGCGTCCCAGGCGCCGTGCTCGTGGCGCCAGCGCCAGCGTCCCGTGCGGACCAGGAGCGCGTCGCCGGGGCGCACCGTGAGGCCCGCCCGGTCCTCGGCCGCCTCGAGGTCCTCGGGGAACACGGGCTCGCCGGGCTCCAGCGCGTCGACGCCGCGCAGGGCGGGGATGTCGAGCAGCACGCCCCGGGTGACGATGCCGGCACGCAGGTGGTGGATGCCGAGCTTGGTGGCGCCGTGGGCGGTCACGGCCTCGGACGGGTAGCCGTTGTAGAGCCGCCCCTCGTGGAAGATGTGGCACAGCGCGTCGAGGTGGCTCGTGGCGAAGCCGTGCGGCGCGATGGCGAAGTAGTCCGCGCCCCAGCCCTCGGTGAACGTGCCGGTCATGTGGTGCGCCACCGGGGAGGGGTTGTCCGCCGACGGCACGGTGTCGAGGGGGCGGGCACACGACACGGACCGGCCCGTGCGCACCGTCGCCGCGGCGGCGGCCGTGACCGCGGGCGTGATCAGGTTGAGCGCGCCCAGCTGGTCGTCGTCGCCCCAGCGGCCCCAGTTGGAGAGGGTCTGGTGGAAGGCGAGGACATCGGTCGCGGTCATGGGGTCGCGGGGCACGGTCGGACAGTAGCCCGGACGCCTTACGATTGGCCCATGACCACACTCCAAGGTGACTACGAGCCCAGCCCGTCAGAGTGGGTCCGCGACCAGGTGGCCGAGTACGAGGCTTCCGGGGGCCAGCGGGCCAACACGCTGCTCGATACGGGGATGCCCATCATCGTCGTGACGACCCGGGGGGCCAAGAGCGGCAAGGTGCGCAAGAACCCCGTGATGCGGGTCGAGCACGGCGGCGAGTACGCGCTCGTGGCGTCCAAGGGCGGCGCGCCCGAGAACCCCGAGTGGTTCTACAACCTGGACGAACCACCCCGACGAGGTCGCTGATTCAGGACGGGTCCGAGCCGTTCGCCGTGTCGGTGCGCCAGGTGACGCGGCGACGAGAAGGCGGTCTGGTGGGAACGCTCGGTGGCGGCCTACCCGCCCTACGCCGAGTACCAGGAGAAGACGGACCGGCAGATCCCCGTGTTCATCGCCACCCCCAAGGGCGCCTGAGCCCCGGGCTCACCGGGCCCTGGCTCAGGCGCGGGCGAAGGCCTGCACCATGGCGGCGCGCCAGGGCACCAGGTTCGCCTTGCGCTCGAGCGGCGTCTTGCCGAGGCGCACGACGACGAGGTCGAGGGCGGGGCAGACGGTGATGGACTGCCCCTCGTAGCCGGCGGCGCGGAAGGTGCCGAGGGTGTCGCCGGCCACGCCGTACCAGTGCGCGCCGTAGGGGTTGTCGTCGTCGGGGTCCACCGAGGTCCAGGTGCGGGCGTAGTCGACCCAGCCCGGCGGCAGGAGGCGGACGCCGTCCCACATCCCGTCACGCAGGTAGAGCAGCCCGAAGCGCGCGAAGTCCCGCGCCGTCGCCCGCACGTACGACGAGGCCACCCAGGTGCCCGCCTCGTCGAACTCCGGGTCGGCGCTCGCCATGCCGATGGGCCCGAAGAGCCGGCCGTGCAAGAAGCGGGCGTAGGGCTCGCCGGGCCCCAGCATGGCGGGCCACCACCCCCGAGATGATGTTCGAGGTCCCCGACGAGTAGTTGAAGCGCGTCCCCGGTGGCGCCGCCAGCGGGCGGTCGGCGGCGAAGTGCGCCATGTCGGGCTGCCCCTCCCCGAAGAGCATGTGCATCACGTCCGAGACCCGGTCGTCGACGTAGTCCTCCACGAAGGCCAGCCCGTCGCGCATGGCGAGGAGCTGGCGCAGCGTGATGGCGTGGCGGGGGTCGCCGGGATCGGCCCACTCGGGCACGGCGGCGGGCTCGTCGAGGTCCACCTCGGCGTCGCCGACCAGCAGGCCGACCACCGCCTGCAGCATCGACTTGGCCATCGACCAGCTGAGCAGCGGCGTCTCGGCCGTCACCGGTGTCGGTGGGCGGTCGAAGTGCTCCAGCGCGCCCTGGTAGCGCTCGGCGACGAGCCGCCCGCCGTGGACCACGACGACGGCGAACGTCCGGGCGAGCGGCCCGTCGTCGTCGAAGGCCTCGTCGAGCAGCGGGGCCAGGTCGACACCCGGCGGGAGTGCGCCCTCGGGCCAGCCTCGGTGGGCCAGTCCACGCCGGCGGGCTGGGGTGGCAGCGCGACGAGGTCGCTCACACGGAGGCGAGGAACGACAGCAGGGCGGCGTTGGTCTCGGCCGGGCGCTCCTGTTGCACCCAGTGGCCGGCCCCGTCGACCACCGTGGCGCCCCGGAAGTCGGGCATCGCCGCGGCCATCTCCTCGATCGCGCCCGGCATCATGGAGTTCACCGGGTCGAGCGAGCCCGTGATGAAGCCGGTCGGCATGGTGTAGACGGACGGCGGGATGTCCTTGGAGCGCTCCCAGTTGGCGTCCATGTTGCGGTAGAAGCTGACCGGCCCGAAGAAGCCGCTCTCCTCGAACGCGGCGGCGTACACGTCGACGTCGTCCTCGGTGAGCCAGTCCGGGAGCGTCTCGGGAGCCGGGGAGAGGATGTCCATGAAGCGGGTGCCCTCGCGGGGGAAGTCGCCGACGAGCTGGCCGGCGTGGGCCATCCCCTCGCCGCCGGCCGAGTAGAGCATGGTGCGGAGGAACAGGCGCGGGTCCGCTTCGAACTCCGCCTCGGCCGGACCCACCGGTTGGAAGTAGAGCATGTAGAAGAACTTGCCCTCGAAGATCACGTCGAAGATCTGCGTGGGCGGCGCCGGCGCATTGGAGTACGGGACGCTCATGTTGAAGAGGGACGAGACGCGGTCGGTGTGGAGGCGCCCCATCTCCCAGACCACCATGGCCCCCCAGTCGTGGCCGACGAAGGCCGCCCGGTCGTGAGCCGAAGTGGTCCAGCAGCCCAGCCAGGTCGCCGGTCAGGTCGGTCGGAGCCGTAGTCGGCGACCTCGGTCGGGCGCGCGCTCGCGCCGTAGCCGCGCAGGTCCGGCGCATAGGCGCGGTAGCCGGCGTCGGCCAGCGCGCCGAGCTGATGGCGCCACGAGTACCAGAGCTCCGGGAAGCCGTGACACAGGACGACGGGGGGGCCGTCGGCCGGCCCCGCCACCGCCACGTGCAGCTCGATCCCGTTCGTCGGGACCTGCTGGTGCGTCACCTCAGCCATGGGGCGTCACCTTCTCCGTGCGGGCCGCCTTGTCCGCCTTCTCCTCGTGGTGCTTCTGGATGGCGGACATGACGGCGCCGCCTGCCGCGCCGATGAACTCGGGGCGGTTCTCGGCGGCCCAGTCCCGGCTCGACGTCAGCGACGCGGCCGAGTCCTGGAACTGGGGCGCCACGTAGCGGGCGATGAGCTCGTAGGAGTGGCGGGTGGCCGCGGTGTCGGCCCACTCGTGGCCCATGAGGAGGAACGTGCCGAAGCCCTCGGACTGGGCCTGCAGGCGGCTGACCTGCGCGATGGCGTCGTCCACCGTCCCGATGACGGCGAAGCCCGACGCGTTGAGCGCGTCGACCAGCGACTCGAAGTTCTCGGTGTTGGGGGCCAGCGGCAGGGCGGCCACGCGCTGGAAGTAGTCGACCCACTCCTCCAGCCCGAACTCCACGTCGGCCACCGCCTGCTCCTTGGTGTCGGCGATGTGCATCGGCCCGACCAGGCGCCATGCGTTGCGATCGACCGTGGTGGAGAACTCCTCGGCCCTCTCCTCCATGACGTCCCAGTGGATGCCCAGGACGTCGAAGCCGCCGGCGGAGGTGGCCCCGATGGAGAGGAGGCTGCAGCCGAAGCGGCCGGCGGCCCGGGGCCCGGCCGGCGACACCTGCGCCGCCACGGCGACTTCGGGGAAGGGCCGCTGGTAGGGCCGCAGCTGCAGGCGGGCCTTGACGAGCTTGAACCACTCGGTCTCCACCGAGACCGTCTCGCCCGCCAGGAGCTGCAGAATGACCTCGAGGGACTCCTCCATCATGTCGCGCTGCTTCGCCGGGTCGATGCCCATCATGTAGGCGTCGGAGGGGAGGGCGCCCGGGCCGACGCCGAACATGACGCGTCCCGCGTCAGGTGGTCGAGCAGCACCATGCGGTCGGCCAGCATGAAGGGGTGGTGGTAGGGCAGCGACGACACGCCCGTGCCGAGGCGGATGTGCCTCGTGCGCTGCGCGGCGGCGGCGATGAACACCTCGGGCGAGGCGATGATCTCGTAGCCGGCGGAGTGGTGCTCGCCGAACCAGGCCTCGTCGAAGCCGAGCGCGTCGAGATGCTCGATGAGCTGCAGGTCGCGCTCGAGCGCCAGGGTCGGGTTCTGGCCGACCGGGTGGAACGGGGCCAGGAAGATGCCGAATTTGAGTCGGCCGTCGGCGTTGATCGTCGTCATTGCTCTCCAGGGTTGGTCGGTCGTGGGGCCATCGGTCCTGGGCCTAGGCGTGGTCTGGGTCCACGTCTGGGTCCACGTCCGGGGCCGGGATGGTTCGAAAAACTGTCAACGGATCGGTTTATAGTTCTGGCACACATCCGCCCCCGTCTCCGTCTCCGCCTCCGCCTCCCGGCCCGCCCTCCGCCGGCGGACGCGGCGCACGAAGACGCAAGCGCGTGGCGCGGCGGCATGTCAGGGCGTCACCAGGATCTTGCCGTGCTCGCCCGGTGTGCGCAGGGTGTCGAAGGCGCCGGGTGCGCCGGCCAGGTCGACCGTGGCGGTGACGAGGAGGTCGGCGCCGGGGACGCCCTCTGCCAGGCGCCCGAGCGTGGCCGCGAACTCGTCGGGGGTGTAGCCGAAGGAGAAGCGCAGCTCCATCTCCTTGGTCACCGCCATGAAGGGCTCGATGGTGTCGCTGTGCATGCACACCCCGACCACGACGATCCGGCTGTGCGGCGGGCCGTCGGCGATCAGCGACTGCAACATGCCGGGCACGCCGACCGCTTCGAAGATCACGGGGTCCGGCGTGGCGGCGCCGAGCATGGCCGAACCGATCCGCTCCATGACCGTGCGCGCGACGCCGAAGTCCGACCAGCGGTCGTGTGGGGAGCCCTCGGCGGGGTCGATGACCTCGTCGGCCCCGAAGGCCTCGGCCAGGCGGCGCCGGGTCGGAGAGAAGTCCGCGGCGAGCACCGGACCGTGGCCCCGCCCCTTGAGCGCGGCGATCACCGCCAGCCCGACCGGACCGCAGCCGACGACGAGACAAGGCTGACCGGGGCTGAGACCCGCCAGGCCCACTGCGTGCTCGCCCACGGCGAGCGGCTCGGTCAACGCCGCCAGGTCGGTGGCCAGCGCGTCGGGCACCGGGAGGCAGCAGCAGCTCCTGGAGCACCAGGTGCTCGGCCAGCGCGCCCGGGTAGGCGTTGGAGTAGCCGATCTGCTCGACGCCGGTCGGGCCGAGGATGATCGGCACCGAGCAGACCCGGCTGCCGACCGGAAGGGTGCCGGCCGTGTCGGGCCCGTGCTCCACGATCTCGGCGCAGAACTCGTGGCCGAAGACGCAGTCCGCGTCGGGGTCCAGCGCCGGCACGCCGACCGAGTCCATGAGCCCGGTGAAGTGGCCGAAGTCGGCCAGCGCGTGCAGGTCGGATCCGCAGATGCCCGTGGACAGCGAGCGCACGACGACGTGGCCCGAGGACGGCACGGGATCGGGGACCTCGCCCACCACCAGCCGTCCACCCCTCGTCACCGCGGCACGCATGGCAGAGCCACCCCCACGGACGGCGCGGCCGCCCGCATTCGTCGCTACGTTTGCCCGGTGAGTTTCACACACGAGCCTGGGGGACGCCCGTTCGCCGGACATGTCGCGCTGGTGACCGGGGCGGCCCGTCCCCGCGGCATCGGGCGGGCCACCGCCGTCGCCCTGGCCCGGGGCGGTGCGGACGTGGCCTGCCTCGACATCGCCCGCCCCTACGCCGACGCCCCCGCCCACGGCACGGCCAGCGGGGGCGATCTCGACTCTCTGGCGGCCGAGCTCACGGATCTCGGGGCCCGCGTGGCGACGGTCACGGCCGACGTCGCCGACGAGGCGGCGGTCGAGGACGCCGTGACCACGCGTCACCGAGGAGCTCGGGACCGTGACCCTGGTGGCCAACGTGGCCGGCGGCAGCGGCCCGGGGTTCGGGCTCGGGCCCGCTGCTCAGCGTGCCGGCCGACGAGTTCCGCCGCGTGCTCGACGTGAACCTCGTCGGGACGTGGCTGGTCTCCAAGGCCTGCGCCACCCGCATGGTGGCGGCCGGCGTGGGTGGCCGCATCTGCAACGTGTCGAGCCAGGCCGGCAAGCGCGCCTTTGCCTTCCTCGGGGCCTACTGCGCGGCCAAGGCGGGCATCATCTTGCTCACCCAGACCATGGCGACCGAGCTGGGCGCCCAGGACATCGCGGTCAACGCGGTGTGCCCGGGCACGGTGGACACCGACCTCGTCAACCGCGACGCCATGTTCGAGAACCTGATGGGCGGCCCCGAGGGCCTGGCGGCCTACATCGCCCGCGAGATCCCGCTCGGCCGCCTGCAGAGCGCCGAGGAGATCGCCGGCGCCATCTGCTGGCTGCTCTCCGACGCGGCCCGCGGCGTGACCGGTGAGGCGTTGAACGTGAGCGCCGGACAGACAATGGTGTAGCCATGCCGATCCTCGATGCCCGCCACGACCTGGCCCACCCCGTCGAAGGCGACACCGCCTGGAGCGAGTCGTACTACTTCAACGCGTACGACCCTGGCACGGACTCGGGCCTGTTCAGCCGCATCGGCATCCGGCCCAACGAGGGGACGATGGACGTCGGCCTGTCGCTGTGGCTGCCCGACGGCCGTCTCGGCGAGTACCGCTGGGTCAAGGAGCAACGCGAGATGGTCGACTCCGTGCTCGAGGTCGGCGCGGTCCGCTACGAGATGCTCGAGGCGCTGCAGTCGTGGCACCTCAGCATGGAGGGCGAGGTGCAGGCGCGTCCGTGCGTGCGCGGTGAGACGGCGACCCGGCCCGTCCCCGTGGCCCTCGACGTGCGCTTCGACGCCGTCACGCCCGCCATCGGCACGGACGGGCAGCCGAGCGGCGGCCCGAAGTCGGCCGAGGCGGCGGCGGCGGCCGGGACCGTCGGCAAGGGGCATCTCGAGCAGGCCGGGCGCTGGACGGGCACGCTCACCGTCGACGGCACGCGGCACGAGTGGCACGGCGCGCACGGCAACCGGGACCGGTCCTGGGGCCCGCGCCGCTGGGGCGGCCCCAAGATGTGGCGCTGGTTCTCGGTCAACATCGGCGAGGACATGCACTTCGGCGGGATCCGCCTCGGCACCGACGCCGGCGACCTGCACCGGGGCTGGGTGTGGGACGGCGGGCGCGCCACCTCGGTGGCCGAGTGGCGCGTGCGGACCGAGTTGGCCGACGACGGGGTCACCCACCGCGTCGTCCACCTCGACGTGGTCGACAAGACGGGCCGGACCTACCCCCTGCGCGGCGACGTGCTGCGGGTGGCCGACATCGGCCGGGCCGGCGGCACCATGGTCAACGAGGGGCTGGCCCGCTGGACCTACGAGGACCCCGCCGGCGAGGCGCAGACCGGCTACGGGATCTGCGAGTACCTGCACCAGCTCGACGACGGCGGGAGGCCTGTCGTCCCCGTCGAGTAGGGATGGCTCCACGGCTGGGCACCGACGAGCTGGCGGCCGCGCTCGGGCGCCAGCTGGACGGGACCGTGCGCGGGCTGCGCCGGCTCTCGGGTGGCGCCTCCCGGGTCACCAGCGCCTTCGAGCTCGAGCGGCCCGGCCGCACCACGCGCCCGCTCATCCTGCAGATGGACCGTGGCGTCAGCGCCCAACCCGGCCGGGTCCGCATGGAGGGGGCGCTGCTGCGGGCGGCGGGCGCGGCCGGCGTGCCGGTGCCGGGCGTCGTCGCGCTCGGCGAGGGCGACGACCTCGGCGCCAGCTGGCTGGTGGTGGAGCGCCTGGAGGGCGAGACGATCCCGCGCAAGATCCTGCGCGACGGCCAATGGGCCGGGGCCCGACGCGCCCTCACCGCGCAGGCCGGCCACGCGCTGGCCGCCATCCACACGATCGACCCGGGCGCCATCCCCGGGCTGGCGCCGACCGACCCGCTGGGCGACCCCCTGCCCTTCCTCGATGCGCTGGGCGAGGTGCGCCCCGCGCTCGAGCTCGGCGTGCGCTGGCTGGCCGCGCACCGCCCGCCCGACGGGCCCCGCGTCGCCGTGCACGGCGACTACCGGATGGGCAACCTCCTGGTCGGGCCGGACGGGCTGCGCGGCGTGCTCGACTGGGAGCTGGCGCACACGGGCGACCCGGCCGAGGACGTCGGCTGGCTGTGCGCCCCCGCCTGGCGCTTCGGCGGCCCGGGCGAGGTCGGCGGTTTCGGCGCGTTGGACGAGCTGCTGGCCGCCTACGCCGCCGCGGGCGGCGAGGCCATGACGCGTGAGCGCGTGCATTGGTGGCAGGTGTACGCCACGGTCAAGTGGGCCACCATCTGCGCCTTGCAGGCCTCGGTGCACCTGAGCGGCGCGTCGCGTTCTGTCGAGCTGGCCGCCATCGGCCGGCGCGTCTGCGAGAGCGAGTGGGATCTCTTCGTCCTGCTGGGCACGCCACCGCCCGCGATCGCCGGACCCGCCGCGGCGGACGGACCGCGCCCGCCCTTCGGGCGCCCGACCGCGGCCGAGCTCGTCGAGGCCGTGCGCGAGTACCTCGACGGCGTCATGACGCGCAGCGACGGGGGCGCCGGCTTCGAGGCCCGGGTGGCACGCAACGCGTTGGGGATCGCCGAGCGCGAGCTGCGGCTCGGTCCGGCTCTCGCCGCCGCGCACGCGGCGCGCCTGGCCGGGCTGGGCTTCGCCGACGACACCGCGCTGGCGGCCGCGCTGCGCTCAGGGGCGCTCGATGGCGAGTGGGCGTCGGTGGCTCCTGCCCTCGCCGCCGCGGCGCGGGACCAGCTGCTGGTGGCGAACCCCGCCTACTTGCCGGCGCCGATCGGGTAGAGCGCGGCGGGCACCGGATCCGGGTCGAGAGCCGGAGCCTGGACCGGAGCCGGGGGCTCGGCCGACACGGAGGCGTCGGCCGTCTCGGTCACCCGGCTGCCGATGCCCTGGAGCAAGAGGCCGGCCACGAGGCTGCACCCGACCATGAAGGCCCAGGCGTGATGGAACGCGGTGACCGCCGTGGCGCCGGTGGCGGCGCCGAGGATGGCCACCAGGCAGGCCACCCCGAGCGCGATGCCGATCTGGCGGGTCATGGCGTAGAGCGCGGAGCCGGTGGCGAAGCGCTGCGGCGGGAGGGGGGCCGTGGCGGCGCCCCCGAGCGACGGCAGCATGAGGCCGACGCCGAAACCGCCCAGGAGGCTGCCGGGCAGGTAGGCCCCGCTCCAGTCGGGCACCGCGCTGACGTGGGTGATCCACCACACGCCGCCGGCGGCGAAGAACAGCGAGCCGAGCGTGCCGACGACCCGGTGCCCGAGACGGGCACCCAGCAGGCCGCCCGGGAAGGCCGTGAGACCGGCCAGCAGCGGACCGGGAGCGATCATGAACCCGGCGCGCAGCACCGACTCGTGCCACACCCCGGTCAGAAGGAGGACGCCGCCGAGGACCATCGCGCCGAAGCCACCGAAGAACGCCAGTGAGCTGAGATCGGCCAGCGCGACGGCGCGGTGGCGGATGACGGCCGGCTCGATGATGGGGTTGGGGTGGCGGAACGAACGCACGACCAGCCCGGCACCGGCCACGGCGGCCAGCCGCGAAGGCACCGATGATCCGCCCGCTGGTCCAGCCCCAATCCGAGCCTTCGACGATGCCCGCCACGAGGCTGGCCACGGCGACCGTCAGCAGGCCGGCGCCGAGGAGGTCGGACTTGTGGGCGTCCGGGTCGCGCACTTCGTCGAGCAGACGGACGCCGAGCACGAGCGCGAGCACGCTGAAGGGCAGGTTGACCAGGAACACCCAGCGCCAGCTCGCCTGCACGAGGAGCCCGCCGATGGGCGGGCCGAACGCGGCGGCCGCGCCGCCGACCGCCGACCACAGGCCGATGGCCGCCCCCTTGCGGGCCGGGCCGAAGGCGGGGAGCAGCAGGCCGAGAGAGGTGGGCAGCATGAGGGCGCCGCCGGTGGCCTGGAGGACCCGGGCGCCGATGAGGAACTCGAGGCTCGGGGCGATGGCGCACAAGGCCGACGCGGCGGCGAAGATCCCCAGCCCGAGCAGGAAGGCCCGCTTGCGGCCGGCCCGGTCGGACCAGCGCCCGGCGGGCACCAGGACGGCGGCGAAGACGATGGTGTACGCGCTCAGCACCCACGAGAGCGAGCTCAGGCTCTCACCGTGGTAGGTGGCCGAGATGCTCGGGAAGGCGATGTTGACGATGAACAGGTCGAGCGAAGAGAGGAACACCCCGGTCAGGACGATGAGGGCGGTCAGCACCGGCCGGGAACGGGTCGGCACCGGCGTTGGGCTCTCGGTCAGTTCTGTCATGAAACGAACTCTAGAGAAGAAAGTTGCATAAAGCAACCCACTGGCCGCAATGGTGGGTTAGGCTGGTGGGATGCTGAAGCGGGACTACCCCACCCAGTACTGCCCGGTGGCCTCGACGCTCGAGGTGATCGGTGAGCGCTGGACGCTGCTCATCGTGCGGGACGTCTTCCTGGGCATCCGGCGCTTCGAGGACATCCAGCGCGACCTGGGGGTGGCGCGCAACATCCTGCAGGCACGCCTCGAGCGTCTCGTCGAGGAGGGGATCCTGGTCAAGCGGCCCTACCAGGAGCGTCCGCTGCGCTCCGAGTACCGCCTGACCGAGAAGGGCGCCGACCTGTGGCCGGTCCTGGTGGCGATGCTCCAGTGGGGCGACCGCCACGCCCTCGAGGGCGGGGAGCGGCCCATGATCCTCCAGCATCGGGGTTGCGGCGGCGAGCTCGACGACCGCCGGCGCTGCCTGCTCTGCGGGGCGGACGTGACGATGACCGAGGCTGTCGCCATCCGCACCGGGGCGCGCCGGCCGGGCACCGGGACCGGGACTGAGGCGGCGGCAGCGACCCCGGCCGCGAGCGCGCCCGCATGAGGTTCTCGAGCGCATCCGCCTGAGGTTCCCGAGCGCGTCGGAGGCCCCGTCGCTACCGTGCAGGGCATGAGCGACGAGACGGCATGGTTGGACGCAACGGGACAGGCGGCGCTGGTCCGCACCGATGAGGCGTCAGCCGCCGAGCTCGTCGATGCGGCGATCGCCCGGATCGAGAAGCTCAATCCCGAGCTCAACGCGGTGATCCACGAGCTCTTCGCGCGAGCCCGGGGTGAGGCAGCGGGCACGCTGCCCGATGGTCCCTTCCGCGGCGTGCCCTTCTTGTTGAAGGATGTCGGCGCCGAGCTCGCCGGCACGCCCTTCCACGAGGGTCTCGCGTTCGCCGGCGACTACCGCTCGAGCGTGACCCAGACGCTGACGCAGCGCTACATCGACGCCGGCTTCGTCATCTGCGGCAAGACGAACACGCCCGAGCTCGCCATTTTGCCGACGACCGAGCCGCGCCGCTACGGGCCGTCACGGAATCCCTGGAACACGGGGCACTCGACCGGCGGATCGTCGGGTGGCTCCGCGGCCGCAGTGGCCTCGGGCATGGTGCCCGCCGCCCACGCCAACGACGGCGGCGGTTCCATCCGGATCCCCGCCTCGTGTTGCGGCCTCGTCGGGTTGAAGCCCACGCGTGGGCGCAACTCGCTGGCCCCCAACTACGGAGACCTCATGGGCGGACTGGTGGCCGAGCACGTGGTGACGCGTTCGGTGCGCGACTCGGCGGCCATCCTCGACGTCACGGCCGGGCCGGTGCCCGGCGACCCGTACTGGGCGCCGCCGCGGCGCGGCCCTTCGTTCGCGGCCGCCGCCGCGGCCGCACCCCCGCCGCTCCGCGTCGCGGTCATGACGGCGTCGCCCACCGGCAGCGAGGTGCACGCCGACTGCGTCGCGGCCGTCCGGGCCACGGCCACGCTGTGCGAGTCGCTCGGGCACCACGTGGAGGGGGCGGCGCTGCCGCTCGACGGTGACGCCTTCACGGGCCACTTCGTCAACCAGTGGGCCTGCGCCAACGCCTGGGCCGTTGGCGGACTGGGAGAACCGGCTGGGACGTGGCGCGGCGGAGGCCGACATGGAGCCGCTCTCCTGGGCTCTCGTCGAGCTCGGCCGTTCGATCAACGGGGGTCAGTACCTCATGTCGGTGCAGGAGCTCCAGCGCATGAGCCGCCAGATCGCGGACTACTTCGAGGGGATCGACGTCCTGCTGACGCCCACCCTGGGCGAGCCGCCGGCGCCACTCGGCACCTTCGACTCGCCGCCGGGCGAGCCCCTGACCGGCCTCTTCCGCGCCGCGGCCTACGTCCCGTTCACCCCGCCCTTCAACGTCACCGGGCAGCCGGCCATCTCCCTGCCGCTGCACTGGAACGAGGGCGGGCTGCCGATCGGCGTGCAGTTCGTGGGGCGCTTCGGTGCCGAGGAGACGCTGCTCTCGCTCGCCGGCCAGCTCGAGGCGGCGGCGCCGTGGGCGGACCGGAGGCCGCCGGTCTCGGCGTAGGCGGGAACGGGGCGGCCACCTACCCCAGAGGATCCGTCACCAGGACACAGCGCGTGCCCGAGTAGATCGTCGGCATGCACTTGTTGCAGTGGATGCACAACGACGTGGTCGAGGTGCCGGCCTGCAGGCGGTTGGGCAGGTCGGGCTCGCGCAACAACGCGCGGGCCATGGCGACGAACGCAAAGCCCTCGGCGAGCGCCCCCTCGATCGTCGCCAGCTCAGTGATGCCGCCGAGCAGGATGAGCGGCGTGGAGAGCGCGCGCAGGAACTGCCGCGCGTAGGGGAGGAAGAACGCTTCCTCGTACGGGTAGGCGCGCAGGAAGCGATGGCCGATCACGCGGAAGCCGAGCCGGACCGGCGCCGGCAGCGTCGCCGCGAACTCCTCTCGCGGCGCGTCGCCCCGGAAGAGGTACATCGGGTTGGCCAGCGAGCTGCCCCCGGTGAGCTCGAGCGCATCGAGCGCGCCGTCGGCCTCGAAGAGCCGGGCGATCTCGACGCTCTCGTCGAGCCACAGGCCGCCCTCGACGCCGTCGGCCATGTTCAGCTTGGCCGTCACCGCCACGCCCGGGCCGGCGGCGTCACGCACCGTGCGCAGCACGGCGCGGGCGAAGCGCGCACGGTTCTCCACCGACCCGCCGAACTGGTCGTGACGCCGGTTGAGCTTGGGGCTCAAGAACGCGCTGAGGAGATAGTTGTGCCCGACGTGCACCTCGATGCTGTCGAAGCCGGCCTCCACGGCCAGCGTCGCGGCACGCCGGTAGTCCTCGGTGATGCGCTCGATGCCGGCGACGTCGACGGCGCGCAGGCGCGAGCCCATGGGGGTGAAGCCGCCGGAGGGCGAGAGGGCGGGGGCACCGTTGGAGCGGGCGTTGGCGACCGGCCCGGCGTGGCCGATCTGCGCCGCCGCCGCGGCACCCTCGGCATGCACGGCGTCGGTCAGGCGGCGTAGTCCGGGGACCGTGTCCGGGTTGAGCTGCAGGCAGTGGCGATCCGTCCGCCCCTCCGGCGAGACGGCCAGGTAGGCCACGGTCGAGAGGGCCGCCCCGCCGGCGGCCACCCGGCGGTGGAAGTCGACGAGTGCGTCGCTGACCGTGCCCCCGGGGGTCACGCCCTCGAAGGTGGCCGCCTTGATGATGCGGTTGCGCAGGGTCAGCGGCCCGAGCGCCGCCGGGGCGAAGACGGGCGGCGGGGCGGCCTCCCGGCGGGCGATTCGCGGCATTGTCCTACCTTGGCCGACGGGCGGGCCGGCCGCACATCTAGCTCAGGCCGAGCGCTCGCCGGCGGCGGCCAGCGAGGGGTTCAGCGGGGGGCTGCTCACGCCGCAGTTCCAGGAGGGCTCCTTCTGCGCGGGGGCCGCGGGGGCGTGGGGGCGGCCGCGGGAGCCGGCGGGCGGGCGGGCGGGGTTTGACGCCCACCCTGGGCGAGCCGCCGGCGCCACTCGGCACCTTCGACTCGCCGCCGGGCGAGCCCCTGACCGGCCTCTTCCGCGCCGCGGCCTACGTGCCGTTCACCCCGCCCTTCAACGTCACCGGGCAGCCGGGCATCTCCCTGCCGCTGCACTGGAACGAGGGCGGGCTGCCGATCGGCGTGCAGGTCGTGGGGCGCTTCGGTGCCGAGGAGACGCTGCTCTCGCTCGCCGGCCAGCTCGAGGAGGCGGCGCCGTGGGCGGACCGGAGGCCGCCGGTCTCGGCGTAGGCGGGAACGGGGCGGCCAGCTACCCCAGACGGATCCGTCACCAGGACACAGCGCGTGCCCGAGTAGATGGTGGGCATGCACTTGTGCCAGAGCGATCATGGTCGAAGGTTTGGACAAACGTCGATTAGTCCCAGCCGCGATCGGTGGCTCGCGCGACAGAACCGGCAGCGTGGTACTGGGGGCAGAACGCTACGGGATGGAAGGCGAGGTCAGAATCTGGAAGATGGCAAGAACCATCATCAATCCGCCCAGGATGATCAGCCCCACTCGGATCCGAAAGAAGCGGAAGTGTCCACTGATGCCGATCAGGAAGAGAATTGTGGCGAGGTAGATGGTGTCTCGGACGTAGCTGTCCGAGTTGGAGCCGGCCTGTACTCCGAGTGAATACTCCTCAGTAGCCTTCTTGTCGAGATCGTTCGCGGCGGCAAGCTCCGGTTGCTTGTACTGCGGCATGTAGGTGGGGCCAGGCGGCGCCTTCGCATTGGTGAAGGGATCGGTTGCAAGCCATGCGTCGAAGGCAACTTTGAACTGCGGACGGAAGCGGCGCACGGCAACGGCCTCGGCTGTGGGGTTGCCATCGACGTAAGCCGTAAACCACGTGTTGAAGGTCGTTGAGTCGAAATTCTTCAAATTTTGCGCATTGAGGGCCGCTCGGTTCGCCTCAGTCCGAGCGGCGGACGCACCAGCCAGCCGAACGGATGACTCCGTGCCCCATTTGGCCGAGGCGAATCCGGTGTACGCGGCGAGCAGGGCCACGACGGCCAGCATCACTGCCTCGATGATGGAGAGGGTCCGGTCATGGCTTCGTGTGCCGTCGACGGTGCCAGATTCGTCAACGTCTTCCTCGTGTTCGGCCGAATGCCTCTTGTGTCGCGAGATTTCCCCGGCCACTTCGCTCGAGGCGAGTCCCTCAGCCACAGTTCTTTCCCTTTTGTCTAAGCGTTCCTTTGTCCAAGCGTTCGCCGTTCCTCGACGAAAGGGTACTCAGGTCCCGGGAGCCTCGATGTTGCCGGAGTGTCCACCATCCTGGTGTCGGAGGAAGTCTGAATCAGCTCAAGTCGCCGAACGGCGGCCCGGTCCCCCGGAACCGTGTTCGCGCTGAGCTGGAGGCAGTTACGGTTGGTCCGTCCCTGCGGCGAGACAGCTGGGCGGCACTGACCTTCCCGGGGCGAGGGTGGTGGGGCGCGCAATGGCGTCAGGCCGGGCGGTCCGCGGCGGCGACCAAGGAGGGGTTCAGCGGGGGGCCGCTCACGCCGCAGTTCCAGGTGGGCTCCTTCAGCGCGGGGGCCGCGGGGCCGTCGGGGCGGGCGCGGCAGCCGGGGGGCGGGCGGGGTTGCGGATGGTCAGCGCGGCCAGGAGGCCACCCGCGGCACGGAGACGACGCTCGAGATCAGCATGGCGGTGCGGAAGCCGCTGGCCAGCTCCGTGCTGCTGAGGGCGGCGGCACCGGTCAGGCCGGCCAGGAGCGGCAAGACGGCGACGACAGGAGGCCGGCGGCACGGGCGACGACGTTGTTGACCGCCGAGGCGACGCCGGAGTGCTCGGGTGGCGCGGCACCCATGGCCGTGGACGTCAGCGGGGCGACGGTGACGGCGAGCCCGAGGGCGAAGACCAGGACGGCCGGGAAGACCTGGGTCCAGTAGCTGCCGGGGTCGGTGGCCCGGGTCAGGAGGGCGAGGCCGGCGCCGACGACGAGCGGCCCCACCGTCATCTGGAGGCGGGGGCCGATCCGCGCCGACAGCGCACCGGACCGGGCCGAGAGGGTGAGCATGACCAGCGTCAGGGGGAGCAGGGCGACGCCGGACTCGAGCGGGCTGTAGCCCTTGACGATCTGGAGCTCGACGGGGAGCAGGAAGAGGGCACCACCGAGGGCGCCATAGACGGCGAAGGTGACGGCGTTGGCCCCGCTGAACTGGCGGGAGCGGAACAGCCGGAGCGGGAGCATCGGATGGGCTCGGCGGTGCTCGACGAGGACGAAGGCGGGCGCCGTCACGGCGGCCACCACGAGGCAGGACACCACCGCCGGGCTGGTCCACCCGCGCGTGGGGGCTTCGATCAGCCCGTAGGTCAGGCCGGCGAGGAACACGACCGCCAGGGCGGCACCGGCGGTGTCGACGCGACCGCTGGTCGTCGGGTCCCGGGACTCGGGCACGTGGCGGGCCGTGATGACGAGCACGGCGACGGCAGACGGGGAGGTTGATGAAGAAGACCCAGCGCCACGAGCCGATGGCGATGAGATAGCCGCCCACCAGCGGCCCGGCGGCGGCCGGCCACGCCGCCCAAGCCGGACCAGGCGCCGATGGCGCGGGCCCGGTCGTCGGGGCGGAACGACGCCTGCAGGATGGCCAGGCTGGCCGGCGCCAACAGTGCGCCGCCGACGCCCTGGACCACCCGGGCGGCGATGAGCAACCCCGGCGTTCGGCGCGAGGCCGCAGACGGCCGAGGCGGCGGCGAACCAGACGACGCCGACCGAGAAGATCCGCTTGCGGCCGTAGCGGTCGCCGAGCGCACCGCCGAGGAGGAGGAAGGCCGCCAGCGTCAACGAGTACCCGGTGACCACCCACTGCAGCGTGCCGACGCCCCCGTGGAAGTCGCGGCCGATGGAGGGGAGCGCGATGCCGACGACGGTCGAATCGAGCATGGCGATGCCCGAGCCGAGCACCGTGGCCGCCAAGACCCAGCGACCCCGCCCGCTCGACAGCGCCAGGGGGTCGGCTGTGGCTCCCGCAGGGGTCGCGCCGCCGGCGTCGGGCCCCGCGCTCACCGGGGACAGGCATGCGTCGCGCTGATCGGCGCGTCACGGACCAGGTGCATTGACTCCATCATGGTTCCTGGGCCGTCCGGGTGCGTCCGGCCGGCCTGCCCCGGCTATTTCAAGATGTTGACGGCCCGCGCGACGACGAGGATCCCGACCACGAGAGAGACGGCCGACTCGGCCATCATCATGAGCTTCGCCCAGGTCTTGACCGCCGACACGTCGGTCGGGCTGAAGGCGGTGGCGGTGGCGAACGCGAAGTGGAGATAGTCGACGAACACGGGAGACCAGCCCGCCTCCACGTGTTCCGTGTGCACCATCTCGGGGAAGATCAAGGCGGGCCGGGGGCCGGTGCCCGCGGCGCGGGCCGCCGGCCCGCCACGGTCGAGGTTCCAGAACCACAGGGCGAAGGCGATGATGTTGGTGAGCCAGATGGCGCCGCCGCTGGCCAGCAGCACCTTGGCGTTCTGGGTGAAGCTCGACACGTCGACGATGCCGACCACGAGCCGCACCGCCGCGTCCGCGTTGGCGACGGTGATCAGGCCGATGAGCACACTCGTCAGGTTGTGGAGCCAGGGCCGGTCCCGGTCGATGCGGCCGGGGTCGCCGACGATGAGGACGGCCAGCAGCCCGACGACGATGACGAGGTCGAGCCAGGCCGCGTCCCCGTTGCGCAGCTCGTGCGGGAGTGCGGCCCGGAGCAGGCCCGTGGCGAGGACGGCGAGCGCCATGGGCCAGCGGGGCTCGCCAAGACGGGACTTCGAGTGCTCCGGCGGCGGCTCGGAGCGGGCGGACATCGAGCCATCTTCGCCCACCGCGGGGGCACCACCGTGGGACTGCGCCCCCGCCCGCCCGACACGGCGCCCAGGGACCGGTATCGGGTCCCGGTCACGGATGCCGGTAACGGATGCCGGCACCCGCACGGCGCTACGGGACGTAGGCCCCCTGAAACGCCAGGACGGCGTAGGTGGCCATGCCGGCGCCGCACAGCACGTACGTGACGCCGGCGACCCGCCCCGAACGCAGCAAGGTGGCGGCCGCGATCACGAGCGGGAAGGCACTCAACGCGTAGCGCTCGAACGAGTCGAGGTTCGACCCCGACAGGGCGAGGACGACGATGCACAACGCGAAGGCCGCGTACGACACGGGCAGTCGCCAGAACGCAATGACGAGCAGCACGACGGCGACCCCGATCCAGGGGACGTGCAATGCGTCGCCGACGTGGTGACCGTGCGCCAGGCTGGTCAGTGCGTGCGAGACCGTGACGACCGGATCGGTGAGCGCCCCGTGATGGGCTTGTTGCTGCTGGATCTTGAGCGGCTCGAAGAAGCCCCCGAACTGCGCACTGACCCAGCCGAGATAGGTCACGGTCCCCGCGACGGAGGAGACGATCGCCACCACCTTTCCCGGCCATTGCCTCCATCGTTCTGCCGGCCACGATCGGGCGACCTCGATCAGCGCCGGGACTATCAGGAGGCACCCGATCGGCCGCGCCGTTCCGGCGAGGTACCCGAACAGGCCGGCCCACCACCAGCTCCCCCGCCGGATGGCGACGAAGAAGGCGAGCGCCAACAGGACGAGGAGCGCCTCCGAGTACCCCATCACGAAGACGAAGGCCGGCGGCGCCAGCATCATCAGCCACACGGCGCGCCGGGCGAGGACCTTGTCCCGGAGTTCGGAGCAGACCAGCGCGTAGATCCCGATCGCCACCAGCAGACTGGCCACGTTGGTGATCAGGAGCGAGGCGACACCGACGGTCAGCGAGGTGACGTCGCTCAGGCCGCGGTCGAGCAACGGCAACAGCGGGAAGAACCGGGTGGCCGACCTGGGCAGCGCCCCGTACCCGTGGGCGGCGATGCTCTGGTACCAACCGGCGTCGGAGCCCAGGAGGCCGTCGCGCGTTTCGAGCACCGCCTTGGGGTTCGTAATGTGGAAGTGCCTGACCTCGTACCTGGCCAGGCCGAGCGCGAGAAGCGTGACGGCACGCGCCGTGAGCCACGGGAGCCACGCCACGCCGAGCGCCTCGAGGATCAGGCCCCGACGACCCCACCAGCGCTCGACGAGGCCGGGCGCACGTTCGTGGTCACCCGGCAACCGGGTGTCGGCGCCGAGCGACATCGGGGTCGCCGTGTCCAGAGCCGGCATGGGGCCGATGTTTGCACGTACCCGGTGCGGGCGCGGCTCTTCAGCGGGCATCGGCGAGGGCCCGGTAGAGCAGCGCGAGCTGCTGACCCGCCGTCGCCCAGGAGAACCGCCCGGCGCGTCGGGTGCCGGCCGCGATCAACGCCTCCCGGGTGGGGGCGTCCCGTGCCACGAGCAGCAGTGCCTCCGAGAGGGCCGGCACGTCACGGGGAGCGACGAGGACGGCGGCATCGCCGACCACCTCAGGGATCGCGCCCGCCGTGGTCGCGACCACCGGCACGCCGAGGGACATCGCCTCGAGCGGCGGCAGGCCGAACCCCTCGTAGAGCGAGGGGTAGGCGAGCAGCCGCGCGTGCGCGATGAGAGAGCTCCGGTCGTCGGTCCACCCGGTGCGATGGATCCTCCCGGCGTAGCGGGCGGCCCGGAGGGCATCCGCGAGTGCGTCTTCACCCCACCCGGGCGGCCCGGCGATCTTGAGGTGGACGTCGGGGATCGCCCCGGCGATGCGGTCGAAGGCCGCCACGAGGTCGGGGAGTCCCTTGCGCGGCTCCACGGTCCCGATGGCGAGGATGTACGGGGGTTCCGCCTCGTCACGTGGGCGCGGGCGCTCCAGGGGCGTGAGCCCGTTGTGGATGACGTGGACCCGATCGGGCCCGACCGGGAAGTGATCCATGAGGTCGTCCGCCATGGCCTGTGACACCGTGTGAACGGAGGCGCCCTCGTCGACGGCGCGACGCACGAGGCCGGGATACCGCAGCGACGACGGGTTGCAGAGCTCGGGGAAGCGGAGCGGGGTCAGGTCGTGCACGGTCACGAGCCGGGCCGCCTTCCGTGAGGGTGGCACGACGAAGTTGGTGCCGTGCACCACTCCGACCGGCCCGGTCCACCATTCCACCGCGGGGTGGTCGACGCGCGCCCACGTCCGGAGCAGAGTGCCGGCCGGGATGGGGATCCGCCGCCCCGGTCTGACCCCGGCAGGGAGGCGCCCCGGAAGGGCTCCCCCTCCGGTTGCGCTGAGGGCGAACCCGATGACATCGAGGTGAGGATCGGTGGCCGCCGCGTTGATGAACCCGGCGACGGACTCCCCCACTCCCGTGCGCACCCCGAGCAACGGCGTGGCGTCCATCGCCACGACGACCGGGCCGGCAACGTCGGGCATGGGGCCGAACCTTAGAGAGTCGGGCGGGACGGCCCGCTCACCGTCGGGATCGGGTCGTTCTCCGCCCGCCTGGGCCAGCGGTGGGTTCCGCGACCGGTGCGTTCCGGACTAGCGGCAGTTGCGGCAGCGACCGAGTATCGAGAAGTGGTGAGGGTCGATGGCGAAGCCGAACTGCTCTTTGGCGCGCTCGGCGAGGCCCACGAACAACTCGTCCGGTGCCTTGACCGCGTCGCCACAGTTCTCACACACGAAGTGACAGTGCGCACTCGCTGCCAGGTGGTACGTCGCGGCCCCATGCCCCAGATGGGAATGGACGATCACCCCGAGCCGCTCCAACTCGTCCAAATTGCGGTAGATGGTGGACAGGTGCACGTCCGGGGACCTGGCCTGGACGATGGCCGCCAGATCCTCGGCGCTGTGATGGCCGGGGTCGTTGAAGATGGCCTCGAGCAGCAGCCGCCGTGAGGTGGTCACCCGGCCGCCGCTCTCACGCACGAGGGCCAGCACGTCGTCGACGGTGCTCACGTCGTGCCGGGGTGCGTCTGCGTTGAGGGGCACGCCCATCACCACTCCACTGTAAGCCCGTTGGACCTCTTGCAAACCATTCGCAATTACCTTAGAGTCTCGATAACGCTGGATCCGACGCTCAGGAGGGGCACGTCATGGCGGACCCGATGGCTCGTATCGCCAAGATCCGCCACGGTCTCACCCCAGGGGAGTGGCTCAAAGTGGGCGGGATGGCGGCGACCGTCATCGGGCTCAACGTGCTCGGCTGGGGCATGTTGGTGCTGGCCCTGCGGGGCCACTACCACATCAGCAAGACAGAGCTCTTCGGGGTCGGGACCGGGATTTTGGCGTACACGCTCGGAATGCGCCACGCTTTCGACGCGGATCACATCGCGGCGATCGACAACACCACCCGCAAGCTGATCCAAGACGGCGAGCGCCCTCTCAGCACCGGCTACTTCTTCTCGCTCGGTCACTCCACCATCGTGTTCGTGCTCGCCGTGGTGTTGAACTTCGGGATCAGGGCGCTCGACGGCGCGGTCGAGAACGACGGCTCAGGCCTGCACCACTGGACGGGCATCGTCGGCACCTCGGTCTCGGGGACGTTCCTCTACCTGATCGGTCTCTTGAACCTCGTCGTGTTGGTCTCGATCATCAAGGTGAGCCGCGAGATGCGCCAGGGCAAATACGACGATGCCGAGCTGGAGCGCCAACTCGACTCCCGCGGGCTGATGAACCGGTTCTTCGGCGGCTACGCCAAGAGGATCGACACACCGTGGAAGATGTACCCGGTCGGCGCGCTCTTCGGACTGGGCTTCGACACGGCGACCGAGGTGGCGCTGCTGGTCCTGGCCGGATCGGCCGCGGTGGGAGGTCTGCCCTTCTACGCCGTTCTGTCCCTCCCGATCCTCTTCGCGGCCGGAATGTGCCTCTTCGACACCATCGACGGGTGCTTCATGAATTTCGCCTACGACTGGGCCTTCGCCAAGCCGATCCGCAAGATCTACTACAACCTGACGATCACCGGCCTCTCGGTCTTCATCGCGCTCTTCATCGGCACGATCGAAATACTCGGTCTCGTCGCCCAAGAGTTGAACCTGAGCGGGGGATTCTGGGGCTTCATGCAGAACTTCAACATCAACCGGGCCGGGTTCATCATCGTCGGCGTCTTCGTCGCGACCTGGATCGTCGCCCTCGCCATCTGGCACTTCGGCGACATCGAGCGCAAATGGGAGGCGCAAGCCGCCCGGGCCTACGCGAACGCCGGGACGAACGCGAACGAGTGACGTCGGGGGCGCCCCGTCAGGGGAGCTGGAACGCGACGGCTGTGGCCAGCGCGCCGGGATCGCCGGCGAAGGCAGAGGCCTCCAGCACCACAGATGGAGCAGCGGCCTCGAAGCCATGCTCTGTCCAGCGCTGGAGCGGCCGGGTCGATCCGGTCAGTTCCAGGCGGGTCGAGGCCCCGGGCGCCAGGGCGGCGGTGCCGAAGCCGAGCAGCACCCGGCTCGGGAAATCGTCGCCGGCGGTGACCCGCCCGTAGAGCTGCACGACGTGGCGACCCGCGCGTGTCCCGGTGTTCGTGACGGTCACGGCTGCGCCGAAGGTCTCACCGTCCAGGTCATCCACCGCGAGGTCAGAGACGGCGAAATCGGTGTAGGACAAGCCGAACCCGAGCGGGAACGCGGCCGCGTGGCCGTCGCGCTCGAGCAGGCGCTGCCCGAACCACTTGTCGTAGGTGATGGCCGTGGCGTCACGGTCGAAGAAGGGGAGATGGGCCTCGGACGTCGGAATGGAGAAGGGCAAGCGTCCGGATGCGTCGACGTGCCCGAGCAGCACATCGGCGAGAGCATGACCACCCTCGGACCCGGAGTACCAACTGAGCAGGACGGCGGGGACGGCGTGCCGCCATTCCTCGGTGATGACGGCGCCGGCCGTGATGATCGCCACGATGGTGCGGGGGTTGGCCGCGGCGACCGCATTGATGATGTCTGCATCGACCGGTCGGAGCCGTAGGCTCAGCCGGTCACCACCGGCGCCCTCAGCGCCGACCATGGATCCGGCGCCGTCCTCCCCGAGGCCCTCCAAGAGTTGCCGCGCGGCGGCGTTGTCCCCGAGCGGTGGAAAGAGGGCCAGCAGCCGCGGGTCGGCGAAGGCCTCACTCCCGATGTACTCCCCCTCGTCCTCGGCGGTGTAGCCCACGATCACGACGGCGACGTCGGCGGCCCGCGCCGCATCGGCCGCGTGGGACGGATCATCCGCCGGGAGATGCGTGATCTCGACCGCAGGGAGCGCGGCGCGCAGACCCTCGAGGGGCGTCACCACGTTCGGGGCGCGCACATCGGACGATCCGTGATCGCCCGTGCTGGCGACATCGGCCAGCCGTCCGATCACGGCGACGCTCGTCAGGGTTCCGGCGTCGAGAGGGAGCAGAGGCCGCCCTCCGACGGCGTCGTTCTGCAACAGGACCATGGCCCGGCCGGCAACGTCGCGGGCCAGGGCGCGGTGCCCCTCGGAGAACACCACCGAGGGCGACGGCTCGGCATCCACGCGCCGTGCGTAGTGGCGCAGCTGGGTACCGAGGATGCGGCGAACGGCGCGGTCGACATGCTCGTCGGTCACGGAACCGCTCCGGATCGCCTCGGGCAGATGCTGGGCGCGCTGTTGGGCGAAGGGCTCTTCCACGTCGAGACCGGCCCTGAGGGACTTGGCGGCATCGCGCAGGCCCCAGATGAAGTCAGAGACGGTGACACCCTCAAAGCCCCATTGCCCGCGCAGCACGCCTTCGAGGAGACCCTCGTTCTCCCCCGCCCATTCGCCGTTGACCGAGTTGTACGCGGTCATGATCCCGTCCACGCCCTCGTCGACCACTCGGCGGAAGTGGGCCAGGAACACCTCGTGGAGCGAGGCCTCGTCGGCGGTCACGTCCACGGTGAACCGCGCGTTCTCCATGGAATTGAGGGCGTAGTGCTTGGCCACCGCCATCATGTTGGGCTGGACACCGCGGACCAGCGCCGCCCCCATTTCGCCGAGGAGGAGCGGATCCTCGCCGTAGGACTCCTGCACCCGTCCCCAGGCCGGATGGCGGGGCAGGTTGATGCACACGCCGCCGAAGAAGTTCGCTCCCTGGGCCCGTCCTTCGAGACCGATGGCGGTACCGACCCGTTCTTCCAGTTCGCGATCCCAGGTCGCGCCCCGGGCCATGGAGACGGGAAACGCGGTGGAGTGCCCCATGACCACGCCCCGGGGGCCGTCCGAGAACAGCAGCCCCGGGATCCCGAGGCGGTCGACGCGGCCCATCGGAATCGGCGTCCGGTTGTAGCCGTTGACGTTCATGTCGGCGATCCCGTCCCAGAACGGGATGTCGCCGTCGAGCAGGCCGAGCTTCTCGGCCGGTGTCAACTGCCCCAGGAGCTCGTCGACGAGATCGACGAGCGATCGACCCGCCCGCAGGCCGTCCACGCAGCGCGAGAAGGTGGTGGA
>CAWIYI010000038.1:0-24476 GCA_963840245.1 uncultured Acidimicrobiaceae bacterium
CCGCAAGCGGGGTGGCCGTGAGCAGCAGGTTCTTCTTGCCCACCGAGTCGAAGTGCACCGTGGCCTGGGCCCGTGACCCCTCCCCCTTGGCGCTGATGACCACGCCGCGGCCCCAGTGGTCATGGACCACCTCGTCGCCCGCCGCCAGTCCGAGGTCCTCGGCGCCGGTGCTCCCGCGGGAACCCCCCGAGCCCCTGCCCAGCGGAACGGGCGGCGCGGGAGGCGGTGGCCGACGGGACGGCCGGCGAGAAGGTCGCCCCCGGGAGGTGGTCGTCGCCCGAGAGGGAGTCGTACCCCGAGCCCCGGCGGGGCGAGCCCAGCCCCACGTCTTCGACCAGGTGCGACGGGACCTCGGTCACGAAGCGGCTCGGCATGGCCGGTTGGGTGCGGCCCCAGGTCGTGCGCGACCAGGCGTGCGAGATGGCGAGGTGCTGGCGCGCCCGGGTGATGCCGACGTAGAAGAGGCGGCGCTCCTCCTCGAGCTCGCTCGGCTCGGCCAGCGAACGGAAGTGGGGGAAGATCCCCTCCTCCAGCCCCACCACGAAGACCGCCGGGTACTCGAGGCCCTTGGCGGTGTGGAGCGTCATCAGCGAGACGCGGGTGCCGTCACTCTCGAGCTCGTCGGAGTCCGCCACCAGCGCCACCGTCTCGAGGAAGCCGATGACGTCGTCGAAGTCGGCCGCCTGGCTGGCCAGCTCGGCCAGGTTCTCGATGCGCCCGTCGGCCTCGTGGGTGTGCTCGGCCACGAGCTCGGCCAGGTAGCCCGTCCGCTCGGCCACGAGCTGCACGAAGTCGGCGGGGTTCACCGTCTGCACCAGCGGGCGCAACTCGGCCAGCGTCTTCGAGAGCTGCTCGGCGCCCTTGAGGGCCTTGCCCGAGAGACCGGCGTCGGCGGCGCGGTCGATGGCCTCGCTGAAGGGGACGTGCTCCACTTGGGCCCAGGCGGCCAGGCGGGCCACCGAGGTGTCACCGATGCCGCGCTTGGGGACGTTGACGATGCGCCGGGCCGACACCTCGTCGTCGGGGTTGGCCAGCACGCGGACGAAGGCCAGGACGTCCTTGATCTCCCGGCGGTCGTAGAACTTCGCCCCGCCCACCACCTTGTAGGGGATGCCGCTGAATTTCATGGACGTCTCGAGCGGCAGGCTCTGCGCGTTGGTGCGGTAGAAGACGGCGCAGTCGCCCCACGTCAGCCCGGCCGATGCGTGCAGGCGGAGAATCTCGCTGGAGACCCAGGCCGCCTCGTCGCGCTCGTCCTCGGCGCGGTAGCGCGTGACCGGATCTCCGGTGTCGCCGACGGTGAAGAGCTCCTTGGGCTGGCGGCCGACGTTGTTGGCGATGACGGCATTGGCCGCATCGAGGATCGTCTGGGTCGAACGGAAGTTCTGCTCCAGCATGATGGTGGTCACGTTGGGGAAGGCGCGCTCGAACTCCAAGATGTTGCGGATGTCGGCGCCACGCCAGCGGTAGACCGACTGGTCCGAGTCCCCCACCACGCAGACGTTGCCGTGCGCCTCGCCCAGGAGCTTGACGATCTCGTTCTGGGCGTGGTTCGTGTCCTGGAACTCGTCGACCAAGATGTGCCGGAAGCGCTCCTGGTAGGCGGCCCGCACGTCGTCGTAGGCCTGGAGCAGGTTCGCCGTCACCATCAAGAGGTCGTCGAAGTCCAGTGCGTTGGCCGCCAGCAACCGGCTCTGGTAGAGCGCGTAGACCTCGGCAATGCGCTTGCGGAAGGGATCGGGACCGCTGCGGGCGTCCTCGCGGAACGTCTCGAAGTCGACCAGCTCGGACTTGGCCTGGCTGATGACGCCCTGCACCGCCCGCGAGGGCAGCCGCTTCTGGTCGAAGCCGAGCTCGGCCGTGATCATCTCGACGAGGCGGCGGGAGTCGGTGTCGTCGTACACCGTGAAGGCCGAGCGGTACCCGAGCCGGTCGGCGTTCGAGCGCAGGATGCGCAGGCAGGCCGAGTGGAAGGTGGAGACCCACATCTTCTCGGCGGGCGGGCCGACCAGGTCGGCCACGCGGGTGCGCATCTCCTCCGCCGCCTTGTTGGTGAAGGTGATGGCCAGGATTCCCCACGGCGGGGCGTCCCCGGTGGCGAGCAGGTGGGCGATGCGACGGGTCAGCACGCGCGTCTTGCCCGAGCCGGCCCCGGCGATGATCAGGAGGGGGCCGCCCCGGTGCTCCACCGCGGCGCGCTGCGGCAGGGTGAGATCGTCGACGAGCGCGGCGGGCCGGCCCGAGAAAGCGCCCGTCGAGGTGGCGCTGCGCCGGCGCCGGCGCCGACCGTCGTCCGCGCCCTCGGCCGTGGTGTCGACCACGCGGTCGGTCACGCCATCGGACTGGCTCTCCTCGGCTTCGCGCCGCCGCCGCGCCCACGTCTTCGTCGGACACGTCGAACAGGCGTGCGTGCTCGCCGCTCCCCGGCGTCACGGTCACTCCCACTCGATGGTCCCGGGCGGCTTCGACGTCACGTCGAGTGCCACCCGGTTCACGCCCTCCACTTCGTTGATGATGCGGGAGGCGATCCGCTCGACCAGGTCGTAGGGCAGCCGGGCCCAATCTGCCGTCATGGCGTCGTCGCTGGTGACGGCCCGGATCACCACGGGGTAGGCGTAGGTGCGCCCGTCGCCCATCACGCCGACGGTGCGCACCGCCGGGAGCACGGCAAAGCTCTGCCACAGCTCGCGATAGAGGCCGGCCCGGCGGATCTCCTCGACGACCACCGCGTCGGCGTTGCGCAGGATCTCGGCCCGCTCGGGTGTCACCTCACCGATGATGCGCACGCCGAGGCCCGGGCCCGGGAACGGTTGGCGCCACACGATCTCGTGCGGCAGGCCGAGCTCCTCACCGACGGCGCGCACCTCGTCCTTGAAGAGCAGGCGCAGCGGCTCGACCAGATCGAAGGCGAGATCGTCGGGGAGGCCACCGACGTTGTGGTGCGACTTGATGTTGGCCGCCGTGTCGCTCCCCGACTCGATGACGTCGGGGTAGAGCGTCCCCTGGACCAGGAAGCGCGGACCCTCGCCCGTGCCGGTGGTACTGCCTGCGCCCGGACCACTCTCTTTGCCGGAGGCCGAGCCGCGGGCGGCGCCGAGATCGCGCGCCACCTCCTCGAAGATCCGGATGAACAGCTCGCCGATGATCTTTCGCTTGCGTTCCGGATCCGTCACTCCCGCCAGCGCGGCGAAGTAGCGGTCGGCCGCCTTCACGTGCACGAGGTCCATCTTGAACTGGTGGCGGAAGGTGTCCTCGACCTGGTCGGCCTCGCCCGAGCGCATCAGGCCGGTGTCGACGAAGACGCAGGTCAGCTGGTCGCCCACCGCCTTGTGCACCAGCGCGGCCGCCACGGCCGAGTCCACGCCGCCGCTCAGCGCGCACAGGACGCGGTCCGTCCCCACCTGCGCCCGCACGGCCGCCACCTGCTGCTCGATGATGGAGACGTGCGTCCAGCCCGGCAGGCAGCCGCACACGTCGATGAGGAAATGGTCGAAGACCTCGCTGCCGCGGTCGGTGTGCACCACCTCGGGGTGGAACTGCAGCCCGAAGAGCCGCCGCTCTGGGTCGTGCATGGCCGCCACCGGCGCGCCTGCGCTCGTGGCGGTGGGCCTGAAGCCGTCCGGCACCTCCGTGATGGCATCGCCGTGGCTCATCCACACGCTCGATGTCGCCGGCCAGTCCGGGCAGAGCGGGGAGGCGCCGGTCTGCGTCAGCTCCGTGCGCCCGTACTCGCCTTGCCCGGTGCGTGACACGGTGCCTCCGAGCTGCAGCGCCATGAGCTGCGCGCCGTAGCAGAGCCCGAGGATCGGGATCCCGAGCTCGTAGACGCCGGCGTCGATGGACGGGGCCGGAGACTCGTACACGGACTTGGGCCCACCGCTGAAGATGATGCCCTTCGGAGCGCGGGCCCTGATCTCGGCCAGCGAGATGGTCGGCGAGACGATCTCCGAATAGACGTGTGCCTCGCGAACCCGGCGGGCGATCAGGCGGGCGTACTGCGCGCCGAAGTCGACGACGAGGATCGTGTCGGCCGTCACCGACTCGTGCTCATCGGCGTCAGTGGCCCATCCCCACGCCCTGTGACCGCTGGAAGAACTTCCCTTCGGTCTGCAGCGACGGGGCGACCATGACCTCGGCCTTCTGGAACTCCTTGACGGTCTCGTAGCCGCACGTCGCCATCGCCGTCTTGAGCGCGCCGAACAGGTTCATGCGGCCGTCGTTCTCGTGGGCCGGGCCGAGCAGGATCTCGCGCAGGCTGCCGCGCACCGAGGTGCGGACCCGGGCGCCGCGGGGCAGCGTCGGGTGGAAGGTCGCCATGCCCCAGTGGAAGCCGCGGGCCGGCGCCTCGACGGCCGAGGAGAGGGGCGAGCCGAGCATGACGGCATCAGCGCCGCAGGCGATGGCCTTGGCGATGTCGCCACCCTTGGACATCCCGCCGTCGGCGATCACGTGCACGTACACACCGGTCTCGTCCAGGTGGCGCATGCGGGCGCCCGCCACGTCGGCGATGGCCGTGGCTTGGGGGACGCCCAGCCCGAGGACACCGCGGGTGGTGCAGGCGTTGCCCGGACCGACGCCGACGAGCACGCCCACCGCTCCCGTGCGCATCAGGTGCAGGCCGGCCTGGTAGGAGGCGCAGCCGCCGACGATCACCGGCAGGTCGAACTCGCGGATGAAGCGCTTGAGGTTGAGCGGCTCGGAGGTCTTCGACACGTGCTCGGCCGAGACCACCGTCCCCTGGATGACCAGGATGTCGAGCTCGGCGGCCAGGCAGGCCTCGGCGAGCGACTCGGTGCGCTGGGGGGTCACCGAGGCGGCCGTCGTGATGCCGGCCTCCTTCATCTGCTTGATGCGGGCCGTGACGAGCTCGGGAATGATCGGCTCCTGGTACATCTGCTGCATGCGCGACGTGGCCTTGTCGTCGTCGAGCTCGCGGATCTCGTCGAAGAGCCCGGTCGGGTCCTCGTAACGGGTCCACAGACCCTCGAGGTTGAGGACGCCCAGGCCACCGAGCTTGCCCAGCTCGATGGCGGTCGCCGGGCTCATCACCCCGTCCATCGCCGCGCCGAGCACGGGCAGATCGAAGCTGTAGGCGTCGATCTCCCAGGAGATGTCGACGTCCTCGGGGTCCCGGGTCCGCCGGCTCGGGACGATGGCGATGTCGTCGAACCCGTAGGCCTGCCGCCCCGACTTGAAGATGCCGATCTCGATCTCAGCCAATGTGCTCGCCCTCCGGCATTCGTGGGGCCGGTACGGCTCACGAACCACACCGGCATGTCTTCTCGACTCGATTGCGAACGCCGGGCCGACACGCCGACGATCCTCCACTCTACTCTCCGGGTGCTGCGCGTCAGGCTCTCCCGCCGCACGAAATTGCCGTCGTCGCGGGCGCGGAGCCTTGACCTGCTGCGCCGCGGCACCACGTGGGAGAACCGACGGCCGGGCAGCGGAAGCCGGAGCGAACCTGAGGCATGCTGGCCCCATGACCGACCGTGACCCCGCCGCCTCCGCCGCCGCCGTGTCCCGGGGCATGCACGCCCTTCTGGCGAGCCGCGACGCCGCCCTGGCCGCCGGGGCGGCCCCGGTGGGCTGGAAGATCGGCTTCAACACGCCTGCCATCCAGGAGCACTTCGGGCTGACCGACGCCGTCGTCGGCTACCTCACCGACGCCGGGGTGTCGCCCGACGGCGCCACCGTGCCGCTGACCGGCTGGAGCGCCCCCGCCGTAGAGGTCGAGGTCGCCATCCGGGTGGGGGCGGGGGGCGCGGTCGCCGGGTTGGCGCCGGCCCTCGAGCTGGTCGATCTCGACATCTCGTTCGACGACATCGAGCCGGTCCTGGCGGGCAACATCTGCCACCGCGGCGTGATCTTCGGAGAGGAGGTCCCCGGTGTGGACCCGTGGGCCATGGTGGCCTCGGTGACACGGGCGGGCGACGTCGTCGCCGAGGGACGGCTGGTGGAGGACCCGGCCACGACGGTGGAGTTCGTGGGGTCGTACCTCGCCGCCCACGGCACGGCGCTGGCGGCCGGCGACAGGATCATCGCCGGGTCCGTGGTGGCGCCGGTCGCGGTGGTACCCGGCGACCGGCTCAACGTGTCGTTCGGGCCGCTGGGCCAGTCTGTCAGTCGGCTTCGGCGACTGACGCGGACGAGATCAGGTCCCCGTTCGCCCGGTCAGGACGATGGTCAGCAGCTCGTAGAGCATGCGGGCCGTGGCACCCCAGATCATCTCGCCTGCGACCTCGAAGAAGCGCACGGCGAACGCGTCGTCGTCGGTCCCCGGGATGCTGCGGCCCGGGATCCTCCAACGCTCCTCGTGGAAGATCCCCGGCTCGGCCAGCTCGGCCAGCGAGACGTCGAAGGCCCGCTCCACCTCCACCGGGCTGACCACCAGGTGTGGGCGCTCCGGCACGGTGGCGACCACGGGCAGGATCAGCGAGGCCGAGACCATGGTCATGACGGGCTGGATCCAGCCGACCGTGGTGACCCGGGCGATGTCGAGGCCGACCTCCTCGTGCGCCTCGCGCAGCGCCGCCTCGGCCGGGCCCTCCCCGGCGTCGATCCGTCCACCCGGGAAGCTGACTTCCCCCTTGTGCGTCCGCAGCCCCGAGGAGCGCCGGGTCAGGATGAGCCGGGCCTCACCCACCTCCTCGAAGAGCACGGCCAGGACAGCCGCATTGATGCCCGGCACCGCTGGCGCGTTCGCCTCGTTGATCAGGGCGCCGGGGCCGAGCACCACGCCCGCTCCGATGTCCTCGGGCACAGGGCCACGCTGACCCCGGGCGCCGAGGGCGCCGAGCACCCGGGCGATGCCGATCCCCGTGCGCCGCGCCGCCGGCAGTTCGTCCCACGGCGCCGGGGCGCCCGGTTGCCAGGTGGAGGGGCGCGGAATCACCTGGGGCGGCACCGGTCGGGGCATCTCTGTCACGTTACCGGTGGCGCCACCGGGCTCCCGCTGAGGAGAGGGTCGGTCCAAGGTTCCCACCCTTCCCCCCGATCACCTGCACGGTTCGTTGACGCGCCCCACCGATCTCGTTTACTCGTCAGCGCGAGCCCGCTGATCCGATCACGTTCTGCTGCGCCGGCTACCTGCACTGAGATCGACTCGGGGCTCGGGCCGAAGAACCCAGTCGGCCCCCGCACGGTGGGTTCGTCGGCGGCGAGTGGGCGGGCTGAGCCCGATCCCGGCAGTGCCGTGCCTGCGGGCAGCCCCGATCGGTCCGGCTCGCCGATTCGACCCCGTAGCGAAAGTGGGACCAGCATGAGTGGCGTGGGCGCAACACCGAGCGCCGAGGAAGTCGTGCGTGACTTCATGGCAGCCTTCTCGGCGGCATGGCCGACGGGCGACGCCGCCACGCTCAGCCGGTTCTTCAGCGAGGATGCCGAGTACTGCAACGGGCCGCGAGAGCCGGTCAACGGACGAGAAGCCATCGTGGCAGACCTCGCCCGGATGATGAGCCTGGGCGGCGAAGTGGACGCGGACATTCGCCACCTGCTGTCCGATGGCGCTGTCGTGATGACCGAACGGGTCGATTACGTGAGGTTGGGCGCAAGGACGGCCGGCTTGAGAATCGCAGGCGTCTTTGAGGTTCACGACGGAGTCATCACCGGCTGGCGTGACTACTTCGATTCCACAGAGTTCGGAGAACAGCTCTCCGCCGAGTGAGCGACCGGGAGGTGCCGATATCGAGCGGTGTCCGGGCGAGTTTGTGTCCATGGTTCGAAGCGCCCGTTTCCCTGACGCCAAGGCTCAACGCCCCCAGGCGGCGGCTTGAAGTGCGACTCTGTACGATCGCCCCATGGTTCACCTCGACGCCCGAGAAATTCCGGTCCCCACGTCCGTCAGCCCAGAGGCTCAGTCCGTCCTGGCCATGGGCCGGCTCGGTCCGCCACCGAGGGCGCTGCCGGCGCTTGATGATGTCACGGGCTGGAAGGCCTATGTCAGAGAAACCGACGACTTCGTGCGCTCGATGGTGGGCGATGCCACGGCAGGGTTCAAAGGCAGCATCGAGGAACGAGACATCGGGCCCTGCCCTCTCTACACGGTCACGCCGGACGGCGTCGCGCAAAGTGACCGCCGGGTGTTCCTCGACGTCCACGGTGGCGCCTGGGTCCTCGGTGGCGGCGACCTGTGCAAGAGGACCGCGATCGCCTCGGCCGGCGCAATCGGGATCTGCGTCTGGTCGGTGGACTACAGGATGCCCCCTGACCATCCGTTCCCCACACCGCTCGACGACTGTCTCACCGCCTACCGGGTTCTCTTGGACGAGCGCCGCCCCGATGAAATCATCGTGGGCGGCACGTCTGCTGGGGGGAATTTGGCTGCGGCACTGATCCTGCGAGCACGCGACGAAGGGCTTCCCCTGCCTGCCGCCGTGATCTTCAACACCGGAGCGTTCGACCTCACGGGTTCGGGCGACTCCTGGCAGACCAACGATGGGCTCGACAATGTCCTCTCCGGACCGGTCGAGCCGTCCACCGAGCTCTACGCCGGTGGCCACGACCGCGCCGAGCCCTACATCTCACCACTGTTCGGTGATCTGGCTGGGCTGCCGCCCGTCATACTTCTCAGCGGCACGCGCGACAGGCTCCTCTCTGACAACGTTCGCATGCACAGGGCGCTGCGCCAGGCCGGAGTCGAGGCCGAGCTCCACGTGTGGGAGGCCGCCGGTCACGGCGGCTTCCTCGGCATGGCCCCCGAGGACGCCGAGCGATTTGCAGAGTTGCGGCGCTTCGCCGAAGCGCACCTGGTGAGGGCTGACGTCTGACCCGGGCGCGCTCGACCCGGTTCACCCACCGTTTGGGACCTAAGGAGCTGCAGCCTCCGCACTGGCGATGACCGACTGCAGGGCGGCCACATGTCCCTCGAAGGCTGTGCGGCCGGCGCCGGTAAGACAGACGCGAACTCGCCGCCGCCGATTGGTCACCAACCGATCGATCGTGACGTAGCCCGCGTCCTCCAAAATCGAGAACTGTTTGGACAGGGCTGAATCAGACAAGCCCAGGCGGTCACGCACGAATGAGAAATCTGCCCAATCGGTCGAAGCCAAGAGCGCCACGATGGACAAGCGGGTGCTGGGATGAATGGTCTCGTCGAATTTGGCGGTACTCACGAACCACCGAGCTGCCGCTCAGCGCGCCGGCGCACGGTGTCCATCAGCCTCGGTCCTCCGAGGAGAACGAGTGCGGCCACGACCACGCTGGCCAACAAGGTTGCGTGGCGGGCGCCGTCAGCATTGAGGATCAGTGCGAGCGCAACAGTGACAGCCGTCATGAGAATCAAGAAACCGATGACCAGTGCCGGCACGCGACGATTCACGAGGTTGCTGTGCACGCTCAAATGCGGCGATCCATGGCGGCCGGAAAGAACCCGCGGAGAGACAGCGGCGTGGACAGCTCCGAAGACGACCGTTCCGGCGGTCGTTGCCCAGGCGGGTGCGAACTGCGCCAGGACTCCAAGCACGATCCATCCTGCGGCAAGGCTGATCCAGTACCACGACGGCACATCGATTTCGGCGATCACCTGCTGACGCCGTTGCTCGATCGAGTTCAGCGCCAGTCGAGCCTCTGCTTCCGTAATTTCGTCATTCATACCGTGACCCCTTACTTTCCTAGTTGGAAAGTCTATTACTTTCCAACTAGGAAAGTCAACTGATTCCCTCCTCACCGGAGCACGCGCCGCCTGCCCGACCGCAGCGTGGCCTCCCGGATCACCGTGCCAGTGGTGAGGCCCAGGACGGCCCCCGCCATGACGTCCCCGGGGTAGTGCACCCCGTTGTGGACTCTGCTGTAGCCAACGACAGTGGCCAGGCCAAAGAGCGGCAGCGCAAGCTGAGGGAGGTCGGCCGTCACAGCGGTGGCGAAGGCGAAGGCGGACGCCGTGTGGCCCGACGGGAACGACCCCGACGTCGGCATCGCCGCACGGCGCTCACGGTTGAGGGCCGAACGGACCGGGCGTCCGCGGGGAAAAAGACGCTTCGCTGCCAGGTTCGCCGTGGCGGATGTTGCGCCGATCGCCACCAGCCCCCGGACGGCCGCCCGTCGGCCCCTCAGGCCGCCTATCAGGCGCATGCGGGCGCCCGCCACGTCGGCGATGGCCGTGGCCTGGGGGACGCCCAACCCGAGGACACCGCGGGTGGTGCAGGCGTTGCCCGGACCGACTCCGACGAGCACGCCCACCGCTCCCGTTCGCATCAGGTGCAGGCCGGCCTGGTAGGAGGCGCAGCCACCGACGATCACCGGGAGGTCGAACTCGCGGATGAAGCGCTTGAGGTTGAGCGGCTCGGAGGTCTTCGACACGTGCTCGGCCGAGACCACCGTCCCCTGGATGACGAGGATGTCGAGCTCGGCGGCCAGGCAGGCCTGGGCGAGCGACTGGGTGCGCTGGGGGGTCACCGAGGCGGCCGTCGTGATGCCGGCCTCCTTCATCTGCTTGATCCGGGCCGTGACCAGCTCGGCGATGATCGGCTCCTGGTACATCTGCTGCATGCGCGACGTTGCCTTGTCGTCGTCGAGCTCGCGGATCTCGTCGAAGAGCCCGGTCGGGTCCTCGTAGCGGGTCCACAAACCCTCGAGGTTGAGGACGCCCAGGCCACCGAGCTTGCCCAGCTCGATGGCGGTCGCCGGGCTCATCACCCCGTCCATCGCCGCGCCGAGCACGGGCAGGTCGAAACGGTAGGCGTCGATCTCCCAGGAGATGTCGACGTCCTCGGGGTCGCGGGTCCGCCGGCTCGGGACGATGGCGATGTCGTCGAACCCGTAGGCCTGCCGCCCCGATTTGAAGATGCCGATCTCGATCTCAGCCAATGTGCTCGCCCTCCGGCATTCGTGGGGCCGGTACGGCTCACGAACCACACCGGCATGTCTTCTCGACTCGATTGCGAACGCCGGGCCGACACGCCGACGATCCTCCACTCTACTCTCCGGGTGCTGCGCGTCAGGCCCTCCCGCCGCACGAAATTGGCGTCCGCACGGGCGCGGAGCCGTGACCTGCTGCGCTGTGTCATCACGTGGGAGAACCGGCGGCCGGGCCGCGGAAGCCGGAGCGAACCTGAGGCATGCTGGCTCCATGACCGACCGTGACCCCGCCGCCTCCGCCGCCGCCGTGTCCCGCGGCATGCACGCCCTGCTGGCGAGTCGCGACGCCGCCCTGGCCGCCGGTGCGGCCCCGGTGGGCTGGAAGATCGGCTTCAACACGCCCGCCATCCAGGAGCACTTCGGGCTGACCGACGCCGTCGTCGGCTACCTGACCGACGCCGGGGTGTCGCCCGACGGCGCCACCGTGCCGCTGGCCGGCTGGAGCGCACCCGCCGTCGAGGTCGAGGTCGCCATCCGGGTGGGGGCGCGGGGCGCGGTCGCCGGGTTGGCGCCGGCCCTCGAGCTGGTCGATCTCGACATCTCGTTCGACGACATCGAGCCGGTCCTGGCGGGCAACATCTGCCACCGAGGCGTGATCTTCGGAGAGGAGGTCCCCGGTGTGGACCCGTGGGCCGTGGTGGCCTCGGTGACACGGGCCGGCGACGTCGTCGCGGAGGGACGGCTGATGGAGGACCCGGCCACGACGGCGGCGTTCGTGAGGTCGTATCTCGCCGCCCACGGCGCCGCGCTCGCGGCCGGGGACAGGATCATCGCCGGGTCCGTGGTGGCGCCGGTCGCTGTGGTACCCGGCGACGAGCTCAGCGTGTCGTTCGGGCCGCTGGGCCATCTGTCGGTCGGTTTCGGCGACTGACGCGGACGCGGACGCGATCAGGTCCCCGTTCGCTGCCGGGTCAGGACGATGGTCAGCAGCTCGTGGAGCATGCGGGCCGTGGCACCCCAGATCATCTCGCCCGCGATCTCGAAGAAGCGCACGGCGAACGCGTCGTCGTCGGTCCCCGGGATGGTGCGCCCCGGGATCCTCCAACGCTCCTCGTGGAAGATCCCTGGCTCGGCCAGCTCGGCGAGTGAGACGTCGAAGGCCCGCTCCACCTCCACCGGGCTGACCACCAGGTGTGGGCGCTCCGCCACGGTGGCGACCACGGGCAGGATCAGCGAGGCCGAGACCATGGTCATGACGGGCTGGATCCAGCCGACCGTGGTGACCCGGGCGGGATCGAGGCCGATCTCCTCGTGCGCCTCGCGGAGTGCCGCCTCGGCCGGGCCCTCCCCGGCGTCGAGCCGTCCACCCGGGAAGCTGACTTCCCCCTTGTGCGTCCGCAGCCCGGAGGAGCGCCGGGTCAGGATGAGCCGGGCCTCACCAACCTCCTCGAAGAGCACGGCCAGGACAGCCGCATTGACACCCGGCACCGCCGGCGCGTTCGCCTCGTTGATCAGGACACCGGGGCCGGGCACTTCGCCCGCTCCGATGTCCTCGGGCACGGGGCCACGCTGACCCCGGGCGCCGAGGGCGTCGAGCACCCGGGCGATACCGATCCCCGTGCGCTGCGCCGCCGGCAGGTCGGCCCACGGCGCCGGGGCTCCCGCTTGCCAGGTGGAGGGGCGCGGGATCACCTGGGGCGGCACCGGTCGGGACATCTCTCTCACGTTACCGGTGACCCCGTCGGGCCCCCGCCGGGGGTTCCCACCCGTCCCCCCCCGATCACTTGCACAATTCGTTGACGCGCCTCGCCGAACTCGTCCTTCCTGAGCGCGAGCCTGTGCTGCGGGCAATCCCGATCGATGGGGCTTGCCGATTCGCTGCCAACGCGACAGCGGAGCCACGATGAGTGGCGTGGTCGGAACACCAAGCGCCGAGGAAGTCGTGCGTGACTTCATGGCAGCGTTCACGGCGGCATGGCCGACGGGCGATGCCACCACCCTCGGCCGGTTCTTCAGCGAGGATGCCGAGTACTGCAACGGCCCGGGAGAGCCGGTTGTTGGACGAGAAGCCATCGTGGCAGACCTCGCCCGGATGATGAGCCTGGGCGGCCACGTGGACGCCGACATTCGCCACCTCCTGTCCGATGGCGCCGTTGTGATGACCGAAAGGGTCGACTACGTGAGGGTGGACGCAAAGACGGCAGCCTTGAGGATCGCGGGCGTCTTTGAGGTTCACGACGGAGTCATCACCGGCTGGCGTGACTACTTCGATTCCACAGAGTTCGGAGCACAGCTCTCCGCTGACTGACCGGGACGCGCCGATATCGAGCGGTGGTGGCCCCATGCGGCGGCTCGAAGTGCGACTCTGTACGATCGCGCCATGGTTCACCTCGAAGCCCGAGAGATTCCGGTCCCGACGTCCGTCAGCCCAGAGGCTCAGTCCGTCCTGGCCATGGGCCGGCTCGGCCCGCCGCCAAGGGCGCTACCGGCGCTCGATGACGCAACGGGCTGGAAGGCCTATGTCACAGAAGCCGACGATTTCGTGCGCTCGATGGTGGGCGATGCCTGGGCAGGGTTCAAAGGCAGCATCGAGGAACGAGACATCGGGCCCTGCCCTCTCTACATGGTCACGCCAGACGGGGTCGCTCAACGTGACCGCCGGGTGTTCCTCGACGTCCACGGTGGCGCCTGGGTCCTCGGTGGCGGTGACCTGTGCAAAAGGACCGCGATCGCCTCGGCGGGCTCGTTGGGGATCTGCGTCTGGTCGGTGGACTACAGGATGCCCCCCGATCATCCGTTCCCCACACCGCTCGACGACTGTCTCACGGCCTACCGGGTTCTCTTGGACGAACGCCGCGCCAACGACATCATCGTGGGCGGGACGTCTGCCGGGGCGAATTTGGCCGCGGCGCTGATCCTGCGAGCGCGCGACGAAGGGCTTCCCCTGCCTGCCGCCGTGATCTTCAACACCGGCGCGTTCGACCTCACGGGTTCAGGCGACTCCTGGCAGACCAACGATGGGCTCGACAATGTCCTCTCCGGACCGGTCGAGCCGTGCACCGAGCTCTACGCTGGTGAGCACGACCGCCGCGAGCCTTACATCTCACCGCTGTTCGGTGATCTGGCCGGGCTGCCACCCGTCATACTTCTCAGCGGCACTCGCGACAGACTCCTCTCTGACAACGTTCGCATGCACAGGGCACTGCGCCACGCCGGGGTTGAGGCCGAGCTCCACGTGTGGGAGGCAGCCGGTCACGGCGGCTTCCTCGGCATCGCCCCCGAGGACGCCGAGCGCTATGCAGAGTTACGCCGCTTCGCCGAGGCGCACCTGGTGAGCGCTGATATCTGACACGCCGATATCTGACACGGGGCGCGCGCGACATGGTCACCCACCGTTTGGTGACCTACGGAGATGCTGCAACCTCTGCACTGGCGATGACCGACTGCAAGGCGGCCACGTGTCCCTCGAAGGCCTTACGGCCGGCGTCCGTAAGGCCGACGCGAACTCGCCGCCGGCGATTGGTCACCAACCGATCGATCGTGACGTATCCAGCGTCCTCCAAAATCGAGAACTGTTTGGACAGAGCTGAATCAGACATACCCAGGCGGTCACGAACGAACGAGAAATCTGCCCAATCGGTCGAGGCCAAGAGCGCCACGATGGACAGGCGAGTGCTGGGATGAATGGTCTCGTCGAACTTGGCGGTACTCACGAACCACGGAGCTGCCGCTCGGAGCGTCGGCGTACGGTGTCCACCAATCTCGGTCCCCCAAGGAGAACGAGCACGGCCACGATCACACTGGCAAAGACGGTTGAGTGGCGAGCGCCGTCGGCGTTGAGGATGAGTGCGAGCCCAACTGTGACGGCGGTCATGAGAATCAAGAAACCGATGACCAATGCCGGCAGACGGCGATTGACGAGGTTGCTGTGCACGCTCAAGTACGGCGACGCATGACGGCCGGAAAGAACCCGCGGGGAGACAGCGGCGTGGACAGCTCCGAAGGCCACCGTGCCGGCGAACGTTGCCCACGCGGGTCCGTACTGCGCCAGCACTCCAAGCACAATCCATCCTGCGGCGAGGCTGATCCAGTACCACGGAGGCACATCAATTTCGGCGATCACCTGCTGGCGGCGCTGCTCGATCGAGTTCAGCGCGAGTCGAGCCTCTGCCTCTGTGACGTCTTCATTCATGCCACAACCCCTTTACTTTCCTAGTCGGAAAGTCTATTACTTTCCAACTAGGAAAGTCAACCGCCGGCCCGGCCGCAGGGTGGCCTGCCGGATCGCCGTGCCAGTGGTGAGGCCCAGGACGGCTCCTGCCATGACGTCCCCGGGGTAGTGCACCCCGTTGTGGACCCTGCTGTAACCAACGACAGTGGCCAAGCCATAGAGCGGCAGCGCAAGCTGAGGGAGGTCGGCCGTCACAGCGGTGGCGAAGGCGAAGGCGGACGCCGTGTGGCCCGACGGGAACGACGCCGACGACGGCATCGCCGCACGGCGCTCAGCGGTGAGGGCCGAACGGACCGGGCGTCTGCGGGGAAAAAGGCGCTTCGCTGCCAGGTTCGCCGTGGCGGAGGTGGCGCCGATCGCCACCAACCCCCGGGCTGCCGCCCGTCGGCCCCGCTGGCCGCCTACCAACGCCAGGAGCCCGGCCGTCACGAGCCAAATACCGGAATAGTTGGCGGCGTTCGAGACGATGGTCATGGGCCCGTCCAGCGTCGGTGTCGGTGTCCTGGCCACGGCGTCATAGACCGCGTTGTCGACCGCATCGGCCTCCTCGACCAGGCGTCGCCACACCTCGTTTGGAGGCGGGAACGACGGGGAATGCCTGGTCCGCTCGGGACTCCCGTGCGCCGTCATGCTGGGCCGGCCACGATCCCGGAGGGCCGGCCGCGCACCGCGCGGAACAGACCCGACAGGGTGGGCACGGCCAGTGGCGCCGATGTCGATGGTGGCCTCCCGGTCGGGCCAACAAGCATCGAGTGCCTCATGGTCGCACGATAGAGCATCATCGCACGGCGGCCGAGATCCTGGACCAGAGCAGGTCGGAGACCTATTCCAGCCCCCCCGCCACCGGGTTTCTACACTGGTTGAACGATGGTTGACTCAACGAGTTCGAACCAGAGGAGCTCTTCCTCAACCCCGCTGGTGCAACCTGCCCCCGGCGACAGCGACGCGGTGTTCGACCCTCTCGACACGGAGGGGAGTCCGGTAAAAAAGTTCGGGCTCGGCCTGTTTTTCTTGCTCCTCCTGGCTGGCTTGGTGCTGTTGATCGTGTTCTTCGGCTTCCTTCGCCATTGGACGGCAATTCACACGGGCACGGTCTACTCGAGCAATAGTCCGATCTATTACAACTTCTGGTCTGGATTCGGCTCTGACCTTGGAGAGGCGACACTCATTGGTGCGGTCAGCGTCGGCGTCTACACCGTTGTACGCAAGGCCAACTGCCATGCCAAGGGGTGTTGGAGGATCGGCCACTATCCGCTCGAGGGGACTCCGTATCACCTTTGTACACACCATCACCCGGGGGTGCCCACAAAAAGCGTGTCGCATGAACACATCCTCGAGCAGTATCGCAAGTCTCTAGAAGCAAAGAAGACAGCAGGATCTTCGACCCCGTCGGGGTCGTAGCGTTCCAGGCAACGGGGAGGTTGAACTGCCGGGCGATCCACGAGAACCCGGCTGAGGGTTAAGGAGCCACACTCAATCGTCCCGTCGATCTCCTCAAGAAGGTCCCGATGAGCTGAATCGCTCCTCTCGGCCGCGGTCGATGGCGTCGTCTCGTTGGCGCCGCATGAAGTCAGGAACTGGGTCCGGTCTCGAAGCCGCAGCGCTCCCAGACCGACTCGGAGCAGAGCTGGCATCCCACCCAGGGTCGTACCGGATGAGCAACAGTCGCTCCGAGGTGGAAAATGGCAGGTCTGGATGTCGGGTCGTCCCCAGTCAGCGCATCGGATCACGTTCTCGGCACCCAATGGTCAAGCGTCCTACGAACGCCCCGAGAGGAGGGTGAGATGACGGATTCAGCCAACACCGCGCCGGTGCATCCGGTCCTCATCATGAACCCGAGGTCCGGCGGCGGGAAGGCCCAGCGCTTCGACCTGGTCGCTCGGTGCCGCGCCCGCGGCATCGAGCCAGTCGTGATGAAGGAGGGCGACGACCTGGCGTCGCTGGCCGCCGCCGCCGTGTCGTCGGGGGCCGACGTCATCGGCATGGCCGGCGGCGACGGCTCCCAAGCGATCGTGGCCGCCGCCGCCTCCAGGCACGACATCCCCTACGTCTGCATACCGGCGGGCACACGCAACCACTTCGCCCTGGATATCGGCGTGGACCGGGACGATGTGATCGGTGCCCTCGACGCCTTACCACCACGGTGCCGAGCGCCGCATCGACTTGGCCCAGGTCAACGGTCGCGTCTTCGTGAACAATGCATCGATCGGCTTCTACGGCGAGGTTGTGCAGTCGCCCGAGTACCGCGACGCCAAGCTGCGCACGGTCATCGAAATGCTGCCCGACCTGCTCGGCCCCGGCGCAGTGCCCTTCGACCTGCGCTTCACCGACCCGGGCGGAGCGGAATACGAGACGGCTCAGCTCGTCATGGTGTCCAACAACCGCTACCAGCTCGACCCGCTCGGCGCTCAGGGCACCCGGGGGGCGATGGACGGAGGGACGCTCGGCGTGGTGGTGGTGCCCGACGGACCGCCGTTGCGCCACTGGCCGGAATGGACCACCCTTCGCTTCGAGATCGACTCCGGGGCCACGATCGACGTCGGATTGGACGGCGAGGCCCTCAGGCTCGAGCCGCCGCTCCGATTCGAGTCGCTCCCGGCCGCCCTGCGCATCCGGACTCCAGCCGGCCGGCGCCATTCCGGGCCGCTGCCGCTCAGGCGGAGGCCATCTTCATAGCGCTATCCGGCGCCATCGCATCACGCACCGGGTCAGTCGTTCTCCACCGTGTAGTCCCAGTAGCCGACGACATGCTTGTGATCGGGCGCCCACTGCATCATGCCCTCGCCGACCAGCTCGTAGGCGCGGAGCTTGAAGGTGAGCGTCTGGCCCGGGTGCAGGACCGGCGGCGGTCGGTGCTCGCCCGGGACCAGTCCCATGAGGAACACCGAACCGAGGTGGTCGACCGAGTGGAAGTCGGCGATGGAGACGGGCACGTCGGCACTGGCATCCTTCATCGTCACGGTCCACGTGCAGGTGGTGGCGTCCGGTTGGGCGGGGAGGCCCTCTCCCGGGGTGATCGGGCCGCTCACGGTGACGTCGACGTGGAATGCCTTCGTCTTCGCCTCGATGGCCAGGCCCTCGGTCTGCAAGGCCGGCTTCGCCTCGGTGCCGATCAGCGTGGCATCGATGGTCGGATCGAGCGTCTTCTTCGGGAGGAAGGACGGGTAGTGCGCGGTGGTCTTCCCCGGCAGGGCGGAGGGCATGCTCGACCCAGCCCCGCCGCCACAACCGGCGAGGACGAGCGCTCCCAGGAGAACGGCGATGCACAGCACGCTGGGGCCGGGCTTGCGTGCCCGGCCCCAGCCGCGATGCTCGCGAGCGTGCGGTGGAGTCCATCGGTTGCCCGTGGACCTCCTAACCCTTCGTGCCCTTCGCGCCACCTGAGGCCGGGGTGCCCGGGTGTGCCGTTCCCGCCGTTGCCCCCGTTGCCACCCGGATGGTTGCCGCGCCGTTGCCGCCCTTGCCGCCGTCGCCCCCGTTGCCGAAGAAGCCGTTACAGGGCGGCGTGTCGAGCGGCGTCGTCGGGGCGCCGGCCGCGGTGAGCCAGACCCCGTTGACGAATTCCTCCGGCGGGCACGCACCGTTGCCACCGTTGCCGCCGTTCCCGCCGTGGCCGGCCGCCGTGACACCGTTGCCGCCGTTGCCACCCTTGCCGCCGCTCGTCCCGCAGCCGGGCGCTCCCGCCAGACCGGGAGCTCCACCGAAGCCGCCGGTTCCCGGCTTGGCGCTCTTCGCCCCGGGACCGAGGTTGACGTGGACCGGGCAGTACAGCGCCGTCGCGCCGCTCCCGCTGACCGTGGCGAAGCCGTGCGGCACCGTCACGGGAGCGAAGTGCTCGGCGCTGAAGACGTCCGGCCCGAAGCTGGCCAGTCCGGCCTGCGCCGCGTAGCCGATGTGGCCCTGTCCGTCGAGGCCGCCGCAGACCGTCCCGGCCGCCAGAGGCGTGTCGGCGTTGGACGGGTTCGTGCAGGACTTCCCGGTCAGGAACAGGTCCTCGAGGCTGCGCAGCATGCTGTAGTGGTTGTAGAAGGTGCTCGACACGGTGCCCGGCTTGATGAGCGGGCTGATCAGCACCGTCCCGGTGTCACCGCCGCCCGGCGTGAAGTCGGTCGGGTCGAACAGCGGGTCGGCGGAGACGCAGCCCGCGGTCGTCGCCGCCTCGTCGCCGCTGGGGCACGTGGTGCTCCCGACGGTGGACGTCGCTCCTTCGGCACTCAGGGTCACGTTGCCGTTGAAACCGTTCGGCAGGGTGACCGGCTGACCGCTGTCGTTGAGCAGCTGGAAGGTGCCGATCCACGGCTTGGCGAAGTTGTTCGAGGCCGTGGTGGTGCTGGCGTTGCCCGAGAGGGCGATCGGTCCGGTGTCGCTCACGGCGCCGACGAAGGTGTCGGGCGGGATCGTGTTGCCGTTGGCGTCCGTGCCCGAGACGAGCCGGCCCGTGTCGTCGGCGTTGATCTTCGAGTCCCCGACCAGGCTCGACTTGGCGGCGACCTCGGCCGGTTCTGTCGCTGTGCCGGGTGATCCGCTCACGTTGGGGCTCTCACCGGCGAGCCCGGTCGGCCGGTCGATGAATCCGGCGGCGCCCGGGCCGGGCTGCAGCTGCTGACCCGAGCCGGTGGTCACCTCGGGGTCGTTCGGGCCCGTCGGCTCGGTGCTCACGTTGTGGCCGTTGATGTTCTCACCGGCGGCGTCGGCCAGGACGCCGTAGGCGCCGTAGAGGCTGTCGGCCCCCGGTGCCGTGGTCCCGGGCGAGCCGAAGGACGGCTGGTCCGCCGGGGCCGGGAAGAGCGTGCTGTCACCGGGAGCGGGCACGTTGTTGAAACTGTTGCCGACGGTGAACGGCGGGTTGGCCTCGTCGAAGGTGATGTCGATCATGCCCCCGTCGGCGAAGGCCGCGGACTGCTCGATCATCGGGATGTAGTAGCGCAGGAAGAGGTCGGCGGCGTAGAGCCCACCGGTGAAGTTGGCCGGGGTCGTCGCCTCGGGGTCGTCGGCCGGCAGGCCGGCCGGGGTGTAGTTCGGCGTGCCGTTGGCGTTGAAGGCCCCGGAGAGGTTGTTGCCCTGGCAGCTGGCGTCGTGGGCGTCGCTGCAGTTGTTCGGCGTGATCCAGTTGAACGCCGGAACCTGGTTGGCCGGGAGGCTCAGGTCGTGGGCCAGGCCGTACGTGGGGTCGTCGAGGTTGGCCACGTGGTTGGCGTCACAGTTGGTGTCGCTCTTCCCGTTCGTCGGGGCGCCCGGTCCGTCGAACTCGGGCCCGGTCGGCTGGTTGAGGGCCGGCTGGGCCGGGTAGGTGACGCCGCTCTGCGTCCCGGCGGACTCGCCGGTCAGGGCGCCGAACCACCCGGTCGGGAAGTGCTTGGCCACGAACTGGTCGGCCGGGTCGCCGTTGTTGTTGGCGTTGGCCGGCTGGGCACCCGTGAAGCTCGTCACGTCACCCGAGGGGGCGACGAGGTTCGTCGGGTTGGTGACCGCGTTGTTGCTCGCCATGCCCGGGTACCCGCACATTCCGTCGTCACGCCCGGGCACGGTGTCGCTCACCCCGGGGGTGGAGCCCGTCACGTACGACGTCGATCCCGTGGGCTGGGCTCCCCCGAGGTCCTGGGCGTAGGCCTTCCAGGAGACACCGGCCGCGTTGAACTGGTTGAACAGGGTCGTGACGTCCGTCGGGTAGACGCAGCCGTTGGAGCCCAGGTTGGCGTCGACGCCACCGTGCACGAGGAGCTGGCCGAAGTTTCCGTTGGTGCTGCCCGACGTCGTCGGTGCGTTGGTGTTGGTTCCAGGGCCGCTGGTCGTGAGGTCGGTGTCCGTGCCCGTGCCGACCGTGCCGGTGGTGATGATCCCGCTGTTGTTGTTGGTCATGCTCGCCGTGGTCGAGCAGTCGTCCTGCACGTCCGAAGGACGGCGACTGGCCGGACACCAGCGAGATGTAGTTGTCCATGCTGAAGTGACCGGTGCCGTAGTAGTTCGTCAGCAGCGCTCCCTGCTGGGGCAGCGTCTGCCACAGGTAGCTGTTCTGGTTGAGGCCGGTGAAGGTCTCGTCGTAGGACTTGTTCTCCAAGATGATGAGCCACACGTGCTTGACCGCGCCCACGGGGGTGCCGGTCGAGGTGATCACGCATTGCGCCTGGTTGTTGGCACCGCCCGCAGGGAGCTGCAACGAGCTGCCGGCCGGGCACGACGTGGGGGTCGCCGCAGACGCCGACGGCATGGACGCGACCGAGGTCGAGATGCTCGCGCCCGACAGGGCGATCAGCCCGATGGCGGCGGACGCCATCGTCCCGGTCCGTACACGGTGTTGCCGGAACCTCTTCGAGATTCGCACCAGTCCTCCTCAGTAGGGCTTGAGATCCGCAGAAGGGATCGCCGCAAACCTAAGGTCGGCGGGTTACGCCGAAGATGACATCGCGCAACGTGTGCCTTATTTCTGTGTGACCGGACCGCGAACACACACCCGTTCGGCAGAGTGAGTTCGTCACTGAAGGGCTGAAGGAGTCAGCACACACGGGTTGGCCCCGCCGACGCGGCGCACCGAGGCCGCACCGGGACTCCACCGTCTCGGCGGCCCCGCCGTCTCGTCAGCCCGGCCGCTTGCCGAGACTCTTCCCGAGATTGCGGATCTTGGCCCGGACCGAGGCGGGGAGCAGCTTCTGTTCGGACGGGCAGAGCGCCAGCAGCGCCACGCTCTCGATGGTGTTGAAGGTCGTCACCGACAGGGGAAGATGAGTCTGGGTCTCCGTGCCCCTGGCGCCCGTCGCCTCCTCGACCAGCGCAGCATCGAGGCCTCCGCCGCGTTTGAGCAACGCGCAGAACGCCGACCCGTCGGTCAACAGCGCCCGGAGGGCGACGTTCTCCTGCTTCTGCTCGTAGGCGGCCAGCTTGGGGTCGGCCTCGGCCACATCGGTGAAGAACTTCGTGTCCTGCGCGGCGGATGTTCTCGGTGCCCTCAGCGGCGCCGAAGGCGGAGCTGACGTCGAGGTCTGGGGCGACACGCTCGCGGCCGCGGATCCCGTGGGGCCGATGAGACCGAACGAGCCGCCGACAACGACGGCGAGGAGGACGGGCAGGAGCGCAGCAGTGCGGCGCAAAGGCAAGGTCACCGCCGCCACGCCGCCAGTGTGGCACAACACTTTCCGGCGGCTCCCGTGCCGGCGGCCGAACGCGAACGGAGACTGAACTCCGTCACCCGGGCGTCACCTGGACACGGCGCGCCGCCGCATTGTGGCCCGGCACACGCGCCGAGGCCGGGTCCGCAGACCCGGCCTCGAAGCCCGACACGACCGCGAGGGTAGCGCCGGTGAACAGCAAATGCAGCGGCAGGGCTACATCATCCCGCCCATGCCGCCCATCCCACCCATGCCGCCACCCGCCATGGCGGCTGCCGCGGCTGCGGCGTCCACCTTCTCGGGCTTGTCGGCCACGAGAGCCTCGGTGGTGAGCAGCAGGCCGGCGATGGAGGCCGCGTTCTGCAGGGCGGAACGGGTCACCTTGGCCGGGTCGATGATGCCGGCCTTGACCAGGTCCTCCATCTCGCCGTTGGCGGCGTTGAGGCCGTGGTTGCCCTTGGCCGCCTCCACCTGGCTGACCAGGACGGCGCCCTCGAGCCCGGCGTTGAAGGCGATCCAGCGCAGCGGCTCCTCGAGCGAGCGGGCCACGATGCGGGCACCGGTGGCCTCGTCGCCCTCGAGCGAGTCGGCCAGGTCGTTCACCGACTTGCGGGCCCGGATGAGCGCAGTGCCACCGCCGGCCACGATGCCCTCCTCCACCGCGGCGCGGGTGGCGGACAGCGCGTCCTCGATGCGGTGCTTCTTCTCCTTGAGCTCCACCTCGGTGGCGGCGCCGACCTTGACGACCGCCACGCCGCCGGCCAGCTTGGCCAGGCGCTCCTGGAGCTTCTCGCGGTCCCAGTCCGAGTCGGTGTCGTCGATCGCCCGCTTGATCTGGGCGACGCGGCCCTTCACGTCGTCGCTCGAGCCGGCACCGTCCACGATGGTGGTGTCGTCCTTGGTGACGATGACGCGCCGGGCGCTGCCCAGCAGGTCGATGGTGGCGCTCTCCAGCTTCAGGCCGATCTCCTCGCTGATGACCTGGGCGCCGGTGAGGACGGCCATGTCCTGGAGCATCTCCTTGCGGCGCTCACCGAAGCCCGGGGCCTTGACGGCGACCGAGGTGAAGGTGCCGCGGATCTTGTTGACCACGAGGGTGGCCAGGGCCTCGCCCTCGACGTCCTCGGCGATGATCAGCAGCGGCTTGCCGGTCTGCATGACCTTCTCGAGCACCGGGACCAGGTCGTGCACCGCGCTGACCTTGGAGTTGTAGAAGAGGATGACCGGCTCGTCGAGCACGGCCTCCTGGCGCTCGGGGTCGGTCACGAAGTACGGGGACAGGAAGCCCTTGTCGAACTGCATGCCCTCGGTGAGCTCGAGCTCGATGCCGAAGGTGTTGGACTCCTCGACCGTCACCGTGCCGTCCTTGCCGACCTTGTCGATGGCGTCGGCCAGCACGTCGCCGATGGCGTTGTCGGCCGCCGAGATGGAGGCCACCTGGGCGATCTCCGTCTTGCCGCCGACGTCCTTGGCCTGCTTGGCGATGTTCTCGACCGCGGCCTGGACGCCCTTCTCCATGCCCTTCTTCAAACCGGTCGGGCTGGCGCCGGCGGCCACGTTGCGCAGCCCCTCGGCGATCAGCGACTGGGCCAGCACGGTGGCCGTCGTCGTGCCGTCACCGGCGACGTCGTTGGTCTTGGTGGCGACTTCCTTGACCAGCTGGGCGCCCATGTTCTCGAACGGGTCGTCCAGCTCGACCTCGCGGGCGATGGACACACCGTCGTTGGTGATGGTGGGGGCGCCGAACTTCTTCTCGATCACCACGTTGCGGCCTTTCGGCCCCAGGGTGACCTTCACGGTGTCGGCCAGCTTGTTGACGCCGGCCTCGAGCCCGCGGCGGGCGTACTCGTCAAACTTCAGGATCTTGGGCATGACTTTGTCGAACTCCTCTCGAGTCCTCGAATCTCAGGAAAATTGCGGGGAGGCCGCCGCGCCGGCCCGGGGGGAACCGGGGCGGCGGGCAGACCCGGAATGCGTGTGACCGATCAGGCCAGCTTGGCCAGGACGTCGCGGCTCGAGAGGATGAGGAGGTCCTCGCCCTCCACCGTGATCTCGGTGCCGCCGTACTTGGAGTAGACGACCGTGTCGCCCTGGGCGACGTCCATGGGGATGATCTCGCCGGTGTCCTCGGAGCGGCGGCCCGGTCCTACGGCGATCACCTCACCCTGCTGGGGCTTTTCCTTGGCGGTGTCGGGAATGACCAGGCCAGAGGCGGTGGTCTCCTCGGACTCGCCGGGACGGACGACGATCCGGTCATCGAGGGGGTGCAACTTCATTTGGAACAGGCCTCCTTGGCACTCGTTAGCACTCTCAGGTTGCGAGTGCCAGAGTAGCGGGCCCGCCCG
>CAWIYI010000039.1:0-44171 GCA_963840245.1 uncultured Acidimicrobiaceae bacterium
CAACGGCGCTCATCAGGCATGACGCCGATCATAGGAACGCACCGGGCTGGTCCCCGTAGGGCCTCGTTGGGCCTCGTTGGACCTCGCTGGGCCTCGTTCGGGAGGGGCCCGACGGTACGCTCGGCGGCGGTGACGAGCGGGATGGACGTGTCGACGCATCCGGCGCCCGGCACGGTCTCTGCAGACCCCGGTCACCACGGCGACGCCGAGCCGCCTCCCGGAGCCGAAGACCCGCCCCCCGCCGCGCTCCCCGAGGGTCACGGCCGCGGCTCCCAGGTCCTGCGCACCATCGGCTTCCACGTCGGCGCGCTCGCGTGCTTCACCGTGCCCGCCGTGGTCCTGTGGTGGCACGTCTGGTCGGGGCATCCGTCGGCGGTGCTGACGTGCGGGTGCGGCGATCCGGCGCAGGAGGTCTGGTTCATTGCCTGGCCCGCCTGGGCGATCGCCCATCTCGACAACCTGGTGTTCTCGGGAGCGGTGAACGTGCCCGACGGCGCCAACCTGCTCTCGAACACGTCGGGGACGTTGGTCGGTGTCGTCCTCGCTCCGGTCACCTGGCTCTTCGGTCCGATCGCCGCCACCAACGTCGCGCTCACACTCGCCCCGGCCCTCAGCGCCTGGGCGTGCTTCGCCGCCGTCCGGCCCCTCGTGAACTGGAAGGCGGCCGCCATCCCGGCGGCGTTGGTCTACGGCTACTCGGCGGCCATCGTGACAGCGCTCACCTTCGGCCACGTGTCGGTGTCGGTCCTCGTGATCCCCCCGTTCCTCTTCACAACGCTGCACGAGATCGTGATCCGCCAGGAGCACACCGTCCGTCGCGACGGCCTCCTCCTGGCCGCGTTGGTAGTGGTGCAGTTCTTCATCTCGCCCGAGATCCTCGTCATGTGCCTGGTCCTGTCCGTGGTCGGGCTGCTGGCGGTCATGGCGGTGGGCTGGCGCCAACTGCGAGGGCGGGCGGGGCACGCCTTCCCCGCCCTGGCCCTCGGCGGCGGCGTGAGCCTCGTGCTGCTGGCGTACCCCACCTGGTACGGGCTGGCCGGTCCCCAGGCGGTGTCCGGCGTGCTGTTCGCGCTGGCGCCGATCTCGGGTGTCCCGCTGTCGGGGTTCCTGGCGCCGGGCGCCTACGGCGCGCCCGCACCCGAGTACATCCGCTTCGGGGGGTACCTGGGTCGCATGGGGCCCCCGCCCGACTACGTCGGTGGGGGCGTCGCGCTGGCAGCCCTCGGATCGGTGGTGGTCGGTCGCCGCCGGCCGCTCACCTGGTTGCTCGTGTTCCTGGCCGCAGTGGTCTTCTTGCTGGCCCTCGGTGGCTATCTCCTCGGCGGGCCCTCCTGGCTCGGCCACCCCTGGCTGCCCTGGCGCGACCTGTGGAGGCTGCCGGTGCTCAAGGAGATCCTGCCGGACCAGTTCGAGCCGCTGCTCACCTTGTTCGTGGCCTTCTTGATCGCCATCGGCCTCGATGCGCTGCACGGCGCGCCCCGGCGACGCGGGTCGTGGCTGGCGTCGCACCGGGCCGTGGTCGCGTCGGCGACCACCGCCGTGGTGGCGGTGGTCGCGTTCGTGCCCGTGTTCGTGACGTTCGGGGCGCCGCTCCGTGTGGTGGGAGTGCACAACCCGGCCTACCTGCGGCCGGGGGCGCCGGCACTCTCGGCGCTCCCGGCGGACCCGGTGGTGCTCACCGTCCCCTTTGCCGTCTCCGGCTCGGCGCAGCCCATGCTGTGGCAGGCCGTCGACGACATGCGGTTCCGCCTGGCCGGCGCGGCGCTCAAGACTCCCGACGCCAGCGGGGGGCCGGTCGGTTCGGGGCCCCCGGGATCGGCCCGGCGGATCCTGACCAACCTGACGATTCCCGGTGAGCCGCTCCCCACCGGGACCACGGGCCAGCTCATCGCCGTCCGCCGGTCCGTGCGCGCCTGGCAGGTGGATCAGGTCGTCGTCACCGGTCCCAGCCGGGACCCGGTGTACGCCTCGGGGTTCCTCACCGCGGCGCTCGGCGTGGCGCCCGCCTACGTGCGCGGGGCCTGGGTCTGGAAGCTGGCGTCGGGTGGACCCGCGGCGCCCGCCGCCACCGGGACCTCGCTGGCGCGCTGCCGGGCCCTTGCGGGCGCGCCGGGCGCGCGCCACGAGCCGCTGGCCATGGCGCACTGCGTCCTGTCCGCGGCCGGACGCGGTTGAGCCCGTCGCGGCGTGCGGTCGTAGGCTTGACGCGATGCAGCCCATCCTCCACCTGTCGATCCCCGTCCGGGACCTGGACGAGGCACGCGAGTTCTACGTGCACGCGCTCGGCTGCCAGCCCGCACGCGCCCGGGCCGGCTTCACCGACGTGTGGTTCTACGGCATGCAGGTCACGCTGCAGGACGGTCACGACGAGGTGGCGCCGGCGACTGGGGGTGGCACGCGCCACTTCGGCGTGACACTCGGGCGCGCCGACTTCGAGGCGCTGATCGCCCGCCTGGGCTCGCACGGCGTCGACTGGGTGGTGCCGGTCTCGACCGACGATGCCGGCCTGCCGACCGAGCAGACCAAGGGCAAGATTGCCGACCCGAGCGGCAACGTGATCGAGCTCAAGACGTACCGCGACGTCGATGCGGCCCTGGAGATCTCGACCCACTCCTACCCGGAGGCCTTCGCCCACGGCAACTGAGGTCGCCTACGGTGGCCGCCGTGGACGGGGAGCGAACGGAACCGAGAGGAGTGCAGTGGGAAACGCAGACGTGAGGGGGGACGCCCGTGCGGCGCGCCAGGACGGGCGAGCGGTCGACCAGCTGCGGCCGGTCAGCTTCGCGCGTGACTACACCGTGATGGCGCCCGGGTCGGTGCTGGTGACCTTCGGGCAGACCAAAGTGTTGTGCACCGCGTCGGTGGAGGAACGGGTGCCGCCCTGGATGCGAGGCACGGGCCGCGGCTGGGTCACCGCCGAGTACTCCATGCTCCCCGGCTCGACGCCCGAGCGGGCGTCACGCGAGGCGGCCAAGGGCAAACAGTCGGGGCGGACCCAGGAGATCCAGCGGCTCATCGCCCGCTCGCTGCGGGCGGTGTGCGACCTGGTGACGCTGGGCGAGGTGCAGATCACCGTGGACTGCGACGCGCTGCAGGCCGACGGCGGCACCCGGACCGCCTCCATCTGCGGGGCCTACGTCGCGTTGCACGACGCCTGCACCCGGCTGGTGCAGGCCGGGACGATCAGCACACATCCACTGACGGACTCGGTCGCCGCCGTCTCGGTCGGCATCGTCGACGGCGTGCCGATGCTCGACCTGCCCTACACCGAGGACTCCCGGGCCGAGGTCGACATGAACGTCGTCATGACCGGCGCCGGACGCTTCGTCGAGGTGCAGGGCACGGCGGAGGGGATGGCCTTCACCAGGGGCGAGCTCGACACGCTGCTCGGACTGGCCGAGGACGGCATCAAGGAGCTGACGCGCCTGCAGGCCGGCGTGCTGGCCGAGGCCCCGCCACGCCGGTGAGCGGGCCGGACGGGCCGGCGCCGAGGCGGCTCGTGCTGGCCTCGGCCAACCCGGACAAGGTCAAGGAGATCGTCGCCGTGTTGTCGGCCGCCCTGCCGGTCGAGCTGCTGCCGCGGCCAGACGGAGTCCCCGACGTGGTGGAGGACGCCGACACCCTGGTGGGCAACGCCCGCTTGAAGGCGCGCGCGCTGGTGGAGGCCACGGGGATGGCGGCCGTGGCCGACGACACCGGCCTGGAGGTGGACGCGCTGGACGGCGCGCCGGGGGTCTACTCGGCCCGCTACGCCGGTGCGAACGCCACCTACGCCGACAACGTGGCCGCCTTGCTGCGCGCGCTCGCCGCGGTGGAAGGGGGCGGTGGCGATCGCCGGGCTCGCTTCAGGACGGTGGCGTTGGTGGCGTTCCCCGACGGCACGGAGGTCTGGGCCGAGGGCGTGCTGCCCGGGACGATCGCGACCGCCACCCGGGGCGCCAACGGCTTCGGCTACGACCCTGTGTTCGTTCCAGAGGGCGGCGACGGGCGGACCTTCGCCGAGATGCAGCCGGCGGAGAAGGATGCGATGTCCCACCGCGGCCGTGCCTTCCGGGCGCTCGGCGCGGTGCTGGCGGAGGCGCCGTAGGCCTGGCGCCGCCGCGGGCGGCCTCAGCCGGCGAGGAGCGTTGCCGCGAGCTCCCGGTACCCGTCCAGCGGGAATTCCTGCCGGTCGGAGACGACCTGGATGCACACGTGGTCCGCGCCCGCGTCCTGGTGGGCGCGGATCGCCCCCGTCACCGTCTCGGCGTCGCCCCACGGGATGACGGCGTCGATCAGGCGGTCGCTCCCGCCGCCGACGATGTCGTTGTCGCCGAAGCCGAAGGTGCGCAGGTTCTGCGTGTAGTTGGGGAGGCCGAGGTAGATGTTGGCGTAGAGCCGGGCCAGCTCCCGCGCCCGGACCGGGTCCGTCTCGAGGACGACGGCCACCTCCGGGGCAAGCAGCGGACCGGGGCCCAAGATGGAACGGGCGCGGGCCGTGTGCTCGACCGGGACGAAGTACGGGTGGGCGCCGGCGGAGCGGGCGGCCGCCAGCTCGAGCATGCGGGGCCCGAGGGCCGCCAGCACGCGCCGTGCGGGGGGCACCGGTGTCGCCTGCGCGTCCAGGGCATCGAGGTAGGCCACCATCTTCGAATACGGGCGCGCGTAGTCGGGCACGGCCGGCCCGTGGCTGGCGCCGAGACCGAGGAGGAAGCGCCCGGAGAAGCGGTCCTCGAGCGCGGCGACGCCCGGCCCGACGTCCTCGGGCGCGCCCGCCCAGATGCTGACGATGCCACTGGCCACGGTGATGTGATTCGTGGCGGCGAGCAGGTGCTCGAAGTGGGGCGACAGACCGGCGTCGAAGCGCCCGGACGACCACAGGGCGCCGTAGCCGAGGGACTCGAGCTCGGCGGCGACGCTGCGTTCCGGATCGTCGGGGTCGCGCCACGAGCCGCTCCACCACACGCCGATGCGACCGAGTTCCACCGTCGCACCGTACCCGCTCGCGTCCTCCCTCAGTCGAGGTGCAAGAGGCGCGTGGCCGTCCCGCCGAGATAGGCCTGGGCCGCCGCGTCGGACAGAGGCAGGTCCCGGGCGGCGGCCACGGCCCGCTCCATCGGGAGGAAGGGGTGGTCCGACGCGAAGAGGACCCGGCCCCTGCCGCGGGAGGAGTCCATGAAGGAGACCAGCGCGGGGTCCATGTACTTGGCCAGGTAGGCCGAGTTGGACAGGTAGAGGTCGGGCCACTTGAGCATGTACTGCATCAGCAGCGCCTCGTAGGGGTGGCCCATGTGGGCGCCGATGACCGTGAGCCCCTTGAAGTCGATCAGGACGTCCTCGAGGAGCTCGGGGTGCTGGCAGGCCGAGCGCACACGGGGGCCGGGGACGCCGACGTTGATGGACACCGGCAGGCCGAGCTCGGCGCAGGTGGCGTAGACCGGGTAGTAGAGCTTGTCGTTGAGCGGGTACTGCTCGACGAGCGGCGTGATCCGCACCAGCACGACGGCGGGGTCGGCCGCGAGGGCGCGCAGGCGCGTGACCTGTTGCACGGGCCGCTCGGCCCGGTCGACGGTCAGGGCGACGCGGAGGCGGTCCGGGTGGGCGGCCACGTCATGGAGCAGTTGGTTCGTCTCCTCGGACGCGATGCCGGCGGCGATCACGCCGACGTCGACGCCGCATTTGTCCATGGTGACGAGCAGGTGCTGCAGTGTGGAGGAGGACGAGAGATCGCCGCCGAGCAGCTCGGGGATGCCCTCGTTGCCGGCCTGGCCCATGAAGGCCGCGGCGGCCTTGCCGCTGAGCGCGTTGACCCAGAGGTCGACGACCGTCACGCCGGGTCGGCGGCGCCGGGGGCCGGCGCAACGTCCGGCCCGGCGGCCTGCACCGCGTCCGGCCCGGCGGCCTGCGCCTTGGCCGCGGCCTTCGCCTTGGCAGCACGCAGGTAGCCCACGCCCATGGTGAGCGACTCCTTGATCAGCCGGTCGTTGTCCTTGGAGATGAACGCGTGCACGCGCTTCTCGAGCAGGGCCCGGAGGATCGGGTTGAAGGCGTGGTACGTCTCGGAGAAGTGCACCCGGGTCGTGCCGTTGCCGACGTCCTCGAGCCGGGTGCGCCCCTCGGCCTCGGAGAACAGCGGGCGCCCGACGGCGTTGTACTTCCACGAGACGTTGGGCGTCACCTCGGTCAGCCACTCCCAGGACTGGCCCTTGCCGCCCGTCAGGAGGTACCGGGGCACGCGGAACGTGCAGTGCCGCACCAGGCCCTCGCCGACGGCGTCGCCCGGATGGAGGATGTCGATCGTCACGTCCCCCGTCTCGGTGTGGGGGATGCGGGCCCAGAAGAGCTGCCAGAGCTCTTCCACGCTGGCCTCGATGTCGACGTGGTAGTGGTGCTCCTGCACCGGCTCACCCTATCCGCGCGCCTGACCATGGCGTCTGGTGCCGCCGGGTGATCGCACTGGGGATCACGAACCCGTCGCTGCCCTACGACGGCGTACGTGCCCGGTCGGAACGACGGAAGTGACCGCTCTCCTGCGACGGGCTCGGTCATTGCGTCAGATGGGGTCGTCGGATAGCTTCGAGCGGCAAATCCGGACGCTTAGAGCGGCGAGGAATGGACGCAATGAACGAAGGCTCGGTGCCTGGCACGACCGAGGCTCTCGATCGTGTCGGCTCGGAGGCCAACTCAGCGTCGGCCGACGCTTCCGGTGGCACGGGTGGCGGCGTGCTCGTCGAAGGCGAAGGGTACGGCGAGGTGGCGGCGATCGCGGAGGACATCGCTCCCACCGAGAACGAGACGGCCCAGGCCGACGACGCAACGGCTCAGCCAGCGCGGTCACCGCTCTCTGACCTTGGCCGACGTCTCGTCGCTGCCGGTGCGCCTCGGATCTTGGCCACGGCCACCGTGCTCTTCGCGGTGCGGGTGCTGGTCATTCTGGCGACGGCCGCCTTCGCCGTCCACACGCTCGGTCACGTGTCCACGTTCGCCACGGCCCTCAGTCCCGGAACTCGCTCGGTCACATTGAGCTTGTTCCACTGGGACAGCGTGGAATACCTGCAAGTTGCTGCGCACGGCTACGCCAGCAACGACCCGGCGCAGGCCGCCTACTTTCCCCTGTACCCGTTGATGGTGCGCTGGCTGCACGACCTCACCGGCGTGAGCTATGTCCATTCGGCGCTCGCCATTTCGTGGGCGGCGACGTACCTGCTGGCGGTGACTGTCTGCTATTTGGCCCGCAATTGCCTTGGCCTCCGGAACTGGTGGCGCGTGGCGGTGCTGTTGTTGTGGGCCCCCGCCTCGTTCTTCTTCTTCTCCGGTTACCCCGAGTCTTGCGAAGCCCTCCTTCTCACGGTGGTGCTGATCCTCGTGTTCCGGCAACAGTTCGTGTGGGCAGCGTTGGTGTGCGGGGCGGCATCCGCACTGGCGCCTGACGGCGCGTTTTTCGTGCTGCCCGTAATCGTGGGGATGGTCCAGTGCCCCCCGCGAGCCCGGAGGTGGACGACGATTCTCGCGGTGGCCGCCCTGAGCGAAGTCGGGATCATCGTCTATGCCGTGTACCTCCGCAGTGTCTATGGCTCGGTGTTGGCGTTCGTGCACGCCGAGAAATATTGGAACCGCCAGCTGACCTACCCGTTCCACGGCGTCATCTGGACCTTCGACCGCATGCTGCACCACCAGGTACTGGGCGACCCTGCTCACAACAGCAACTGGGTCACCACGTACACCATCGACAACATCGTGACCATCGTCGCGACCGTGGCGCTCGTGTACCTGGTGGTGAAGGTGGGCTGGCGCGACCTCTGGCGCTCGCCGTTGCTCCCGAGCCTGGCCTTGGCGGCCGTAGCCCTCCTGTTCAACGTCAGCGACGCCACTGCCGGCGGCTTGACGTCCGAGGCGCTGGCCCGGCACCTCGGTGTCCTCGTGCCGCTCTTCTTCGCCGGCGCGTACCTGCGTCGTAGCGAGACCTACTCCTCGATTCTCGCGGGCTCCGTCGTCATGGGCACCATGGCGCAGATCCTCTTCTGCTTGGGGTTGTGGTTCACCTAACCCGCCTGACCGCTTCATTCATCGGCCGCAGGGGCTCGCTCTGGTTGGGAACAGTTGGTGCGGGGACGGCGCAGCACCGCCCGATATGGTCGGTGGCGTGCCCGTGTCAGGACGCCGGTCGAGGTACAGGTGAAGCTGGCGTACGTGGTGCCGCGGTATGGGGTCGAGGTCGTCGGCGGCGCCGAGACCGGGGCGCGCATGTTGGCCGAGCACCTGGTTGCAGACCGGGGATGGGACGTCGAGGTGCTCACGACCTGCGCCCGGGACGCCATCACCTGGGAGGACGAGCTCGCAGCCGGAACCACCGTCGTCAACGGCGTCCGGGTGCACCGGGTGGAGTCCGAGGCGGGGCGGGATCCGCGGTTCCACCCGTTGTGGGGCCGTCTGCGCGAGGACCCGGCATCGGCATCGGCCGCGGACATGGAGCGGTGGATCGACCTGCAGGGGCCGCGCTCACCTGCGCTGCTCGACCAGGTTGCGTCCAGTGACGCCGATGTGCTGGCGTTTTATCCCTACCTCTACTACCCGAGCGTGCGCGGCCTGCCCCTGGTCGCGGAGCGCGCCGTCATGCATCCGGCGGCTCACGAGGAGCCGGCCCTGCACCTCCCCGTCTTCGACGAGCTGTTCGCGCGCTGCCGCGGCTTCGTATTCCAGACCCGGAGCGAGCGCCGTTTGGTACAAGCGCGGTTCGATGTGGCGGCGACGCCGCAGGTCCTCGTCGGTCTGGGCGTGCAGGAGGAGACGTCCGGCGATGGCGACGCGGTCCGCCGGGCCTTCGGTCTGCAGGACTCGCCGTACCTGATCTGCATCGGCCGGGTGGACGAGCAGAAGGGCACGACGATGCTGTCCCGGTTCTTCCGCGCCTACAAGGAGCGTCACCGAGGGCACCTGCGCCTCGTGTTGGTGGGCCAAGTGGTGGACCAGCCCGAACCAGACGACGACGTCGTCGTCACCGGCATGGTCGACGACGCCACGAAATGGGAGCTCCTGCGGGGTGCACGCGCCCTGGTGTCCCCGTCGCCCTTCGAGGCGTTCTCCCTCGCCGTCGTCGAGGCCTTCACCGCCGGGGTGCCGGTGTTGGTCAATGCCGTGTGTGGCGCCACGCGCGAACACTGCGAGCACTCGGGCGGCGGTCTGTGGTTCGGCGGGTTCGAAGAGTTCGAGGCGGGCATCGAGCTCCTGACGACGGACGAGGCGGCGCACGAAACGATGCGCCGCAACGGCCGCCACTACGTGGAGACGAATTACACGTGGCCGGTGATCCTGGAGCGCTACTGCGGCTTCCTCGAGCGCTGCGCCGGCGGGGTTGGTGTGCCCGCAGCGGGGAACGGCACGCCGTAGCGATCGAGATGGGCCTTCTCCGAGAGCGGCCGGCGCCGGGGCGGACCGAGCGGAGCGGGGAGGTGGCCCAGCGGGACGACGGCCACAGGCACGATTTCGGGGGGCAGGCCGAGCAGGCCGCCCAGCTCGTCACCGCGGAGGACGGGCAGCGTCGTCAGCGTGGATCCGATCCCGAGTGCATGGGCGGCCAGCAGCAGGTTCTGCACCGCTGGGAAGATGGAGGCGTCCATGGCCTTGGGGTGGATCAGCCGGGTGTCGCCGCCCACCACCACGAGCACCGGCGCGCCGGCGACGCCGCCCATGGCGCCGTGGTCGACGTCGCGCAGGAACGCGGGGGAGAGGCGTTGCTCCTCGAGCGCCTTGGCGCCGCCCTCCCACAGGCGCGCCGTGAGCGCGCCGATGGCCGCACGCAGCGCGGCGTCGCGCACGACGACGAAGACGAAGGGCTGGCTGTTCTCTGCGCTCGGCGCGTGGGTCGCCGCGGTCAGGATCCGGGCGACCGTCGCATCGTCCACGTCGTCGGGGAGGAACGAGCGGGCCGCCCGTTGGGTGCGCACCACCGCGAAGAAGTCGCGCTGGGTCTCGGGCGGTGCCTCGGGCTCGCTCTCGGGCTCGGTCTCGGGCGGGTTCACGGCAGGGCGATGGTACGACCCGGCGGGCCGCGCTGTCGTTGCGGCTCGGATTGGGCGCCGCCGAGGCGACCCCGCTACCTTGGGCGCTGCACCGGCCCCGGGCCGGTGCCCGCCACGCGCAGGGGTGGGGGAATCGACGGCGGAGGGGGACAGGAGGCAGACGGTGGCAGACGGAGCCGCAACGCAGGAAGACGTGCTCAAGGGGATCATCGGGCAACCGACCGGCAAGTCCAAGGTCGTCGTCGAGCGGGGGCCGGTGCAGCACTTCGCCGACGCCCTCTTCAGCTCCAGCCCGATCTACCACAGCCCCGAGGCGGCCCGGCAGGCCGGCTTCGAGAACATCCCGGCGCCGCTGACGTGGCCCTTCGCCATGGAGTTCTCGGGCAAGTTCGACGAGATCCAGCCGACGGACGCGCCTACGGGAAACCCGCTCTTCACCGCCATGGGGCCGCTGATGGCCAAGGGCGGCCTGATCCTCCACGGCGAGCAGGAGTTCCTCTATCACCGACCGGTCCAGGTGGGCGACGTGCTCGTCAGCGAGGGCAAGATCACCGACGCGTACCAGAAGGAGTCCAAGGGCCGGACGATGACCTTCGTCTGCACGGAGACCAACTGGAGCGACGAGAAGACGGGCGAGCCGGTGGTGACGGCGCGCTTCAACCTGATCCACCGGGCCTAGGGCAATCGACGGGAGGTCGAGACGATGGGAGAGAAGAAGCTGTCCTTCGAGGACGTGCAAGTGGGAGACGAGGCGCCGGTGATCACGCACACGTTGACCCGGACCGACCTGGTGAAGTACGCCGGCGCGTCGGGGGACTTCAACCCCATGCACCACGACGAGGTGGCGGCCCAGAAGGCTGGGCAACCGAGCGTGTTCGGGCACGGCATGTTCTCCATGGGCCTGCTGGGCACGGCGCTGACGGACTACGTCGGTGTGGGCAACGTGACGCGGTACCAGGTTCGCTTCGCCCGCCAGACATGGCCCGACGAGGTCCTCTCCTCCAGGATCGTCGTCAGCGCCAAGCGCGAGGAGGACGGTAGGAAGCTGGTGGACATGACGGTGACGCTGTCCAACGGCGAGGGCGAGGACAAGCTGGTGGGCGAGGCCACCGCCGCCCTGCCGTAGCCTGGCGGCCACACCGTTGGCTGCTCAGTGACTCACCGGATCTGTGCGCTCATCCCAGAATCCGCCGATGATCTCCAGGGACTCTCAACCATCCTGCTTATAGTTTGAAAACATCCCCGCCACCGCTCGGTTTTCCGCCCGGGTCCGGCGCGGCTACGCCGCCCTCTCGAAGCGGAGCGGCAGCACCGCCGGGCCCCAGATGCCGAAGGTGGAGGGCTTCCACTCCACCTCGCCGGCGCGGGCCAGCCCGGGCATGCGCCGGGCCAGCAGCGGGAGTGCCTCCTGCAGCTCGGCCCGGGCCAGCGCAGCGCCCATGCAGAAGTGGATACCCGAACCGAACGTCATCTGCGCCGTGGTGCGCTCCCGGGTGATATCGAAAACGTCCGGATCGTCGAAGGCCTCCGGGTCGTGGTTGGCCCCGGCCAGCGAGGTGGCCACCAAGGTCCCCTGCGGGAACAGCACGTCACGATAGACAACGTCCTCGGCGGCGAAGCGGGCCGTGCCCCGGACGGCCCCCAGGTAGCGCATCGACTCCTCCACGGCCCTGCCGGCCAGCTCCGGCCGCTCGGCCAACAGCGCCCACTGGTCGGGGTGCTCGGTGAAGAGGGCCACCGAGCAGGCCAGCTGGTTGCGGGTGGTGTCGGTTCCCGCCATGAGCACCGCCTGCGCCAGCATCGCCAACTCGTCGGTCGAGAGCCGGTCGCCCTCCTGCTCGATGGCAATGAGGTCGCTGAGGAGGTCATCGCGGGGGTCGGCCCGGCGGGCCGTGATCATGGCGCTCACGTAGGCGGTGAGGTCCTCGCCCGCCCGCTCGATCAAGGGCAGGTCCTCAGCCAGGTTGTTGTTGAAGATGCGGAAGATGTCGGTGGCCCAACCCGAGAACAGCTCCCAGTCCTCGGGCGGCGCGCCGAGCAGCTCGCAGATGATGGGGATCGGGTAGGGCTCGCACACGTCCGCCACGAACTCGCACTCGCCCCGGCCGACGACGCGCGCCACGAGCTCGCCGACCACCCTGCGCATGGTGGGGCGGAGCCGGTTGGCCGATGCGGGCGTGAAGGCCGGCGCCACCAGCCGGCGCAGGCGGGCGTGGCCCTCGCCCTCCATGGTGAGGATCGACTCGCCGCGGCGGTCGCGTGCACCCGAGCCCTGGAGCTCTGGTGCCTGCTCGATCATCGAGAGCGCGGAGTGGAAGCGCTGGTCGCGCAGGATGGCGGTGACGTCCTGCAGGCGGGTCACCGAGTAACCGAGCTCGGTGCGGGCCAGCCAGTGCACCGCGCGCGCCGCCGCGACGGCGTCGATGGCCTCGCGGCGCTCCAACCCGACGGTGTCGAGGAAGGGCAGTTCCAAGTCCGAGACCAACTGTGGCATGGGCTAGGTGTCCGTGGGGCCGGGCTTCAGTCCCGGGTGGCGCTGCGCCAACAGCGGCACCAGCAGCGCCTTGGGCGTCAGGTGGGCCAGCCCGGCCGCGGCGCGGTTCACCGTCCCGGGGATCACGACGGCGCGGCCGGCGGCGAGACCCTCGACGGCCGCCGTGGCCACGTCAGCCACCGGGACCCACATGAACTTGGGCAGCGACTCGCCCGCCTCCTCGTCGGTCACGCCCGCCGCCTCGGCGAAGCCGGTCTCCACCGGGCCGGGGCACAGCGTGGTGACGCTGACGCCCGTGCCGCGCAGCTCGGCGCCGAGGGCGCGCCCGTAGGAGAGCACGAAGGCCTTCGACGCGCCGTAGCCGGCCTGCCCCGGCAACGGTTGGAAGGCTGCGGTCGACGCCGTGTTGAGGACCGCGCCGCGATGCCGCGTGACCATGCCCGGAACGAACAGCGAGCACAGGTCGACGACGGCCTCGACGTTCGTGCGCACCATGGCGAGCTCGGCCGCGCGGTCGGACCGGTACACCGGGCCCATCGTCGTGAAGCCGGCGTTGTTGACCAGGATGTCAGGTGTCAGGCCGCGCCCGGCCAGCTGTGCCGGAAGCTCGCCGCGCGAGTCGGCGTCGGTGAGGTCGGCCGCGATCACCTCGGTGCGGACGGAGTGTGCCCCGGCCAGCTCGTCGGCCAGCGCCTTCAGACGGTCCCGGCGACGGGCCACGAGCGTCAGCCCATAGCCACGCCGTGCCAGCTCCCGGGCGATCTCTGCGCCGATGCCCGACGAGGCGCCGGTCACGACCGCGGTCGTGTTCTCCTTGGGGATGGGCAGGGCCATGGCGAGAGCGTAGGTGACCCGCCGCGGCGCGAGGACAGGGCCGCCTGCCACCTTCTGGTCGCGGTGAGATGAAGTTTGTATGACGGTGACGTCCCCCACCTGGGCCATCGTGAATGCCCAGTTCGCGCGGGGTTCACACGGGCCGGGTCGAGGCGGATACTGGAGGAAAGCGAGCGGCAACCGAGCACCCGCCGTTGCCCCGAGTGGAAAGGAGCTGCCGATGCAATCGACAAGCTCGACCGAGGAGGCCGGTCCGCCTCGTTGAGGTTGCGTCACCGATGTCGGTTTCGGTGGCGCTTCAGAGCAGACCGCTTGGCGTGATGTCCGGCGTATGAACGAGGCCGCGATCGCGCCGGTGCGTGTGCCGGCCGGCCGACAAGGTGGCCCCCGCACCCACTGCGCCGAGGACTGCAGCCGCGGACTGCACACAGAAGGAAGAAGCACTACAAGCAAGCACTACAACAAGAACGAGTGAGGACCGGTCCGACAGTGGCCGGTCCTTCTCGCGTCCGGATGGCAACGGTCGTGCGCACCCAGGTCCGGTCGTGCCATGGTGGGGCATGTCCGGGACGCGCCTGCCGATGTTCCCGCTGTCGGCCGTGCTCTTCCCCCACGCCTCCATGCCGTTGCACGTCTTCGAGCCGCGTTACCGCGAGCTGATGCGCGACTGCCTGGCCGGCGACGCCCGCTTCGGGATCGTGCTGATCGAACGGGGCTCCGAGGTGGGGGGTGGCGACGAGCGCTCGACGCTGGGCACGCGGGGCGTGATCACCAAGTCGGTCGAGCTGCCCGATGGGCGCTGGGTGCTCCAGATCGAGGGGGAGGCGCGCATCGAGGTCGACGAGTGGCTTCCCGACGACCCCTATCCGGTGGCGCTGGTGCGCGAGGCGGTGCCGCGGCCGCGGCCGGGGGACGCCGAACCGTTGGTGCGGGCCGCCGGGCAACGCGTGCGCCGGGCCCGGGCCCTCCTGGCCGAGCAGGGTGGCGCACCCCCGCTCCCGGCCGAGCTGGCGCTCGACGGCGGTGGGGACCTCGAAGTCGCGGCGTGGCAACTCTGTGCGGCGGCGCCGCTCAACGCCTACGACGCACAGCGGCTGCTGGCGGCGGACGGCGCCCCGGAACGGCTGCGGCTCCTCGCCGAGCTGATGGAGGAACTCGAGCTCGACCTGCACCGCATGCTGCGCGCCGAATGAACGCGCGCCGGGTTGAGATGGACGAGCACGCAGAGCCGGGAGCCGCCGAGAAGCGGGACCGGGAGGGCGCTCCGGGCGCCCCCCGCCGACGCAACATCCTTTTCATCACCACCGACCAGCAGCGCCACGACAGCCTCGGCTGCAACGGGGGCACGGTGGCCCGCACGCCCGTCGTCGACCGCCTGGCCGCCGAGGGCATCAACTACCGGCGGGCCTACAACCAGAACACGGTCTGCATGCCGGCCCGGTCGACCATGCTGACGGGCCAGTACGTCCGCACCCACGGTGTGGTGGCCAACGGGATCCCGCTCCCCGTCGACGCGCCGTCGGTGGCGCAGTACCTGCACGACGCCGCCGGCTACCGCACCGCGCTGCTGGGCAAGGCGCATTTCGAACCGGGCTTCGACCCGACGAACCAGTGGCAGGAGAACGCGCGCGTGGCCCGGGGCGACACCGGGCCCTGGCGGGGCTTCGAGCGGGCCCAACAGGCGATGCACGCGGCCGCCTGGGGCGATCACCCCATCGCCCACTACGGGCGGTGGCTCAAGAAGAACCATCCCGAGCACCTGCACAGCTTCGCGGGCCTGCTCCAAGCCGAGCCCGGAGGTGACACCGCCGCCCCGGAGACCAAGAACAACCCGATCCCGCGCGAGTGGTACCACACCGACTGGGTGGCCGACCTCACCGTCGATTGGCTGCAGTCGGTCGGACCCGACGAGCCCTGGTTCTGCTGGATGTCGTTCCCCGACCCGCACCATCCGTGGGACCCGCCCGCCTCCGAGCTGGACCGGGTGCCCTGGCGGGACCTCGACCTGCCGCCCGGGCACCCCGGCTCCGACGAGGCGGTCCGCGCCGTCCTGGCCCGCAAGCCTGCGCACTGGCTCGCCTACTGGGACGGCCGCTTCCCCAACATGGAGGGCGGGCCGGCGTCGTTCGTTCCCTCGCAGCTGACGCACGACCAGATCCGCGAGGTCAACGCCAAGACCCACGTGATGAACGAGCTGATCGACGAGGCCTGCGGCCGGGTGCTGCAGGTGATCGCGCAGCGGGGCTGGCTGGCCGCCACCGACGTCATCTTCACCACCGACCACGGCGAGATGCAGGGCGACTTCGGCCTGCTCTACAAGGGCCCGTACCACACCGACGCGCTGATGCGGCTGCCCTTCGTGTGGCGGCCGGCGCCCTCCGCCGGCATCGACCCGGCGGTCGTCAACGACCCGGTCGGGCAGGTCGACCTGGCCCCGACCTTCTGCGCCATCGCCGGTGTCGAACCCGCTCCCTGGATGCAGGGCCGGGCCCTCCCGTTGGCCGACGGCGAGCCCGAGCGCGAGCGCGCCCTGTGCGAGTGGGACAGCCAGTTCCCCGGCTACGGCATGCACCTGCGGTCCGTCTATCGCGACGGGTGGCTGTGCACGGTCTACGAGCCGTCCACCGCGGGGCAGCCCAACGGGTTGGAGGAGGTCTGGGGCGAGGGCGTCCTGCACCCCTGCCCCGTGGTGTACGAACAGTCCGGGACGGGACCGGGCGGCGTGGCCGTGGCCACCGGGGAGCTCTACGACGTCGACGCGGACCCCTACCAGTACGAGAACCTGTGGGACGACCCGTCCCGGCGCGCCCAGCGCGACGACCTCGTGGCCGACCTCTACGCCAGCCTGCCCGCCGAGGTGCGCACGCTCAAGGTGCAGGCGCCGGCCTGACCGTCGGGGCGGGTGCGCCGGGCGTGGCCCGCTCGATCGCCGGCCAGCCGCTGGTTTGGGCGCGCCGCTCGTGCTCGGCCGCATGCCCACCGCGGAGCCCGAAGAGCCGCTTGGCGAGGAGCAGGTAGATCACGACAGCGAGGTTGATGACGAGGGCGATGATCTTGAACACGCTCACGCCGTTGGTGAGCTCGTACACCTCGAAGGGCACGAGCGCGGTGGTGGCGACGAACGTCAGGTACTCGGCCCACCGCTTGTTGAACCACAGCCCGACCCCCTCGACCGCCTCCAGCGCGGCGAAGGCCAGGAGCACGAGTGCCAGGATCCGCAGGTGCGACGGCGAATACTGGAAGGCCCGGCCGAAGTAGCCGAGGACGCCCCGCGCCTGGGAGGCCCCCGGCGCACCACCGGCCAGGTCGTTCATGATGTTCTGGTAGTCGTGATGGAGCGCCTGGCTGTGCGCGGCGAAGGTGAACAGCGCGACGGCCAGCCCGGCGAGGACGATGACGTGGATGGCCCGGTCGAGCGCGATGAGGCGCAGCACGTAGCGGTCGCGCAGGGCCGCCCCGCGCAGGGGGAGCGCGATCTCGTCCTTCGGCTCGACCCGCTCGCGATCGGGGTGCTCGGGCGCCGCTCGACCCACCCAGGCGTCGCAGCGCAGGCAGCGGTGCCAGCGCACCGCTCCGTCCTGGCGCACCACCAGCGCATCGTCGGGAGTGATCGTGGCGGCGTCCGTCCCGACCAGGACGTGGCCCGACCAGGCACAGGTCAGGAGCTCGTAGCGGTTGGAGGGTCGACGGCGTCCCGGCACGGCGCCAGGCTAAGCGAGGGGCCAGGGAATTCTCTGTGGAGACGTTCCCGCCGACCGCACCTCCGCGCGTCAGACGAGGCCGGGCAGCACCGCGTCGAGGAAGCGCTGCGGTGCCTCGACCATGGGGTAGTGGCCCACCCCGTCGAGCCTGACGGCCGTGGCGTCCGGCCGGGCCGCCAGCAGCGTGTCCACCATGGAGGGGACGGCGATCGGGTCGTCGACCCCCCAGACGATGTGGAGCGGAGAGGGGTCGCGCTCGATGGCCCCGGTGAAGCGCCGCTCGTTGGCCCGCCGCTCCTCGATGTAGCGGATCAGCCTGGGCAGCATGAGATGGCCGTCGCCGTGGACCACCTGGGCCGCCGCGGCCGGCACCGGGTCCTCGGGCCAGCCGGGCGGGACGGGCGGCGTCTGCGCGCTGAAGGTCTCGCGCAGGCTCCGCGTGATGGAGTCGGCGTCGATCGGGATTCCCGGGGGGAGGATCTCGTCGGGCAGTCCGAGCAGGAGCTGCTGGCCGTTGGTCAGGTGGGCCTGCTCGATGTAGATGCTCCCGTTGGTGACGACGCGCCGCGTCACGTCGACCGCCCAGGAGCCCTCGGCACGCCGGGCGAGCAGTTCTCCGCCGACGGTGTCGCCCATGTCGTGGGTCAGCAGCGCGAGGCGTTCGATCCCGAGCGCGGCCACGAAGGCGGCGGCGACGTCGGCCTGCAGAGCCATTGAGTAGGCCCGATCGGGCTTGGACGACAACCCGTACCCGACCATGTCGAGCAGGAGGACGCGCCGTCCCGCCCGTAGCCCGTCGAGGACGGCGGCGTAGTCGAACGACGACGTCGGGAAGCCGTGCAGGACGAGGAGGGGCGCGTGGCGCTCGGGACCGATGGACGGCGCGTCGATGGTGAAGACGCGCTCGCCGCAGAGCGCGCGGTGCGTGCCGATGCCCTCCCAGCCGGTGCCCGTCGTGATCGTCATGTGCCGGCCAGCTTGCCGACGACGGGCGCCAGCGTCTCCCAGGCGTCGGACTCGATCGACCAGTAGGAGATCCCGTACTCGGCCCGGCGCCACTCGAGCTCCTCGGCCATCTCGTCGAGCGTTCCCGCCAGCGCCAGCGGGACATGCAGCGCGTCGGCCGGGTCGATGCCGAAGGCCGGCGCCATCTGGCGGGCGAGTCCCTCGGCGTCGTCGGTCACCATGACGAAGCCGATCAGAGAGTTGAGCTCGAGCTCGTCGAAGCGGCCGCCGGCCGCCTCCTTCACCCAGCCGACTTTCGTGCGGGTCCGTTCCGGCGTGGCGTCGGCCGCCGTCTCGGCCCCCCCGGTCCCGTCGCGCAGGTTGACGTTGATGCTCACGATGTCCGCGTGCCGGGCGGCGAAGGACAGGACCCGCTTGCCCCCGCCGCCGATGATCAGCGGGGGACCGGGCTGTTGCACCGGTCGTGGGGTGAGGGTGTGCCCCAGCACCTCGTAGTGCTCACCGTGGAAGTTGAAGGGCCCGTCGGTGCGCAAGAGCCCCTGGACGACCTTCACCGCTTCCTCGAAGCGCGCCACGCGCACCGCCGGGTGGTCGTAGGCCAGCCCGGCCTCGTCGTAGTCGGTGCGCATCCAGCCGGCGCCGAGGCTCACTTCGAATCGGCCGCCGCTCAGCACGTCGAGGGTGGCCGCCTCCTTGGCCAGCACGAAGGGATGGCGGTAGTCGTTGCCGAAGACCAGTGAGCCCATGCGAAGCGTCGTCGTCGCGGCCGCCACCGCCGCCAGTGCGGGCACGGGGGCGAGCTGGTCGCCGAAGTGGTCGGGCATGAGCAGGGCGCTGTAACCGAGGTCCTCCGCCTTGCGGGCCTGCTCGGCCCAGGAGCGGGCGGAACCGTCGGGCGCCTTGCTCAGCTGCGCGGCAAAACGGAACTTTCGGTCGTGTGCCATGGTGCCATCGTGCCATCGTGGCGCCGCCACAGGCGAGCGATGCACCGTCGGGCTGGTGAGGCCTACAAGAAGCTGAAGGCGGGCACCCCGGAGCTGATGCCCTCGAAGAGCTGGCCCTTGGCGGCGACCAGCTGCTCGGGCGACCACGCCGCGTCCCGCGTGAGCTGGCCCACCGCAGTGAACGCGCGCATGGCGTAGATGTTGCCCCCGAACACGACGAGGATCTGCCCGGTGATGTCGGCCGAGGCCGGTGCGGCCAGGAACGCCACCACGTTGGCGATGTTCCCGGGGTCCCAGGCGTCGAAGCCGTCTTCCCCGGCGCTCATACCGTCGCCGCCGAACAAGGTCTCGGTCATCCGGGTGCGGGCCCGGGGCGCGATGGCGTTCGAGGTGACGCCGTAGCGGCCGAGCTCGCGCGCCTCGACCCACGTGAGCGCGGCGATGCCGGCCTTGGCGGCCGCGTAGTTGGCCTGTCCGGCGCTGCCGAAGAGCCCGGACTCCGACGTGGTGTTGATGATGCGGCCCGTGACGTCCTCGCCCGCCTTGGCCCGGTTCCGCCAGTAGACCGCGGCATGGTGGGTGGCCGCGAAGTGCCCTTTGAGGTGGACCCGGATCACGTCGTCCCAATCCGACTCGTCCATGTTGAAGGACATCTTGTCCCGGAGGATCCCGGCGTTGTTCACGAGGATGTCCAGCGAGCCGAACGTCTCGATCGCCTGCTCCACGACGCTCTTGCCGCCGGCCCACGAGCTGATGTCGTCGCCGTTGACCGCGGCCTCGCCGCCCTTCTCCTTGATCAGCGCCACGACCTCATCGGCGGCGTGCGCGTCCTGCGCGCTCTCGCCGTGCAGCCCGGCACCGACGTCGTTCACGATGACCCGAGCGCCCTCGCCGGCGAGCACCAGCGCTTCTTCGCGCCCGATGCCTCGTCCGGCGCCGGTGACGACCGCCACCTTTCCGTCGAGCAGTCCCATGGTGAAGCCTCCCTGTGTCGGTCAACGCGCCGGGTCGGCCGTCCCTGGGCGGGAGGGCCGTGGGCGGGGTCGAAACCGCCGCGACGCGCCAGCAGTGTGGCCGCTGGCCTCGTTCAGGGGCAAAACCGGGACAGCGCCTCGGCGGTGACCAGGTTGATCAGATCGGCCGTCTGGCCGTGCGCCCGAGCCCGACCGAAGCGGGCGGTCAGGCTCACCACCTCCATGCCCGGCGGAGGCGCAGCGAGCAGCGACGCGTCGGCGCCGCCGGCGATGCACAGCACCGGCACGGGCGGCGCCGGGGCCCGGCTGGTCCGGGCCAGCTCGAGGACACCGCCCGGCACCTTCCCGTGGAAGGACGGTGGGTCGAGGTGGCCCTCGCCCGTGACCACCAGGTCCGCCCGTCGGAGGCGTCCGGCCAAGCCGACCAGCCCGGCCACGAAGTCGAACCCGGGCTCTGTGTGGGCCCCCAGCGCGACCAAGCCACCCGCCAGCCCGCCGGCGGCGCCGCCGCCCGGGACATCGCTGACATCGATGCCGGTCTCCTTTCGGTAGCGGGCCGCCGTGGCGACCAGGCGCCGCCCGAGCACCGCGACCTGCGCCGGCGTGGCGCCCTTCTGCGGCCCGAAGACGGCGGCGGCGTCGGTGAACCGCGTCGTCACGTCGCAGGCCACCACGAGGTCGACGCCTCCCAACGAGGCCGGCGGGCCCACGGCCTCGTACGCGCCCAGGCCCCCGTCGGTCGTCGCCGAACCGCCGCAACCGATCACGATGCGCCGGGCCCCCGCATCGCGGGCGGCGAGCAGGAGCTGGCCGACGCCGGTCGTGCCGGCACGCACCGCGTCGTCGCCCTGCGGGCGGGGCAGGAGCGCACGCCCCGCCGCCCGTGACATCTCGACGACGGCGGTCAGGAGCCCGTCGTCGCCCGCCGGTCCCAGCATGCGCCACTCGGCCTCGACCGGGGCGCCCAGCGGGCCCGCCACAACGGTGGTGTGCGGGGTGCCGCCGAGCGCGTCCAGCAGGCCCTCCCCGCCGTCGGACATGGGCACTTCGTCGGCCGTCCAGCCGGCCGCCCGCGCCGCTCCGGCCGCAGCTGCGGCCACCGCGGCGGCCGGCAACGTCCCGCGGAATTTGTCCGGAGCGGCGACGAGGTGGGGCACGCGGATGAAGCTACCGGGTGGGCTCCCAGGGAAGCGGGGTGCGGGCGAGAGTGCGGGCGAGAGGACTCGAACCTCCACCCCCTCTCGGGGACCGGGACCTAAACCCGGCGCGTCTGCCAATTCCGCCACGCCCGCAGCGGACCCCGTCGTGCGGGTGAACAGGGAGTGTACGGCGGTGTGCCGACGGGTGCCCCCTCCGCCCACTAGCCTCGTGGCCATGGCAAATGCATCCGACGCCCCCCGAATCACGGCCGCAGGGGCCGAAATGGAGTCCGCCGGGCGGGTCTTCCAAGAGCTGCTCAAGGAGCGCATCGTCTTCATCGGGAGCGCGATCGACCAGGTGACGGCCAACCTGGTCTGCGCCCAGCTCGTGCTCCTGGAGGCCGAGAACCCCGAGAGGGACATCTCCCTCTACATCAACTCGCCGGGTGGCTCCGTCACCGACGGCCTGGCCATCTACGACACCATGCAGTACGTCCAGCCGGACGTCTCGACCATCTGCGTCGGGTTGGCGGCCAGCATGGGGCAATTCCTGCTCTGTGCGGGTGCCCCGGGCAAGCGCTACGCCCTGCCCCACTCGCGGATCCTGATGCACCAGCCCTCGGGGGCCATGCAGGGGCAGGCCGCCGACATCGCCATCCAGGCCGAGCAGATCATCTACCTCAAGCGGATGATGGCCGAGCGCATCGCCTTCCACACCGGGCAGACGCTCGAGCGCATCGAGACCGACTCGGACCGCGACCGCTGGTTCACGGCGGACGAGGCCTGCGAGTACGGCTTCATCGACAAGGTGATCGACCGCTCGACGGCCACGGCGGCGGCAGGGAACAAATAGACGTGGCTTTGGACGTCCCGGCCGCATCGTCGGGCGCAGATCCGAAAGTGGACAAGGCTGTCGAGCGCAGGGTGGCGGACCGTTCGCCCATGGCGGCCGAGGCGGCAGGCGCCGGCACACGCGACGCCCGTCGTGGCTCGGTCACGCGCATCGTCACCCCGACGATCAGCGTCCGCAAGCGCCTGCGCGAGATCTGGCTCTCGCGCGAGCTGCTGATCTACCTGGTCCGCACCGAGATCAAGGTCAAGTACAAGAACTCGGCCCTCGGGCTGGTGTGGTCCATGATCGCGCCGGCCATGACGCTGGCCATCTACTTCTTCGTCTTCTCCATCCTCCTGGACAACAGGATGCCGAATTTCGTCATCTACCTCTTCGCCGGCCTGCTGCTGTGGAACCTGTTCTCCCTGGGTGTCCTGACCGGCACGGGCGTCGTGGTGAACAACGCGGGCATCGTGAAGAAGGTCTCGTTCCCCCGGGAGATCCTGGCCCTGGCCGCGGTCGGCTCGGCCTGCGTCTTCTTCTTCTTCCAGTCGATCGTCATGGTGATCTTCATGGTGATCTTGCGGGCGCCCCCCGACGTGGCGTACTTCCCGCTGCTCATCGTGGCCCTGATCGCCGGGGTGATCCTGGCCTCGGCGCTGGCCGTGCTGCTGTCCTCCATCAACGTGTACCTGCGGGACACGCAGCACCTCATTGAGGTTGTCCTCACGGCCTGGTTCTGGGCCTGCCCGATCGTGTACCCGTACCAGACCGTGGAGGCCAAGCTGGGGCCGCACGGGCTCACGTGGATCTACCTGCTCAACCCGGTCACGCCGCTCGTCCTGGTCTTCCAACGCTGCCTGTACAACAAGCCGAGTGCGTTCATCAGTGGCGTCTACACCCCGATACTGCCCCAGCACGGGTACCTGTGGTACGCCATCCTCACCTTCGCCGTACTCGTCCTCGGGCTGATCCTGTTCCTCGTCGCCCTGGCCACGTTCGGCCGGCTCGAGGGCAATTTCGCCGAGGAGCTCTGATCGCGTGAGCGACTTCGCCGTCGACGTGCGCAACATCTCCAAGCGCTTCCGCCTGGCCCACGGCCAGTACAACTCCTTGAAGGAGCGGCTGATCCACGGCGGGAAGCGCCAGAACGTCGAGGACTTCTGGGCCCTCGACGAGGTCTCGCTCACCGTCCAGCAGGGCGAGACCCTCGGCATTCTCGGCCGCAACGGCTCGGGCAAGTCGACCCTGCTCAAGTGCATCTGCGGCGTGCTCCAACCCACCAAGGGCGAGGTGGCGGTGCGGGGCAAGCTCGCCGGTCTCCTGGAGCTGGGGGCGGGCTTCCAGCAGGACCTCACCGGCCGGGAGAACATCTACCTGAACGGCTCGCTGCTGGGCATGTCCAAGCGTGAGGTGGACCGTGCCTTCGACGCCATCGTCGATTTCTCCGAATTGGAGGACTTCATCGACGGGCCGGTGAAGTTCTACTCCTCGGGCATGGCGGTACGGCTCGGCTTCGCCGTCGCCGTGAACGTGGACCCCGATGTCCTGGTGGTCGACGAGGTGCTGGCCGTCGGTGACGAGCGCTTCCAGCGCAAGTGCCTCGACCGGGTGAACCAGTTCCAGCGCGAGGGCCGCACCATTCTGCTGGTCACGCACGCGGCCGACACCGTGCGGTCCATCTGCGACCGGGGGATCGTGCTCAGCCACGGTCACAAGGTGGCCGAGGGCGAGCCCGGCGAGGTGACCCGCATCTTCCGGGAGCGCCTGATGGCCGAGGGCGCCGGCATGTCGATCGTCGACCCGACCCTCGTCGCCGTCCCGGCGACGCCGGACTCCCTCAGCAGGGGGGCGCTGGCCGACGCCGAGCGGCCCGTCCGGTTCCGCTCCGTCCATCGGGTGTTCTCGGGGGACAACACCGTTCCGTACATGCGCTGCGGCGACGACCTGATCATCAGGGTGGAATTCGAGGCCCTGCGCGCGATGGACGATGTGGTGTTCTCACTGGAGATCCGCGACACCGACGGCAACAGCATCATGCGCACCGACACCTCCATCATCGGAACGCAGATCGCCGCCCCGGAGGGTACGAACGTCATGCACTTCGGCATCGTCCGGATGCCCCTGCTCGACGGCTCGTTCACCTTCGCCCTGGGAATCCAGAGCCGGAGCGGCATCCTCTACGACTGGCAGGAGCACGCCGGGTCGTTCGAAGTGATGAACCCCGGGAAGATGACGGGGACGCTTCATATGGACGTCCACGCGGCGCTCATCTCGAGCGAGAGCGACCTCGATTCGCCGGCTGCGATGGCGCAGCCAATCTGAACAGGCCGGCGGAGTGAGCGAGACGGAGGCGGCGCTGCCCGAGGACCCACAGGCCTACGTGGAACAGGTCATGGAGGAGATCGCGGAGGAGGTCCGGTTGCGCCGGGCGTCGGGGGACCTGCCGGCCAAGCTCGAACGCGAGCTCGACGAGCTCTTCCTGGCCCACTCGCCGGTGGCCGGCGAGGGCGGTGACCTCGGCGCCGCGCTGCGGATGGTCGACGCCGCCACCTTCATCGACCCCGTGGTGCCCGTCGAGTCCGAGCGGGCGGCGGGCGCCGTCGTCAAGAAGGGGATGCGCTCGCTGCTCATGTGGTACGTCGGGTGGTTGACGCACCAGATGAGCCAGTCGGCGTCTGCCGTCAGCCGCGCGCTGCACATCGTCGACGGCCGCCTCCAGGAGCTCGAGCGCGAGGTGGAGGGACAACGTGTCCCGGCTTCCGGCGTGATCGAGTTCCCCGGCCTGCACGACGCCGGTGCATGGTGGGTCGAGCCCGCCGTGGCCGCCGTGGCCAAGACGCCCGGCCGGATCCTGCACGCCGCCTGCGGTGACGGATGGCTCGTGCGGCTGATCGTCGCCGCCGGTGGTGACGCCTACGGCGTCGATCCCCGCTCCCGCGCCGTCGACGCGGCGGACCTCGGCACCCTGGACCTGCGCGGCGAGTCCGTGGGCGAGCACCTGCGGGCGGTGGCCGCGGCCGGCCTGAATGGCATCGTGCTGAGCGGCACGGTCGACGGGATGGGCGGAGCGGAACGCGGCCAGTTGCTCGCCGCCGTCGGGACCCGGCTCGCCCCCGGGGGGACGCTCGTCGTCCACTCGGTGAGCCGGCAGGCCTGGGAGGCCCCCGATGCCCCACCCCAGGCAGATCTCGCGGCGGGCCGCCCGCTGCGCCCCGAAGCCTGGTGCAGCCTCCTGGAGCAGAGCGGCTTCGAGGTCGTCACCCACCCGGGGCCGGCGGGCGCCGACTTCCTCGTCGTCGCGGTCCGGGCCGCCATCACCTCGCCGTACGCGCCAACGGAACGGTGAGGGCCGCGGCCGGGAGGCCGGTGGCCGTGCACCAGTTCGTGGCCGCCCTCATCCCGCACGACGCCACGGGGACCCATGCGTTGCTGCTGCGCGACGCTCTGCGGGCCGCGGGCTGGCGCTCGGAGATCTTCGCCGAGGCGATCCACGACGATCTCGCCCCCGAGGCGTTCAAGCACTGGATGTACCCCGAGCACGCGGCGCCGGGCGACGTCGCCATCTACCAGTTCACGACGTCGTCCGCCGTGGCGGGCTACCTGGCCGAACGCGGGCTGCCCCTGATCCTCGACTTCCACAACTTCACCGGGCCCGAGTACTTCGCAGGCTGGGAGCCGTACAGCGTGCAGCGGGCGGCAGCCGCCGCGGACGAGCTGGCGCTCCTGGCCCCGCGGGCGCTGCTCGGGCTGGCTGACAGCCCGTTCAACGGGGAGGAGTTACGGCGGGCGGGCTGCCGGCGCGTGCACGTCGCCCCGGTGCTGGTCGACTACCGGCGCGTCACCGAAGCCCCGGACCAGAGGGTGGCGGCGGAGCTGGCCCACCTCGGGGCGGATGGTGGCGCCGACATCCTGTTCGTCGGGCGGGTCGTACCCTCCAAGGCCCAGCACGATCTGGTCAAGGCGCTGTGGGCCTACCGCCGCCTCTACGACCCGAAGGCCCGCCTGCATCTCGTCGGTGGCACGTCGAGCTTCGAGTACAGCAAGGCGTTGCGCGACTTCGTCCGCGACCTCGGCCTGTCCGACGCCGTCCGGCTGCCGGGCGAGGTATCGGACGCTGCGCTGGCGGCGTACTTCGGAGCGGCCGACGTGTACCTCTCGCTGTCCGAGCACGAGGGTTTCGGGGTCCCGCTGGTGGAGGCGATGGTGGCCGGGGTACCCGTCGTCACCCGCGGCGCCGGCGCCGTCGCCGACACCGTCGCCGACGCCGCACTGGTGCTGGCCGCCGCCGACCCCTCCTACATCGCCGCGGCGCTGCACCGGGTGTGCACCGACGAGCAGCTCCGCGCCACGCTGATCACCTCGGGGAGGCGTCGGGCGGCTGAGCTCTCCGGCGACGCAGTGGCGGCCGACATCGTCGATGCCGTCGCCGCCGCCGTGGAGGGTCCATGAGCCCGAAGGTGGCGTTCGTCACGCCGCGTTACGGGCCGCAGATCATGGGTGGCGCGGAGACGGCGGTGCGCCAGCTGGCCGAGCGCCTGCGCGCCCAGACGGACTGGGATGCCGAGGTCCACACGACGTGCGCGCTCGACGCCATCACCTGGGACGACGTCCTCGAACCGGGGACCAGCGAGGTCAACGGGGTGACCGTGCACCGGTACCCGTCCGCGCACGGCCGCCTGCCCGACTTCTACGGCCTGGACGGGACCATCCGCCTCGCCCCGCGCCGGGCGACGCGGGAACAGGGAGAGCGGTGGGTCGACTACAACGGCCCAGTGTCCCCCCAGCTGGTCGACGGCGTGTGCGGGTCGGACGCCGACGTGGTCGCCTTCTCCCCGTACCTCCACCATCCGATCGTGGCGACGATCGGCAAGGTCCGCGTGCCGGCGGTGTTCCACCCGGCGGCGCACGACGAGCCGGCCCTGTACCTGCCGGTGTTCCGCGGCACCTTCGGGGACGCCGACGCGTTCTGCTTCTACTCGGCGTCGGAGCGCACCCTCGTCGAGCGGATGTACAAGGTGGCGGAACGGCCCCAGATCGTGCTCGGCCTCGGAGTGGGCGACGCCGAGGGCGCCGGCCGGCCCGGCGGAGAGCTGTTGGGGTTGGGGGAGCGTCCCTACGTCGTCAGTGTCGGGCGCGTCGACGAGCACAAGGGCTCCAAGATGTTGGCGTCGTACTTCGCCACCTACAAGGAGCGCCACCCCGGACCGCTCGCGCTCGCCCTCGTCGGACCGGTCTCTGTGGAGCTGCCGCCCCACCCCGACATCGTGGTGACGGGCGGCGTGGGTGAGTCCGACAAGTGGGACATCATGCGCGACGCGCTCGTGGCGGTCTCGCCGTCCGCGCTCGAGTCGTTCTCACTGGTCGTGATCGAGGCCTGGGTCGAGCAACTCCCGGTCCTGGTGAACGGCAACTGCGGGCCGACCCGGGAGCACTGCGAGCGCTCCGGCGGGGGGCTGTGGTTCACCTCCTACCTGGAATTCGAGGCGGTGCTCGACCGGCTCGTGGCCGACGACCGGCTGCGGCGAGAGCTCGGGCGACGCGGGCGCGCCTTCGTCGACCGGCATTTCAGGTGGCCGGTGCTCGTGGCGCGCTACGACGAGTTCCTCACCGAGGTGCTGGCGCGGGGGAGGAGCACGCCCGGCTTGTTCTGACGGGGCCCCCGAGACGTGGGGGGTTACCCGAAACCGAGGCGGCCCATCCCTCTGTGGCCGTGTGGTCCCGCCGCCGGCCGGCCGACGCCGGCGGACGAGGGGTCAGAACCCGTCCAAGCCGACCATGGGCCTGTTCAGGTGCTTGCCGCCCATGGAGCCGCGGAAGGGCGCGTCACCGTAGCTGAAGACCCCGCCGTCGGACGCCACGAACCAGTAGCCCTGGCCGTCGCCGGTGGACTGCATCGCCACCACCGGCTGGTTGAGACGGATGCCGCCCGTCGAGCCGAAGAAGGGCGCCGCGAAGGAGAAAATGCCGCCGTCGGAGCCCACGAGCCAGTAGCCGCCCGTGACGGGGTCGGGGGTGATGCCCACGATGGAGCCGTTGAGGTGCATGGAGCTGGCGTCGCCGGCGAAGACGGCGTCGCCGTAGGAGAAGATCCTCCCGGTCGTGCTCACCTCCCAGTAGCCGAGGCCGTCGGGTGAGGCGGCCATGCCGACAATGTGTTGGCGCGCGACGGTGGCCGCCGAGCCGTAGAAGCCGGCGTCACCGAAGGAGAAGATCCCGCCGTCGGACGCGACCAGCCAATATCCTTTGCCGTCGGGGGTGGCCGCCATGCCCACGACCGGTGCGTTGAGCGTGAGAGACCCGGTCGAGCCGTAGAAGCCGGCATCGCCATACGAGAACACGCCACCGTCCGATGCCACCAGCCAGTACCCGCCCTGGCCGGGGACCGCGGCCATGCCCACCACCGGCTTGTTCAAGGTGAGGTTCCCCGTGCTCCCGCAGAAGTCCTGCCCGAAGGCGAAGATCCCGCCGTCGGAGGCGACCGTCAGGTACCCGTTCTGCGCCGCGACGGGGCGGTCGCACGCTCCCAAGGGTGAACCGCCTCCGACGAACCCGGTCAAGGCCGGGTCGTGGTGGAATTGCGGCCACCCGCCGGCCGCGTCGGCATTGGCGGCGTTGGACCCCGCCACCTCGAAGTGCTGGACGATGCCCTGGACGTCGCTTCCGCCGATGCCGAAGTACCCGGCGACGGTGATGCCGATCTCGTTGTCTGCATCGGGCGTCACGAGCGGAGCGTTCTGGAAGCCATAGACCTCGCCGGCCGGGACTCCGCCGTTGCCCGAGCCGTCATCGACGTTCGCCACCAGTTGGCCGGTGGGCCCGTCGAGGATGAAGAGACCCAGGGTCGTCGGCACGATCACGTCCTGGGCGCCGCTCCCGAGATCGGCGGTCGTCACGGACCCGATGACCTCCCCCTGGGGGAAGTGATGCTGCCAAATGACACCTCCCGTGGCGCCGTTCAGGGCGTAGACAGACCCCGATCCGTTCTGGTCGTTGGTTCCCTCGACCACAGCCAGTCGACCATTGCCCTGCACGTCCGCCAGAGCGGTGCTCCCGTTCGTGAGTCCGTCCAAGGTGGTGCTCCACACCTGGTTGCACTTGGTGTCGTACACCTTGACGGTGTTCTGGTCGCTGACGCCCGGGTAGAAGCTGCCCGTGCCCGTCGCGATCCCGTAGCCACCGCCGGCCAGGATCGGACCGACGGCGGGGGACGAGTCGACCTCCTCGTTCGTGTCGGCGCGGCAGATCAGCCCGCCGTGGTCGTTGTAGATCCGCATGTGGCCGCCGTTCGAGTAGTGGGTCCCGAACGCGAGCCCCTGCGACGACGCCCCGCCCACCGCGAAGTCGTCCGAACCCGTTCCGTAGAGGTCGCCGACGGCGGCGGTGGAGAACACGCTGTCGGCGGAGAACTGCGGCCATCCCGTGGCCGGCGCGCCGTTCGCGGCGTTGAGCGCGTAGGTCTCCTGCCCGAGCGAGCCTCCCTCGACCAGCGACCCGCCGTTGGCGATCGGGAGCGACGCCTGGACACCGCCGTCCGGAGCGGTGTCGGTGGGCGGATTGGTGACGACCTGGTTCCAGGTCTCCGTCCCGTTCGGCGCGTACGCGGCGTAGCCGCCGTCAACGGGCGAGGCTGCGTTCCCGCTGCCGAAGTACAGCTCGCCGTTGCCGTTGACCGAGGCAGTCGAGTCGATGGGTGGGCTTTCCGGGACCTCGATCCCGTTGATCCCCTTCACCGCCATCCCGCCGACGGGATCGCCGCATCCTTGGCCCGCGCCGACGGCGTTGCCCGTCCCGCTGCCCCATCCCGGCGCGACGGAACCGTCCTGGAGATTCAGCCCGTAGAGGTCGCCCTGGCGGTCACCGATCTCCACCGCGGACATGCCACCGTCGTGGAATTCCACCGGCGACGCCTCGGCCACACCGCACGGCGCGTCGTCGAGGACCACGCCGGGCCGGTTACCAGTGGGATTCCAGCTCTCGGTGAGCGTCAGCGGCTGCCGGCGCCGCCGACGCGCTCGGTGGGGAAACCGATCCGGCCGCGACGAACACTCCTGTCACGGAGATGCCGCCGAGGATGAACCGTGTGGCCAGCCGGCGCGCGTGCGTCACCGTGCCCCGAAGCTTGGTTGCCAAGGGTCCGAAGGTAGTCGCTCGTCGCGCGGCGGGGAAGAGCGGGCCCCCGAACGTCGGGTTTCATCGCCGGTAGCATCGGACGCCATGCCCGCAGCTCTGCCCCCAACCGGTGCCGGCGATGATTCGGGTGAGCAGAGCGGGGAGGAAATCCCCGCGCCGGCGGACCAGGCCCGGGCCGCGGCAGCACTGCAGGAGGCCTTCGCGCGGCTGGCACCCCAGGGGAGCGACGCCTGGAACTTCCTGGCGGCCTTCACGCATCTCGGCGACCGCTATGGCCCGTACCAGCCCGGCGCCTCCGCGCTCTCGGACGCACTCGGGTCGCCGGGTCGGGCCGACGCCCGGCGGCCGGGGCCGCTGGAACGGCTGCGTCCCCGACGTGACCGCGCCGGACGGGAACCCGACGGCGAGAAGACGGAACTCGAGGAGGCGATGGGCCACGTGGTCGAAGCCTTCCGTTTCCTGTCCGCGCGCGTCGAGGCGCTCGAGGCGAGGCTCGCGGCCCAGGACCGGCCGGTGGAGGGGACGGCGTGGCTCGTCCCAGCTCGCGGGTTGGGCGCGTTGGCCGGCCCCGTGGCGGCACATGTCTTGGCGCGCACGCCGGGCGGTGAGATCGTGCACGCGGACTGTGGAGACGGCGATCTGCTGTACGCGCTGGCCCAGCGCGGCGCGCCGGCGCACGGGGTCGAGCCCCGCGGCGCGGTCGCGCTGCGCGCACTGGAGCACGGTTACAGCGTGACCATGGCCGAGGCGTCGGAGCACCTGGCCTCGCGTGCCGACGGGTCGACGGGCGGTGTCGTCTTGAGCGGCGTGGTCGATCGGCTTCCTCTGCACGCACTCCTCCCGCTGCTCGCCCAGACCCGGCGCGTGCTCCAGCGTGGCGCCCCGCTCGTCGTCGTTTCGGAGCCTGCCGCGGCCATCGAGTCGCGCGACGCGCCGGCCCGCGACCTGATCGATGGTCACCCGCTGCACGAGGCGACCTGGGAGCTCGTGCTCGACCGGGCAGGATTCGTGGAGGTCGCCCCCCTCCCCGACGGGACCGGGCAGGACCGGCGCATCGCCCTGTCGGCGGTCGCCCCCTCGTGAGCGGGATCCATCACTTCGTCCCCGTGCTGCACCGCGGCGACGCCGTGGGCCGGCACACGCTGCGGCTGCGGGAGGCCACCCGTGCCCGCGGCTTCCGATCCGAGATCTTCGTCGACACGGTCGACGACGCCACGGTGGCCGAGACACTGCCCGTTCTCTCCTATCCCGAGTCGGCGCAACCGGGCGACGTCGTCGTGTACCAGTTCGCCACGGCCTCGGCCATGGCTCCGTGGCTGGCCGGCCGGCGCGAGACGCTCGTGGTCAACTACCACAACGTCACGCCGCCCGAGCTGATGGCGCCCTGGGACAACCATCTGGCCCTGGGGCAGCTGCGGGCCCAGGGGGACCTGCGCCTGCTCGCACCGCGGACGGCGCTGGCGGTGGCCGACTCGGCGTACAACGAGGCCCACCTGGTTTCGTCCGGCTTCGTTGCCACGGCCGTGATCTCTCCGTCGGCCGCGCTCGACGCCGGTGTGACGACCGGGGCCGACCCGGTGCAGCCTGCGGCCGGCGCGACCGGTGGCGGCGCACGCTGGCTGGCCGTCGGCCGCGTCTCGCCCAACAAGGCACTCGAGAGCACCATCGCCGCGCTCGCCGTCGCCCGCGCCCACGGCGACGTCGGCGCAACGCTCCAGATCATCGGCAAACCGGCGACCGCTTCCTATGTCGACGCACTGCACCGCTACGTCGCCGAGCTCGGCCTCACCACCGCGGTGCGGTTCGCCGGCCATGTCAGTGATGCCACCGTTGCATCGGCCTATGCCGCGGCGGACGTGCTGGTCGTGACCTCCGAGCACGAGGGTTTCTGCGTGCCCGTCGTCGAGGCGATGGCCGCCGGCGTGCCGGTCGTGGCGTTCGACCAGGGGGCGGTCCCCGAGGTGTTGGGCGGGGCGGGGTTGCTCGTGGCGGACAAGGATCCCTATGCGCTGGCCGCGTCCATCAGCGCGCTCCTGCCCGACGCACCCCGCCGGGACGCGATGGTGGCGGCTGGGCGGCGACGACTGGCCGAGCTCGATCTCGATTCGGCGGCCGACCGGTTCGTCAGCCTCCTGGTCCCCCTGGCCGAGCGGGGCGCAGCACCTTTGTGACCGAAGCACCTTTGTGACCGCGGTACACGAGTTCGCTCCGAATGAGCCTGAGGCGATTGTGCGGGTCGCGGTGCGTCCGGTCCGCTTCAGGCGCCGACGGCCCGCCGGACCAACGAGGCGAAACGATCGGTCGAGGCCTTCAGGTCGAACCCGGCGGCCCGCTCCCGGCCGGCGGCGGCCAGGATGTCGCGCAGCGTCGCATCCTGGAGCACCCGGCCCACGGCTGTTGCGAACGGCAACGCTGATTTGTCGTTCAGCACCAATCCCGCGCCGCCGACGGTTTCGGGCACCGCGGTGACGCCGTAGGCGACGATCGGCACCCCGTGTCCCATGGCCTCGGCGAGCGGTACACAGAACCCTTCGTGGTCCGAGGCGCAGACGAAGACGTCGGCCGCCTGGAAGTACGCCTCGAGCTCGGCCCCGCTGACCGAGCCGGGGAGTTGCACGGCGTCGGACAGCCCGAGTTCCGCGATGAACCCGCGCAACGCCGGCTCGTAGGTCTCCCCGAGTGGCGAGCCGACGAGGTGCAGTCGGGCCGCGGGGTCCTGGACGCGGCGCAGGACGTCGAGCATCTTGACCAGATCGTGCGGCGCCTTGTGCGGCGAGATCTTGCCGACGTAGAGCAGGTCGGCGCCGCCCTCGCGCTTTTTGCGGCGCGCCAACGCGCGCGCCAGGTCGGGATCGGGCTCGTCGCTCTTCGAATGCATGTCGATCAGCAGGGGGACGACGGCGGTCCCCTCGTAGCCGAGCGCCTGCAGCTCCGACTCGTTGAAGGCGGAATCGGCGACGGCGAAGCGACTCTGGGGGGCGAGCCGCCCCAGCTGGGTGCGGCCGAGCGCGGCCTCGTAGGCAATGGCGGGCTCCCAGTCCCGCAGGAGCGCGGCGGGAGTGATGTTGTGGTAGTTCACCAACTTGGGCTCCGCCCGTGCCGCCAGGATGTCGTAGACAGGGCTCCCGATCGATGCTTGATAGAGCAGCCAGCGGTCACGGGCCGACCGGCCGAGCTCGATGACCGGCCGCCCCTCGCCCTGCATGTCCTTCGTGTAGCTGCCGTAGTAGATGTCGGAGTCGATGCCGACGGCGCGCAACCCGTCGCGGAGGTTCAACGTGTGGACCCCGACGGCGTCGCGGCTGGCCAGTGACGGTATGACCTGGTCGACCCGCACGCCCGTGCAGTGTACCGGTGCTCCCTGCACCCCGATTGCGCCACCCCATGCACCAAATTGCCCAGGTCGCGCCGGTAGCGTTGTCACATCGTGTCGGTCGGTACTGCTGTCGCGCGTCCCCGTCTGCTGCACCGTCTGCGCCGCCCGCGCCGCCTGCGCCGCCTGCGCCACCAGCACCGCCGCACGTCCACCACGCTCGGGGTGCTCTGCCTCTCGCTGTTTCTTGCCGCCCCCGCCGCCCTGCTCGCTCAGGCGTCCCCGGCGGGGGCCGATCTGGGAGCGCCCGACCGGCCATCGGTGCCGGCGCTGATCCCTTCCCAGCCGCACGCGCTGCCGGGTGACGCGACCGACGTCCGCATCGACATGACCGAGAACGACGGGCTCGACCTCGTTGTGCAGGCGGCCGGCGGCGGCGTGTCGGCGCCGGGGGTGCCCAACGCGGCGGCCGTTCGGTTCCACCAGACCGCCGGGACCTGGGAGGTCGACACCGGACCCGGTTGTGCCGGCCCGTGGACCCAGGTGTCGGCGAATCAAACCGCGCCCACGGCGGCGCCGGTCGGCGGCGGGCTCCTGACGCTCTGCGTGGCCAGCGGCAGCCCGACGGTCCGCGGCACGCTGACGGCGCTCTACAACTCGCTCGGCCAAGCGAGGTCGGTCAACACGCTGCCTCTCGAGGAGTACGTGGCCGACGTGGTGCCCGGGGAATCGCCGTCGAGCTGGTCCGGCCTGGGTGGTGCCGGCCCGCAGGGGATGAACTGGGGCTTCCAGGAGCTCGAGGCCCAGGCGGTGGCCGTCCGCTCCTATGTCCTGGCCAACCCGGGCGGCTACGGCGGCTATGCCGACACCTGCGACCTCACCTGCCAGACGTACCGCGGCATCCAATTCGAGACGGCGACGAGCACGGCCGCCGCCGACGACACAGCCGGCCAGGTGATGGTGATGCCCGGCGGTCAGATCGCCACCACCGAATACTCGTCGTCGACGGGTGGCTACACCTCGAGCTCCAACGAGGGATCGCCGTTCACCGCCGTGCCCGACGACGGCGACGCGGTGTGCGTGGCCGGCGCCTGCAATCCCAACCACCAATGGACGACCTCCGTGAGCTTCGCGACCGTGCAGGCCACGTGGCCCCAGATCGGCACCTTCACCGGTTTCGGTGGCGCGGTGTTCGATGCGGGCCGTCCCGACAACGAGGCCAGTTTTGGGAGAGTCGACACCATCACGCTCGACGGGACCGGAGCGCCCTCCGGCCTGACCATTCCCGGCACCGAGTTCTACGTCGACCTCGGCCTCAAATCGGATCTCTTCAGCGTGACGTCGACCAGCAACAACACGGTCGCCATCGAAGGCCAGGGTTGGGGTCACGGCATCGGAATGGGTCAGTGGGGCGCGCTCGGCTACGCCATCGGTCAGGACAACGGCGACGGGAACTGGACCTACCAACAGATCGTGGATCACTACTACGGCCCGGCCCAGTTGACGAGCCTTCCGGGGGGGCCGGCGACGACCACCGGTCCGAGCGGGGGCGTCGGCGGATACTGGATCGACGCCGCCGACGGGGGCGTGTTCAGCTTCGGCAACGCACAGTTCTACGGCAGCACGGGCGGCATGCGACTCAACCAGCCCGTGGTCGGCATGGCGTCAACGCACGACGCCGGCGGGTACTGGGAAATAGCCAGTGACGGGGGAGTGTTCAGCTTCGGCGATGCGCAGTTCCACGGCAGCACCGGGAACATCCGCTTGAACCGGCCCATTGTGGGCATGGCGGTGACGCCCGACGGCGGCGGGTACTGGCTCGTGGCGTCCGACGGCGGGGTGTTCACCTTCGGCGACGCCGGCTTCTACGGCAGCACGGGCAACCTGGTTCTCAACAAGCCGGTCATCGGGATGGTGCCCACCCACGACGGGTTGGGCTACTGGCTCATCGCGTCCGACGGCGGCGTCTTCGCGTTCGGCGACGCCGGCTTCTTCGGCTCGCTCGGCGGGGCGCCGCCCTCCACCGGGCTCGTCGGTGTGGCCCCGACCCCCGACGGGGGCGGGTACTGGGTGCTCGGTGCCAACGGCACGGTGTACGACTTCGGCGACGCACCGCAGGTCGGCGTTGCCGCGGGCTCACCCACGCCGGCCACCATGAAGAGCGCCATGACCGGACTGGTCCCGGACTTCAGCGGCCAGGGCTTCGACGCCGTCAACGGCAGCGGCCAAGCCTTCGCCTACGGCGACGCGCCCTGGTTCGGGGATGTCACCACCGCGGTGAGCGGATATTCAGGGCACACCGTCGGCATCGCCGTCACCCCGGGCTGAGGCGGTCACCTCGGAGAGGCGTGGGAACCGGCGCAGTCGCCCGAAGGGCCCCAGGCGGCCGGCGTCGACACCGTGGTCGGCCGCGTTGAGCAGGCGGAGGTCACCCCGGCTGTTGCCGTAGGCCCACAACACGGGGTGCTCGCCGCCGTTGTTGGAGAGCAGGCCCTGCGACCTGAGGTGCCCGACGAGACGGGCGTACTTCTCCGCCCCCCGGCAGTTCTTGCCCTCGTAGCCACCCGTCAGCAGCCCCCCGCCGCCGACGGCGAGCCGGGTCGCCACGACCCCGTCGACACCGAGTTCTTCCCCGGCGGGGCTGACATAGCACTCCGGTGACGCCGAGACGATGACGGTGTGGTGCCCCTGCCGGCGGTGCCACTCCAGGCGCCGGCGCGCGTCGTCGCGCAGGTGACGCTGCAGGTGCCGGTGCGCGAAGACGGCCGAGCGGCGGTCGAGCTCTTCGACGGGCAGGCCACCGAGCAGGCGAGTGAACAGCTTCTCCTTGACGTCGTCGGCCGCCGCGCCGCCGGTGAAGGCCGCACGTACGAGGCCGGGGGAGAGCCGCAGTGCGGCGCGCATGACCGGCCAGGCTCCGCGCAGGCTGACCAGGAAGGCGAACGCGCTGCCCGAATCGGTGAGCGTGCCGTCGAAGTCAAAGGCGGCGACGGTCGGACGGCCCGGAGGCCGGTTCCCGTCCGCGGTGTCGTCAGTCGACCGCAGCGCCACGACGGCCGGCACCTCCTGCGAACCGCATCGCTCCCTGGAGCGTCTCCCCGCTGCGCACGACGTCGCGCCCGCGCGCCGCCTCACCGAGAGCGGCGTCCTCCTCGGTCAGCCCCCACTGCTCGAGCGCGCTCATCCGGTCCGAGCGCAGGCACACCTGAGGCAGCGCGGCCAGCTGGTGCGCCAGCGCCACCGCCGCGGTCAGCGCCTCGCCCGGGGCGACGACGCGATTGGCCAGTCCCATGGTGAGCGCCTCGGGGGCCGACACGGCGCGGCCGGTGAGGATGAGATCCATGGCCCGGCCGTGTCCGATGATGCGGGGGAGCCGGACCGTGCCGAGATCGCACAGCGGCACACCGAAGCGGCGGCAGAACACGCCGAAGACCGCATCCTCGGCCGCCACCCGCATGTCGCACCAGAGCGCGAGCTCGATGCCTCCGGCCACCGCGTACCCCTCGACGGCGGCGATCACCGGCTTGGACAGCGTCAGGCGTGTCGGCCCCATCGGCCCGGGACCCCGGTCGGGGATGGGCCGGCGGTCACCATCGGTCACGGCCTTCAGGTCGGCGCCCGCGCAGAACGTGCCGGCGGCCCCGGTCAGCACCCCCACCGAGCGTTCTTGGTCGCCGTCGAAGGCCACGAAGGCCTCCCGGAGCTGGTCGGCGCAGACGCTGTCGACGGCGTTCCGACGTTCGGGGCGGTTGATCGTGACCACGGTGACCGGCCCGTCGTGCTCCACGAGGAGCGAGTCGGTCCGGTAGGGCGCGTAGGACCCCGGCGAGGGTTCGTCCGCCGGCGGCGTGGGTGACATGGGGCCATTCTCGCACGGCGGGGAGCGGGAGCCCCGCACATCGAGATCCAGCTTGTTCCCAGGTGGGGGAGCCTTTTCGCCGATCCGGCCGGAAGGGACCGAAAAGATGACCAATCATGTCGACAATTGCCGGAGCAGCCGGTAAGGTCGACTCCGCAGAAACGGACTTGCACGATTCCAGGAGGAACACATGGCAGTACGACTCGGGGACACCGCCCCCGACTTCACGGCGGACACGACCGAAGGCACCATCAATTTCCACGAGTGGCTCGGTGACAGCTGGGGAGTCCTCTTCTCCCACCCCAAGGACTTCACGCCGGTCTGCACGACCGAGCTCGGGGCCTTCTCGAAGGCCAAGCCCGAGTTCGACAAGCGCAACGCCAAGCTCATCGGCCTCTCGGTGGACTCGGTCGAGTCCCACAAGGGCTGGGCGGGGGACATCGAGGAGACGCAGGGTTCGGCCCTTTCCTTCCCGCTGATCGGCGACGAGGACCGCAAAGTGGCGGACCTCTACGACATGATCCACCCCAACGCCAACGACACCCTCACGGTGCGCTCGGTCTTCATCATCGGGCCGGACAAGAAGGTCAAGCTCACGTTGACCTATCCCGCCTCGACCGGGCGGAACGTCGACGAGATCATCCGGGTCCTCGACTCGCTGCAGCTGACCGCCGACTACTCGGTGTCCACGCCGGTCAACTGGACCGACGGTGACGACGTCATCATCGCCCCGGCGATCAGCGACGACGACGCCAAGGGCCGGTTCCCCAAGGGCTGGAAGACCCTCAAGCCCTACCTGCGGGTGACGCCCCAGCCGAACCGCTGAGGATCCATCCGATCGCCCGGGACGCCCGGGCGCCCCATGGCACGTGCCGGCCCTCGCGGCCGGCACGTCCGCGTCGTACCCCCGGCCGTCTCAGGCCGACGGGGGCACGAGCTCGTCGCGCAGCTCGCGCTTGAGCACCTTCCCTTGCGGGTTGCGCGGCAGCGGCTCGGACCGGAACCAGATGTGCGTCGGCACCATGAAGCCGGCCAGCCGAGCCTTCACGTGCAGCTGCAGCTCGTCGGACGTGACCTTGGCGCCGGGGCGCAGCACGATGACGGCCCCCACCTCCTCGCCGAGGGTGGGGTGGGGCACCCCGATCACCGCGCAGTCGGCCACGGCAGGGTGCTCGAAGAGGGCGGCCTCGACCTGCACCGAGTACACGTTCTCGCCGCCCCGGATGATCATGTCCTTGGCCCGGTCGACGATGTAGATGAAGTTGTCCTCGTCCAGGCGGGCCACGTCACCCGAGTGCAGCCAGCCCCGGCTGAAGGTCTTGGCCGTCTCGTCGGGCCGGTTCCAGTAGCCGCGGACCACGTTGGGGCCCTTGATCCACAGCTCGCCCCGGACGTCGGGCCCCCGGGGAAGCGTGGCGTCCGGTTCTTCGCCGTCGAAGTCCTCCGGCACGATGGCGACGTCGCAGACCGGCACCGGCGGCCCCACGCTCTCGGGCTTGGCCACGTAGTCGCTCCCCGAATTCATGGAGGTGACCGACGAGGTCTCCGTCAGGCCATACCCGTTGGAGGGCTGTCCGATGGGCCAGGCCGCACGGATCCGACGCACGAGGTCGGGCGGTGCGGGCGCGCCCCCGTAGGAGACGCCGCGAATGGAGGAGGTGTCGAACTTCGAGAAGTTGGGCGAATCGAGCACCTGCATGACCATGGCCGGCACACCACCGAACGTGCCGATCCTCTCCCGTTCGATCAGCTCGAGCGCGCGGTCCGGTTCGAAGTGGTGCATCATCACGAGCTTCCCGCCGGCGGCCAGGTTGGCGACCATCACCGAGTGGCAGCCGGTGGCGTGGAACAGCGGCACGGAGAGCAGGTAGGCGGGCTGCGCCCTTTCGGCGGTCTGCTCGAGGGGCGAGCTGCCGAACCGCATGCCACCGCGGGTGTTGATGAAGAACAGGCTCATCAGATTGGTGGCCATGTTCCGGTGCGTGCCGACCGCGCCCTTGGGACGACCGGTCGTGCCCGACGTGTAGAAGATGGTGGCGTCGTCCTCCGGGTCGATCGTGAGGTCGGGAGGCGAGGCGGCCTCGTCCACGGTTCCGAGGGCCAAGGCGAACGGCCACTCCGGCACCGGTGGCGCGCCCTCGGCCGGTTCGCGGACGGCCAGAGGCGCCGTGGGCTCGGTGCGGTGCTCGTCGGCCACGATCACGGCGCGCAGGTTCGAGAGGCCGTCCAGGACGGGGCGGATCCGCTCGGCGCGCTCGGTGTCGACGAAGGCCACCTTGGAGCCGGAGTCCTCGAGGCCGTAGCGCAGCTCTTCGCCGCTCCACCACGCGTTCAGCGGGACGACGATGGCACCGGCCAGGGTGGCGCGCCCAGAAGGCCATGATCCATTCGGGCAGGTTGCGCATGATGATGGCGACGCGATCGCCCTGCTCGACACCGAAGGTGGAGCGCAGCCGGTGCGCCAGGGTGCAGGCGATGCGGTAGTGCTCGGCGAAGGTCGTCCGCTCGTCCTCGTAGACGAGGAACACGGCGTCGCCGTGCCCGAGTGACATGTCCATGATCGCCCGCAGCGAGGGGGGAGCGTTCTTCCAGGTCCGTGTGGGCACGCCGCGGATATCGAGCTCCTCCATCTCGAAGAGCTGCCCGGTCGCGGTCAGCGCCTCGTTGGCCTCGGCGATGGACATCGGCGGCGCATCCTTGCCGGTCGTGCTCACGTCGTCTCCTTTTCAGTCTCGGCGGCCCGGTCGAAGATCGCGCCCCGGTAGTAGGCCAGCTCCGCCACGGACTCGCGGATGTCCTGGAGGGCCCGGTGGCCGCCCTTCTTCTCCGGGGACGACTTGTAGACGTTGGGGAGCCAGCGCCGGCAGAGCTCCTTGACGGTCGACACATCGACCGAGCGGTAGTTGAGGTAGTCCTCGATCTCGGGCAGCTGCGTGGCCAGGAAACGCCGGTCGGTCCCGATGGAGTTGCCGGCCAGGGGGACCTTGCGCGCCTCGGGGATGTGCCCCTTCAAGAAGGCCAGGGTCTGGGCGCCGGCGTCGGCGAGGCTCAGCGTCGATGCCTCCATGGCAGCCAGGAGCCCCGAACGGGTGTGCATGGTGCGCACGTAGTCGTCCATCTCGGCGAGCTGCTCCGGGGAGGCGTGCACCACCAGGTCGGGGCCCTCCTCCACCAGTTGCAGGTTGTCGTCGGTGATGAGGCTGGCGATCTCCACGATGGTGTGGCGCGCCGGATCGAGTCCTGTCATCTCGAGATCGATCCAGGCCAGCATGCGCGCGCATGCTACCGGTCGGGCCCAGGGAGGGAGTTGGCCCAGCCCTTGTAATGTCCGGCGATGCTGCGTGTCCCCCTGCAGCAGCTCGACGATGAGCTGCCGGTGCCCCGCTACGCCAGGGAAGGCGATGGCGGCGCCGACCTGATCGCCCGCATCGACGTCGTGCTGCCCTGCCGGGGCGGCCGGGCCGTGGTCCCGACAGGGGTGGCCGTCGCCATCCCCAGCGGGTTCGCCGGGCTCGTGCTGCCGCGGAGTGGGCTGGCCGTCCGCCACGGGCTGACCTGCCTCAACGCTCCGGGGCTGGTCGACTCCGGCTACCGGGGCGAGCTCCAGGTCGTGCTGGTGAACCACGATCCCGAGCACGACTATGCGGTGAGCCGGGGCGATCGCATCGCGCAACTGGTGCTGATCCGGGTCGAACAGGCCGTCTTCGAACTGGTCGGAGAGGCGGGCCTGGGGGAGTCGCAACGGGGCGACCGCGGCTTCGGGCACACCGGCACGTGACGGGCGAAGCCGGAGACGCTAAGAAAGGGAGGATCATGCAGTCCATCGTCGGCATGGACGCCGCCTTCCTCGCCCTCGAGACACCGACCACGCCCATGCACGTCGGCGTCGCGCTGGTGCTCGACCCGCCCGAGGGCACCCGCTCGCTCTTCTCGCCGTCGACCCGTTACGCCCAGATCCGCCGGGTCATCGAGCAGCGCCTGCACCTGATCCCCCCGCTGCGCCAGCGGGCCATGCGGGTGCCCTTCGGCCTGCACCACCCGGTCTGGGTCGACGACCCCGAGTTCGACCTCGACGACCACCTGAGCCGGGCCAGCCTGCCCTCCCCGGGGGGGCAGTCCGAGCTCGACGCCTACGTCGCCGGCGCCATGAGCCGCCAGCTCGACCCCGACCGCCCGCTGTGGGAGATGCACGTGATCGAGGGGCTCGAGGGTGAGCGCACCGCGCTGGTCGCCAAGGTGCACCACGCCATCCTCGACGGGGTGAGCGGCGCGTCGGTCCTGGCGGCGTTCCTCGACCTGACGCCGCGGACGCGGATCGTCGAGCTGCCGCCGGAGTGGGATCCGGCGCCGTTGCCGTCCAACACGCAGATGCTGCGCCACGCTGCCTCGTCGCTGACCCGCCAGCCGGGCTCGGCGCTCAGCACACTCCAGGCCGGGGTGGAGGCGGTGGCGGACCTCGGGACGCACAACCGGGAGCTGGCGGGACGGGGCGAGCAGTCGCCGCCGGGCTTCTTCACCGCGCCGCGCACCTCGTTCAACGGCGCCGTGTCGAACCGGAAGCGCTTCGCCGGCCTCTCCGTTCCGCTCGAGGACGTGAAGCTGGTCAGCCGCGTCTTCGAGGCCACCGTCAATGACGTGATCCTGGCCTGCGTCTCGGGCGGGCTCCGTCGCCTGCTCGAAGCCCGGGGGGAGGAGGCCGAAGGTCCGCTCGTCGCCATGGTCCCCGTCTCGACACGGGCGGAGGGGGAGACCGAGGAACTGGGCAACCAGGTGTCGGGGATGCTCGTCTCCCTGGCCAGCGACATGGAGGATCCGGTGGCTCGGCTCGACGCCATCTCCGAATCGTCGCGGGTGGCCAAGGAGCAGGAGAAGCTGCACGGGGGGCGCTTCGTGGGCGACCTGGCCCAGATTGCCCTGCCGGCGCTCGCCTCCCGGGTCGCCCGTGCGGTGGCCGGTACGCGGCTCTTCGACAGGATGCGGCCGCCGTTCAACGTCACTGTCTCCAGCGTCCGGGTCCCCGACCTCCCCCTCTTCCTGGCCGGCAGTCGTGTTGCCGCCACGTACCCGGTGGGCCCCATGGCGGAAGGCATCGGCCTCAACGTGACCGCCTTCTCGTATCTCGACCGGGTGTACTTCGGGATGCTGGCGTGCCGCCGGCTCCTGCCCGAGCTCGACGAGGTGGCGGTGCACGTCGATGATGCGCTCGGGGAGCTGGTCGTGTGCGCGCTCGATGCCCGGGGGGCGACGGCCTGAGCACCTGCGGGTGATCGGGCGCACCGAGAGGGGGCGGTGCGGACCGCTCGGCTCGGCGATCCGGCCCACACCGCCCGTTCCTCTTTGTGGTGGGGTCTTTGGCTCCGCTGTGGGGAGCCTCTCCGCTACGAGCCGGGGGAGGACCCGCTGCCCGAACCGGACGTCGGCGGGCGCCCGACTACGGGGGCGTGCCCGGTGGGGCGTTCGAACTCGAGCCGTGGCCCATGTCGGGACAGTTCTTGGTCGAGCCGGAACCTGAGCTGGAGCTCGAGCCTGAGCCGGTCGACGAGCTCGAGGAACCCGAGCCCGTGTTGCCGGCGCCCGACCTCGACGATGGTGTGGTGGTGGAGGGGTTGGCCGTCGAGGAGTTCGACGTCGAGCTCGTCCCCGTGTTCCCGGAGCTCCCCGTTGTCGTGGACGTGGTGGCTGCATCGGCGACCAACGCGCCGCCGGCGATGAGGCCGGATGTCAGTGCGCCGGTGGCAAGGACGTTACGAAGGCGGATCTGCATGGGTGTGCCCTTTCTCTCTTGGCGCCGGTCCATTCGAACCGGTGCTCCCAGGGTGCGCTCCGGATCTGAGTGCAGCCGCAGAGGGACATGGGTGGGTACGAGGAGTTGTCCGACGAATGGATGACGATTCACAGCAATGGCGACGGCGCTGCACCGAAGAACCGGTGCCCGCGTGAGGGGAGGTGGGGCCCGTGCGCAGGCGAGACACGGCCGCCTGTCAGCGGTAGCTCAGCGCTTGGTCGCCCGCCAGCAGTACGAGCGCATGGGGACGTCGATGACCTCGAGTCCGGTGAACGGCTCATAGGCGTCGAGAAAGCGCTCCATTGCATGGAGGTGCTCGCGGCGGGCACTTTCATCCATGGTGATGACGGCGCTGTAGGTGGTGGCCAGCGCCACGAGATCCGCCTTGGCCATCGGCCGGGTCCATTGGAAGAGCATCTTCTCCGGCTCGAGGAACGGGCTGTTTCCACCGACGTCGACGTTCACGAGGTGCCGGCGACGACGCCGGTTGTCGACGTCGGTCTGCTCCTCGGGGCTGAAGATGATGCCGCCGGCCCACAGCGATCGCATCCAATCGACGGAGCGGTCGGGACCGGTCCAGACGAGAGAGAGTCGACCGCCGGGCCGCAATACCCGGGCTACCTCGGGGACGGCACGCTCCTCGTCGACCCAGTGCCACGCGGACTGCGCGATGACGACGTCGACGGAGGACGCGGCGGCCGGTATCTTCTCAGCATTGCCCGCCACGACCTCCACCGACACTTCTGTCGCGGCGAGGACGGCTCGCATCCGGTCGTCGGGTTCGACGGCCGTGACGTGGGCAACTCGTTCGGCGAGGAGCCGCGTGAGGATTCCGGTCCCAGCCCCGAGCTCGAGGACGTCGCTCGCACTCTCGGGAACCAACCAGTCGAGTGCTTCCCTTGACGGACCGGAGCGGAGCCGGTTGTACTCTGGCGCAACCTCTCCGAAGGACCGGCTCAGGATGGCGGTGTTCTCGTCCTGGCGCATGGACGGAAATCTAGCGAGATGGCCCGCCCGGTGAACATGCGGCCGGTCCCGGCGGTGTACGGGCCGTGAACTACCAGGTTGAGGCGGTTCTGACCCCTCCCTTTGCGAGGTCACTCCCGCGATAAAGTGGTGACCCACGCGGAAGTGGCGCAGCGGTAGCGCATCACCTTGCCAAGGTGAGGGTCGCGGGTTCGAATCCCGTCTTCCGCTCC
>CAWIYI010000040.1:0-36835 GCA_963840245.1 uncultured Acidimicrobiaceae bacterium
AACTAGTGGAAGCCGGCCAGCACGTCCTTCCACGTCTCGGGCTCCACCTTGTAGGGCGCGTAGAAGCTGAAACGGTCGACCATGCCCTCGTAGCGGTTGCGCACCTCGGTGGCAACCTCGTCGAGCGGGCAGACGATGGCGAAGGCGTTGAGGATGTCGTCGTCGATCAGCTCGCCCATCTTCACCCACTCGCCCCGCTTGGAAAGCGTGTTGAGCTCCGGCTGCAGGTCGCCCCACCCGTGCAGCTCCAGGACGGGACGGTAGGCCGGCGTCGACCCGTAGAACGCGATCTGCTCGCGGACCGCCTTGGCGGCCGCGGTCATGGTCTTCTCGTCGGGGCCCGTGACGACGAAGCCCGGGTAGGAGACGGTGAGATCGAGGCGGGTCTTGCCCGCCTTGGCCGCCCCCCGTTCGAGCGCGGGCAGGCTCACCTCGCGCAGGTAGCGCTCGGTGGAGAAGCCGTGCACCAAGAAGCCGTCGCCGACTTCGCCGGCGACCTCGGTCATGAGCTCGCCCACGCCGGCCAGCAGGATCTTGGGGTTGCCGTGCGGGTTCGGTCCCGGGTCGAAGAAGGGCGTCATCAAGGTGTGCGTGTAGAACTCGCCCCGGAAGGCGAGCGGTTCACCGGTCTCCCACGTCTTCCAGATGGCCCGGATGGCCAGAATGAGCTCCCGCATGCGCGGCGCCGGGTGCGACCACGGCATGGAGAAGCGCTTGGTGATGTGCGGCTTGATCTGGCTGCCCATGCCGAGCATGAAGCGGCCCTTGGTCAGCAGCTGCAGGTCGTTGGCCAGGACGGCGAGCGTCATGGGGTTGCGGGCGAAGGCCACCGCGATCCCGGTCCCGAACTCGAGCTTCTCCGTGGCGGCGGCCCCGACGGCAATGGGCAGGAACGGGTCATGGTTCGTCTCGGCCGACCAGACCCCGTCGTAGCCGCTCTGCTCGGCCTGGACCGCCTGCGCCGCGATGCCGTCGGGAGCGAACCCGATGCCGCCGTCGATCTTCATGGGCAACCCCTCCTTACTGTTCTTCGCCCCGCAGGAAGCGCTCGAGCTCGGCGGCGATCTCGTCGCCCGAGGGCACGGCGTCGACCCCCATGGCGTTGCCCTCCGAGGCGTCGATGTTCTCCTCGAGCTTGCGCACCATGGCCTGGTGCTCCGCGTTGTCGGCGATCAGCTGGTCCACCTGCCGCCGCGAGCTGTCGCCCGCCCGGCGCAGCGCGGACGAGTCCAGCGACAGCGACCCCACCGCGGCCAGTCCCTCGATCAACGCGGCACTGGCCTCGGGGAACGGCATGCCCGCCACGTAGTGGGGGACCCGCGCCCACAGGCTGACGGCCGGAGTTCCGTTGGCCCCGAAAGCCATTTCCAAGGCGGCCAGGACGCCGGCCGGCACCTCGAGCTCGCCCTGGACGATCCCCACCTGCTCGATGAGATCCGCCGAGCCGGACGGCGCCGTGGCGGCCAGCTTCACCGGGCGTGTGTGGGGCGCCGGCGCCGGGAAGGCGCCGAGACCGACCACCATGCGCACGTGCCACGAGCGCGCCAGCCCCACCACCGCGTCGGTGAAGGCGCGCCAATGGAAATCGGGCTCGGGGCCGACGAGGAAGAGCATGTCCCGCCCCGACTCGTCCGTCCCCTGCCGCACCATGGTGCGGGGCCAGGTGAGGTCGGTCGTGATGCCGTTGACGATGCGGGCGACCGGGCGCCGGGCCCGCTGGTCGAGGAAATGCTCGCCGTTGAACGTGACGATCGGCTCGGTGTGCCCCTGCCCGAGAAGCGTCGCAATGGCCGTGGTGGCGCCGAGGCCGGCGTCGACCCAGCCCTCGAGCGCGACGACGAGGATCGGCTCGCGCAGGACGGGTTCCTGATGGACCTCGAAGATCTCGGTCAGCCCGTTGCCCTCGGGGGTCACGGGGCGGTCTCCAGCGCGTCGGCCGCCATCTCGAACAGCCGTCCGATCTGGATCGGGAACCCCTCGACGCTGCCCTGGTCGCCGGCTCCCGCGCCGGCCACGTAGCGGGCGTAGACCCCCTGCAGAATGCAGGCGAGCTTCCAGTACCCGAAGGCCATGTAGTAGCCGACGCCGGAGACGTCGAGATCGGACACCGAGTCGTAGCGTTCCATGATCTGGGCTTTGGTGGAGAACCCGGGTGCCGTGGTGGGTGAGAGCCCGAGCACCGCCATGGAGTCGTCCGGGTCGGACCAGTAGTCCATCAGCAGCCCGAGGTCGGCCAACGGGTCCCCGAGCGTGCAGATCTCCCAATCGAGTATCGCCCGGACAGTGCCGTCGTCGGCCAGCACCACATTGTCCATCCGGTAGTCCCCGTGAACGACGGACGTCCGCTGTTGCTTGGGGATGCGCCGGGCCAGCTCGTCGCTCACCCGCTCGACGAGGCCGCCGTGGTCGACGCCCTCGACCTGCATCTGGTCGTATTGTCCGCGCCAGCGCTTCAGCTGCCGCTCGATGTACCCATCGTGCCGCCCCAGGTCGCCCAGTCCGACTGCGTCCGGATCGACGTCGTGCAGCGCGGCCAGCGTGTCGGCCATGTGGTCACCGACGCCGGCGCCGCGTCGTCTCGTCGAACGCGGCAACGGCCTCGGGCGCGCTGCGCAGGATGTGCCCCTCGACGAACTCCATGACGTAGAACGGCCGCTCGTTGACCGCCTCGTCGGTGCAGAGGCCGACGGTGACCGGAACGGGGATCCCCGCGGGCCCGAGGGAGTGCATGAGGCGGTACTCGCGGGACATGTCGTGCGCGGTCGGCAGCACATGGTGCAAAGGCGGGCGCCGCAGGGCCCACGCCCGTCCGGCGGCGTCCTCGACGCGGTACGTGAGGTTGGAGCGTCCTCCCGCGATGAGGGTGAAGGTGAGCGGCTCGCGCAGTTCGGGAAGGTGCGCCGCCATCCATGCGGTGACCTCGGTCTCGTGAATGCCCTCGGGCGACTGCGACACGCGAACGACGCTAATCGGTGACGTGTGACCCGGTGGGACGCCTCGGCCCTCAGCGGCCCCTCGGATGGAGCCCTCCCCGGGGCTCGCGTCCCTGCTCAGGTGGGACGTCGTTGCGTCCGGGAACAGCCATTAGCGTCGTGGCCGATGGACGTCACAGACCAGACCTTCCAAAGCGACGTACTGGACCGCAGTGCGACGGTCCCGGTGATCGTGGACCTCTGGGCCCCGTGGTGCGGGCCCTGCAAGACCCTCGGGCCCATGATCGAGAAGGCTGTGGCCGACACCGGGGGCGCCGTCGAGCTGGCCAAGGTCAACGTCGACGACAACCCGGCGGTGGCGCGGGCCTTCAACGTGCAATCCATTCCCGCCGTGTTCGCCCTTCGCGAAGGCCAGGTGGTGGACCAATTCATCGGCGCCGTCCCTGAGGCGCAGATCACCGCCTTCGTCCAGCGCCTGGCGCCGGCGCCGAGCGAGGCCGACACGCTGGCGGCCACGGGGGACGAGGCCTCCCTGCGCCGGGCCCTGGAGCTCGAGCCGGACCATGCCGCCGCCACCGAGGGCCTCGCCCGCGTCCTCATCGACCGCGGTGAGGCGGCCGAGGCACTGGCCCTGCTGCAGCGCCTCCCCGAGACCGAGGCCAGCCGGGTCCTGGCGGCCGAGGCCCGCCTGCTCGAAGCCGGGGTCGACGTCTCGGGCACGGGACGCGAGGAGATCGAGGCCAAGTTGAACGGGCTGCTCGAGCGGGTGCGCGATGACGACGCCGCCCGCCAGGAGTTCGTGGACCTCCTCGAGGCGATGGGCGCCGACGACCCGCGCACCAAGGAATATCGCCGGGCGCTGACCGCACGCCTGTTCTGATGGCCGCGCCGGCCACCGGGGCGTCCACCACCGGCGCGGCGAACACGGACGCCGCACCACTTCCTCACGCCCCGCTGCTCGATCTCGGCGGCAGGCGCTACGACCTCACCCACCGGGCGCTGGTGATGGGGATCCTCAACCGCACCCCCGACTCCTTCTACGACCAGGGCGTCACGTTCGAGCTCGACAAGCTCTACGGGCGGGCCGAGCTGCTCGTGGCCGACGGAGCGGACATCCTCGACATCGGCGGGGTGAAGGCCGGCCCCGGACCCGAGGTGACCGAGCCCGAGGAGCTCGACCGCGTCGTCCCGGTCGTGGCCGGCCTGGTGGCGCGCTTCGACACGCCGGTCTCGGTCGACACCTGGCGCGCCTCGGTGGCGCGTGCCTCCTTCGCCGAGGGTGCGGTGATGGGCAACGACATCAGCGGCCTGGCCGATCCCGACTACGTGCCCGCCGCGGCCGAGCACGATGCCGCCGTGGTCATCACGCACATTCGTCTCGCCCCCCGGGTGCCCGACCCCGATCCGCACTACGACGACGTCGTGGCCGACGTGGCCCGCTTCCTCACCGAGCGCGCCGACGGCGCCCGGGCAGCCGGCCTCCCCGCGGAGCGGATCGTGCTCGATGCCGGCCTCGACCTCGGCAAGACGGCCGAGCAGTCGCTCACTCTCCTGCGGGCGTCGGCCACCCTGGCCGCACTCGGGTACCCGCTCCTGCTGTCGGCTTCCAACAAGACGTTCCTCGGCAAGGTCCTCGATCTGGAGCTCACCGAGCGGCGCGAGGCTTCCATCGGCGCGGCGGCCCTCGGCATCGCCTGGGGCTGCCGGATCGTGCGTGTGCACGACGTCAAGGGCACCTGCCGGGCCCGCGACGTCCTGGCCGCCATCAGCGAAGCCGAATGAGCGCCGCGCCCGCCGCCTCCGTCTATCTGGTCAAGGGGGACGACGCCGCGCTGGTGGCCCAGGAGGTGCGCGGGCTCCTCGACCAGGTGGTGGGCGACGGCGACCACGCGCTCATCGTGGAGGAGATCGGAGGCGGTGCGGGCGAAGAGCTCAACGTCGGGGCGGTGGTGGACGCCTGCATGACCCCGCCCTTCCTGGTCGACCGGCGGGTCGTCGTCGTGCGCGAGGCCGGGCGGCTCCTCACGGCCGACGCGCCGCGGCTGGTCGAGATCGTGCAGGACCCCCTCCCGACGACGGTGCTCATCCTCGTCGGCGGGGGCGGCACCGTCCCGGCGCCGCTGGTCAGGGCGATCGGCACTGCGGGCCAGATCATCGACGTCGCCACGGGCAAGGCGGGGGAGCGCAAGGCCTGGTTGCACGACCACCTGCGAGCGGCGCCGGTGAAGCTCGAGCCCCGGGCGGCCGACCTGTTGGCGGGCCACGTCGGCGAGGATCTCGGCCGCGTGGAGGGCCTCCTCGGCGCGCTGAGCGCCGCCTACGGCGAGGGCGCCCGCATCACCGCGGATGACCTGGTGCCCTACCTCGGTGAGGCGGGCAACGTTCCCCGCTACGAGCTGACCGACGCCATCGACAAAGGTGAGCCGGGACGGGCGCTGGTCGTGCTGCGCCGCATGCTCGAGGCGGGTGGACTGGCCCCCGTGCAGGTGCTCGCCACGCTGCACGGCCATTTCTCCAACATGTTGGCGCTCGACGGGGACGACGTCAGTAACGACCGGGACGCCGCGGCCGTGCTCGGCACGGCGCCGTTCGTGGCCAAGAAGGCCCTCGAGCAGTCGCGGCGCCTCGGCAGCACGAGGATCGCCGAGGCCGTCAACCTCATCTCGGCGGCCGACCTCGACGTGCGTGGGGCCAGCGGCATGGACGCCGACGTCGTGATCGAGATCCTGGTGGCGCGGTTGGCCCGCCAGACCCGCCCGGCGCGGACGTCCCGCCCGCGGGCGGGCGCCCGCCGCTGACGCGTCAGGCGAGCGGCGTGGAGAACCACCACCGGTGGTTCTCGGGGTCCCGGGCGCCGTACTCGCGCAGGCCGTAGTCCTGGTCGGTGGGCTCGCCGTCGATCGTGGCCCCGGCCGCCTTGACTCGTGCATAGTGCGCGTCGACGTCGGGGACGATGACCGACAGTCCGCCGTGCGACAAGGCGGCGCCACGTGGCGAAGCCATTTCGTGCTCGGCCGTCGTCCGGTGCAGCCAAATGGGGGCATCGCCGTTGCGGACCTCGCCGTGGACAACGGTGCCGTCGTCGAGGCGGTGCAGTCCTCCCGAGGTGAGGCCGAACGTCTCGACGAGGTAGTCGTGTGCGGCCTCGATGTCCTCGTAGACGAGGATCGGGATGACGACCGCAGGGGTGGAGGTCGGATTGGTGGAGTCGTTGGAGGTGTTCATGGGCTCCACACTTCCGCTGCCGCCAGCAGGCCGTCTTGGACAAATCTGACCTCGGGCGCGAGGTCGCGCACACCCGCGTATGCGCCTGGCGTCATGCCCGCCAGGCTGACGAAATCCCTGTTCAAGTGCGACTGGTCGTAGTACCCGGCCTCTATCGCGACCGCCGCCAGGGAACCGCCGGCCGCCGGGTTGGTGAGCAGCGCGGTGGCGTTGTCGAAGCGGAGGAGTCGGGCGTACGCCTTCGGCGAGACCCCCAATTGGCGTCGGAAGCGGTCTGTCACGTGTCGTCGGCTCCAGCCGGTCGCGTCCATGAGGGGCTCCACCCGTGCCCGGCCCTTCGAGGCGACCAAATGCTGGCGGATCCATTCGACCGCAGGAGAGAGGGCGGGGAGTTCCCGACAGCCGATGGCCTCGTCGATGAGATGCAGCCGCGCCTCCCACGACGCCGTCTCGCTCAAGCGTTCCAACAGGAGCGTCCATCGTGCGCCGAGTGCCTCGTCGAGGGGCACCACGGAATCGTTCAGATCCTCGACATTGCCGAAAAGCGCCAGAGCGCCGGTGGGCGTCAGCTCCACCTGCACGCCGAATTGGTGACCATGGATACCGGTGAGGCTCGAATGCGACTGGTTGCCGACGACGAACGCGCCCAGGGTCCGCACGGGGCTGTCGGCCTCGCCTTCGAAGACCTCCATGGTGTCTCCGAAGCCAAGAATCAGTGCGACGCCGTGGCGTGCCATCTCCCGCCGCACGAAGCCGGTCCGCTCCCACTCCTCGTAGCCGACGTAACGGCTGACGACGGCGGCGCCCCCGTCGGGCCCATCGCGCAGCGCCGACTCATGCACGCCCAGCTCGGAGATGCGACGGGTCAGGACGAGGCCGTCCTCCATGGTTGTAGTTTCCCACAGCGAAGCACGGCGAGCACCCTGGTGCTGGACTGGGCCCATGCTCGAGACCGCGGAAGAAATGGCGAACCTGCAGGACCTGCTCGACTCCTCCATGGCGACCGCCGGTCCCCACTTGCGAGGCATCATCACAGACGAGCGCCGGCTCAACGCGGTGCAGCTCACCGAGCGGCTGCAGGGGATGCGTCTCCTCGCGCTGGCCACGGTGACCGCCGACGGGCGGCCCTTGGTCGGACCGGTCGACGGCTATTTCCTGCACGGCACGTTCTGGTTCAGCTCGGGTCGCGACGCCGTTCGCATGCGACACCTGGCCGCCCGGCCTGTGTGCAGCGCCACCCACTTGCCCGGCGAGGAGCTCGCAGTGACCGTGCACGGGAGCGCCGAGATCTTCGGCCTCCACGACTCCACCTTCGTGGAGCTCCGTCAAGCGATGCTCGACGAGTACCTCCCGAAGCAGGGTCCGTCTTTCGAGGAATGGCTCGACAACGCCGACGCCGTCGGTGCGTGCATCGTGCCGGAGAAGCTCTTCACCTTCTCCATGGCTGGGTAGTCCGCGGAGCCGCACAGGGCGCGTCGGCATGCCGACAAAAGGGAGAAGAGGGAGAACGGGAGGAGGTGAAGCAGCCCGCCGAAGCGGACGAAAGGGAGCCGGGAGACCGACCCTATTCGGCGGCGTCCGCCTCGATGGCGGCGACCCGGCGCACCAGACGCGACTTGTGGTTCGCGGCCGTGTTCTTGTGGATGACACCGCGGGCGGCGGCCTTGTCGATCCGCTTCACGGCCAGCCGCAGCGCCTCGACGCTGTCTTCGGCACCGCTCTCGGCGGCCGTCACGGCCGACTTCGCGCGCGTGCGCAGCTCAGCCCGCACCGACTTGTTGCGCAGCCGGCGCTTCTCGTTTTGGCGGTTGCGCTTGATCTGGCTCTTGATGTTGGCCACGTGTCGATCCTCAGTGTTCTTGGAAGGGGGGCGGCGGCGGGCGGAACCTCACCGTGCGGACGACAACTGTAGCAGGTGGCGGGGACATTTCGGCCGGCGCCGAGGGACTGGCCGCTTCCCGAGTTCCCTGGCCAGGCGACCGGGGCAGCCGACCGGGGCCGGTACGATCGACGGACCGTGCCGCCCCCCGTCACCGCTTCTGGACCCATTGCGGTCGAGCTCATTCGCAATTTTTCCATCATCAGCCACGTCGACCACGGCAAGTCGACCCTCTCCGACCGGATTCTCGAGATCACCGGGGCCGTCGACCCCCGCCTCATGCGGGAGCAGTACCTCGACTCGATGGACATCGAGCGGGAGCGGGGGATCACCATCAAGGCCCAGAACGTCAGGGTGGTGCACTCCGGGCACATCCTCCACCTGATCGACACCCCCGGCCACGTCGACTTCGGCTACGAGGTCTCCCGCTCGCTGGCGGCCTGTGAGGGTGCCGTGCTCCTGGTCGACGCGTCGCAGGGCATCCAGGCCCAGACGCTGGCCAACTGCTACCAAGCCATTGAGAACGACCTCGAGATCGTGCCGGTCCTCAACAAGATCGACCTGCCGGCGGCCGACCCGGTCCGCTGTGCGCTCGAGATCGAGCACGTGCTGGGACTCCCGGCCGAGTCCATCCTCCATATCTCGGCCAAGACGGGCGAGGGGGTGCCGGACCTGCTCGACGCGATCATCGCCCGCATCCCTCCGCCCCAGGGCGAGCCCGCCGCGCCGCTGCGCGCCCTGATCTTCGACTCCTCCTACGACCAGTACCGTGGCGTCGTCAGCTCCATACGCATCGTCGACGGGTCGCTCCCCAGCGGGGCGCGTCTGCGCTTCATGCAGGCCAACGCAGTCCACGACATCGAAGAAGTCGGCGTGCGCACCCCCGTGGCCGTTCCCGTCGACGGGTTGGGTCCGGGCGAGGTCGGTTACCTCATCGCCGGGATCAAGGACGTGGGCGAGGCGCGCTCGGGGGAGACGGTGACCACCGCGCAGCACGGCGCCACCGACGCGCTCGCCGGCTACCGGGATCCCAAGCCCATGGTGTTCTGCGGTCTCTACCCGGTCGACGGCGACGAGCTGCCGGACCTGCGCGACGCGCTCGACCGGCTCAAGCTCAATGACGCCAGCTTCACGTTCGAGCCCGAGTCCTCCCATGCCCTGGGGATCGGTTTCCGTTGCGGCTTCCTGGGCCTGCTGCACATGGAGATCGTCCGCGAGCGCCTGGAGCGCGAGTTCGACCTGTCTCTCATTGCCACCGCGCCGAGTGTCGAGTACCGGGCCTTCCTCACCGACGGGACCGAGCTCGACGTCGACAACCCGACCGAGCTCCCCGACGCCAGCCGGATCGACCACATCGACGAGCCCATGTTGTCGGCCACCATCATCACGCCGACCGAGTACACCGGCACCGTCATGGAGCTCTGCCAGACCCGGCGGGGGGACATGACCCGTATGGAATACCTCTCGCCGGAGCGCGTCGAGCTCGTCTACACGCTCCCCCTGGCCGAGGTCGTGATCGACTTCTTCGACCAGCTGAAGAGCCGGACCAAGGGGTACGCCAGCTTGGACTACGAGCCGGAGGACTACGCCACCGGCAATCTCGTGCGGGTCGACATCCTGATCAACCACGCACCCGTCGACGCCTTCTCGACCATCGTGCACCGGAGCACGGCCGACGTCTACGGCCGCAAGATGGCCGAGAAGCTGCGCGAGCTGATCCCCCGGCAGCTCTTCGACGTCCCGATCCAGGCGGCCATCGGCGGCCGCATCGTGGCCCGGGAGACGGTCAAGGCGAAGCGCAAGGACGTCCTGGCCAAGTGCTACGGCGGTGACATCACCCGCAAGCGCAAGCTGCTCGAGAGGCAGAAGGAGGGCAAGAAGCGCATGAAGACCATCGGGCGGGTCGACGTGCCCCAGGAGGCCTTCATCTCCGCGTTGCGCCTGGGTGATGACTGAGTGCGCCTGGGTGACGATGACTGGGGGGCTGGGCGGTTGTCGTCCAATTTCAAATTGGCGTGGGTCCTGGTGGCGCCCACGGCGGTTGCCCTGGCACTCGGTAGACTTGAGTGCTAGGCACGTCATGACACCGATCCCCGACTCGACCCCCCATACCGATGCTGCAGACGACGAGCGCGCCCTCAACGCCCGTCGGGCGGCCATCCTCGAGGCGGTGGTCACCGAGTACATCGGGACCGCCGAGCCGGTGGGGTCCTCCCACGTCGCCAGCGCCCCGGGCGTGCAGGTGTCCTCGGCCACCGTCCGCTCGGAGATGGTGGCGCTCGAGCGCGAGGGCTACCTCGTCCAGCCCCACACGAGTGCTGGCCGTATCCCGACCGACAAGGGCTACCGCTTTTTCGTCGACCACCTGACCGGGCCCGGTGTCCTCGGGCCCATCCAGCGCCGCCAGGTGACGCAGTTCTTCGAGCAGGTTCATGGTGAGATGGAGACGGTGCTCGAGCGGGCCTCCGGCCTGCTCTCCGAGTTGACCTCCTACGCCGCCGTGGTTGTCGGTCCCTCGCACGACACGGCCACCATCCGTTCCATCCAGCTCGTCGGGCTGTCGCCGCTGCACGCGCTGTTGGTCGTGGTGCTCTCCGACGGCGCCGTCGAGAAGCGGACCATCGACCTCGAGGTCGAGACCGCGGACGAGGCGCTGGCCGGCGCCGGCACGGTGCTCTCCTCATCCCTGGTCGGGCGCAGGCTCACCCAGCCCTGGATCGTCCCGGCCAGCGGTTCCGCGCAGGTCGACCACCTCGTCGGCGCGGCGCGTCGGGCCTTCGACTCCCTCGAGGGCGCCATGGAGTCGGATCAGATCTTCGTGGGCGGTCCCGCCCGTCTTGCCGAGTCCTTCGACGCCGTGGAGACCGTGCGCTCGGTCCTCGCCATCCTGGAACAGCAGCTGGTCGTCGTGACACTTTTGCGCGACGTCCTCGACCGCGGCCTCTCCGTTGCCATCGGCACCGAGCACGGTTTCGAGCCGCTCTCATCGTGTGCCGTCGTGGTGTCGCCGGTCTCCATCGACGGGCAGGACCTCGGCGCCGTCGGGCTGCTCGGCCCGACCCGCATGGACTACGCGCGGGCCATGGCCGCGGCCCACGTGGTGGGCGAGCGGCTCGGGGAGCGCATCAGCGGGGGGCACGATGGCCGTCACTGACGGGCTGGGCGACCTCTACGCGCTGCTCGGGGTCGGCCCCGACGCCAGTGACGACGAGATCAAGCGGGCCTACCGCGCCCGCGCCCGCGAGCTGCACCCCGACACCAACCACGGGGACCCTGCCGCCGAGGCGCGCTTCAAGGAAGTGACCGTCGCCTACGAGGTGCTGCGCGACCCCGACCGGCGGGCCCGCTACGACCGCTTCGGCCCCGAGGGCGTGTTCGGGTCGCAGGCCGCAGGCGCGGGTGGCTTCGGCTTCGAAGGCGGCCTGGGCGACATCTTCGAGGCGTTCTTCGGGCAGATGGGGGGGACCGGCAATCGGCGGCGCGGTCCCCAGGTCGGCGCGGACGCCGAGGTCCGGCTTGGGATCGAATTCTCCGAGGCAGTGTTCGGCAGCCGCCAGGAGATCTCGGTCCGCCTCCCGACCATGTGCACCACGTGTGCGGGCAGGGGCACCGCCCCCGGCACCGAGCCGGTGACGTGCATCGACTGCCAGGGCGCCGGCGAGTTGCGCCGTGTTCGCCAGTCGTTGCTCGGGCAGGTCGTGACGAGCGCCGCCTGCTCGCGCTGCAGCGGGACCGGCGAGATGATCCCCAACCCGTGCGTCGACTGCCGCGGCGAAGGGCGCCGCATGGAGGAGAACACGTTCACCGTCGAGGTGCCCGCCGGCGTGGAGGACGGGTCCACCCTGCGCCTGGCCGACCGCGGGGCGGCCGGTCAGCGCGGCGGCCCGAGCGGTTCGCTGTTCGTCCACTTGGCGGTGCAACCCGACCAGCGCTTCGAGCGCCAAGGGGACACCATCCACACCACGTTGACCATCAGCGTCGCCCAGGCGGCCCTGGGGACCGAGACCGACGTCGAGACCCTCGACGGGCCGCAGCACCTGACGATCGGGCCGGGCACCCAGCACGGGCACATCGAGCGCATCCGCAACCTCGGCGTACCGCACCTGCGCGGCCGCGGCCGGGGTGACTTCTACGTGCACGTGCTGGTCGCGACGCCCACCGATCTCAGCCCGGAGCAGGACGAGCTCATGCGCCAATTCGCCGCGTCACGAGGTGAAGAGGTCTCGGCCCCCGGTGCCGGTGGCGGTGAGGGCGTGTTCTCGCGCCTGCGCTCTGCCTTTGGCTAGCGCCGGACCCACCTACGCCGCCGTCGCCGTGCGCGCCGCGGCGGCCGCCCAGGTCTTCGTCGACGACCCGGACCGACCATCACTGTCCGACGAGGATGCACACCACCTGAGCCGCGTGCTGCGACTGCGCGACGGTGAGGAGGTCATCGCCGCCGATGGGCACGGACGCTGGGTGCGTACCGCATGGCGAGGCCCGGCAGCCCTCGAGCGGCTCACGGCCGGCACCGGTATCGGCGGCGACGGGACCGTGCAGTCCGAGGGGCTCGCCGAGCCGCCGCTCACCGTGGCCTTCGCCCCGGTGAAAGGGGAGCGGCCCGAATGGGTCGTCCAGAAGCTGACCGAGTTGGGCATCGACCGCATCGTCCCGCTGCGCACCGAGCGCAGCGTCGTGCGCTGGTCCGGCGCCCGCGGCCAGGCGACCGTCGAGAAGCTGCGCCGGGTGGTGCGCGAAGCGGCGGCGCAGAGCCGGCGCGTCTGGCTGCCCGAGGTCAGCGACACGCTGCCCTTCGCCGACCTGGCCGCATTGGGCGGCCCGGGCGAGGTCGTCTTGGCCCAGCTGAGCGGGGACCGGCCGACTGTGGCCCAGCGTGTGGTGGCCGTCGGGCCCGAGGGCGGGTGGAGCACCGAGGAGCTGGAGTCGGGCCTGCCCACGGTGGGGTTCGGCTTGAGCGTCCTGCGGGCCGAGACGGCGGCCGTCACCGCCGGAGCCCTTCTGGCCTCCCTGCGGACCGGGACCGTGGCGGCGACAGAGGGGTGACCCCGGCCGACGAACGCCCACACGGGCACCCTTGGTCACCGGCAGGACCCGGGGACCGGTAAGTTCGGACCAGTGATCAGGCTGGCGCAGAGGGACGGCGACCCCGGGGCATGACGGACGCCGCCGACTGCCTCTTCTGCCAGATCGTGGCGGGTGCGGTGCCGTCCGAGACGGTGCACGAGACACCGACGACCCTGGCCTTCAAGGACATCCACCCGGCCGCTCCGCTCCACGTGCTCGTGGTGCCCCGTCGTCACATCGACGACGCCTCGACGGTCACCGCTGAGGACGGGCCTGTCGTGGCCGACATGCTCATGGCCGCGCGGGCCGTCGCGGACGCCGCCGGCCTGGCGACACCGGATCGGGGCTACCGCCTCATCTTCAACATCGGGCCCGATGCCATGAACTCGGTCCCGCACCTCCACCTCCACGTCCTGGGGGGCGAACCACTGAAGGGGCACCTTGCCGTCACATGACCGCACCATGACCACGACCCTGCGCGCCGAGTGCTTCGTCCCGGGCAACCACTTGATGGCCGGTCTTCTCGGGACACGCGACGAGCACCTCCGCCAGATCGAGCAGGCCTTCCCCTCCGACCAGATCGTGGTGCAGGGCGACCGCATCTCCGTCGAGGGTCCCGATGCCGAGTTGGTGGTGCGGCTCTTCGAGGAGCTCATCCTCATGGTCCAGGCCGGTCGGAACCTCGACTCCTCGGCAGTGGCCCGCGCCATCGACATGGTGCGGGACGACATCCGTCCGAGCGACGTCTTGCGTTCCGAGGTTGTCCGGGCCGCCGGCGGCAAGACGGTGCGCCCTAACACGGCCGGGCAGAAGCGGTATGTCGACGCCATCTCGCAGAGCATCATCACGTTCGGGATCGGGCCGGCGGGAACGGGGAAGTCCTACCTGGCGGTGGCCCAGGCGGTACACGCTCTCCAGTCGCGACAGGTCACGCGCATCATCTTGACCCGGCCCGCCGTCGAGGCCGGCGAGCGCCTCGGCTTCCTACCGGGCGACCTGATGGCCAAGGTCGACCCGTACCTCCGCCCGCTCTACGACGCGCTGTACGACCTGCTCGAGCCCGAGGGCGCACAGCGACTCCTCGACCGCGGCACCATCGAGGTCGCACCCCTCGCTTTCATGCGGGGTCGGACACTCAACAGCTCGTTCATCATCCTCGACGAGGCCCAGAACACGACTCCCGAGCAGATGAAGATGTTCCTGACCCGGATCGGGTTCGGTTCCAAGTGCGTGGTCACCGGTGACGTGACCCAGATCGACGTGCCGGGGGGCCGCTCGGGACTGGTCGGCCTGGAGCCGGTGCTGGGCGGGATCGACGACATCACGTTCGTCCACCTGAGCCGCCGCGACGTCGTCCGCCACAAGATCGTGGCCGACATCGTCGACGCCTACGAGGTGGCAGAAGGGCGGGCGGGTTCCACGCAGTGACGATCGACGTCTTTGCGGCTGACGAGCAGCAGGTTCATCAGATGGACGTCGCTCGATGGGCGGGACTGGCGCGCCAGGTGCTGCAGGCGCGCGGCGTGAAAGGCGAGACCGAGGTCTCGCTCCTCTTCGTCGACGAGGACGCCATCGCCGCGCTCAACGAGCAGTTCTTGGGCAAGACGGGACCGACCGACGTGCTCTCCTTCCCCATCGAGGACGAGCCCGGACCCACCGGCCGTTCCCCGGACTTCGGTGGGAGCGGTCCCGGAAGCTCGGCCGAGCAAGGCATCCTCACCCTGCTCGGTGACGTGGTCATCTGTCCCGTCGTGGCAGCTCGCAACGCGGAAGAGCACGAGGTGTCCTTCGAGGACGAGGTGGCGCTACTCGTCGTTCACGGGTTGTTGCACCTGCTCGGCATGGACCACGAGAAGGAGGCGGAGGCGGAGCGGATGGAGGCGGTGGAGCAGCAGCTGCTCACGCGCTTCCACCGGGTCGACCACAGAGCATGAGCGTCCCCACGCTCCTGGCGTCATCGGGGTTTCATTTCGAGGACGGCATCCTCATCGTCATCATCGCCATCCTGCTCGCGGCTTCGGGCGTCCTGGCCATGGCCGAGACCAGCCTCGTCCGGATGAACCGGATCAAGGCCAAGTCGCTGGTGGACGAGAAGAAGCGCGGCGCCCGTCAGCTGGCCCGGTTGGTCGAGAACCCGGCCAACTTCCTCAATCCCATATTGCTGCTGGTGCTGATGTGCCAGTTGATCTCCGCCACCCTGGTCGGCATCGTCGCCGAGCACCTCTTCGGCGGCCTGGGCGTCTCCCTCGGCATCGTGTTCGAGATCGTGGTCATCTTCGTGTTCTTCGAGGCCGTCCCGAAGAACTGGGCCGTGCAGCACGCCGACAGGGCCGCCCTGCTCAGTGCGCCCCTCGTCAGCACGCTCATCCGGTTCCCGCCGATCCGCTGGATCTCGGCCATCCTCATCGGTCTGGCCAACCGGATCATCGGCGCCGGCGGCGAAGCCGGGGAGGGGTTCGAGCGCTCGTACATCACCGACTCGGAGCTGAAGGCGATGGCCGACGTCGCGCACGAGGAGAACGTGATCGAGCATGACGAGCGGACGTTCATCCACTCCATCATCGACTTCGGCGACACGGTCACGCGTGAGGTGATGACACCGCGTCCCGACATGGTCACGGTCGAAGCCGACGTCACCGTCCGCGACGCGCTCGAGGCGGCTCTTGGCGCCGGGTACAGCCGGATACCCGTCGAGGCGGACGGGATCGACGACATCATCGGCATCGCATACGCCAAGGACCTCGTGCGCGCGGAGAGGGTGGGCAAGGCCGGGCAGGCCGTGCGCGACAGCATGCGCCCGGCCAAGTTCATCCCCGAGTCGAAGGAAGTCTCGGATCTCCTGCGCGAGATGCAGGAGGAGAAGTTCCACATGGCGATCGTCGTCGACGAGTACGGCGGCACGGCGGGGCTGGTCACGCTCGAGGACCTCCTCGAAGAGCTCGTCGGCGACATCGTGGACGAGTTCGACGTGGAGGAGCCGACCGTCGAGCGCTGCGCGGACGGTTCGATACTGGTGAGTGCGTTGTACTCTGTGGACGACGCCGACCAGCTTTTGGGAGCGGAGCTCCCGCAGGGTCCCTGGGACACCGTCGGCGGACTGATGCTGGACCTGGTCGGGCGGGTCCCCGATCCGGGCGACTCGGTCGAGGTGAAGGGCTTCCGCCTGACCGCCCTCGACGTCCGCGGGCGACGCATCGGACGTGTCCGCATAGAGCCCACCGGCGCACCGACCGATGCCGATGCCGACCGCGGCCGACGATCACCGGGACAACGGCACGGCAACGGCAACGGCCCGGGCAGCGCTTCACACAACGGGAACTGAGGACGATGCGCTCGGGCTTCGTGGCCGTGGTCGGCCGCCCCAATGTCGGCAAGTCAACGCTCGTGAACGCCATGGTCGGGACGAAGGTGGCGATCACCTCGTCGCGGCCGAACACGACACGGCACCGGATACTCGGTGTCCTGCACGACCCGGCGGCCGACGCCCAGGTGGTGTTCGTCGACACACCGGGCATCCATCGCCCGCGCAGCACCTTGGGAACCCGTCTCAACGAGACCGCCACCGACGCGCTGAACGATGTCGACGTGATCATGGTGATCGTCGACGGCACGGCGGCCATCGGCCCGGGGGACCGGACCGTGCTCGAGCGCTCGGTCCGTCAGGTGCAACGGGTCACGACGGCCGCGGCCAGGTCCCGCGACGCCGAAGACGACGATTCCGACGACCTCGACGACCTCGACGACCTCGACGACCCCGACGACCTCGACGACCTCGAGAGTGACGCACCGCCAGGCCTGATCGTCGTCGTGAACAAGGTCGACAAGGCCAAGAACGCCCAGGTGATGGAACGACTGACCCAGGCCAAGGCGACGGTTGACGCGCTCACCGCACCGGCCGAGCTGGCCGACGTCGAGTACTTCCCGGTCTCCGCTCGTACCGGGAAGGGCGTGGATGGGCTGACGTCCCACCTGATCGCCCGGCTGCCCGAAGGCCCGCCCTTCTTCCCGCCCGACGTCGTCACCGACACGCCCGAGGCGCTCTGGGTGGCCGAGCTCGTGCGAGAGCAGCTGCTGGCCAAGACCCGGGATGAGCTTCCCCATGCGATCACCTGCCGGGTGACCGAATGGGAGTGGCCGCACATCCGCGTCGAGATCATCGTCGAGCGCGACTCCCAGAAGGCGATCGTCATCGGCAAGGGGGGCGAAGTCCTCAAGGCCGTCGGCATCGCCGTGCGGGAGGAGTTGCCCGAGGGCACCTACCTCGACCTCCACGTCAAGGTCGAGCGCCATTGGCAGAACCGGGACGAGATGCTCAACCGCCTCGGCTACTGACCCTGGCCGGGTCGCTCCGGACCGACACGCTGCGGCGAGCCACCCGCGCCCTTCTGCACGCACTATAAGCAGAACCATTTATAGTTTCAGAAATGTCCCCCGCCCGATCCCCGCCCGATCCCGCTCCGCCGCCGCCGCCTTCAGAGTGGGACGGACCGATCCGCCGACCCTCCGCGATATCGCCGATCCCGAGACTCTGGATCTGGTCTTCAAAGCGTTGGCGAATGAGGTCCGACGCGGCATCCTCGCTGTGCTCCACGACCATGGCGAGTTCTTGAGCTCCCATGACATCGCCCGCCGATTCCCACTCCCGTGGCAAGCCGTCTCGCGCCACCTTCGGATCCTTACTGAGGCCGGGCTCCTGGAGTGCGACGTGCGTTCCAACGAACGCGCCTACACCCTCAACAGAACCCAGTTGCGCCGAGTGGCGGGTCGCTGGGTCATGCGGGTTTCCACTGAGGGGACTCGCAACAAGGCGGGCGACCTCGTCTTCGACTTCGCCGAGTGACCCGGCACCGGCCTGCGAGGCCTCGCCTACCCGCTCTCATCCTCGAGCGCCCGCCGCAGGAACGACTCCACCTCGTGGATGTCGACGGACCGCCGCATCGGGGGCAGCGTCGCCAGTAGGACGCCGCGGTACGACGCCGTGGCCAGGCGCGGGTCGAGCACGGCGACGACGCCCCGGTCCTCCGCGTTGCGGATGAGCCGGCCTGAGCCCTGTGCCAGCAGCGTGGCCGCCCGCGGCAGGTCGACCAGGGAGAAAGCCCGCCCGCCGGCCCGGTCCCGGCGCGCCTGGAGCAGCGGGTCGTCGGGACGCGGGAAAGGCAGCTTGTCGATCGTCACGAGCGAGAGGGCCCGGCCGGGGATGTCCACGCCCTGCCAGAAGCCCATGGTGGCGAAGAGGCAGGACGTCTCGTCCGACGCGAACTGCTCGAGCAGCCGGCTCTTCGGGAGATCGCCCTGCAGCAGCAGCGTGTAGGGGAGTTCCGGTGCCAGCGCTTCGGCCGCTGCCTCGGTGGCCCGCCTGCTCGTGAAGAGCGCCAGGGTACGGCCGCCGGCCGCCTCCAGCAGCTGGGAGAGCTCCTCGTGCAGGGCCTCTTCCGCCCCCGCGGCACGGCGGTCGGGCAGGTGGCGGGCGACGTAGAGCAGTGCGTGGGAGCGGTAGTCGAAGGGGCTGCCCACATTGAGCTCCTCGGTGGGGAACGCCTCGAGTCCAACCCGCTCGACGATCCGGGGAGGGATGGTGGCGCTCGTCAGCACCGAGGTGACCTCGCCCCAGAGCATCCCCGCGAGCACCGGTCCGACGTCGATGGGGGACAGGCGGAGCCTGACGTTGCGGCGCGTCCCGTCCACCCAGGCGACCTCCCCGTCGCCGCGCGTCTCGAACCGGTGCAGGTCCTCCGCCATGTGCACGGCGGCCTGCAGGGTGCGGGTCTTGCGGCTGGCCCGGTCGGGATCGGGCTCGGACCCGCCGTCCTCGGCGAGGAAGGAGCGCTGCGCCCCACCGCGCCGCAGCGCGTCGGTGACGCGCCGGCCGAGCTCGGCGGCCCGGGTGAGCAGCTCGGCCAGCTCCCGATCGTCCACGGGCGGCCGGGCCTCGTCGTGCAAGACGCGCGTCCCCACCCGATCCGCCAGGAGTGTGCCGAGCTGGTCGCCCACCGCGGCCAGGGAGTCGAGCAGGTCGGCGTCGCGGGCCTCGACCAGCGGGCGGGCGGAGGTCACGAGCGAGCGGAAGCGGCCCGGCGTCACCTCGACGCCGAGGCTGGACGTCATGACCTCCTCGAGCTCGTGGGCCTCGTCGAAGACGACCACGTCGTGCTCGGGCAACACCACGCCGCCGCTGGCCAGGTGGGCCCCGTAGAGGTGCGTGTTGACCACCACGACGTCGGCCACCGACGCCCGCTCGCGGGCGGCCTCGGCGAAGCAGCGCCCTCCCGACGGGCAGTTGTAGGCGCCCGGGCACTCCCGCGGGCCGACGCTGACCATGTTCCAGGCCCGGGCAGACGGCTCGAAGCTCAGGTCGGCCCGGTCACCGGTCTGCGACGTCTGCGACCACGCCACCAGCTGTCGCACCTCCTCGACGATGCCCCCGGGCGGCGCGCCGTCACGCGCCGGGCTCTCGGTCTCCTCGACCTGCTCCGGCTCGTCGGCCCGGCCGCCCTGGTCGCCGAGCTCCGCCTGGATCCCACCCGAGCCCACTTCGGCCACCCGTTGGCGACAGACGTAGTTGCTGCGCCCCTTGAGCACGGCGAAGTCCAGCGGCCCCGGCAGCCCCAGCCCGGCATCGACCAGTGGCAGGTCCTTCTCGGCCAGCTGGTCCTGCAGCGCCTTCGTCGCGGTGGCCACGACCACCTTCTTGCCGCTCAGCGCCGCCGGGACGAGGTAGGCGAGCGACTTCCCGGTCCCGGTCCCGGCCTGGACGACGAGGTGGGTCCCCGTGACCATCGCCTCGGCCACGGCGCGGCACATCTCCTGTTGCTCGGGCCGGTGCTCCCCGCCGGACATCTGCGCCGTGATCTTGTCCAGCCCGTCGACGCCGTCGTCGCCGGCCTGGCGGGCATCGGCTTCGCTCCCTCCGGAGGAGCCGAAGACATCGCCGGGTCGTCAAGGACGCTGAAGTCGTCCAAGTCTTCGTCAGCCATCGCGCCAACCTACGGGGTGTCTCGCGGAGGAAGCCGTGGTCTTCCCTGCGTGCAACGGGGTCGAGATCACGCGTGACGGACGTTAGTCCCTCACTCTGACTGTGATGGCCTGGCTGTAGCTGTGTTTGCCGTCGCCGAGGTATGCCTCACTCCGCAACTTGTACGTTCCACCGGCCACGGTGGTTGTGTTCCAACGGTAGATCCACCCGCCCAAGGTCAATCGAGCGGTACCGATCACTTCATCGGGATATGACCCTCCCGAAAGAAGAAACTCCAGCTTCGTTATCGGATCCTCGCTTGTGGCGGCGGCATCGAGCACGGTGGTGCCCGACACTATGGCCCGGTTTGCAGGCAAGAGCATTCTCGTGCTCAGTGTCGAGAAGGATGGAAGGAGACCCTCTGTTCTGTAGGAGGCAGCGGCGCTCGTCGCGAAGAGACTGAGATCCAGAGCCTGCGCGACGTGCGCCATATGACGAATCCACTCGGGCGAACCCAGGACCTCGAGGTGGTCCAGGGTGGCGGGCGCCCTGTCGATGTTCGCCGTTATGTCGGAGACCGATACCTCATATGCGTACACGGTGCGGGCGGGGGTGACACCGTTGACGCTGCCGAGCGCGACCTGGAGAAGGACAGCACCCAGAATGAGCATTCGAAGAATCGGCCATGACAGCCGCTCGAGTCGCCTCGTCTCGGAGACGTGCGGGCGGGTTGAGGAGGGCCAGATAACAACCCACCAGGATCAGAAGGTCGAAAGTCGTGTACTGGGATGCGGTTGCGAAAGACAACCCACCGTCGACTCGGCCAATCGCAAAAGTTACCGCGAAGAGCAGGCCGAAGCAGACAAGGGCGACACCAACCGAACCACCGGTCTGTGGACCTCGGCGAAGGCCGTAGACGACGATCACCCAACACGCGACGGCAAAGATGAGGATTCCCAACGCGAGAACAGCTTCGTTGCCGGTGCTCGGGTTGGAGAGTTGTGCCCCCACGACGTCACCGATGGCCAAGAAGAAGAACTTGATGGTCAAGGTGGGATGGGTGTACCAGTACGAGGATCCCGTCCAGTGGTAGTTGTGGAAGTACGCAGCTCCGGTGATCACGGCAGAAGCAATCCACGCGAGCGCTTGACCGCGGGAGCAGTGCCGACGGTAAAGGACCAGCAGCCCGACTGGCCAGATGAAGAGCCCCTCGAATGCGGAGAAACTGCCGAAGACAGCTGCGGCAGTCGCTCCGGTCAGGGCCAGTGTGCTTCGGTCCGGTCTGTCAAGAAGGAAGAGAGCGACAGCGAGCGCCAATATCGACAAATACCAAGACAGCTGAAAGCCAAAGAGCGTGCTTCCCGCCTGGACGTACGAGAGCAACACAAAGGCCACGGGGCAGTAGTAGATCCAAGGGGTGCTGCGAAAGGAGCGCTTGTCGGCCAGGACGAAGAGTCCGAGTGCGACGCAGAGCGCAACCGCGCTCAGGTATTCCTCCAAGAGGACATTCAGATGTGTGGTGTGCGCAAGGACAACCACGATCAAGTTCGGGAAAAAGATCCGGTGCTCGTCGTGCTGTGCCCACAGTGCGCTGAAGCTGAGGGGATGTTCGACGAGGGAGACGTTGTACCACTGGTCTCCATAGATCGTGTTGACGCCGTAATGGTGGATCAGTAGAAAGTAGGCGGCGACCGGCAAGGCGAAGCCCACGAGGGCAAGCGCGTCAAGTTTCCGCACGCGTGATGTGGAACGGCCCAGTCCCATCGGCCTGGGAGGGCCCGTGCGCGTGTGCCTCGGCAACCGAGTGCACTCCGTGTGCGTCACCGAGGATCGCGTCCATGTCCGCCCCCAAGCGCTCGGTGCCTAGCTTCTCACCATCCCCCGTTGTGTCAACTGTTGGCCGAGGTCAGGACCTGGTCGGACCCCCCCTGTCTCGCGGGCCGGACTCCCACGGCCGCAACAACACAGTGAGGACCGATGCGCAGGCTCAGGCGTGGTTGACGACCTCCACGACGACTTCCGTGGAGTAGTCCTTGAAGGCCTGCTCGCCGAACCCGGTCCACATCTCGAGCGCCGGCGGCGGCATGTGCGCCATCATCGCGGCGCGCTGTTCGTCGGTCATGCGCTCGCGGATGAGGCCGAGGATGAGCCAGATCTTGTCGCCGTGGAAGTTGGCCATGCCGTGGCCCGGGAGCGCCCCCCACTCCTCCATGGAGAGGTGCTCGCCCGCCAGGGGCAGCACCTTCTGCTCCTCTTCGCTGAGATGCTCGCCCAGGTGGCTGCACAGCTCGCCCAACCGATCCTGCGCCGCCTGCTGTGCCGCCGCGTCGCCACCGGGCCACGCCGCCAGGGAGCTCTTCGCCTCCCCCATGAGCGCCAGCGCCTCGTGGTGCTGCTCGTCCATGTGGTCGATCAGCGCGTCGTCGCCGGCGCAGCGCTCGCGCAGGAGCGGGAAGACCAGCTTCTCCTCGCCGTCGTGATGCGACTCGAGGAAGGACAGGATGTTCTCGTAGTAGTTGGCGATGAGCGCCACCCGCTCTGTGTCGCCCGCCGCGATGCCCCCGACCAGCGTGGGTGCGGCGCCGAGGCAGTCCCGGAAGACGCCGTGCACCGCGAACATGTCGTCGGTGTCGGGACGTGGTGCAGCTGCTGGCTGGGACATGGTTCCTCCTCGGATCCTCCACCCGTACCGCCTGGCCGGGATCGCCATTATGCAACACGGATAGAGGCCGGGCCGGCAGTCGAGGAGGGCAGGTCGCGGTAGGTTCATCCGGTGACCCCTGCCGTCCGCGAGCCGGGAGGTGTCCGGGGACGGGATCAGGACCAAGGCCCCGGCAACGGCGGCTCGGAGACACTCGATCCGGTCCCACCGGAGCTGGACCTCTCCCGGGTGCCCGTCCACGTCGCCTGCGTGATGGACGGCAACGGACGCTGGGCCAGCGCCCGCGGCCTGCCCCGCACCGAGGGCCACGGCGCCGGTGAGACCGCCCTCCTCGATGTGGTCAACGGTGCCCTGGAGATCGGCATCAAGTGGATCACCCTCTACGCCTTCTCCACCGAGAACTGGCGCCGGCCGCCCGACGAGGTGCGTTACCTCATGAACTTCAACCAGTCGCTCCTCATGCGCCGGCGCGACGAGCTCAACGAGAAAGGGGTGCAGATCCGCTTCGCCGGCCGGCGTGACTGGCGGGTGCCCCGACGGGTGCTCAAGCGGATGGACGAGTCGATCGAGCTCACCAGGCACAACCGGCGCATGGTGATGACGATGGCCTTCAACTACGGCGGCCGCGCCGAGATCGTCGACGCCGTGCGCGCCCTCGTCCAGGAGGGCACCCCGGCCGCCAAGGTGGACGAGAAGGCCATCGCGCGCCACCTCTACTTCCCCGACATGCCGGACCCCGACCTGGTCATCCGCACGTCGGGCGAGACGCGCATCTCCAACTTCCTGCTGTGGGAGATCGCCTACAGCGAGCTGGTCTTCCCCGAGATCCTCTGGCCCGACATGCGGCGTCGCCACCTGTACGAGGCGGTCGTCGACTACCAGCGCCGGGTGCGCCGGTTCGGGGCCGTCAACCCGTAACCGGCGGCGCCGCCGGTTCAGCGCCAGTTCCGCCGGCCCCGCCCGCCGCGCCGTCACAATGCGCTGCGTGTACGAGTAGGCCCACGCCAGCGCCCCGAACGGAATGAGGATGCGCAACAGGAAAGGTCGACCGGTCACGCTGCCCGCCACAATCAGCGAGACCGTCCCGACCAGGAAGGCCAGGCCCCACACCAAGGAGATGGTGCGGTTGACTGCTCGGAATTCGGGCGTGCCCCACACCTCCTTGGGCGTGGACTCCCGGGCGTAGGACTCGGTGAACGGGTGCCCGATGGCCACCGACCCCAGCACGATAAGGGTCAGGAACGCGTGCGCTCCCGCCTGCGCGTACCGCGACCAGTACAGGACGCTCGTCGGGTGCACGATCTCGAGCGCCAGCCCGAGACCCGTGAAATACAGCACGCTCGCCGCGTCGAGCAGGTGAAAACGGTGATGGCCAATCGCCCGGGCGGCGACGACCAGGGCGGCCACCAGGCCCAGCGCCACGGCGCCGGAGAACGAGGTGAACCTCGTAGCCAGGAGGAACAGCAGCCACGGCGAGAAGCTCCAGATGAGGTCGGTCATGTCATGCCCCTGTCTCGAGCTCCCCGAACTTCCCAGGAAGCGCTCGGTTGTCCACGCGGGGCGAAATTTACCGGGGGCGTCCTGAACGAACGGTGAGACAACCCCGAGACCAGCCAGCGACCGGCACCGCGGCACTGGGCTCGCGCCCCCCGCCCGGCTGCGAGAATGGTGGAGTTATGACCTTCAGCCGGATCGCCGTGGCGGCCGGGATCGCCCTCCTCACCATCTTCGTCGTGGTGGTGGTCCTGGCCGGGCATGCGGGCGCCGGCGCGGCGGTTGTCGCCTTCATCGCCATCGCGGCGCTGGTGGGTGCCGGGAACGCCCTCTACGGCCGCCACTCCCACGGGGCGGCCGCCATGAACCGGGTCCGGCCCGCCCAGGAGGCCCACGACCAGGCGGCCGACCGGGCTGCGGAGGCCCGCCGGGCCGTGGCCGAGGCCGCCCGCCGGGGCGAGCGCTACTGCCCGCTCGATCCCGCCCACCGCCAGGCCGGCACGGCGGCGGCCGCCGCCGCCGACACCGACACCGGCGCCCAGCCCTGGGCCGAGGCCGACGCCGACGCCGACACGTGAGCCTGTTCCGCGACAAGGGCGTCGTCCTGCGCACCTACCGTCTGGGCGAGGCCGACAAGATCATCGTCTTCCTGACCGAGCGCCACGGCAAGGTAAGGGCAGTCGCCAAGGGCGTGCGCAAGACCACCTCGAAGTTCGGTGGCCGCCTCGAGCCGCTGACCAACGTCGACCTCCTGCTGTGGCAGGGGAGGAGCGACCTCGACATCGTGAACCAGGTCGAGGTGGTGCACGCCTTCCGGCCCATCCGCGAGGACCTCGACCGCATGCCCCGGGGCATCGCGCTCCTCGAGGTGAGCGACCAGATGGCCCAGGAGCGCCATCCCGACCCCCGGCTGTACTCGATGCTGGTGGGCGCCCTCAGCGCGCTGGCCGACGAGCAGGCCGACCCGACGCTCGTCACGCCGTCCTTCTTCTTGAAGGCGCTCGTCCTCGAAGGCGCGGGCCCGGTCCTCGACGAGTGTGCCTCGTGCGGCGAGCCCGACGGGGCGGTGGAGCTGGTGGCCTTCGATCTCGTCGCCGGCGGGACGCTGTGCCGGGCCCACCGCAGCGGCCGCCACATGAGCCCGGCCGCGCTGGTGCTCCTGCGCCGCATCCTCGGCGGGGATCTGGCCGCGGTGCTGGCGGGGCCGCCGCCACCGGCGGCCGACGAGGTGGCCGAGCTGGCCACCGAGGCCATGGAGGCGCATCTCGACCGGCGCATCCGCTCGGTGCGCTCGACCGCCGGCCTTTGACCCCCTTCGGCGTCTACGTCCACGTCCCGTTCTGCCGGGAGCGCTGCGACTACTGCGCCTTCGCCACCTACACCGACCGCGACCATCTCATGGAGCGCTACGCCGACGCCTGCGTCCGCGAGTTGCAGCAGGCCTTCGGGGCGGGCCACCTCGCGCCGGCCACCTCCGTCTTCTTCGGAGGGGGCACCCCGTCCCGCCTCCACCCCGAGACCCTGTGCCGCATCCTCGAGGCCGTCCCGCGTTCGCCGGGCGCGGAGGTCACGGTCGAGTGCAATCCGGAGGACGCCGACGACGCGCACCTCGGCACGTACCGGCGCGCCGGGGTGACCCGGGTCTCCTTCGGCCTGCAGTCCACCCAGGCCCACGTCCTGGCCGGCCTCGGCCGGCGCCACGTGCCCCACGCCGCCGAGGCCATTTCCGACGCCGTGCACGCCGCCGGGTTCGCCACCTGGAACCTCGACCTCATCTTCGGCGCCGCCGCCGAGAGCGACCGTGACTGGGCCGCCACGCTCGACCACGTGCTGGCGCTCGACCATCCGCCGCCGCACCTGAGCGCCTACGGCCTGACCGTCGAGCCCGGCACGCCGCTGGCGGCGGACCCGGGGCGCCATCCCGACGACGACGTCGAGGCCCGGCGCTACGAGCACGCCGAGGCCGTCCTCACCGCCGCGGGCTACGCCTGGGAGGAGATCTCCAACTGGGCCCGGCCCGGCCACGAGTGCCGGCACAACCACCTCTACTGGGAGCAGGGCGACTACGTCGGCATCGGCTCGGCGGCGCACTCGCACCGCGCCGGCACGCGCTGGTGGAACGTGCGGACGCCCGACCGCTACGTCGACGCCGTGGAGGCGGGCCGCTCGCCCGAGGCCGGCCGCGAGGAGCTGACGCCGGAGCAGCGGGAGTTCGAGGCCCTGTCCCTGTCGCTGCGCACACCGCGGGGCGTGCCCTGGGACTGCCTCGAGCGACCCGAGGAGCTCCACGGCCTCGTCGAGCACCTGGGCGACCGGGCCGTGCTCACGATGCGCGGCCGGCTGCTGGCCAACGAGGTCAGCGCCAGAATCCGCTCCGGTATCCTGCACCGATGACAGAGACCGGCGGGGCGCCCCAGGCGGCCAGCGACGACCTGATGGAGAAGGTGGTGCGGCTCTGCCGCACCCGCGGCTTCATCTTCCCGTCGGCCGAGATCTACGGCGGCTTCCGCTCCACCTACGACTACGGCCCGCTCGGGGTCAACATGCTGCGCAACGTCAAGAACGCCTGGTGGCGTGCCATGGTCCAGCTGCGTGACGACGTGGTCGGCCTCGATGCCGCCATCCTCGGTCCCCCCGCCGTGTGGGAGGCCTCGGGCCATCTGGCCACCTTCACCGACCCCCTGGTCGACTGCAAGAACTGCCACGAGCGTTGGCGGGCCGACAAGATCGAGGGCGTCTGCCCCAACTGCGGCTCCCACGACCTCACCGAGGCCCGGGCCTTCAACCTGATGTTCAAGACCCACGCCGGCCCGGTGGAGGACGAGGGTCACGTCGCCTACCTGCGCCCCGAGACGGCCCAGGGCATGTTCACCAACTTCGCCAACGTGCTCGGCACCACGCGCAAGAAGCCGCCCTTCGGCATCGCCCAGGTGGGCAAGTCGTTCCGCAACGAGATCACGCCGCAGAACTTCGTCTTCCGCACCCGCGAGTTCGAGCAGATGGAGATGGAGTACTTCGTCCCGCCCGACGAGAGCGAGAAGTGGTTCGACTACTGGTTGTCCGAGCGCATGCAGTGGTACCTCGACCTCGGCATCCCGGCCGACAAGCTCCGCCTGCGCCACCACGAGCAGAGCGAGCTGTCGCACTATTCGCGCGGCACGGCCGACGTGGAGTTCCTCTTCCCCTGGGGCTGGGACGAGCTCGAGGGCATCGCCAACCGGGGCGACTTCGACCTCACCGCCCACGCCAAGGCGTCCGGGGTGGCGCTCGACTACTTCGACCAGCAGACCAACGAGCGCTACACGCCGTACGTGATCGAGCCGGCGGCCGGCGCCACCCGGACCATGATGGCCTTCCTCCTCGCCGCCTACACCGAGGACGAGGTCGGGGGGGAGGCCCGCACCGTGCTGCGCCTGCACTGGCGGCTGGCGCCCTACCAGGTGGCCGTGCTCCCGCTGTCGAAGAAGGACACGCTCGAGCCGCTGGCCCGCCAGGTGTTGTCGACCCTGCAGCCGCACTTCATGTGCGACTACGACGTCACCCAGAGCATCGGCCGGCGCTACCGGCGCCAGGACGAGGTGGGGACGCCGTGGTGCGTGACCGTCGACTTCGACTCGCTCGAGGACGACGCCGTCACCATCCGCGACCGCGACACCACCGAGCAGGTGCGCGTGCCCATCGCCGATCTCCTGGGCGAGCTGCGCCGGCGCACCGGCGAGGGGTAGCGCAGCGGCCGCTCAGGCGACCTTGCGGTACTTGCGCACCGCGATCGGGACCAGGACCACCAGCAGCCCGACGGACCACAACAGGGCGGCCACCACGGCGCCCGAGTCGTGCAGGACGCCGCCGACCATCAGCGACCGCGCGCCGTCGACCACCTGCGTGACGGGTTGGTGCTCGGCGAACCCCTGCAGCCAACCCGGCATGGTGGCCACGGGGACGAAGGCCGACGAGGCGAAGAGCAGCGGGAAGATGAGGGGGAAGACCATGACCTGGGCCGTCTCCGCGTTCGGCGCGGACAGGCCGATGATGGCGAAGCCCCAAGCCAACGCGTAGGCGAAGAACAGGATCAGCAGCGCGCCGCAGAGGAACAGCGCGACGTTGGTCCCGATGCGAAAGCCGACGGCGTAGCCGACGATGGTGATCAGCGCGACCACGAAGACGTTGCGGACGAGGTCGGACGTCGTGCGCCCGGCCAGCACGGCGGAGCGGCTCATCGGGAGGGCGCGGAAGCGCTCGATCAGGCCCTTGTGCAGGTCCTCGGACAGCCCGGCCGCCGCGCTCATGGCGCCGAAGATGACCGTCTGCACGAAGATGCCCGGCATCAGGAACTCGATGTAGTGGCCGCCCGGGACGTGGATGGCCCCACCGAAGACGTAGGTGAAGAGCAGCGTGAACATGATGGGCTGCAAGGTCGTGAAGAAGAGCGCCTCGGGGGTCCGGACGAGCGCGAGGAGGTTGCGCTTCGTCATGGTGGCGATGTCCGCCACGACCCACGTCAGGCGGTTGCCCTGACTCGGCTGCCGGACCGCGACCGGTGCGGTGATGGTGGTGGTCGTCATGCGGCATCCTTTCCGTCGGCCACGTCGTTCTTGCGCGCCCGGCCCAGGCCCCGCTTCGGCTTCGCCGCCGTGTCCTCGGCGTCCTCTTCGATCATGGTCTTGTGGCCGGTCAGGTTGAGGAAGACGTCGTCGAGGCTGGGCTCGCGCAGGGCGAGACCGGCGATGGTGATCTGCGCCGCGTCGAGCGAGCGGAGCACGTCGGCGCCCGCCTCTGGGCCCGTCCGTGACCGTCAGCTCGATCACGAGGTCCTCGACGACCGGCGCCTTCTCCGAGAACGGCGTGAGCAGCTCGGACCGCGCGGCCCACGGCATTCCGGTCGCCCAGGGTCACCGAGACGACCGAGGTCCCCAGGTCGGCCTTGAGCTGGGCCGGCGTCCCCTCGGCGATGACGCGCCCGTGGTCGATCACCACGATGTCGCGGGCCAGGCGGTCGGCCTCCTCGAGGTACTGCGTCGTCAGCAGCACCGTCGTGCCGTCGCGGACCAGCTCCTCGATGGCGACCCACAGGCCCTGGCGGCTCTGGGGGTCCAACCCTGTCGTCGGCTCGTCGAGGAAGAGCACCGGCGGGTTCGCCACCAGCGCGGCGGCCAGGTCCAGCCGCCGGCGCATGCCACCCGAGTAGGTCTTCAGCACGCGATCACCGGCGCCGGACAGGCCGAATTCCTCGAGCAGCTCGTCGGCCCGGCGCGCCGACACCTTGCGGCTCAGGTGGGAGAGGCGCGCCACCATGTGGAGGTTCTCCCGGCCCGTGAGGTTCTCGTCCACCGCGGCGTACTGGCCGGCGAGCCCGATGATGCGCCGCACCGCGTCGGGCTGGGCGACCACGTCGTGGCCGAGGACCGAGGCGCGCCCGCGTCGGGGCCGAGGATGGTGGAGAGGATGCGCACGACCGTGGTCTTGCCCGCCCCGTTCGGGCCGAGCAGCCCGAGCACGGTGCCGGCCTCCACCTCGAGGGAGACCCCGTCGAGCGCCCGCACGTTGCCGCGGGGGAAGACCTTCACGAGGTCGTGGGCCTCGACCGCCAGCCTGGCGTGTGAAAGAATTAGCCATTACCAAAGAAACTTAGTGATAAAGTTACTTACGTGTCAAGACAATGGTCGCGGTCGAGCTGGCGCAGCAGCTGCGCTCGGAGATCATGGGGTACTTCGGCGCGGCCAGCGACTTCGACGAGGGCCTGGCCAAGAAGCTGAAGCTGAGCAGGACCGACATGCGCTGCCTCGACCTTATTGGCCGCCTCGGTCCGATGACCGCGGGCCACCTGGCCGAGGAGAGCGGGCTGACCACCGGGGCCGTCACCTTCATCCTCGACCGCCTGGAAGAGGCGGGCATGGTGACGCGCCGCCGCGACACCGAGGACCGCCGGCGGGTCTGGGTCGAGATCGTCCCGGCGACCCGGCAGCGACTCGAGGGCTTGCAGCAGCCGGTCGCCGAGGAGATGCGCCAGGTGGCCCAGCGCTTCAAGGCCGACGAGCTCGCCATCGTGCGCGATTTCATGCGCCAGGCCAAAGAGGTCTTCCAGCGCCAGGTCACCGGCGCCGGCAAGGGGGACACCGTGCCACCCGGGGACGATCCTCGCGGCGGCCGCCGGGCCTGAACCGCCTCCGGAGTACCGCCGGAGGGAAACGAGACAGCCCAGTAGGCTGGGTTGGCCCGTCCCAGGTTGGGGAGGGTGACCACTCGAGCGACCGCACCGCCACGCGGTTCGCCCGTCCAGGGCAAGGAGGCCCGATGCCGTTCGTCTTCGACTTCGACCACACGCACGCCCGACCACCGATGGAGCTCAAGGACCTCCTGGGTGGCAAGGGCGCCAACCTGGCCGAGATGACGTCGGTACTCGAGCTCCCGGTGCCGCCCGGGTTCACCATCTCGACCGACGCCTGCCGCGCCTACATGGCCGGTGGTTGGCCCAAGGGCCTCGACGCCGAGGTGGCGGGGGCGCGGGCCCGGCTCGAGACGGCGATGGGCAAGTCCATCGGCGACGCCAGCGACCCGCTGCTGGTGTCGGTGCGCTCCGGTGCCAAGTTCTCCATGCCCGGCATGATGGACACGGTCCTCAACCTCGGCCTCAACGACGACTCCGTCGAGGGCCTGGCGAAGCAGACCGGCGACGAGCGCTTCGCCTTCGACTCCTACCGGCGCTTCATCGCCATGTACGCCCGCATCGTCCTGGAGCTGCCCGGCGAGGAATTCGATTCGCTCTTCGACGCCGCCAAGGAACTGGCCGGGACGACCTCGGACGCCAAGGTGCCGACGGAGCTGCTGCGCTATCTCGTCGACTCCTACCAGCAGATCGTCGAGCGTCACACCGGAAAGCCCTTCCCCCAGAAGCCGGCCGAGCAGCTGCGCGGCGCCATCGAGGCCGTGTTCCGCAGCTGGAACGGGCCCCGCGCCATCGCCTACCGGGACCGTGAGCGGATCGCCCACGACCTCGGCACCGCCGTGAATGTGCAGGCCATGGTCTTCGGCAACCGCGACGACAACTCGGGCACCGGCGTCGGCTTCACCCGCGACCCTGCCACCGGCACCAAGGGCGCCTACGGCGACTTCCTGGTCAACGCCCAGGGCGAGGACGTCGTGGCCGGCATCCGCAACACCGAGCCCATCTCGGAACTGAAGAAGAAGTTCCCCGGGTGCACACGGAGCTGCTCGAGATCTTCGGCCGCCTCGAGCGGCACTACGCCGACATGTGCGACACCGAGTTCACCATCGAGCAGGGCAGGCTCTGGATGCTCCAGACCCGGGTGGGCAAGCGCACCGGCGCGGCCGCGCTGAAGATGGCGGTGGACATGGTGCGCCCGAGCGATCTCGGGATCTCCAAGGCCGAGGCGGTGTCGCGCATCACCGAGGACCACCTCGACGCCGTCTTGCACCCCCAGTTCGCCAGCTCGGGCTATGCCACCTGGGCCAAGGGCCTCGGGGCCAGCCCCGGCGCAGCGGTGGGGCGCATCTACTTCACGGCGAACGACGCTGCCGAGGCGGCCGAGCGCGGCGAGCCCGTCGTCCTGGTGCGCAACGAGACCTCGCCCGAGGACGTGCACGGCATGCTCGCCTCCGAGGGCATCCTGACCGCCCGGGGCGGTCTGGTCAGCCACGCCGCCGTCGTGGCCCGCGGCTGGGGCAAGCCCGCGGTCGTGGGCGCGGAGGTCTTGCGCCTGGGCGATCACCAGGTGACCGCCGACGGCGTCACCCTCTCCGAGGGGGACTGGGTCTCGCTCGACGGGGGCGCCGGCATCGTCGTGGCCGGGGAGGTGCCGCTGACGGCGGCCAAGCCTCCGGCCGCCTTCGACACCGTCCTGTCGTGGGCCGACGCGATCCGCAAGAGCCACCTGGCCGTCCGGGCCAACGCCGACACCGGCGATGACGCCGCCAACGCGCGCAACCTCGGTGCCGAAGGCATCGGCCTGTGCCGCACGGAGCACATGTTCCTCGGCGAGGACCGCCTGCCCGTGGTGCGCCGGATGATCCTGGCGCAGTCGCCCGCCGAAGAGGCCGAGGCGCTCGAGGAGCTCCGCATCGTCCAGCGCGAGGACTTCATCGCCATCCTCGCCGCCATGGACGGGCTACCGGTCACCGTGCGCCTGCTCGACCCGCCGCTGCACGAGTTCTTGCCGTCCACCGAGGAGCTGGCCCACAAGGAGGCGACCGTCGGGCTGAACCCCGAGGAGCGCCGCCTCTACGAGGCCGCGCTCTCGTGGCGCGAGTCCAACCCCATGCTCGGCACACGCGGCGTGCGGCTCGGCGTGATCAAGCCCGGGCTCTACGCCATGCAGGTGCGCGCCCTCATGGAGGCGGCCCGCCAGCGGGTGGCCGACGGCGGGCATCCCGTCGTCGAGATCATGATCCCCCTGACGGTGACCCGCGAGGAGCTCGCGCTCGCCCGGGGCTGGGTCGAAGATGCCGTGGCCGAGGTCAACAAGGAGCCCGCACCCAAGGCGTCGAAGGGGGCCAAGGCCGCGACGGCAACGCGGGGCCAGCTCGAGGTGACAATCGGGACGATGATCGAGACGCCCCGGGCGGCGCTCAGGGCGGCCGAGATCGCCGAGGTCGCCGACTTCTTCTCCTTCGGGACCAACGACCTGACCCAGATGACGTTCGGGTTCTCCCGCGACGACGTCGAGGGCCGGATGATGGACGCCTACCTGGAGCTCGGCCTCCTGCCCCGCAACCCCTTCGAGGTGGTCGACTTCGACGGCGTCGGGGAGCTGGTGCGCCTCGGGACCGAGCGTGGCCGGGCCACCCGGCCGGGCCTCAAGGTCGGCGTGTGCGGAGAGCACGGGGGAGACCCCCAGTCCATCGGCCTCTTCTACGACGCCGGGCTCGACTACGTGAGCTGCTCGCCGTTCCGGGTCCCGGTGGCCCGCCTGGCCGCCGCGCAGGCCGTCCTGGCCGAGGAGGCGCAGCCCGGAGCGCGATGAGGGTCCAGAAGGCTTCCACCGTGTCGAAAGGCCAAGCCCCGGACCAAGGAGCCGTAGGAGCAGGACAGCACGAACCCGGGGCGAAGCCCAGGATGAGGCCCGGCCGCGAGCCTCGAGGGCACACATGCGCCAAATGAAGGCCAGGGCGCAGACGTCATGGATCGAGACAGCCCTCGAGCGAAGCTGGGCCACGACGGATCGGGGACAGCGCCGCGGTACCGTCATGGCGTGGGGATTCCGGACGAGGAAGTGGCCCAGGTCCGGGCGGCCACCGACATCGTGGCGCTCATCAGTGAGCACGCCCTGTTGAAGAAGGTCGGCCGGCGCTGGAGCGGGCTCTGCCCCTTCCACACGGAGAAGACCCCTTCCTTCAGCGTCAACGCCGAGGAGGGCTTCTACTACTGCTTCGGCTGCCAGGAGTCGGGCGACGCCATCACCTTCGTGCGTGCCATGGACCACCTCGACTTCGTCGACGCCGTGCGTTTCCTGGCCGACCGGGCCGGCATCACGTTGCACGAGGACCAGGAGATGGGGCGCGACCACAAGCGCCGCTCCGAGCTCCTCGACGCGATGGATCGCGCCGTCGACTGGTACCACGAGCGCCTTTTGCGCTCGCCCGACGCCGGCCCGGCGCGGGACTACCTGCGCTCGCGTGGCTACGACGGCGACGTCGTGCGCCAGTTTCGCCTGGGCTGGGCTCCCGACGACTGGGACGCCATGGCCAAGTCGCTGCGGCTGCCCGAGAACGTCCTCTCCGACTCGGGGCTCGGCTTCGTCAACCGGCGCGACCGAGTGCAGGACTTCTTCCGGGGCCGCGTGCTGTTCCCGATCTGCGACCCCTCCGGCCGTCCGGTCGCGTTGGGCGGGCGCATCCTGCCGCCCCGGCCCGGTCAGTCGCCGCCCGATCGGCCCGAGCCCAAGTACAAGAACTCGCAGGAGTCACCGATCTACTCGAAGCGCCGGACGCTCTACGCGCTCAACTGGGCCAAGAAGGGGATCATCGCGCAGGGAGAGGTCGTCGTGTGCGAGGGGTACACCGACGTCATCGGTTGCTTCCAGGCCGGCGTGCCATGGGCCGTCGCCACCTGTGGCACCGCGCTGGCCGAGGAGCACTTCACCCTGCTGCGCAACTTCGCCAAGCGCATCGTGTTGGCCTACGACGCCGACGCCGCCGGGCAAAGTGCCACCTCGCGCGTCTACGAGTGGGAGCGCAAACACGAGGTCGACGTGGTCGTGGCCGACCTGCCGGGTGGCAGCGACCCGGGGGAGCTAGCCCGTACCAACCCAACGGAGCTGGCCCGGGCCATCAAGGAGGCCCGGCCCTTCCTGCAATTCCGGGTGGATCGGATGCTGAACGCGGGCGACCTGACGACGGCCGAGGGGAAAGCGCGCGCCGCCGATACGGCGCTGACGGCCGTTGCGGAGCACCCCGACGACCTGGTGCGCGACCAGTACGTGATGCAGCTGGCCGACCGGTGCCGTCTCGATCCGGCCCGGTTGCGTGAACGCCTGGACTATCTCCGCGCCCACCCGGCGGCGGAACGCCCGACACGGCGCACCCGTTCGGGTGACGAGCCCCTGCCCCGCGACTATCCCGAGGACGACGGCGAGCACATGGCGCCCGAGGGCGGGGGAACTGGTTCCGCCGTGGCCGCGGCGCTGCGACCTGGGCCTGGGCTCGAGGCACTCAAGTTGGCCGTCCACCAACCCGAAGATGTAGGGGATCGGGTACACGCTGTGCTCTTCGCCGATCGCGTGCAGCGCGAGGCGTTTGTTGCGCTCTTGGAGAATGACAGCGTGCACGAAGCGGTGGAATCCGCGTCAGCGGAGGTGGCCAGTCTGTTGCGACGCGTCATAGTCGAGGAGCCGACGGCTGGCGACCCTGACCTCGGTGATCCCGTCGATTCCGTGGTCGCCGTGCTCCTGCGCAGCGCAGCTCGGCGCGCGCTCGCAGAGGTGGAGGTCGAATCGCGGGTGGGGGGAGACGCGTGGCAAGCCCGGGCGGCCGAGACTGTGCAAGTGCGGCTTTGGCTGGACGAACTGGAAGAATCACCCTCCGGCAGCGACGCGGCCGACCGGTTGGTAGCGTGGTTGGTTCAGAGGGATTCTGGGGAGTGACAACGTTGGCAGGGCAACGGTGAGCGAGGAGTCTGCAGTCGCGATCGACGAAGGTGCCGTCGGGCTTTCGGACGCGCCCTCCGATTCGCTGGCGCCGATCTCGCACGTCGCCTTGCCACCCGGGGTCTCGCAGGTCGACTTCGACGCGGCGCTCGCCATCGGTCGTGCCAAAGGGCAGCTCACGCAAGCGGAACTGATCGAGGCGTTGCACACGGTCGAGCTGACACCTGAGGTGCTCATGACACTCATCGATCGGGTCAATGCCGAAGGCGTCGCGCTGGTTCCGGACGAAGAGGAAGACCTTGGTCTTGAGGTCGCCCCCCCGAAGGAACCGAGGGCGGTGCCGAAGTCCAATGGCGCCGTCCGGGCAGATGCACGGCGCGAGGCCAACGGGAAGCGGACGGCGTCCAGCGGCGATTCGGGAGGCAGCTCCGAGGACCCGGTGCACACCTATCTGAAGGAGATTGGCCGGGTTCCTCTGCTCAACGCCGAGCTCGAGGTGGAGATCGCCAAGGAGATCGAAGAGGGGAACGCCGCGGCGGCGAAGCTGGCTGCCAACAAGCTCGCCCTGGCCGGCGAGGGGCCCGAGACGGACCTGCTCGACGCCGCTGCGGTCGCCCGCTGCAAGCGGCTCAAGCGCGCCGGGCTCATGGCGAAGGACGAGCTCATCGAGGCCAACCTGCGCCTCGTCGTGGCGATCGCCAAGCGGTACCGCAACCGGGGACTGGCCTTCCTCGACCTGATCCAAGAGGGGAACCTCGGGCTCATGCGAGCGGTCGACAAGTTCGACCACACGAAGGGCTTCAAGTTCTCGACCTACGCCACGTGGTGGATCCGCCAGGCCATCACCCGGGCGATCGCGGACCAGGCGCGCACCATCCGCATCCCGGTGCACATGGTCGAGACGATCAACAAGGTCGTGTGGGCCCAGCGTCAGCTCTTACAAGAGCTCGGTCGCGAGCCGACGATCGAGGAAGTGGCGCACCGTGTGGAGCTTCCGATGGAGAAGGTGCGCGAGATCCTGCGCATCAACCAGGACACCGTCTCACTCGAGCAGCCGGTCGGCGACGAGGATGACTTCAACCTGTCCGACCTGATCGAGGACAGGGGCGCGGTGGTCCCCGACGACGCGGCGACGCGCTCGCTCTTGGATGCGGCGGTCCGTGAAGCCCTCGGACAGCTGTCCAAGCGCGAGCAGGACGTCGTCCGACTGCGCTTCGGCCTCGACGACGGCAAGATCCGCACGCTCGAAGAGGTCGGCAGGGAGTTCGGAGTGACCCGTGAACGGGTGCGCCAGATCGAATCCAAGACATTGGCCAAGCTCCGCCGGCCCGACGCCGCCCACCTCCTGAGGGACTATCTCGAAGAGTCCTGATCGCGCCCGAGTTTGGGGGCGCAGCCTCTCCTGCGGCGGTGGGGACCGCTGATATCGTTCGGGGTCTGTTTTCTCCACCCTTCCGGGGTAGCTCAATGGCAGAGCAAGCGGCTGTTAACCGCTAGGTTGTGAGTTCGAGTCTCACCCCCGGAGCA
>CAWIYI010000041.1:0-34329 GCA_963840245.1 uncultured Acidimicrobiaceae bacterium
TCCTGATGCTGCAGGTACACGGCGGCCAGCCGGCGCAGCCGGTTCTGCTTCGCCCGGGTCACGCTCTCGAGTGGGTGCCCCCGGGCGGTCCCGGTCCGGGCCTTGACCTCGCAGACGACGAGGGTGGTGCCCCGGGCACAGAGCAGGTCGATCTCCCCCGCCGCGCAGCGCCAGTTCCGCTCGAGCACGGCGTATCCGTGCGCCCGGTAGTGCGCGGCAGCGAGCTCCTCGCCGAAACCACCCAGAGCAGCATTGCGCCGGTCGCCGTTCGCCACTGACGGTGGAACGGTCGCGTCAGAGGTCTTGTTCAGGCAGCCGTTCGATGTTCACGTCACGGAAGGTGACGACCCGGACCTCGGGCACGAAGCGCGCCGGGCGGTACATGTCCCAGACCCAGGCGTCACGCAGCTCGAGCTCGATGCACGCCGGCGTGGTGTCGGACCGCACATTCAGCGAAACGTCGTTCGCCAGGTAGAACCGGCGCTCGGTCTCGATCACGTAGGCGAAGACGGGGAGGACGGCCCGGTACTCCTGGACGAGCCCGAGCTCGATCTCGGATTCGTAGCGCTCGAGGTCTTCCTCGCTCACGCTCCAACCGCCCTACTCGTCCGCGGCCTCCTCGGCAGCCTCATCGACAACCTCGGCGTCGCCCGCTTCGACCTCGTCGACGTCCACCACGTCGCCCTCTCCGATCTCATCGACGTCCGCTTCCTCGACATCCTCCTCGACCACGGTCTCCGCCACCGCCGTCTTGGTCCGCGGGATCCGACGCTCCTTGATCTTGGCGGCCTTCCCGTGCCGGTCACGTAGGTAGTAGAGCTTGGCCCGGCGGACGTCGCCCAACGTGGTGACCTCGATCTTGGCGATCGTCGGCGAGTGCACCGGGAAGGTCCGCTCGACGCCGACGCCGAAGCTCACCTTGCGAACGGTGAAGGTCTCCTGCACGCCGCCACCCTGGCGCCGCATGACCGCACCCTGGAACACCTGCACCCGCTCCCGGTTTCCCTCCACGACCCGGACGTGCACCTTGACGGTGTCGCCGGGGCGGAATTCGGGGATGTCGTCGCGCAGGCTGTCGCGATCGATCGTTTCGGTGGGGTGCATGAGGAGGCGTCCTTCGGTCACACCGGCTCAGGGCCGGACGGAACATCGTAGCCGTGCTCGGAGAGGGCCTGCACGTCGCTGGCACTGAGCGCCGAGGCCCTGACCAGGCGCGCGATCAGATCCGGGCGGCGGTCGGCCGTGCGGAGCAGGGCCTGCGAGCGGCGCCAGGCGGCCACCGCCCCGTGGTCCCCTGACCGGAGCACCTCAGGGACCGGCCACCCCCTGAACTCCGCCGGACGGGTGTACTGGGGGTACTCGAGCAGCCCCTCGGCAAAGCTCTCTTCCCGGGCGGAGTCCTCGTTGCCCAGCACGTCGGGCAGCAGGCGGGCCACCGCCTCGACGACGACCAGGGCAGCCAGTTCTCCGCCCGCCAGCACGAAATCGCCCACGGACAGGTCGCCGTCGACCAGGTGGTCGGCCACCCGCTGGTCGACTCCCTCGTAGCGGCCACACAGCAGCGAGAAGCCACCCGCGCTCCGTTCGGCCAACTCGGTCGCCGCCTGCTGGTCGAAGGGCCGGCCGCCCGGGGCGAGCAGCAAGAGCGGCCGGGGCAGGTCGGGCACCGACTCGACGGAGCGAAAGATCGGCTCAGGGGTCAACACCATGCCCGCTCCCCCGCCAAAAGGGCTGTCGTCGACCGAGCGCCGAGCGTCGTCCGACCCTTCGCGTAGGTCGTGGACGCGCACGTCGAGCGCGCCGGCCTCGGCCGCTCGCCCGAGGATCGACGTCCCGCAATAGGTGGTGACCACGTCGGGAAAGATGGTGAAGACGTCGATCCTCACGTGGGGCGCGTCACAGGTCCAGCAACCCTTCGGGGATGTCGACGTGGACGATGCCCGCAGCCGCGTCGTGGGCCGTGACGAACCGGACGGGGATCAGGCCGCCGGACTCGAGCACCATCAGGTCACTGGCGGGGTTCGCTTCCACCGACGCAACGGTGCCGAGCACGGTGCCGGCGGCGTCGCGCACCGTGGCCCCGACGAGCTCGTGCACCCACAGCACGTCGGGCACGTCGTCGAGCGGTTCCGCCTCGAGCTCCAACCCGCGCAGGCTCTCCGCGGCGTTGCGGTCAGCCACGTCCTCGAACTGCACGATGTAACGGTCTTCCCCGAACGGCTTCGACCACACCACCGTGAGGATCCCCCGGGCCGAGGCCAGCTCCGTCCCGGGGTCGACGCGCCGGGTCTGGTCGGTCCAGAGCTGGACGACCACCTCGCCGCGCAGCCCGTGGGCCTTGGCGACCCGACCGACTTTGAGCAGATCAGTCGTCGACGATGTCGACGCTGGCCTGGACGCCGTCCTTGGCGCCCGCCACGTTGACCAGCGTCCTGATGGCCTGGGCGGTGCGGCCGCGACGGCCGATCACCCGACCCATGTCGTCGGGGGCCACGTGGAGGTTGAGGCGCAGGCCGCCGCGCCGCTCCTCGGTTTCGATGACCACAGAGTCGGGGTCGTTGGACAGCGAACGGGCCAGATAGGTCAGCACCGCCAACGCCGTGCCACCTTCGGTCTCGCCGAGCTCGTTGCCCTCGTCGACCTCGTCTTCGATGTCCTCATCGCCCGTTTCGGACTGGTTGATGTCGCCCGCTTCGTAGAGGTCGGTCACTTGGCCCTCGCAGCGGCGAACTCGTCCCAGGCCCCGGAGGTCTTGAGGAGACGCTCCACCCGCTCGGTCGGCTGAGCCCCGTCGACGAGCCACTTCACCGCCTTGGCGTTGTCGATGTTGATGACAGCGTCCGGTTCGGCCGTCGACGAGCCCCTGGGCGCGTAGGTGCCCACGATCTCGAGGAAGCGGCCGTCACGCGGCGACCGGCTGTCGGCGGCGACGACACGGTAGGTCGGCTGCTTCTTCTTTCCCATCCGCACGAGGCGGAGCTTTACTGCCACGGACTGAATCCTCCACTGATCTGGACGTCTTGGCCGTCCATTCTGGCAGACGGCGGGGCTACCGACCTTTCGGAGGGGTGACCCGTCCACCCTTCTTCTTCTTTTTGGTGCCCTTGTTGCCGCTGACCACGGGCCGAGCTGGGGCCGCGGCCGGCAGGCCCGGGAAGCCCGAGGGCAGGTCACCGCCCTCATCCATGAGCTGGGAGAGCATGTCGAAGTCCGCTCCGGGGGGCGCAGCGGGCAGGCCGGCGGCCCCCTGCTGGGCCAACTTGCGGGCGGCGCGGCCGCTCATTCCCGCCATGTTCGGCATGCCGGGGAGGTTGGGCATGTTGCCCGAGGCCATCCCCTTCATCATCTTCTGCATCTCCTTGAACTGCTTGAGGAGCGTGTTCACGTCCTGAATGGAGGTGCCCGAGCCCCGGGCCACCCGGCTGCGGCGCGAGCCGTCCAACACAGTGGTGTCGTTGCGCTCGGCCGGGGTCATGGAGCAGACGATCGCCTCGACCTTGGCCACCTCGCCGTCATCGATCTGCCCCGCCGCCTGACGCATCTCCTTGGACATGCCCGGCATCAGGCGCATGAGCCCTCCGAGCGAGCCCATCTTCTTGACTTGACGAAGCTGGGAGAGGAAGTCGTCCAGGGTGAACTGGCCCTGCATGAGGCGATTGGCGCTCTTCGCCACCTCGTCGGTGTCCATGGTGCGCTCGGCCTGCTCGATCAGGCTGAGCACGTCCCCCATGCCGAGGATGCGCTCGGCCATGCGGTCCGGGTGGAAGAGATCGAAGTCCTCCAGTCGCTCACCCGTGCTGGCGAACGCGATCGGTTTGCCCACGACGCCCTTGACCGACAGGGCGGCGCCTCCACGGGCGTCGCCGTCGAGCTTGGTCAGGATGACGCCGCTCAGCTCGAGCGTGTCGTGGAAGGCCTTGGCCGTCGCCACGGCATCCTGCCCGATCATGGCGTCGATGACCAGGAACGTGTAGTGCGGCTGGGTGGCCGTCGAGATGTCACGGATCTGCTGCATGAGTTCCGCGTCAATGGTCAGTCGGCCGGCGGTGTCGATGATGCAGATGTCACGGCCGAGGCGGCGGGCCTCCTCGAGGCCGGCCTTGGCGCAGGACACGGGGTCGGTGGGCTCGCTGAAGACGGTGACCCCGGCCTGCTCCCCGAGGACCCGCAGCTGCTCGACGGCCGCGGGCCGCTGCAGGTCCGCCCCGACGAGGAGCGGGTTCCGCCCCTGCTGCTTCCACCACAGGGCGAGCTTGGCCGAGTTGGTGGTCTTGCCGGAGCCCTGCAGGCCGGCCATGAGCACGACGGTCGGCGGTCGCGAGGCGTAGCTGAGCTTGAGGGTCTCGCCGCCGAGGACGTCGATCAGCTCCTCGTGCACGGCCCGGACGACCTGCTGACCCGGGGTCAGGCTCTTGGCGAGCGCTTCGGTGCTGACCCGGAGCCGGATGCCGTCGCAGAAGCGCCGGGCGACCGACAGCTCGACGTCGGCCTCGAGCAGCGCGGTCCGGATCTCCTTCAGCGCCTCGTCCAGGTCGGCGTCGCTGATACGCCCCTTGCCCCGCAGGCGGGTCGAGATCCGCTCCAGGCGGTCAGAGAGGGCGTCGAACATGGGGACTCAGGTTAGCCACGGAGACCGTGCGCACCGCCGCTCCCCCGACGGCAGGTGGCACCCCCGGGCGCTGCGCGTTCCCTTCGGGCGACCCGATCCTTCGCCACTCTCAACGGATTCGTTTATGGTTTTCACAACGTCCACCGGCACCTCGGCCCTTCTCGGGAGCCGCCGCCACCCGTCCCCGAACGCACCCGTACGCTCGCGCCGGTGGGCCCCCGTTCCGCCGACCTGCACTACGTCCCCTACGGCGAGCTGGCCGGGGCACCCAACCTGGTGGTGGACGGGTCGCCGACGGAGGGCACGGTGCTCTGCCTGTCCCATTGGCCCGGCATTGGCAGCCCGACCGAGTTCGCAGCCGACCTGTCGGCCGAGATGGCCTTCGAGTACCTCGCCGCTTTCGACCGCCACGGGGATGCGGTCGCAGTGTCGAACAACCACTTCGACCAGGACGGGCTGGTCGGGATGTTCGCGCTCACCTCACCGGAGGACGCGCTGGCCTGGCGTGACCTGCTCGTCGAGGTCGCGCGCGCCGGAGATTTCGCCGTCACCGACTCGAGGGCCGCCTCCCGCATCTCCATGGTGCTCTCGGCCTACGCCGACCCGGCCCGGAGCCCGCTGCCGCGTCTCCCCACCGACTACGACGCTTTCACCGCCGTGCTCTACGGCGAGCTGCTCGGCCGGCTCACGGAGCTGTGCGAGCGGCCCGAACGTTTCCGTGCGCTGTGGGCCGAGGAGGACGAGGTCCTGACCGCGAGCGAGGCCGCGCTGGCGTCGGGCGCGGTGACGATCTCCGAGGTGCCCGACGTCGACCTCGCCGTGGTGACGGTGTCCGAGCCGTCACCGGCCGGCGGCGGGCACCGCTTCGGCGGGCAGTGGGTGGCGGGCCTGCATCCCATCGCGGTCCACAACGCCACGGAGCGAGGCGCCGTTCTGACGGTGCGTGGCCGCCACTACGAGTTCGCCTATCGCTACGAGAGTTGGGTGCAGTTCCGCACCCGCCCCGTGCGGCGCCGTGTCGACCTGGCGCCGCTCGCCGAGCGGTTGACGGCAGCCGAAGCGGACCACGGCGGAACGGTGTCGTGGGTCGCCGACAGCGTCTCGGGCCTGACGCCCATGCTGGTGCCCGCCGGCCGGCAGGAGAGCGGCCTCGCGCCGAGCGCCGTACGTCGGCTCGTGGAGACACACCTCCGCACGGCGGATCCGGCCTGGGATCCCTACACGATCACCCGCTGACCGGCCGCCGTAGAGCCGACGCGGGCGCTACCGTCGATCCGTATGTCCTCCCGCCTTCTCCGCTGCTGGGTGCTCACCGTCGACCTTCAACGTGGCCCCCGGTCCCCGGGCCCCGGCATCGCGGCCAGCGACACTCTCGTCTTCGTCGTCGACCTCCTTCGGGTGAACTGAGCGGCGCTCCCGTGGAGGTCACCGCGCACATCGAAGCGATCCGCCACGAGGGTGAGCTGATGGCGCGGGCCACGGCGCAGACCGACCCCGACGCGGACGTCCCCACATGCCCCGAGTGGTCCGCGCGCGACCTGGTGCGGCATATGGGCGGCGTCCATCGCTGGGCGACGGGATACGTCGCCGATCGGCGCACCGACGTGTGGGCTGTCGGCCTGGACGAGGTGGTGGGCACCTGGCCGGAGGACACGGCGCTGGCGGGTTGGCTGCGCGAGGGGTGCGCGACGCTCGCCGACGCGTTGGCGGCCGCGCCCGACGACCTCGAGTGCTGGACCTTCTTGCCCGCCCCCTCCCCCGCGCCATGTGGGCCCGCCGGCAGGCTCACGAGACGGCCATCCACCGGGTGGACGCGGAGTTGGCGTCACGGACCGCCGTCGCTCCGTTCAGTCCGGCGTTCGCGGCCGACGGTGTCGACGAGCTCCTCACCTGCTTCGTGCCGCGGCGATCCACCAAGTTGGTGGCCGAGACCGAGGCCACGCTCCTCGTGCAGTGCACCGATCACGACGCGGGTTGGGTAGTCCGCATCGGGCCCGAGGGCGTGTCGACCGCGCCGGCACCACCGGGCGGGAATGGCGGCGACTGCTCCGTCAACGGGACCGCGACCGACCTCTACGGCGCGCTGTGGAACCGCACCGGTCCCGAGTCGCTCACCATCACGGGCGACACGGCCGTGCTCGACCTCTTCCTCGACACGGTCCACGTGCGCTGGAGTTAGCCCGGAACCGGTGCGTCAGGCCGCCGCCTCCGTTGGCACGCTCCGGCGACCGAACAGCCAGTAGGCAACCGAGCCCGTCGTGTTCATGGTCGACGCGACACGCCAGAACCGCTTCTTCCCTCGGACCGCGGCGTCCGGGCGCCGGCGCAGGTCCAGCCAGGTGAGCTTGACCAGGACGAGGTGGACCACCAGGACGACGAGGATCACCCGCTTCTGGTGGTCGGTCAACGAATCCACGCCCGTCTCCTCTCACTCTGTGGCGCCGTCGCCGCTCTCATCGGGTCAGTCGGCGGCGAGCAGGGCGTCGACGAACTCGTCGGGATCGAAGTCCACCAGGTCGTCGGGACCCTCACCGAGCCCGACCAGCTTGACGGGGAGGCCGAGCTCACGCTGGACCGCAATGACGATCCCACCCTTTGCCGTACCGTCGAGCTTGGTGAGCACGATGCCGGTCACGTCGACTGCCTCGGTGAATTGGCGGGCCTGCGCCAGCGCGTTCTGGCCCGTGGTGGCATCGAGGACGAGGAGCACCTCGGTCACATTGCCCGGATCGCGGTCGGCCACGCGCCGGATCTTCTTGAGCTCGTCCACCAGGTTGACCTTGGTGTGCAGGCGCCCGGCCGTGTCGGCCAGCACGAGGTCGTTCCCCCGCGCCGCGGCGCGCTGGACGGCGTCGAAGACGATTGCGCTCGGGTCGCCGCCCTCGGCCCCGCGGACGATCTCGGTCCCGGTCCGCTCGGCCCACAAGGCCAGCTGATCGGCGGCGGCGGCCCGGAAGGTGTCCCCGGCCGCCAACAGGACCGAATGGCCGTCGGCCGACTGGCGCCGCGCCAACTTGCCGATGGTGGTGGTCTTGCCGACCCCGTTGACCCCGACGATCAGCCACACGTCGGGCGCGCCCGGCGAGCCGTCGAAGCGCAACGCGCGACTGCCGGCGGTCTCGAGCAGCTGGCGGATGGAGGTCCCGAGCGCCGCCAGGAGGTCGTCACCGCCGCTGATCTCCTTCGACTCCACCCGGGCCCTCAGGTCCGCCAGCAGCGCGTCCGCCGTGGCGACCCCGACGTCGGCCCGGATGAGGGCCTCCTCGAGCGACTCCCAGGTCGCCGCATCGATCCGACCGGCGCGCAGAGCCGACACGGCGCCGCTGAACAGGCCCCGCACGGTGCCCAGGCGGCTGCGGTAACTCGGCGGTGCGGCCGGTGCGGCCGGTGCGGCCGGTGGGGCCGTCTCCGACACCGCGGTCGGCGCGGGTGCGGGTGCGGGTGCGGGTGCGGTGGCCTGCGGCGGCGGTGTCGGCGGGGAAGTCGGGGGGGCGACGGTGCCCCGGCCGGAGCGCCGCCGGGCACGGGTGGCGGCGATCGTGCCGGCGGCGATCGCCAGGACCGCCACCACGATGACGATGGTGATCAGCGTGCCGATCACGCCGGAGGCACCCCGTCGACCCCGTCCTCCTGGTCCTGTGCGGCCGCGGCCGCGGCCTCGGCAGCGGCCACCGCCGCCGCCTCCTCGGCGTAGGTGGCGCCGCCGTCGTCCTCGCCGTACTCCTCCTCGGCCTCGAGGCCGCGGCGCCGGGTGCGCGAGACGGCCGCCACCCCGGCCACGACGCAGAGGATGGCTATGCCGACGAAGGCGTAGGTGAGTGTGCCCGTCACGCCGGCTCCCTCTCCTTCTCCTTCTCCACCCTCTCCACCCTCTGGCTCACCACCTGGGACGAGCCGCCCGGGGCCATCGTCACCCCGTACAGCGCGTCGGCCGCCTCCATGGTGCGCTTCTGGTGGCTCACGACGAGCAACTGCGCCTCGTCACGGAACTCGTGGACCAGTGCCAGGAACCGGCTGAGGTTGACGTCGTCGAGCGCCGCCTCGACCTCGTCCATCATGTAGAAGGGCGACGGCCGGCTGCGGAAGACGGCGAACAGGAAGGCCAGCGCCGCCATGGAGCGCTCGCCCCCCGAGAGGAGCGACACCCGCCGCACGTTGCGGCCGGCTGGGCGCACCTCGATCTCGACGCCCGTGTTGAGGAGGTCGTCGGGATCCACGAGCATCAGGCGACCGGTCCCGCCGGGGAACAACATTGCGATGAGCGCGGAGAAGTGCTCGTTCACGTCGGCTGCGGCCGCCGCGAACGACGTCATGATTTCGTGGTCGAGCGTTCGCACCACCTCGTGCAGCTCCCGCCGGGCGCCGCGCACGTCGTCGACCTGCGCCTCGAGCTCCTTGTGGCGCTCCTCGAGGGTCGAGAGCTCTTCGAGCGCGAGCGGGTTGACGGGCCCCAGCGCGACCAGCTTGCGCTCCAGCTCCTCGGCGTGCTGCCCCAGTGTCGTGCCCTCAGGCGCCTCCGGCTCGGGCAGGCCGGTCAGCTCGGCGGGCGTGGCCCCGAGATCGCGCCCGACGTGCTCGTGCAACGCCTCCATGCGCAGGTCGACCTCGTTGGACTCGAGGTCGAGCGTGCGCGTACGGGTACGCACCGCCTCGAGGCGCTGCTCGGTGGTGTGGCGATCCTGGCGGAGTCGCTCGAGCTTCTCGCCGCCTGCGCGCACGGCATCGACCTGGTCCTGGTAGTCGTGGCGCAACGACTCGAAGATGCCGTCGAGCCGCTCGTGCTCCCGCTGGACCAGCACGTCCAGGCGGCCCAGCGCGGCGCCCTCGGCCTCCAGCCGCCGCCGGCGCGAGGCGGCCGTGGCCCGCTCCTCGGCGTGTCCCTGCAGGCGGCGCTCCACCTCCGCCTGACGCTCGGCCAGGACGCGACGGCGTTCGGTGACGGCGGCCACCCGCACCTCCATCTCCTGGCGTCGGCCCCGGATCCCGACCCGACGCTCCTCCAACAGCTCCCAGGCCTCCAGTGCCTCCTGCAGCTCGGGGAGTGACCCGGCCAGGTGCGCCTGCTCGGCGGTGACCTCGGCCAGCCGATGTTGCGCCGCCGCCACCGCGTGGCGCGCCTCCTCGAGCTCTCCGGCCAGGCGGCGCTGCTCCTCGGCGGATCGCTCGCGGTCGGCCCGCCCCGTCCCGCAGGCGGAGGCGTGGCGGTCGCTGGCGCGCTCGGCCGCGCTGCGGGCGTCACGGCAACGACCGAGCACGATCCGGCTCTCGGCGAGGTGGGCCCGCGCCAGCTCGGCTGCCCCCGCGGCGTCCTCGGCCCGGCGGCGTGCGTCATCGACGGCGGCGGCGGTCACGATGCTCGAGGCCGAGCGCACGCGCCATCCGGTGGCCGCGAAGCGGTCGCCTTCGGGGGTGACCACCACGAGGTCGTCGCGGGCCAGCGAGAGGTCGATGGCCTCCTCCCAGCCGTTGACGCGGACGGCCCGGCCGACGAGCGTGTCGAGCACCGACTCGGCGACCGACCCGCTGTGGCGGGCCCGCACGTGGCGCCGGACCGGTTCGGCACTGCTGCCCGGGGGCAGCGCGCCGGCAGCCGGCGCGCCCGACGACGGCCGCGGCGTCAGGATCGCCCCGGTCACACCACCCTCGCGCAGGGCCGTCAGGGCGGCCTGGGCCGAGCGCCGCCCGTCGACCACGACGGCGGCCACGCCGGCACCGACGGCGGCCTCGAACGCGGCGTCCCAGCCCTCGTCGATCTCGACCAGGTCGACCAGCGAACCGACGACGCCGTCGACGTCACGCAACAGCTCGCGCCCGCCGGCGCCCTGCAGGTCGGCCAGCGCGCGCTCGAGCGCCTCGGCCCGGGCCGCCGTGCGGTGGCGGGCCTCCTCCGCCTCGTCCGCCGAGACCTGGGCCGCCTCCGCCGCCCGCATGGACTCCTCGAGCTCCGCGCCGCGCGCCGCCAGCTCGGCCTCCAACCCGGCGCTCGCCCGCTCGAGCTCGTCCGCCTGCTTGGCCAGGAGGTCGGCGCGCACCGCCGCACCGGTCGTGCGCTCCTGGAGGGTGCCGACCCGCACCCCCAGCGCGTCGAGGTCCTCCTGCTCCCGCACGGCGGCGCGGGCGACCGACTCGGTGCGGGCACGCACCCGGGCGATGGCCTGGTCGGGCGCGTCGTCGCCGAGCACCGCGGCCCAGCGCTCCCGCAGCGCCGCCGCCTCCCGATCGAGCGTCGCCAGCGCCGCCTCGAGCTCCGCCCGCTCGGGCGCGCCGCCCGCCTCCTCCTCGATCTCGGCCGCCACCAGCTCGCTGGCCAGGCGCGCCGCCTCGGCCTCGAGCGACGAGACCACGTCGACGTCGGCGGCGGCGTCGAGAGCGGCCACGACACCGCGGCTCCGCTCGCGCAGGACCCCCGACAGGCCGCGGGCCCGCTCCACCAGCCCCTGCACCCGACCGAGCGCGTTGGCCAGGTCCTCCTCGCGGCGCGACGACAGCTCGGCCGTGGTGGAGGTCGCCTCGGCGTCGAGCTGCTCGAGCGCCTCGTGCAGCTCACGCTCCTCCTCGCGGCACACCGTCAGGTGCTGGGCCGCGGCGAGGCGGCGGGCCGTGAGGTCGGCCTGCTCGGCGCCGGCGAGGTACCGCCGCACCACCAGCAGCTCGCCCGCCACCCCGTCGTGCGAGCGCGCCGCCGCGGCCTGGCGCTCGAGGGGCCGGATCTGGCGGCGCACCTCGCGCACCAGGTCGCCCAGGCGCTCGAGGTTCTCCGCCGTGGCGGCCAGCCGCCGCTCGGCCCTCTCCCGGCGGCGCCGGTGCTTGAGCACGCCGGCGGCCTCCTCGATGATGGCCCGGCGGTCCTCGGGCCGGGCGTTGAGCACCGTGTCCAGCTGGCCCTGGCCGATGATCATGTGCTGCTGGCGGCCGACACCCGAGTCGCTGAGCAGCTCCTGGATGTCGAGCAGCCGGCAGGGCGCCCCGTTGATGGCGTACTCGCTGTCGCCCGAGCGGAAGAGCGTCCGGGTGATGGTGACCTCGGACAGGTCGATGGGCAGCTTGCCCGACGAGTTGTCGATGGTGAGCGAGACCTCGGCCCGGCCGAGCTGGGGGCGCGAGGACGTCCCGGCGAAGATGACGTCCTCCATCTTCGCCGAGCGCAGCGAGCGCGGCCCCTGGGCGCCCAGCACCCAGGTGACGGCGTCGACCACGTTGGACTTGCCGCTCCCGTTGGGCCCCACGACCACGGTGATCCCCGGCTCGAATTCCAGCACGGTGGGGTCGGCGAAGGACTTGAAGCCCTTCATGCTGAGCGACTTCAGGAACATCGGGGCGACCCTACCGGGTGCCTACGGGCTGCGGGTGGTTCAAACTTGGCAGTGCTCGCAGAAGAAGGTCGAGCGGCCGCCCGCCTTCACGCGCACGATGGTGTTGCGGCAACGCCGGCACGGCTGGCCCTCGCGGTCGTAGACCTGGTGCGAGCCCTGGAAGTCGCCGAGCTCGCCGAAGAGGTCGCGGTACTGCTCGTCGGCCAGCGAGGAACCCCGGTGCTTGATCGCGTCGGCCAGCGTCTCGACGATGGCCCGGTAGAGCCGGCGCACCTCGGTGGCGGTGAGCGAGTCGGCCGCCCGGTCGTACCGGAGGCCGGCCTGGTAGAGCATCTCGTCGGAGTACAGGTTCCCGATCCCCGCGGTGAAGCTCTGGTCCATCAGCAGCGCCTTGATCCCCCCGTGGTGCTGGTGGAGCAGGGCGCCGAAGCGGTCCCAGCTCATGAGGTCCTCGATGGGGTCGAAGCCGAGGTGGGCCAGCTCGGGCACCGCCTTGCGGATGGCCGCGCCGTCGCCGCCCGCCGTCCCCGAGACCGGACTCAGAGGCGTCCCGTCGGCCTTGAGCGGCGGCGTGGAGACGAAGAGCTCCCCGAACGTGCGCGGGTCCACGTAGCGCAGCTCGCCGCCCTGCGTGAAGGTGATGACGACGTGGGTGTGCTTGGGCTTGGGGTCCTTGGCCGACTTGACCCGGAGCAGCTGGCCGCTCATCCCGAGATGCACCACGAGCGTGTCGCCGCTGTCGAGCGTGAGCAGCAGGTACTTGCCGAGCCGCCCCACCGCTTTGATCGTGTGGCCCTCGAGCAGGGCACGGAAGTGCTTGGCCGACGCGTGGCGGCGCACCGAGCGGCCGTTGGCCACCGAGACGGCCTTGATCTTGCGGCCCACCACCTCGCGGGCCAGGTCCTGGCGCAGGGTCTCGACTTCGGGCAACTCAGGCACTGGTGAGGCCTTCCCAGGCCGCGCGCGCGGCCTCCTGTTCGGCGTCCTTCTTGGAGCGTCCCTCGCCGGCACCCCAACTGGTCCCGCCCAGGAACACCTCGGCCCTGTAGACCCGGTCGTGGTCCGGCCCCGAGCCCACCACGACGTAGCGGGGCGTCCCGTCCCCGTCGCGCACGGCCTTCTCCTGCAGCCGGCTCTTGTGGTCGAAGTCGTCGGGCTCCTCGCCGGCCCGCTCGATCGCCTCGCCGAGCTCGCGCAGCACCAGTTCCCGGGCGGCGTCCCACCCGGCGTCGAGGTACACCGACCCGAGGACGGCTTCGAAGGCGTCGGCCAGGATGGAGGCCTTGGCCCGGCCACCTGACCCCTCCTCCCCCCGGCCCAACAGGAGGACCTCACCCACCCCGAGACCGGCGGCCACCCGGGCCAGCACGCGGGCGTTCACCACGGCGGAACGGACCTTGGCCAACTTGCCCTCGGCGAACTCGGGGTACCGCTCGTAGGTGTAGCCGGCCACGACCAGGCCCAGCACGGCGTCGCCGAGGAACTCGAGGCGTTCGTTGGAGGGTGCCCCGCCCTCTTGCTCACCGCACCAGCTCCGGTGCGCGAGGGCGTGCTGAAGGAGGCTCAAGTCGGCGAAGGAATGGCCAAGTCGCTCGGCCAGTGCGGCCGCCCCCTCAGCGCCGGGGTCAACCCGCCTCGAGCTTGGCGTAGACGTAGTCAACTGCGTCCCGGACCGTGCGCAGGTCCTCGAGGTCCTCGTCGTTGATGCGGAACCCGACCGTCCGTTCCCCCAGCTCCTCTTCCAGGGCTTCGACGAGCTCGATCAGGGCCAGGGAGTCGGCGTCGAGGTCCTCCACGAAGGAAGCACCCTCGGTGATCGACGACGGGTCCGTCTCGAGGATGTCAGCCAGCTGGTCCCGGATCAGTTCGAAGACCCCGTTGCGGTCGAGCGGGCCCTGATTGGTGTGGGTTTCGGCTGGCACGGCGACCAGTGTACGTCCCGGCGGGCCACAACAGTCCGTTTATGCCCTTTGAACTGGTCTTTCAGGCCGATTCCACGGAGCGCACGGCGGCGGCCACGTGGTCCGCCAGCCCCCCGGCGGCGCATTCGTGGGCGAGCAGGACCGCGTTCATCATGGCGGTTGCCGTGGAGGACCCGTGGCTGATGACGCAGACCCCGTCGATGCCGAGCAGCATGGCGCCCCCGGTGTTCTCCGGCTCGAATTCGGCCGCCAGGGGCAGCAGGTGCGGGAGCAGGACCCCGGCCGCCTCTGTCGTCGCCTCGTCCGTGCCGAACACGCCCAGCAGGGTGTCGAAGAGGAAGCGCAACGAGCCCTCCAGGGTCTTGAGCGCCACGTTGCCGGTGAAGCCGTCGGTCACAATGACGTCGGCGGGCGAGGGGAGGAGGTCCCGCCCCTCGAGATTCCCGATGAACTCGAACCCGTCGCCGTCCCCGTCCAGCGTTGGCCACGTTGGCCGCCTTGACCAGCAGCCCGTGGGTCTCCTTGACCAGCGGCGTGCCCTTGGTGGGCTCCTCGCCGATCGACAGGAGCCCCACCGAAGGCGCCTCGGTGCCGAAGCGGGCGGCCACGTAGGCGGCGCCCATCTGGGCGAACTGCACCAGCATGGCGGGCGTGCACTCGGAGTTGGCGCCGGCGTCGACGAGCACGGCCGGGGTCCGGCCGAGGCGCGGCAGGGGCGTGGCGATGCAGGGCCGCACCACCCCGGGCAGCCGGCCCATTCGCAGCAGCGCCGACGCCATGGTCGCCCCCGTGTTGCCCGCCGAGACCATGGCCGAGGCTTTCCCGTCTCGCACGAGCTCGGCCGCACGCACCAGCGAGGAGTCCTTTTTGCGGCGCACCCCGCCGGCCGGGTCCTCGTCCATGCCGATGACCTCGCCACAGGGGAAGAGCTCGAGCCCCCCGGTGTCGCCCACCTGGTCGGGGGGGCCGACGAGCACGATGCCGACGCCGTGCTCCGCCGAGGCCCGGCGGGCGCCCTCGACGATCTCGCCCGGGGCCAGGTCGCCGCCCATGGCGTCCACGGCGACGGGCAGCGTGGCCAGGGTCTCGGGGCTGGGACGCTCGCCCCGGCGGCTCAAGTCAGTCGACCTCGACCGCTTGGCGCCCCTTGTACCAGCCGCAGCTGGGGCAGACCACGTGCGGCGTCTTGGACGCCTGGCAGTGCGGGCACACACTGCGGGCGGGCCGGCCCAGACGCCACGCCGCCGCCTGGTGGCTGCGGCCCTTGGCCTTGGACTTCTTCTTCTTGGGGACGGCCATGGCGGAACTCCAACGATCGATTCGGGTGCACGGGCGCTCTCGGACGGTGCCGGACCGACGGAAACCGCCGGACCGGCGGACCGGCGGGGACCGGCTACCGGAGCACGTCGAGGTTAGCCCACCGGGGATCACGTGGGGCGACGCAGCCGCAGTCGCCCTCGTTGCGGTTGGCCCCGCACTGGACGCACAGGCCGGCGCAGTCCTCCCGGCACAAGGGCGCCATCGGCAGCTCGAGCACCACGGCGTCCCGGGCCAGCGGCGCGAGGTCGATGGTCTCGTCGACGATGGGATAGAGCTCCTCGTCGGACGCTCCGGCCAGCGGGGCGTCGGCGTAGCGCTCGTGGACCGCGATGCGCAGCTCCCCCGACACGGGCTCGGCACAGCGCCGACAGGTCCCGGACCACGGCGCGGTGACCGTCCCGGCCACGTCGATGCCCCCCTCGAAGGGGGTGAGGGTCACGTCGACCTCGATCTCGGCGCCGGCCGGCACCACGCTGCGCCCGGGGTCGATCCCCGCCTCGTCGATCGGGCCCGCCTGGGCCACCTCGCCCCGCCGCACCTCGTGCACGGCCAGTCCGGGCGAGCGGCGCAGCCGCGCCACGTGGACGACGAAGGGGTCGGTCGCCACTTAGGACTGATCCTGGTCGAAGAAGCCGTCCTCCTCGGTCCCCGCGGCCTCCTCGACCGGGGTGGTGTCGAGGGACGGTGCGGCCAGCTTGGCCCGGCCGGCCTGGACGGTCCTGGTGAGGCGGTCCAGCACGATCTCCATGCCGGCCAGCTTGGTGTCGACGAAGTCCTCGGCCTGGTGCCGCAGGGCCCGCGCCTCTTCGTTGGCGTCGTCGAGGATGCGCTGCGCCACCGCGTTGGCCTGGCGCACGATCTCGGTGCGCTGCACCATGTGCTCGGCCTGGGCCCGCACCTCGTCCATGAGGGCCTCGGCCTCGCGGTTGCGCTCGGCCATGAACTCCTCGCGCTCGCGCAGCAGCCAGCGCGCCTGGCGGAGCTCGTCGGGCAGGCACTCGAGGGCGGACTGCACCAGCGAGCTCACCTCCTCGCGCGACACCATGACCGATGAGGACAGCGGCATCGACTTGGCGCCGGCCATGAGGTCGAGCAGTTGGTGGAGGATGGACTCGATCCCCACCTCCTCCGCCGGGGGCTCCTCGTCGACGTCGAGGAACTGGTCGCTCACGCGTCCTCGCCCCCCTTGGCGTCCGGGGCACGCTCGATGTACTTGGCCTGCAACGCCTCGGCGACCGGCTTGGGCACGAAGGCCGACACGTCACCGCCGAAGCGCCACACCTCGCGCACGAGCTTGGAGGCCACGAAGGACCACTCGGGGCTGGTGGGGATGAAGATGGTCTCGACCCCGGAGAGGTGCTTGTTCATCTGGGCCATCTGCATCTCGGCCTCGAAGTCCGACACCGCCCGCAGGCCGCGCACGATCGCCGACGCGCCGACGTCGCGGGCCACGTAGACCAGCAGGGTCGAGACCGACACGATGCGCACCGAGGGCAGGTGGGCCACCACCTCCTCGAGCATCGCCTGGCGCTCCGCCAGGTCGAAGAGCGCCGTACCCTTCTGCGGGTTGCGCAGCGCGGCAACGACGACCTCGTCGAAGAGGAGGCTGGCCCGTTCGACGATCTCCAGGTGCCCGTTGTGAAAGGGGTCGAAGGACCCCGGGAAGAGCCCGACTTTCACGAGCCATCACCGCTGCGATGAGCCACGGTGACGAGCGTACCGCCGTACCGGCGCTCTCTCGCGACCACCCACGGCCCGCCCGGCGCGATCGGTGCGGCGGACTCCATCACGACGGCGCCCGCCCGCAGCGCGCCGAGGAGCGCCGGCCAGTCCTCGAAGTCGTAGGGGGGGTCGCACAGCGCGAGGTCGAACGTCCCCGCGGCCGCGGTCTCGAGCCATCCGGGCAGCGCGGCCCGCACCAGCGTGGCCGGCTCCTCGCCCAGGCCCACCGCATCGAGGTTCCGGCGGACGGCGGCCAACGCGTCCGGGTCCAGGTCGACGAAGGTCGACGACGCCGCCCCCCGGGAAAGCGCCTCGACACCCAACGCGCCGCTGCCGCAGAACAGGTCGACCACCGACAGGCCCTCGACGCCGCCCCGCGACCCGAGGATGTCGAAGATGGCCTCGCGCACCCGGTCCGAGGTGGGGCGGACCGACGGCGGGAGCTTGGCGGGCAGCCGGCGCCCGCGGCTCCGGCCTCCGATGACCCGCATCGGGACCACCCTACGGCGGTGGGCCCGCCGGGGCACTCGCGGCGACGTCAACTCTTGAACAGGTACTCGCCCTCGTCCTCGCTCAGGAGCAACCGGACCTCGTCGGCCAGGTCGGGGTGGGCCCTGAGTTGCGGGTCCTCGTCGACCATCGTCTCGGCCACGCGGCGCGCCGCGTCGAGCAGCGCCATGTCACCGGCGTCGGTGAGCGAGGCCAGCCGCAGGTCGCTCTCGCCCTTCTGGCGCGCGCCGAGAAGCGTGCCCTCGCCCCGGACGCGCAGGTCGGCCTCCGCCAGCGCGAAGCCGTCGGTCGAACCGGCCACCGCGGTCAGCCGCTCGTTGCCGTCCTCCCCGCCGAGGAGGTAGCACCAGCTGGCGGTCCCACCCCGTCCGACGCGGCCGCGCAGCTGGTGCAGCTGGGCGATCCCGAAGCGGTCGGCGCTCTCGACGACCATGACGGTGGCCTCGGGGACGTCGACGCCGACCTCAATGACCGTCGTCGCCACCAGCACATCGAGGCCGCCGGCGCGGAAGCGCTCCATCACCTCCTCCCGGGCCGCCGCCGGCCATCTGGCCGTGCAGGAGCCCGACGTGCAACCCCGCCAGCTCGCCCGCCGCCAGCCGCTCGTACTCCTCGGTCGCCGACTTGGCCTCGACCCGCAGGGAGTCGCTGACGAGCGGGCACACGACGAAAGCACGGTGCCCGGCCGCCACCTCGTCGCGCACCCGCGACCAGGCGCGCTCCTGCCCGTGGTGGCCCTCACCCGGCAGCCACTCGGTCGTCACGGGGATGCGGCCCGGCGGCATCTCGTCGAGCGTGGTCAGGTCGAGGTCGCCGAAGATCACCATGGCGGCCGTGCGCGGAATGGGCGTCGCCGTCATCACCAGGAGGTCCGGGTCGCCGTCGGCGCCCTTGGCCCGCAACGTCGCCCGCTGCTCCACCCCGAAGCGGTGCTGCTCGTCGATCACCACGCAGCCGAGCGATCCGAACGCCACCTCCTCGGTCAGCAGCGCGTGGGTCCCCACCACCATGCCCACCGCACCCGACGCCAGCCCCTCGAGCACCGCCGTGCGCGCCTTGCCCTTGACCCGGCTCGTGAGGAGCTCCACCCGCACCTCGCCCCCCGCCATGCCCCCGGGGCCCTCGAGGTCGCCGAGGAGGGCGCGCACCGCCGAGAAGTGCTGCTCCGCCAGCACCTCGGTGGGCACCATGAGCGCGCCCTGGTGCCCGCTCTGCACCGCCGCCAGCAGCGCAGCCAGCGCGACCACCGTCTTGCCCGAGCCGACGTCGCCCTGCAGGAGCCGGTGCATCGGGAAGGGTCCGGCCATGTCGGCCACGATCACCGCCAGGGCGCGGCGCTGCGCCTTGGTGAGCTCGTAGGGCAGGCCGGCCAGGAAACGCGCCACCAACGTGTCCGCGACCGTTCCCGTCACCTCCCGCGGCGACACGTCGTGGTGCAGCGCGCGGGCGTTGACCTCGAAGGCGCGGCGGCGCAGCACCAGCGCCAGCTGCAGCCGGAAGAGCTCGTCGAAGACCAGCCGGCGGCGTGCCGGCTCGACGACGTCGAGCGACTCGGGCGTGTGGATGGCCCGGAAGGACTCGGTGCGCTCCCACAGCGAGATGGAGGCGCGCCACTCGGGCGGCAACGGGTCGGCGAACTCGCCGGCGCGGGTGAGGGCCTCCTCGACGAACTCCCCGATCTCCCATGACGTCAGGCCGGCCTTGGCCGAGGCGGGGTACACGGGGAGGATGCGCAGCGTCCGGCGCCCCGGCGTGACGCCGGCCACCACGTCGACCACGGGGTTCGCCATCTGGCGGGTGCCCCGGTACTCGGTCACCTTCCCGAAGAAGATCGCCTCGGTGCCGGCCTCGAGCTGCTTGGCCCGCCAGGGCTGGTTGAAGAAGACGATCTTGAGGCGGCCGGTGTCGTCGCGCACCACGACGTCGACGACGGCCCGCCCGGTCCGCGCCCGCCGGGCGTGCGCCGACTGCACCGACGCGAGCACGGCCGCCTCGTCGCCGACCTGGAGCCCGGAGACGTCGGCCTGGCGGGTGCGGTCGATGTAGCGGCGCGGGTAGGTGGTGAGGAGGTCGAGGACCGACTCGACACCGAGCTCGGCCAGTCGCCCGGCCTTGCGCTCCGACACCGACTCGAGCACCGACACCGGGCGCTGGCTCAGGTCGCCGAGTGTGCGGCCGCTACTCAATCCCCAGCAGGTACGGGTAGAGGGGCTGGCCGCCCTGGTGCACCTCGAGCGCGACGTCAGGGTGCTCCTCGGAGAGCCACTCCTCGATCCGCCTCGTGTCGGCGACGCGCGCGCCATCGCCTTCAATGAGGGTCACCAGCTCGTGCGTCGGATCGAGCAGGCGGCTGAGCAGCAGGCGGGTGCAGACGACGACGTTGTCGGAGACGGCCACGACGCCGTCGCGCGAGACCCCGATGAAGTCGCCCTCGTGCACTTCGCCGACGTCGGTCACCGTGTCCCGCACGGCCCGGGTGACCTCGGCCGGCACGACGCGGGCCGCCGACTCGGACATCGACGCCACGTTGGCCTCGGCCCCGGCCGCCGGGTCGTAGGCCAGCAGGGCGGCGAAGCCCTCCACGATGGAGCCCGTCGCCACGACGCGGACGGTCTTGCCGCACAGCGCGTCCACCTGGTCGGCCACGGGCCTGATGTTCTTGTTGTTGGGCAGGATCACCACCTCGGCGGAGCCGACGGACTCGACCGCCTTGACCAGGTCGGCCGTGGCCGGGTTCATGGTCTGGCCGCCCGACGACGAGGTGGTGGACGCCCAGCGAGCGGAAGATGCGCCCGATGCCGTCGCCCGAGACCACGGCGACGACGCTGGTGGTCGGCGGCGGGCCGGTGCCCTCGCTGCTGGGCCCGGCCCCCGGCGCGCCCACGCTCTCGCGCACCCAGCGCTCCTCCTCCACCTGGTCGTCGAGGTCGGTCACCCTGATGCGGTGCGGTCGGCCCGCGTCCACCCCGGCCTCGATGGCTGCGCCGACGTCGTCGGTGTGGATGTGGCAGTTCCACAGCCCGTCGCCCCCGACCACGACGATGGAGTCGCCGATGCCGGCCCACACCTCCTTGAACGCCTCGATGGAGTCGTCCGGCGCCGAGAGGAAGTACATGACCTCGTAGCGCAGGTCCCCCACCGCGTGCTCCCCGCCGGCCGCACCGTTCGGCCCCGGCTCGCCGGCCGCCCAGCTCCCGTTGAGCGCGCTCAGGTCGGGGGCGGGGACGCCCGACGGCTCCGGCAGGGGCCGGCCGTCGAGCACGAGGAGGAAGGCGTCGAGCAGGAGCAGGTAGCCGGTGCCGCCGGCATCGACCACGCCGGCCTGCGCCAGGACGGGGAGCATCTCGGGCGTCCGGGCGAGCGCATCGGCCGCCTCGCCCCGGGCGCTCTCGACCACGCCGAGGAGCCCGGACCCGGTGGCCGCCCCGGCCGCCGCCGCCGCCGCCACCGTCAGGATGGTGCCCTCGACCGGCCGCACCACCGCCCGCCGCGCCAGCTCGGAGGCATGGCCGATGGCGTCGACCAGGACGTCGGGGCCCACGCCGGTCTCGCCGGCCGCCGCCATGCGCTCGCTCATCCCCCGCAGGAGCTGCGAGAGGATCACGCCCGAGTTGCCCCGGGCCCCCATCAGCGAGCCGTGGCCGATGGCCTGGCACACCGCCGCCAGACCGGCCCCGGATTCGATGCCCTCGAGCTCGCTGACCACGGCTTCGAGGGTGAGCGCCATGTTCGTGCCCGTGTCCCCGTCGGGCACCGGGTAGACGTTCAGTCGGTTGATGTCGACCTGGTGCAGCCGCAGCGCGTCCCGGTAGCCCCCCATCACGGCGCGGAGGTCGTCGGCGCCGAGCGTCGCCGGGGAGGTCATGGCTTGGGATGCTAACCTTTGAGGCGTTCGTGAAGGCCTGCGTGGTCCGTCGACCGCGGCCTCCCCCAGGAAGGTTCCCCAATGGCAGCTGTGTGCGATATCTGCGGCAAGAAGCCCTCGTTCGGCATGAACGTGAGCCACTCCCACCGTCGTACCAAGCGGCGCTGGAACCCCAACGTCCAGCGCGTCCGCGCCCTGGTCGACGGCGCGCCGAAGCGGCTGCACGTGTGCACCTCGTGCATCCGGGCCGGCAAGGTGACCAAGCCCGTGCGCCGGACGCCCGAGCCCACCAGCCCCGCCAACTAGCCCCCCGCCCCGCCAACAGTCCCGACTCCCGGACGACGTCCGGCGGAGGTCATCGGGGGCTCCGCGGGGAGCCCGCAGCATGGCCGGGGACAGCTAGCCGACCCGGTGTTGCCATCCCATCCGCTCGAGCGGCCGCCCCCGCAGTGTGCGCACCGCCACGTCCTCGACCACGATGCCCGTCTCGACCGGACGGCGGAGCCCCTCCGCCACGCAGCGGTCCCCGAGAGCGTGGGCGTCACCCCGGCCGATGGTGATCAGCAGCTCGTAGTCCTCCCCGCCGCCCAGGGCCTCGTCCTCGGTCGCTCCGGGGGCGACGGGGACCGTGTCCAAGCGAAAGCCCACCCCGGAGGCGTCGGCCAGGCGGTGCAGGTCCAGAGCCAGGCCGTCGGACACGTCGATCATGGCGCGGGCCCCGGCCGCCCGGGCCAGCGCGCCCTCCCGCAGCCGCGCCACCGGCCGCCGGTGCGCCTCGGCCAACCGGCCGTCCTCACCGTCCTCACCGTCCTCACCGTGCTCACCGTCCTCACCGTCCGCCGCCGCGCCACCGCGGGCGCGCAGCCGCCGCAACCCAGCCGCCGAGGCGCCGCAGGGCCCGGTCACGAGCACGATGTCCCCGGGCCGTGCGCCCGCCCGCCCCACCGGCGGGGGGCCACCGGTCTCCGTCGTCCCGAGCACCGTGACGGCCACGGCGAGCTCGCCCGCCTCCGACACGTCGCCACCGACCACCGGGCACCCGACGACCACCGATGCCTCGGCCACCCCGGCCATGACCGCCAGGGCCAGGTCGCCCTGGCCCGAACCGCCGGGCACGCACAGCGCCACCAGGGCGCCCACCGGCGTCGCACCCACGGCCGCCAGATCGCTCAGCGCACCCATCAGCGCCTTCCAGCCGACGTCAGCGGGGCTGGAGATCGACAGGTCGACGTGGACGCCCTCGACCACGCTGTCGACCGACGCGACCAGCGGCCCCCCGCCCGGGAAGCCGACGACGGCGGCGTCGTCGCGCATCCCGAAGGCCTCGATTCCGTTTCCCAGCATGCCTCGGATACGCTCAAGGACCTCGTCCTCCTGGACGAGGGATGAGATGTGCGGTGGTTTGGGGGAACGCACGTCACATGCCTAGCATTGGACCCCACCGAAACCGGCCGGACGAAGGAGCAGATCCCCCCGACATGGTGCCGACAAAGAACGCGAAACTCCTGGCCTGGGTCGACGAAGTCGCCGCCCTGACCACGCCCGACGCGATCCATTGGTGCGACGGCTCGGCCGACGAGTACGACCGGCTCTGCCAGGGGCTCGTCGACGCCGGCACGTTCACCCGGCTCGCGGACGCCAAGCGGCCCAACAGCTACTGGTCCCACTCGGACCCCGGCGACGTCGCCCGGGTCGAGGACCGCACGTTCATCTGCTCGGAGAAGGAGATCGACGCCGGGCCGACGAACAACTGGCGCGACCCGGCCGAGATGCGCAGCCCACCTCGACGGCCTGTTCAAGGGCGCCATGTCGGGACGCACCATGTACGTCGTGCCCTTCTCCATGGGCCCCATGGGCTCGGACATCGCCCACATCGGCGTCCAGCTGACCGATTCGGCCTACGTCGCGGTCTCCATGCGCATCATGACCCGCATGGGCACGGGTGCCCTCGAGGTGCTCGGCGACGGCGAGTTCGTCCCGTGCCTCCACTCGGTCGGTGCCCCGCTCGAGCCCGGCGAGCAGGACGTCCCGTGGCCCTGCAACGCGGAGAACAAGTACATCGTCCACTTCCCCGAGACGCGCGAGATCGTCTCGTTCGGCTCCGGCTACGGCGGGAACGCTCTCCTCGGCAAGAAGTGCTTCGCCCTGCGGATCGCCTCGGTCATGGCGCGCGACGCGGGCTGGATGGCCGAGCACATGCTCATCCTCAAGCTCACCTCCCCCGAGGGTGAGACGCGCTACGTCACCGGCGCCTTCCCCTCGGCCTGCGGCAAGACGAACCTCGCCATGCTCATCCCCTCCATCGAGGGATGGAAGGTCGAGACGGTCGGCGACGACATCTGCTGGATGAAGTTCGGCCCCGACGGCCGCCTCTACGCCATCAACCCCGAGGCCGGCTTCTTCGGCGTGGCGCCCGGCACCAACACGCACACCAACCCCAACGCCATCCTCACCCTCGACGGCAACTGCATCTTCACCAACACCGCCCTGACCGACGACGGCGACATCTGGTGGGAGGGCATGACCGACCAGCCCCCGGCGCACCTGACCGACTGGAAGGGCAACGACTGGACCCCCGAGTCGGACAGGCCGGCCGCGCACCCCAACGCCCGCTTCACGGCCCCGGCGAGCCAGGATCCGGCCATCGCGCCCGAGTGGGAGGACCCCAGCGGCGTGCCGATCAGCGCCATCCTCTTCGGCGGTCGCCGCGCCTCGGTCGTCCCGCTCGTGTTCCAGTCCCACGACTGGGAGCACGGCGTGTTCCTCGGCTCGATCATGGCCTCGGAGACCACGGCGGCCCAGGCCGGGGCCGTGGGCAACCTGCGCCGCGACCCCTTCGCCATGTTGCCGTTCTGCGGCTACAACATGGCCGACTACTTCGCGCACTGGCTGCGCATCGGCGCGGAAGCACCCGATCGCGACGCCCTGCCGAAGATCTTCTACGTCAACTGGTTCCGCAAGGACGCCGACGGCACGTTCCTCTGGCCCGGCTACGGCGAGAACTCGCGCGTGCTCGAGTGGATCTTCAACCGGGTCACGGACAAGGCGCCGGCCGTCGAGACACCGATCGGCTCGGTCCCGACGACGGAGGCCATCGACACCACGGGTCTCGACGTGACCAGTGCGCAGATGGAAGAGCTGCTGCGGGTCGACATCGAGGGCTGGCGGGCGGAGGTGCCCCTCATCAAGGAGTACTACGCGCAGTTCGGCGAGCGGCTGCCCCAGGCCCTGGCCGACCAGGCCGACACGCTCGGGAAGCGCCTGGGCTGATCACGGGGCGGGGCTCAGCCTCCCGCTTCCCCCATGTCCCCGAGGTTGCGGTAGTCCCGCTGCACGAACCGTGGGGCATGGGCGGCTCGCCTGCCCGACACGTAGGTCAGCCCGCCGAGCGCCGCCAGCACGGCCATGGTGGCGTCGCCCTGGGGCAGCGTGAACACGACGATCAAGGGGATCAGCGAGCCGATCACCCACACCAGCTGCTGGCGCATGCCGAAGCGAGCGAAGGCCCTCCCCTGCGCGGACAACGGGATGAGGCGCTGCGTCATGGCGTCGAAGGAGGGCTGGGCCACCGCGCCGCACAGCCCGACCATGAAGGCCAGCACGACCTGGGCGAACAAGGTGCCCCACACCGCCACCCCGGCGGCCGAGATCGCGATGAGCCAGAGGGAGCCGAGCAGCAGCTGCTGCTCGGTCAGGCGCTTGCGCAACCGGCCGACCAGCACCAGCCCGACGATGGCCCCGGCGCCGCTCCCCGCCAGGATGAGGCCGTACCAGTACAGGCCGACGCCGTGCATGCGCCGCAGCCCGAAGGCCAGCATGAAGATCATGAAGCCCTGCAGTCCGCGCACGATGCACATCGCCGTCAAGCCGAGCATCACCTCCGGGTGGCCCATCGGCTGCAGGCGCATCAGGTCGCGCTCGCGATCCTGCGCCTCCCCGGCCTGGCCGTACTCGCGCACCCTGGTGGCCTCGTCGGTCCACAGGCGCTCGGCTCTTGCCGCCCGAGAGCACGGGGAGCCGGGCGCCGGCCACCGCCGCCGCCACGAAGACGATCGTGGCCAGGACGAGCACCGCCGGCGAGCTGCCGATTTTGTAGAGGATCACCGCGGGCACCGACACGACGAAGCCGGCCAGCGTGCCGAGAAGCGTGAGCCGCGCGTTGAGCGTGGCGTAGCCGGCCTGCTCCCCCTCCCCGTCGGGCCCGGTGAGGGCCGCCATCTCCGGAACGAGCGCGCCCTTCGTGACGAGGTAGAGCTTCGAGCACACGAGGACGAGGAACGCCAGGGGGAACAGCAAGAGGCTGTGGATGTGCATGGCCATGAGCGGGCACAGCACCGCCCGCCCGATGGCCGAGGACACGACCATGGCCCGGCGCGCCCCCCGGCTGCGGTCGATGAGCGGCCCGAGCAGCGGCGACACGATGGCGAACGGGAGCAGCGTGAACAGGAGGTAGAGCAGCACCTTGTGATCGGCCGCGTCCGGCGAGATGGAGAAGAAGAGCGAGCCCGCCAGCGAGATCGTGACCAACGTGTCGCCGCCGAGCATGGCGCACTGCACCAGGGAGAGGCGGCCGATCGGATTCGTCTGGTCGAACAGGTCCTTCTGGGCCTGCTTGGCCATGTCCTTGAACTGCTCGACCTTGGGGGACATCGCCACCAGGCCAATGTACGGTGTGCCGTGACCGTCCATGCGTACGTCCTGATCCAGACCGACGTCGGGAAAGGCGGCCCAGGTCGCCCAGCAGGTCAGCGGCATCGCGGGCGTGCTCGTCGCCGACGGCGTCACGGGACCCTATGACGTCATCGCCCGCACGGAGGCGCCGTCCGTGAACGACCTGGGCCGCATGGTCGTGCAGGACATCGGGCGGATCGAGGGCATCACCCGCACCATCACCTGCCCCGTCGTCAAGATCTGATCCGCCGGCCCGCAGCGAAACCTCGCAGATCGCCCGCCACCACAACGCGCACCGCCTGAAGCCCCGGTTGACGCGACGTCTTGCGGCCGACGCGGGGAGATTTCGCATTCGGCCGTTCACCCGGGGGTGCTGAGGGCTTGGGCACGAGAGCGGCCGAGCCGTGGGTGGTCGGGTGTCAGCCCGGGGCCGCTGGTCTCGGTCATCCTGCGGGGCTCAGCGCTCCCGCCCGACTCGAGACCTCAGCATCGGGGGCGGGGTGTTCTGAAAACTATCAACGAATCCGCTTACAGTGCAGGCACATATCCCGGCGGATTGAACCGGTCTGCGCCCGAGAACGCTGATCCGGACGGGACTACCCCTGGACCATCTCGATCAGCGTGCCATTTGGCCCTGGCGTGCCATTTGGCCCAGGCGCAGATCACGGAATGCCCCCGTGTGCACCGGCGCTCGAACCCGAAGACATCGACGGAGTCCGTGGAACCGACCAACCGATAGCCCAGCGCAGTCGTCGTCTCTATCGCTCCGTCGGGGAGCAGCCTTCTCTGGCTCGCGGTGTAACCCCGTGTGCCGTGCCGGCGGTCTCGGGCTCGTCCTCGCCCCAAAAGCGCCCACTCGAGGTCGAGGACCGAGATGGCCGCCCCGGAGCGGCCCCAGGAGGCCGATCTCCCACAGCCGGCCCCCGCACGGATCGAACCGAAGGAGCAAACCATGAAGACGCTTGCTCGCAACCAGTCGCGTGACACAACGAAGACGGAGGCTGCGCCACAGCTGGACACGGCGGACTCTGACGCGACAGACGTGGGTGTCGTCGACGTCTATGCGGGGATCGCCGAGGTCTTGAACATGCCGGTCGGATGCTGGAGAGCGCCGGTCCACCTCTGGACCGAGCCGACTGCGGCGTAGCGGCCGCCTTACCGCGGCTTTGCCGGGACTTCCTACTGTCGCTACTGTCTCGGCTCCACGGCGACCGGCGGAGTCCAGCGGGAGAGCTCGTGTCGAGGGGAGCGGGGCTGCGAAATCCGCAGTCGTGCACAGAAAAGGGGAACCGGTGATGAAAGCGTTTCATTGGAACAAGACACATTCGGCCGCAGGCCGTGCACGTCGGGGAGGGGTGCTGTTGGCGACGTTCTTCACGGTCGCCGCCGCACTTGCCCTGAGCGCCGCGACCACCGCGGGCGCGGCGGGGTCCTTCGGGCCGCACGCCAACGTCGGGTCGTCGTCGTCCGGCGCACCGTCGTCGACCGGCCACGCCGATCCGTCGTCGACGGTGGCGCCACTGAGCCAGGCCAACATCGTCGTGACGCGATCTCTCGACGGACCACTGCCAACGTGTTCGAGTACACGAACCCAGCACCTGTCTACCCGTCTAACGTCAACTGCAACACAGGGACCACGGACCTGCTGTGCCTGAACTACGGAGATGGCACAGGTCCGAACGGAGGTGCGTTCAAGCTGGTTTCGCCAGCCAGCTGCTCGCAGGCCGGACAATCGTTTTCGGTCCACGATGACCGTGTCGGCCGGCGGCACCACCTGCGGCTCGGGAACCTTCAGCGGGAGCGCGGGTGCGTCACGCCACAGGGTTCGTGGAAGCTCGACCAGTACGTGTTCACCCCGGGGCCCTCACCGGTCAAGACGGTAGGCAGTCCAGTTCGACTGCACGAACGACAGCATCGACATCTCGGGCACCATCGCCTTCAACATCGTCCCGACCGACCCCGGCAACGGGTACTACATGTTCGGTCAGGCGGGCGAGCTGGCCGGGTTCGGCAACGACAACTACCTGGCCTACCTCGATGGAGCCCAGTACGTCGACCTGAACGCCCCGATCGTGGGCATGGCGCCGACGCCTGATGGTGGCGGCTACTGGATGGTCGGCTCCGACGGTGGGGTGTTCGCGAGCGGCGACGCGCCGTTCTACGGCTCGACGGGCAACCTGCGGCTGAACAAGCCCATCGTCGGCATGGCAGCGACGCCCGACGGCAAGGGGTACTGGTTCGTGGCGTCCGACGGTGGGGTCTTCTCCTTCGGCGACGCCCAGTTCTACGGCTCGACCGGCAACCTGCACCTGAACAAGCCCGTGGTCGGTATGGCGGCGACGCCCGATGGCGGCGGCTACTGGTTGGTGGCGTCCGACGGCGGGATCTTCTCCTTCGGCGACGCCCAGTTCTACGGCTCGACCGGCAACCTGCACCTGAACAAGCCCGTGGTCGGCATGACGGCGACGCCCGACGGCAAGGGGTACTGGTTCGTGGCGTCCGACGGCGGGATCTTCAGCTTCGGCGACGCCCCGTTCGACGGCTCGACCGGCAACCTGCACCTGAACCAGCCCGTGGTCGGCATGACGGCGACGCCCGACGGCAAGGGGTACTGGTTCGTGGCGTCCGACGGCGGGATCTTCAGCTTCGGCGACGCCCGGTTCGCCGGCAGCCTGGGTGGCAGCGGCGTCACCGATGTCGCAGGGATGAGCCTCGGTCTCTGATCTGCGCAGCTCGGGCGGAGGGAGGAGGGCTCCGCAAGGGGCCCTCCTCTCGCGCCCGGGGTCTTAGCTGAGCACCCCCGACTCGCGCAGCTTGGCCACGACGCTCTCGTCCACGCCCCACTCGACGAGACCCGACACGGTGTCGGCCCCCGGTGGCGAAGGTGGCTTCGAGACGACGGACGGCGTCCGGGAGAAGCGGGGCGCCGGCGCCGGCTGCACGGCGCCGTCGACCTCGATGAAGGTCGAGCGGGCCACGTTGTGCGGGTGCTGGTGCGCCTCCCAGGGCGACAGCACGGGCACCACGCAGGCGTCGGTCCCGTCGAAGATGGCCGTCCATTCGTCCCGTGTCTTCGACTTGAAGATCGCCGAGAAGCGTTCTTTCAGCACCGGCCAGTCCTCCCGCGACATCTGGTGGGGCAGCGACGCATCGCCGGCCAGGCCGAGACCGTCGAGCAGCGCGGCGTAGAACTGGGCCTCGATGCCGCCGACCGCCACCCACTTCCCGTCCGACGTCTCGTAGACCTCGTAGAAGGGCGCCCCGGTGTCGAGCATGTTCGACCCGCGCTCGTCGTTCCAGATGCCGTGCATGTGGAAGGCGTGGATCATCGTCATCAGTGACGCGGCGCCGTCCACCATGGCGGCGTCGACCACCTGGCCCTCGCCGGAGCGCGCCGCTTCGAGCAGCGCGGCCACCATGCCGAAGGCCAGCAGCATGCCCCCGCCACCGAAGTCACCCACGAGGTTCAGCGGCGGCACCGGCGCCGAGTCGGCCCGGCCCAGCGACCACAGCGCGCCGCCGACGGCGATGTAGTCGATGTCGTGCCCGGCCATGGACGCCATCGGCCCGTCCTGGCCCCACCCCGTCATGCGTCCATAGACCAACCGGCCGTTGCGCGCCCGACAGGCGTCCGGCCCGACGCCCAGGCGCTCGGCCACGCCGGGGCGGAACCCCTCGATCAACCCGTCGGCCTGCTCGACGAGCCCGAGCACGAGCTCCACCGCGTCGGGGTTCTTCAGATCGACGCCGACCGATGGCCGGGACCGGTTCAACAGGTCCCAGTACGGCCCGCTGCCGGACGCCTCGAGCTCCTCCCCCCGCTCGACCGCACCCGGCGCGGCCCGCTCCAGGCGCAAGACCTGCGCGCCGGCGTCGGCCAGCATCATGCAGGTGTAGGGCGCCGGGCCGATGCCCGCCAGCTCGATGATCTTGATCCCGCTCAACGGTCCACTGCGGTCTGCCATGGCAGGATCGTGACCCGTGCCGGCCGCGACGGTCAAACCGTCCGTCCTGCGCCAAGCTGGAGCCGTGCCCGCCGCCCGCGCCCCCGGACGAGTGACCCTCATCGGCGACCACACCGACTACAACGCCGGGCTCTCGCTGCCGATGGCCATCGACCTGGCCACCGAGGTCCACTTCACGCCGAAGCCCGGCAGCTTTCTCTTCGGGATCGACTCGGACCAGTTCCCCGGGAGGCCGCTCGAGATCGCCTTGGGCGACACCGCGCCGGTTCCGGCCGAAGCCGCCCTGGCGGCCGGGCTGCTGCGCGCCCAACCTCCCCCGAGCGGCGGCGCCGCCCGGGTGACGAGCACGCTCCCGGTCGGGGCCGGCCTGTCCTCGAGCGCCGCCTTCTCTGTCGCGTTGCTGCTCGCGCTCGGCCACGACCCCGATCCTCTCGCTCTGGCGCGGGCCTGCCAGGAGGCCGAGCGGCGCGCCGGCGCGCACGTCGGGCTGCTCGATCCGCTCGCCATCGCCGGCGCAGCCGCCGGACGAGCGCTGCACATCGATTTCGCCACGCTCGAGACACGTCTGGTGCCGATTCCCGAGGAGGCAGCCTTCGTGATCGTCCACAGCGAGGCGCCCCGCCTCCTGACCAGCACCCCGTACGCCACCCGGCGCGCCGAATGCGAGCGGGCCGCGCACATCTTGGGCCGACCGCTCGGCGCGTGCGAGCTGGGCGACCTGAGCGAGCTGACCGACCCCGTGCTGCGCCGACGGGCCCGTCACGTGGTGACCGAGTGCGCCCGGGTGGGCGAGGCCGAGAGGATGCTGGCCCGCGGCAACCTGCGCGGCGTGGGTGCCGTCATGACGGAGGGGCATCGGAGCCTGGCGGTCGACTTCCGGGTCTCGGTGCCCGCCGTCGACGAGTTGGTGGAGGACCTCCTCGGTCGCCCGGGGGTCCTGGGGGCCCGCATGAGCGGCGGCGGGTTCGGGGGATGCGTCATCGCGCTCTGCCGACCCGACTCACCTGCGCTCGACCCCGAGACCCACGCCCCGCGGCGCGCATGGAGGATCAGTCCGGCTGCCGCTGCCGCGCGTCTTGGGACGTAGCAATCAGCGCATCGAGCACGCCCACCGCCTGTCCACTGTCGACCGACTCGGCCGCCAGCACCAGTCCACTCTCCAGATCGTCGGTCCGCCCCGCCACGATGAGCGCGGCCGCAGCATTGAGCACTCCGATGTCGCGCCGGGCACTCCGTTCGCCCTCGAGCACGGCGCGGATCACGCCGGCGTTGAACGCGGCGTTCCCGCCCCGCAGGTCGGCCATCGTCGCCGGGGCGAACCCGAGCGCCGCCGGGTCGACGCGCCACTCGGTCACCACGAACTCCCCGGTCCCATCGCCTCTCACCTCCAGCACGTTCGAGGGCGACGTCACGCTCAACTCGTCGAGCCCATCGTCGGCGTGCACGATGAGCGCGTGCCGGCTCCCCGTCGCTCCGAAGACGCCCGCCATGATCGGCGCCATGGCCGGATCGCTGACGCCGACCAGCTGGCGCCGGGTCCGGGCGGGGTTGATGAGCGGTCCCAGGAAATTGAAGACCGTCGGCACGCCCAGCTCCTTGCGGACCGGCCCCACGAAGCGCATGGCCGGGTGGAACCGTTGGGCGAAACAGAACCCCATCCCCGCCTCCGCCACGCAGCGGGCCACACCTTCGGGACCGACCTCGATGGCCACACCCAGCGCTTCGAGCACGTCCGCCGTTCCCACCGACGACGATGCGGCGCGGTTCCCGTGCTTGCACACCGGAACGCCGCACCCCGCGGTGATGAAGGCCGCCAGCGTGGTCACGTTGATGCTCGCCAACCGATCGCCACCCGTCCCGACCAGGTCGACCGCCGCCGCGGCCTGCGTTTCCCCCAACGGGCAGGGCACGGCCGCGTCGATCATGGCCCGGGCCAGACCCGTCACCTCCTCGGCCGTCTCGCCCTTGGCGTGCAGCAGGGCGAGGAAGGCCCCCACCTGTACCGGTGTCGCGTCGCCGGAGAGGACGATCTTCAGCGCCTCCTCGGCTTCCGTCGCGCTGAGCGGCTCCCGGCGGGTCAGGCGGGCCAGGACCTCGGGCCAGGTCAGTCCCACCACAGGTCCCGGTCGAGGACGCCCCGGGCGATCAGGCCGAGCTGCACCTGCGAGGTGCCTTCGACGATGGTGAGCTGCTTGGCGTCCCGGTACCACTGCTCGGTGGGATGGTCCTCCATGTAGCCGGCCGCGCCGAGCAGCTGGACCGCGAGGGACGAGGCACGCACGGCCAGCTCGGTGGCGTGGTACTTGGCCATCGACAGGAACGGGACGTACTCCTTGGTGAACTTGCCCGCATCCGCCAGCACCGCGGCTCGATACGTGAGCAAGCGGGCCGCCTCGATGTCCACGGCGCACTTCGCGATCTCCCATTGGATCCCCTGGAAGTCCGCGATGGTCTTGCCGAAGGCCGCCCGCTGCTGCACGTAGTCGGTGGCGTACATGAGCGCGCCCTCGGCCAGCCCGATGCCCCGGGCCGCCACGATCGGGCGCATGGCGTTCAGCCCCAGCATGGCAAGCCGGAAGCCGCCGACCTCGCCGATCACGTTCTCGGCCGGGACGTGGACGTCGGTGAGGAGCAGCTCACCGGTGTCGACGCCGCGCACCCCCATCTTGTGGTCGGTGCGTCCCACCTCGACCCCGTCGGAGGCCCGCTCCACGATGAACGCCGTGACCGAGTCGTGCGCCCGGCTGGTCGGGTCGCTCGTCTTGGCGAAGACGGTGTACCAGTCCGCCTCCCGGACACCGGACATCCAGCACTTGGTGCCGTTGAGCACCCAACCGCCCTCATCGGGGACCCCCCGGGTCCGCATCCCCATGACGTCGCTGCCCGCCTGGGGCTCGGACAGCCCGAAGGCGGCCCGGAGGGTCCCGTCGCAGATGCCCGGCAGGTAGCGCCCCTTCTGCTCCTCCGTGCCTGCGATCATGACCGGTCCGGTGGGCAGGCGGGTCAGCAGGAGCATCAGCGCCGCCGTGTTGGAGTACTTGGCCACTTCCTCGATGGCCAGTGCCAGGCCCAGGATCCCTGCGCCCGAGCCCCCGTACTCGACCGGGATGCACAACCCGAGGAGGCCGGCGTCGCGGAACGCCTCGAAGACGTCAGCCGGGTATGCGCCCTCTTTGTCGATGGGCCGGGCCCGTGGCTTGATCTTGTCCTGGGCGAGGCGCCGGACCGAATTACGGAGCTCCAAAAGCTCGTCGGGGAGTTCAAAATCCACCGGCGAAGGCTACCGGACCTCCCGGCCAGGTATTTTCTGGATCTTGACTCCCGACGAACCCGAATCTCTCGGGCCGCCCGACGCCTCCGAAGAGCACGCCAAGTCCCGCGCCGACCTCCAGGCCGAGCTCCGGAAGACCCACAAGAAGGAGCGCAAGCGCCGGCACCGCTGGCGGCGGCGGACCCTCTATGCGCTCTCGTTCGTCGTCCTGCTCGCCGCCCTCGGAGTCGGGGGTCTCTACTTCTACGCCAACTACCGCTTCAACCAGATCAAGAAGATCCACGCCAAACACCTCGTGGCAGCGGCTCCGCAGCCCGGCAAGCCCTTCAACCTCCTCCTGGTCGGTTCGGACTCGCGCGCCTTCGTCTCGAACTCCACCCAGGTGAAGGCGTTCGGCGACGAGGCCAACGCGGGCGGCCAACGCAGCGACGTGACGATGGTGGCCCGCTTCGACCCCGCCGCCAAGACGGTGACGGTGCTCTCCATCCCCCGCGACCTCTGGGTCGACATCCCAGGCAACGACAGCGGGATCTCGGGCATGAACCGCATCAACGCGGCCTACGACGGCGGGCCCGACCTCCTCATCCAGACCATCGAGCAGGATCTCGGCATCCCGATCAACCACTATGTGGCGGTGAACTTCCCGGGGTTCTCGGGCATGGTGGACGCCCTGGGCGGTGTCACCATGGACTTCCCGACCCCGGTCAAGGACCAGTACACCGGCCTCAACGTGGCGACGACGGGTTGCCAGGTCGTGAACGGGACCACAGCGCTCGAGCTCGTGCGCAGTCGGCACCTGTACTACAAGAATTCGAACGGCTACTGGGAGTACGACGGGTTGTCGGACTTCAGCCGGATCCAGCGCCAGGACGCCTTCTTCCGCGCCGTGCTGGCCAAGGTGAACGCGTCCATCACCAGCCCCCTCACCATCAACTCGTTCATCGGCGCCGCGGTCGGCAACCTGACCATCGACGACACCTTGAGCCAGGGTGACCTGCTGCACATCGCCGACGTCTTCCGCGGCCTGCCGGCGTCCCACCTCGTGACCGAGACGCTGCCGACAACGGCCTACATCACCTCGGGCGGGGCCGACGCACTGCAGGAGGCGCAGCCGTACGCCCAGAACCTGATCGACCAGTTCAACGCGATCGGTTCGACGCC
>CAWIYI010000042.1:0-58198 GCA_963840245.1 uncultured Acidimicrobiaceae bacterium
TGCGTGTGGGCCCCTGCCGGTGTGGCGTGTTCGTCCGTTGCTCGATGAACGCAACGTAACGCGCCGCCGCAATGTCTGTCGACCGTCCCGAGGACCGGCCTCGAGGTGCAGAGCGGACTTACCTCAGGACTTCGGGTGCTGCGCTCCGGCGTCCGCGTTCACGATGGCGGCCGCCCAGGTGTAGTCGGGCTTCCCCGACGGCGAGCGCTCCACGGCATCGACGACGTAGAGGCGGCGGGGCAGCTTGTAGCCGGCGATGGTGGACCGGCAGTGCTCCTGGAGCGACTCGAGCGACGGCGCCTCGTGTCCGACCCGGGGTTGGACGATGGCGGCGACCGTCTGGCCCCAGCGCTCGTCGGGCGCCCCGCACACGATGGCGTCCATGACGTCGGGATGGGAGCGCACCGCCGACTCGACCTCTTCGGGGAAGATCTTCTCGCCGCCGGAGTTGATCACGATCGACCCCCGGCCGAGCAGCGTGATCGACCCGTCCGCCTCGACCGTGGCGTAGTCGCCCGGCATGACGTAGCGGGTCCCGCGCACCTGAATGAAGACCTCGGCCGTCTTCTTCGGGTCGTTGTAGTAGCCGAGTGGGATGTCACCCGAACGGGCGATCTTGCCGATGACGCCCGACCCGGGCTCCACCAGCTCCAGGTTCTCGTCGAAGACGACTGTCTCGCCCAGCAGGTGCACGGTCGGCCCGCTCTTCATGGCGGTGTTGCCGGCGGTCACCACGGTCATGCCGTTGTTCCCGCCCTCCGAGGAGCCGATGGCGTCGGTGATCACGAGGTTGGGCAGGTGCTCGAAGAACTGGTCCTTGACCGGAGCGGAGAACAGCGCGGCCGAGGACACCACGGCCAGGAGCGACGAGAGGTCGTGGTCCGTGCCTTCGTCGTCGAGCGACTCGATCAGCGGCTTGCCCATGGCGTCCCCGGTGATCATCACGGAGTTGACCTTCTCGTCGCCGACAAGCCGCCAGACCTCGTGGGGGTCGAACTTGGCCATCAGGACGATCTTGGCGCCGACGAAGCTCTGGCCCATGACGGACCACTGCGTGGCGCCGTGCATGAGCGGGGCCACCGGCAGGTGCACCAGGCCACCGCCGGCACCCTTGGCCACCATGGACGTCGGGTCCGTCGTGCGCACGTTCGTGACGGGGTCGGTACCGCCGCCGAGGGCGTAGAAGACGTCCTCGTGGCGCCAGACGACGCCCTTGGGCAGCCCGGTGGTGCCGCCGGTGTAGAGGATGTAGAGGTCGTCGCCCGAGCGCGGTCCGAAGTCGCGTTCCTCCGACTGGCCCCCCAGCGCCTCCTCGTACCCGACCGCCCCGGGCGCCGGGTCAACGTCGCTACCGTCCTCGATCACGATCACGTGACGGAGCTGCGGGAGCTCGGGAAGGAGTGCGCTGACCAGCGGCGAGAACTCCCGCTGGTAGACGAGCGCCTGCAGGTCGGCATTGGTCAGCAGGTAGTGGAGCTCGTCCTTGACGTAGCGGTAGTTGATGTTGATCCAGATCGCCCGCAGCTTGAAGACGGCCCACGCGGTCTCGACCCACTCCACCGAGTTGTAGGCGTAGATCCCGACGTGGTCCCCGGGACCGATCCCCTGGGCGGCGAGGTGGTGGGCCAGGCGGTTGGCCCGGGCCTCCATCTCGGCGTACGTCCGTCGCTTGCCGTCGGCGACCAGGTACTCACGCTCCGGATAGGCGTCGACGGCCGCCTCGAAGAGGTCGGCGAGGTTGAACTCCATCGGCCGGAGATTAGAACACGTTCTCGTTCTGCGGCAATCGGACGCCCGCACGGGACGGCCCGAAACCGGATTCAGTCGAAGAGGTCGGGATCGCTCCGGGAGATCTCGTCCCACAGCGGTTGGAACGAGAACCACCCGGCGTGGTGTGAGGCGGAGTGGTCACGGGTGTACCGGGCCCCGTCGTCGTCGATCAGCACCGGCGTCCCCGCCGCCTCGGCCAGCAGCTGGGCCTGGCAGGAACGCTCCATGGTGATGAACCACCACGCGGCCTCGTCGACGGTGTGGCCGACGGTGAACAGGCCGTGGTTACGGTGGATCGTCGCTTTGTGCGGACCGAGTGCCGCCGCCAGCGCCTTGGCCGCGGCCTCCTCGAGCACGATGGCCCCACCGCCCTCCTCACACACCGTGTGGTCCTCGTAGAACACGCAGGCGTCCTGGGTGATGGGGTCGAGCGGGCGCCCGAGGGCGGACCATGCCTTGCCGTAGATCGAATGCGCGTGGGCGGCGGCCATGACGTCGGGCCGCGCCGCGTGCACGGCGGAATGAATGGCGAAGGCGGCGGGGTTGACCGGGCGGTTGCCTTCGACGACCTCACCGGTGTGGCTCACGAGGATGAGGTCGGAGACGCGCACGTGGCGGAAGCTCATGCCGAACGGGTTCACCCAGAAGTGGTCCGTCAGCTCGGGGTCGCGCGCCGTGATGTGCCCGGCGACACCCTCGGAGAAGCCGAAGCGGCCGAACAGGCGCAGCGCGCCCGCCAGCTTCTGCTTGCGATGCAGGCGCTCCTCCTCCACGTTGGCGAACGTCGGGAGCGACGGCATGAGAAGCGTACGGGCCTGTTCCATGGCCCCAAACTATCGTGCTGCCCATGGCCTACCCCACCGCCGCCACCCTGGACATCAAGGCACCTGCCGAGAAAGTCTGGGCCCTCGTGTCCGACCTGCCCCGGATGGGGGAATGGTCACCCGAGAACGCCGGCGGCAAGTGGGTGAGGGGAGCGACCGGACCCGCCCTCGGCGCCGTCTTCAAAGGCACCAACAAGAACGGGGTCCGGCGTTGGTCGACCACGGTGACCGTGATCGCCTACGAGCCGAGCAAGGTGTTCGAGTTCGCCGTGACGTCGGGCCCGCTGGAAGTGGCCAACTGGCGCTACGAGTTCGCGGAGACCGAGGCCGGGTGCCGGGTGACCGAGTCGTGGTCGGATCGCCGCAAGTCCTGGTTCGTCACAGTGGCGCGGGTCATCGGCGATCACAGTGCGGAGCACGCGGAGCAGGAGATGGCGGCGACGCTGGCCAACCTGGCCGCCGCCGTCGAGTAGGCGAGCCGCCGAGCCGTACTGCTCTCAACCCTGCAGGCGGCGCACCACATGTGCCGCCGCCGCGTCGTCGCCGGGCCAGTCCCGCTCGCGTAACCGCGCCACCACGGCCCGGCGGTGCGCCTCGTCGACGTTGCCGCCGTACTTGAACTTGGCCGAGACCTGCTCGACGCTGATCGCAATGCCGAGGATCCCGAGCAGCTTCGCCGGGTGGGACTCACCCGGGTCGGCCACGGCGACCTCGGGCTGGAAGGCCGACAGCTGGCGCCGCAGGATGGCGGCCACGCTGCCCGGCGCCGTCCGCTCGTCGTACACCGTCGCCGCGCCGGTCAGCTGCACCGCGCCGTAGTAGGTCGTCGGGATCCCGAACGCGGGGTCCTCGTCTCCGACCACCTTCCACGACGAAGGGATGAAGGCCCAGTCGTCGGCCACGCTCAACAGCACCCGCGGGTTCTCGGCGAGCGCCCCGAACACCGGGTTGGCCCGCACGAGATGCAGCCACACGGTGTCGCCCTCCAACACGAACTGCGTGGGCACGACCACGGGCAGGTCGCGGTCGGGACCACCGGGCGCGACCAGATGGCCGAACGGATGAGACGCGACGAAGGAGCGCCATTCGTCCTCGCCGAGGGTGGCGTCTACCGGCGCGATGAACATGCGAAGCAGTCTTGCCGAGGATCGGCGCGGCGGACGCGAAGAAGTATGCGGACAAGGACGAGGACGCGAACCGGCGACGACACGCCCAGCTTCAGCCGGCGGCGGCCCCCAGCTCGTCCATCGACTCGGCCCGGTGGCGCTTGTAGTCGACCTTGCCGTTGGGCGCCCGCCCGATTGTGGAGACAATGCGGACGCGTCGGGGCGCCTTGTACGAGGCCAGGCGCTCCTTGACGTGGTCGATCAGCTCGGCCTCCGCCGGCTCGGCCGCCCCGTCGTGGAGCTCGACCACCGCCACGATCTGCTCGCCGTAGGTCGGGTGCGGGACCCCGACTACGACCGCGTCCCGGACGGCGTGGTGGGTCTTGAGCGCCTCCTCGACCTCCTCGGGGAAGATCTTCTCGCCGCCCGAGTTGATGCAGACCGAGCCCCGGCCGAGCAGGTGGATGGTGCCGTCTGCGTCGACCTGGGCGTAGTCGCCCGGGATGGAGTACCGCACTCCGTCGATCTCCTTGAAGGTGCGGCCCGACTTCTCCTTGTCCTTGTAGTAGCCGAGCGGGTTACGCCCGCCCAGCGCGAGCACGCCCACCTCGTCGGAGCCGGGCTCCACCTGGCGACCGTCCTCGGTGAGCACCCTGACGTCGGGGCCGAGGGTGAACGACGCCGTCTTGGCGGCCGAGCCGCCGCCCGACACCGAGATCCCCATGCCGAGCGCCTCCGACGAGCTGAACGCGTCGGCCAGGATCATGTTGGGGTGGTGGGCGAGCAGTCGCTGCTTCACCGGCTCGCTCCACATGGCGCCCGACGAGATCACCATGGCCAGCGGGCTCAGGTCCCACTGGCCCGGGTGCGCGTCGAGCACCGCCAACAGGGGGAGCGAGAAGGGATCGCCCACGATCACGAGCCCGGTGACCTTCTCGCGCTCGATGGCGTCCAGCATCTCGGTCGGGTCGTATTTGCGCGACTCGAGGAGGCAGATCCGTCCGCCCTCGGCGAGCACTGTGTGGGCGGTGAAGGCGCCCGTCCCGTGCATGAGGGGGCAGGCCGGCATCAGCGTGATCCCGCCGGGGTTGGCCTCGAGCGCGGCCCGCAGCGCCGGCAGCCCGCCGTTCACGTCGTAGTGGCGCACGCCGCCGTCGATCAGGCGGGCGAAGAGGTCGTCCTGACGCCACATGACACCCTTGGGCATGCCGGTCGTGCCGCCGGTGTAGAGCATGTAGAGGTCGTCGCCGCTGCGGCCCCACGGCGCGCGCACCCGCCCGATGGCGGATTTGGCGGCGTCCTCGTAGGGGGTGGCCCAGTCGGGGCAGGGGCCCGAGCCGTCGTCGACCCAGAGCCAGCCCTTGACGCGGGGCACCCGATCGAGGATGCCCTCGATCCGATCGGTGAACGCGCCGTGGAAGACGACAGCCACCGCGTCGGCGTTCTCCCACAGGTAGCTCAGCTCGTCGTCGCCGTAGCGGTAGTTGGTGTTGACGGGGACGAGGCCGACCTTGACCGCCGCGAAGGTGGTCTGGAGGTACTCCGGCGAGTTGTAGAGATAGATCGCCACCTTGTCCTGCTGGACGGCATCGAGGTCGAGCAGGAACCGCCGCGATGCCGTCGGCCCCGCGGTCGAACTCCTCCCAGGCGACGTTGCGGTCGCCCTGCGTCACGGCGATCGCCTCGGGCTGCACGTCCGCCACCGTCTCCCAGACGTCCGCGTAATTCCAGTCAGTCACCACTCGCTCCATCCCGCCGCTCCCGTTGCTCCGACTCCACCCACATGTCCATCCCCAACACCGTCCCGGGCGTCTGCACGCCCGATTGCGGCCGCCGGCGCCCGTCGACCCCCGCCTCCGCCGAGATGCGTGAAGCGCGGCGCTGAGCCTACGCTCCGCGCGTGGACCTCGGCCTCCCCGGCGACGACGACCCCCGGCGCCGAGGCGTCAGGGACTGGCTCGACGGGCACCCCCACCCGACGGGCCGCCAGCTGGCCGAGGCCGGGTACGTGGCGCCGCACTGGGCGCCGCCCTACGGGCTCGATGCCGACCCGCTGACCCAGCTGATGATCGACGAAGAGCTGCGGCGGGCCGGCGTCAGGCGCCCGGTCAACCCCATCGGCATCGGTTGGGCGGGGCCAACCCTCATGTACGCCGGCACGGCGGAGCAGAAGGACCGCTGGCTCTGGCCGCTGCTCAGCGGCGAGGAGTTCTGGTGCCAGCTGTTCTCCGAGCCCGGCGCCGGCTCGGACCTGGCCTCGCTCACGACCCGGGCCGAGCGGGACGGCGACCACTGGGTCGTCAACGGGCAGAAGGTGTGGACGAGCTACGCGCACATCGCCCGGTGGGGGATCTTGCTCGCCCGCACCGATCCGGCGGCGACGAAGCACATGGCGATCAGCTATTTCGTCTGCCCGATGGATGCGCCCGGGATAGAGATCCGGCCGCTGATCGACATGACGGGGGAGCACGCGTTCAACGAGGTCTTCCTCACCGACGTGCGCATCCCGGCCGACCATCTCGTCGGGCCCGAGCACGGCGGCTGGGAGCTGGCCAAGGTCACCCTGGGCAACGAGCGGGTGTCGCTCTCGGGCGAGGGCGCGCTGTGGGGGATGGGCCCGACGGCCGAGGATCTCGTGGATCTGATCCGGGGCGCCGGCGGTGCGCCCGACCCATCCATACGGGACCGCCTCGTCGACGTGTGGATAGAGGCGCAGATCCTCCGGGTGCTGCGCCTGCGGATGGTCTCGGCCGTCCTGGCGGGGCGGGCTCCGGGGGCGGAGGCCTCGGTCCGCAAGGCCATCGCCGACGCCCACGGCCAGCACATCATGGATATCGCCCGTGACCTGGCCGGCCCGCACGCCATGCTGGCCGGAACGGGTCCGGTGGGCGGCTGGGGCCGATCCGGCGCCCCATCCACGCCGGCCGACCCCACGGCGGCCGACCCGACGGCGGCCGACCCCACCTGGTCCCGCGGCTTCCTGTTCGCGCCGGCGCTGACCGTCGGCGGCGGCACGGCCGAGGTCCAGCGCAACATCGTCGCCGAAAAGGTTCTCGGTCTGCCGCGAGATCCCTGACCCTCCGCCGTGACCCGAGACGGTGCAACGGCCCGGTTTCGGGGCCCGCGCGGGATCGAAGAAGTCGAACCGGCTCTACGGCTCTACAGGTCGAGCGGGCCGGCGTGGGCGAAACCCTGCCGGATGCCCTGGCCGGCCCGGGCGGTGAGTTGCTCGGGCTCGTAGAGCATGAGATAGGCGTTGCGGGCGTGGTCGCGCGAACGGTTCTTGAACACCATGGCCAGCTCGGCCGGGTCGTCGGACTCGTCCTCGTGGACGAACACCTCGAGGATGGGCGTGTTCGTCATCAGCTGCGCCGTCATGATCCCGGTCGAGGCCTCGTGGGCGCAGACCTTGTCCACCTTCTCCTTGCCCGGCATCCCGAGGGCGACGACGATCCGGCAACCGTCTTCCTCGATCATCTTCTTGGCCGCCACGGCCAGGTCCTTGAAGCCCGGGACGGTACGCCGCAGCGTGGTGAATTGGGTGCCATATCCAGGGCATTCCGACAGCTCGTCGAGCGCCTCGGCGCCCATGTCGTAGCGGGCGAACATCGTGTCGACCACGCCGATCAGGTCCATGACCCATTCTCGCGCACGGCGTCGCCTGGTCCGGCCGCCGCGGTCTGGTCCACACTGGCCCGGTGAACGGCTCCAATCCAGACGATCGGCATCCGAATCCACAGCCCCGGACCTGGGTCGAGCGCGATGCCGCAGTGGTCTGGCACGGGTTCACCCAGATGGCGGCCTACGCCGACAACGCACCTCTCGTGATCGAGCGGGCGGAAGGGCGCGACCTGATCGACGCGGACGGGCGGCGCTACCTCGATGCGATCTCCTCCCTCTGGGTCAACACGCTCGGCCATTGCGTCCCCGAGCTCGACGCCGCGCTGGCCGCCCAGGCGGCGAAGGTCGCCCACTCGACCATGCTGGGCAACGGCAACACCGTGGTGATCGAGCTGGCGGAGGCCCTCGCTCCCGTGGTGCCCGTGGACGATCCCCACTTCCTCTTCGCCGCGGATGGCGCGGTGGCGGTCGAGCAGGCGCTCAAGATCGCGTTCCAGTACTGGGTCAACCGCGGCGTCCAGGGGCGCACCGCGTTCCTCGCGCTCGGCGATGCGTACCACGGTGACACCATCGGCTCGCTCTCCCTCGGCGACGGCGGCGTGTTCAGCGCCGTCTTCGAGCCGCTGTGCTTCCCCGTCGTGCGCACGCCGGGCTACGCGGACCCGGGTTGGGCGGACAAGGCGTGTGCGGCGATCGAGGCGCACGGGGCGGAGTTGGCCGCGGTCGTGATCGAGCCGCTGGTCCAGGGGGCGTCCGGCATGTTGTGCGCCTCCGCGTCCGACGTGCGGCGGATCGGCGAGGCGTGCCGCCAGGCCGGCACGCTCCTCATTTGTGACGAGGTGGCCACGGGGTTCGGGCGGACGGGGACGTTGTTCGCATCCGAGCAGTGCGGCGTGCGGCCCGACCTCATGTGCGTGGGCAAGGGGATCACGGGCGGGTACCTGGCCATGTCGGCCACGGTGGCGTCGGGGGAGGTGTTCGGCGCCTTCCTCGGGGCCGACCTCGGGCCCGAGACCTTCTACCACGGGCATTCCTACGGGGGGAATGCGTTGGCGGCGGCGGTGGCGCTCGAGCACCTGCGGCTGATCGAGTCGTGGGACGTGCTGGGCAACGTGCGGGCGCGCGCCGACCAGCTGTCGTCGCTCCTCGGAGAACGGGTCGCCGGCCGGGCGTCGGTGCGCGAGATTCGCCAGCGCGGCCTCATGGTGGGCGTCGAGTTGGCCCCGCCTTCGCCGGGGCTGCGCTGGGGTCGGCGGGTGTGTGCGGGTGCGGTATCTCGGGGCGTGCTGCTGCGGCCCCTCGGCGATGTCGTGGTGCTCATGCCGCCGCTGACCATCACGGCGGACGAGATCGTGCTGATCGTGGATGCTCTGCATGGGGCGCTCGACGATGTGGCTCCCGCGGCGCGTCGGCATCGACGGCACCGTCATGAGCGGGAGCCCGTGGGAGGCCCGGATCCGGGCCTCGCTGGCTCAGGTCGTCGACGAGGGCCGCTGGCGTTCGCCGCGGGAGTTCGACGCCCTCGGCCCGGCGGGTGTGCTCGAGGGTGGGCCGGTCGTCTCGTTCGCGTCCAACGACTATCTCGGATTGAGCGCCCATCCGGCCGTGGTGGCGGCGGCCCACGATGCGCTCACCCGCTGGGGCGCCGGCGCCGGCGCCTCGCGCCTGGTCACCGGGACGCGCCCAATCCACAGCGAGCTGGAGCGGGCGCTGGCCGAGTGGAAGGGGACCGAGGCCGCCGTCTGCTTCCCGACCGGGTTCGCCGCCAACCTCGGCGTGCTGTGCGCGCTCGGTGGCCCGGGCGTCCGTGTGCTCTCAGACGAGTTGAACCACGCCAGCATCATCGACGGGTGCCGGCTCTCCCGCTCCGACGCTCGCCGTCTACCGCCACCGGGACATGGCACACCTCGAGGAGCTGCTGGCCGACGGCACCGGCCCGACCCTGACCCCGACCATCGTCGTCACCGACTCGGTCTTCTCCATGGATGGGGACATCGCCCCCCTCCACGAGCTGGCGGCACTCTGCCGGCGCCACGACGCGCTCCTCATCCTCGATGAGGCCCACGCCGTCCTCGGCCCCGACCTCCCGGAGGCCACCGGGCGGGACGGAGGCGGGGGGATGGGAAGTCGGGACCGGGTCGGCGTACAAGGGGGAACGGTCGTCCGGGTCGGCACGATGTCAAAGACATTGGGATCGCTCGGCGGGTTCGTGGCCGCGTCCCGCGACGTCATCGACCTCATCGTCAACCGCGCCCGCTCCTACATCTTCTCCACCGCGCCATCCCCGGCCGACGCCGCCGCCGCGCTCGCCGCGCTCCGCGTCCTGCAATCCCCTGAAGGGGCCGCACTGACGGCTCGCCTCGCCGCCCTGATCGACCGGGTCGCCGAGGCCGGCCTCGCACCGCCCGGACATCCGAGTCCCATCATCCCCGTCGTCCTCGGCAGCGAGCAGGCCGCCCTCACAGCGTCCGCGGCGCTGCTCGAGCAGGGTCTGTGGGTGCCGGCCATCCGACCGCCCACGGTGCCGGTCGCCACGAGCCGCCTGCGGGTCACGTTGTCGGCGGCCCACCGCGACGAGGACGTTACCCGGCTGCTGCAAGCGCTTGCCCTCCTGTCGCGCCCGACACCATCGCCCCCTCGGACCCCGACGGCGTCGCCCGCCGCACTCTGACCGGGGTGCGCCCACGTCGACTCGTCGCCGTCGTCGGCACGGGTACTGACGTCGGGAAGACCTGGGTTTCCGCCCGCCTCCTGACCGACCTCCGGGCGGCGGGCCTGCGCGTTGCCGCCCGCAAACCGGCGCAGTCGTTCGCGCCCGACGACGACCCCGTCGCCCGAGATGCGGCCGTCCTGGGCGCGGCCAGTGGCGAGGCCGCCTTTGACGTCTGCCCCGCGGATCGATGGTACGAGATCCCGATGGCGCCTCCCATGGCGGCCGATTCGCTGGGCCGCCCGCCCTTCACGATCGAGGACCTCGTGTCGGAGTTTCGCTGGCCGCCAGACGCGGTCGATGTGGGGCTGGTCGAGACGGCTGGCGGCGTCCGCTCGCCGTTGGCGGCGGACGGTGATTGTCTTGCGCTGTGCGTGGCCCTGGTCCCCGACGTCGTGGTGCTGGTCGCTGACGCGGGACTGGGCACGATCAACGCTGCGCGGCTCACCGTTGACGCCCTCCGCTCGGTAGCCGTCGCGCCATCCGCCGCGGTGATGGTCGTGCTGAACCGCTTCGATGCCGCGGTCGATCTGCACGTCCGCAATCGCGAGTGGCTCCAGGCGCGTGACGCGCTCAGCGTGGTGGGGCTGCCCGGCGGGGATCGAGAGCTCGCCGCCTTCGTCGCCGGCACGCCGGCTGGCGGTTGACGGCCGACGGCTCACGGCTGATGGCTGACGGCTGCCGGCGCTGAGGCGGATCCCGGCCCGGCCCCCCGCAGCCGGGTCGATTGGACTCACCGGGGCCGGCTGTCCATTGGACGCATCGGCACAACCGGGGCGACCGTTCAAGCTTGGTGAAGGAACATCATCCGCCCGTAGGAGACCGGCCGCTGCGGCGCCGGCCTCCGTGCCGGAACTTCGGTGGCGATGCCCGCTCGCAGGAGTTGGCGGGGAAGATCGTGGGGCGGGCGGCGCGGATCTCGGCGCTGCATCGGGAGCAGCTGGCTGACATCGCCGAGTTCGATCGAGCCGAGGGATGGCGGGGGGACGGCGCCGTCTCCATGATCGCCTGGGTGACCGGGCAGTGCGGGGTCAGCACGTCTACGGCTCGGCAGTGGGTGCGGTCGGCGGCGAATCTCGAATCCCTGCCGTGTCTGGCGGAGGGGCTGGCATCGGGAGCGTTGTCCTTGGATCTGGTGGAGCCGTTGGCGGCGATGGCGTCGCCGTCGAGCGATGCCGCCTTGCGGGAGGCGTCGGCGCATTGGAGCGTGCGACAGGCGCGTGAGTTGGTGGCGTGGCATCGAGCGCAGGTGGAGTCTCGAGTTGAGGCGGAAGCGTCGGCTGGGTCTGGGTCTGGGGCTGGGGCTGGGGCTGGGGCTGGGTCTGGCGCTGCGGGCGGCGCTGCGGACGGCGATGAAGGGATCCGTGGGACGGCGGTCCGGGAGTTCGAGCGCCGGACGTTGCGGTTCAACGACACGCGACGGTCCGTTTGGGTGGCGTTCACCAAGGACGACTACGCAATTGCCAAGTCCGTTCTGGTGGGGCGGGTGACGGCGGAGGCGGTTTCCGGGTCGGCGTCGGGGTCCGACGCCGTTGGTTACACACCGTACGACCAACGGCTGTACGACGCGTTGTTGGATCTGTTCAGGGCGGGGAGCGGTCGGGCGCGAGGAGCGTCTGTCCGGCCACGGGTCGTGGTCCATGCGCCACTGGAATTGCTCGTGGGCTGTTCGGCGGAGGGCGTGGCGGAGATCGCCGGAGTCGGTCCCGTGCCGACGGAGGTCGTACGGCGTTTGGCCTGCGATGCCAACGTGGACCTCTCTATCGAGGATCGCGATGGGTCGATCCTCGACCAGGGCCGGGTTCGGCGTGATCCGACGGTGGTGCAGCGCGTGGAGATCGAGCGGCGGGACAAGGGCTGCCGTTTTCCGGGGTGCAGCTACACGGAGTTCACGAACGTGCACCACATTCAACACTGGTCCGACGGTGGGCTGACGAACTTGGACAACCTGGCCACGCTGTGCGGACGGCACCATCGCGCCGTGCACGAACTGGGGTGGACCGTGTTCGGTGATGCCAACTCAGTCCTGACCTTCACGAGTCCGCACGGGCGGTCGATGCAATCGGTACCTTCTCCGACCTGGCGCGCGTCGGTGGCTCGATCTGCCCAACGAAGCCGGAACGGGCCGATGAGGCGTTGAGAGTTCTCGGTTGAGAGTTGTTGAGGGCGTGTTCGACGAACGCGGATCCGTCGCGGAACGGCGGTGCTCTCAGGTCCAGTGGACAGCGAACACGTCCTGCTGAATGGCCACCACCGTCCCGACCAGGCCAGCCAATGGGATGAGAAAGCGAACGGGCACCTTCCAGCGTTCGAGACCCAACGCCGCCAAACCGCAGATCGCTGCCAGCCCGACGTAGGCGTAGCGCGCCTCGTATGTGTTGGTCTGAAAGGCAACGATCCAGATGCACAGCAGCGCGGAGATGGAGATGCTCCAGAGTGTGACAAGGACTTTTCCGGGGATGTCTCGGCGGATGAGCCCAAGGAAAGCGGCACCGAACGCAACGGTGATCGCCAAGTCGACTGGCAACGACCAATGAAACTGATTCCATCCTGATTGGTACCAGAACGACATCACGGCGCGACGCGGAACGTCGACGAACACGAGATGGATTGGGCTCGCAACTCGGTACGGCTGTCCAAATGTCGTTCCGAGGCCGCCGACGATGGAGAGGTAGCGAGCCGATGCCGCCCGGGCGAGCGGATCGCCGTAGCGGACGGTGTTCTGGATCAGGTACCAACCACAGACGGCTAAGGCCGATCCGAATCCGATCGCGGCGAACTCTACCCGTTGCCGGAAACCTGTCACCATCCACGCGAGGGCCAGAATGGCCAGCGCAATCGGGAGAGCGGAGAGCTTCGTTACAACCAGTAGTCCGAACGTGCCACCGACGGCCACCATGCCCAACCGGGTCGGGCCGGTGGCATATCGCAGTGCCAAAAGGACGAAGAGGGCCCCGAACAGGTCAACAAGGTTGTCGTTAGTGACGAAGGAAGAGAGAAAAACGAACCTGGGCAAGAAGGCGACCATCGATGCTGCAACTACTGGCGTCCAGATGTCGGCAGTGATCAGCCGGATGGCGAGATAGGTCAGAAACACGGTCAGTGCACCCAAGAGCACGTTCGGCAGTCGTAGCCAGAGAAGGAAGCGATGATCGGACGCGCTGTGTTTCGTGAACGTTTCTCCGTGGAGCCCATAGGCGCCGGGGCCAGAGGGATGGGTCAGGACGACAAAGGGAGGTTGGACGGGTTCCCCGACGACGCGCTGCCATCCAGCCAAGAGCAGATAATAGAGCGACGCCTGGTGCGCCTCAGTTCCGTTGAAACAAGTAACGATCGTGCGAGCCGTCACTGGGCAGTGCGGGGTCAGGCTGTACCAATGGCCACTGACCAACGTCTCGATGTTCTCGACGTGCCCAGGCTCGTCGGCCGACTCATAAGCTGGCGTTCTCACCGCGATCACGATTCCAAGGATCACAAAGACCACAATGACGGCGGCCAGCGCCACCTTCGGCCACTGGTTCGGCCCACTGTGCGAAGTGCTGGTCGCCCTTGTCGCAATCGTTCCCGCAGACGACCCACCCATTCGATTTTCTGTCACGGCGAACTACACGAAGCGCGCCCAGATTCGCACTCCGCCACTAAGGTTTCTCGAGGAGCGGGCGACGCAGCGACACGACCCTTGACCGAGGACACCAGGGCTAGGCCGAACGGAGCTCGGGATGACCGGGCTCGCGGCAACGCGCCGTCCAACCGGTGGGGATCACGGTGACAGTAAGGCGGCGGCCGCACCGGGGGCAGAAGCGCGGGGGGTCGAACGCGCGCCCGCAGCCGGAGCACTCGGTGGACGGTTTGCCGCAGCCGGCGCAGTGAGTCGTGGCGGTCGTCACGAAGAGGGGCACCTGGCGAAGAGTCAGTGGGTCAGGTGGGTCAGGTGGGGTCAGGTGGGTTAGATGGCCGCCGTGAGGGCGCCGATGGGCATGCGCAGATCCTCGAGCATCTGGAGGTCCTCGTCGGCCGAGCGGCCCAGCGTCGTCAGGTAGTTACCGACGATGAGAGCATTGATTCCGGCTGTCATGCCGATGGCCTGGAGGTCGCGCAGCGTGACTTCGCGGCCGCCGGCGTATCGCAAGATCACCGAGGGCAGCGCCAGGCGGAACAGGGCGATCCACCGGACGGCGTCCCAGGGGCTGAGGACCGGGCGGTCGCCGAGAGGAGTGCCGGGGCGGGGGTTGAGGAAGTTGAGCGGCACCTCAGTCGGGTCGAGCTCCTGGAGCTGGGTCAGCAACTCGACGCGCTGCGCGTCGGTCTCGCCCATATTGATGAGGGCACCGCAGCACAGCTCCATCCCGTGGGTCTTGACGAGGCGGCAGGTATCGGCCCGCTCGTCCCAGGTATGGGTCGTGACGACGGAGGGGAAATACGAGCGCGCCGTCTCGACGTTGTGGTTGTAGCGGTGCACGCCGCCCTCGGCGAGGCGGCGGGCCTGCTCCTCGGTCAGGATGCCGGCGCTCACCGCGACGTTGAGCCCGGTCTCCTCGTGGATGCGCGGGACCAGGTCGAGGATGCGCTGCATCGTGCGTTCGTCGGGCCCGCGCACGGCGAGCACGATGCAGAACTCCGAGGCGCCGAGGGCAGCGGTTTCGCGGGCGGCGGCGAGCACCTCGTCGGCATTCAGGAAGGGTGTGGCCTTGACGGGCGATTCGAAGCGAGAGGACTGCGAGCAGAAGTGGCAGTCCTCGGGGCAACCGCCAGTCTTGGCCGAAAGGATGCCCTCGATCTCGACCTCGGGACCACACCAGGCCAGACGGACCTGGTGGGCCAAGGAGGCCAGCGCCATCACTGCGCCGTCGGGCAACGCGGCGAGGGCGGTCAGCTCGTCCGCCGTGAGGAGGCGCCGCTCGTCGAGGAGGGCGTGCTCTGCAGTGGCGACCACCGCCCTGTCCGCCGCGCTCGGGGCGACTTGAGGAGGCGGCGGTGGCACCGCGGGAGCGCTGGCAGAGCGGAAGGCGACGGGGCTCGTGGTGGTCACGGCGCCCACGGTAGTGGCAGGGTGTGGACCTCCGGAAGTTGGCCGGAGCGCTGGGAGGAGTGGCCATGGCCTGGGATTTCTCGACGGAACCCGAGTTCGAGGAGAAGCTGGAGTGGATGCGCGGCTTCGTGCGGGATGAGGTGTTCCCGCTCGAGACCCTGGATCTGACCTACGACCAGGTGCGCGTGCTGATCCGGCCGCTGCAGGAACAGGTCAAGGTCGAAGGGCTATGGGCGGCGCACCTGCCGCCGGCGCTGGGCGGGATGGGCTTCGGGCAGGTGCGGCTGGGGCTGATGCACGAGATCTTGGGGCAGTCGTCGCTGGCGCCGGTGGTGTTCGGGAACAATGCGCCGGACTCGGGGAACGCCGAGTTGCTGGCGGTGGGGATGGAGATGAGCAGGGACGAGTCGCACCGGGAGCGGTGGCTGCAGCCGCTCCTCGATGGGGACCTGCGCTCGGCGTTCTCCATGACCGAGCCCGGCACGGCCGGATCGGATCCAACGCTGCTGCAGACGTCGGCCATGCGCGACGGCGACGAGTGGGTGATCAACGGGCACAAGTGGTTCACATCCAACGGATCCGTGGCGGACTTCCTGATCGTGATGGCGGTGACCAACCCGGACGTCCATCCGTACCAGGGGTCGTCGATGATCATCGTGCCGGTCGACACGCCTGGGGTCGACATCGTGCGGGATGTATCGACGATGGAGGATCCCCACACGCCCTACGGGCGGTTCGGCAACCACGCAGAGATCATCTACTCCGACGTCCGGGTGCCGGCCGGGAACCTCATCGGGAATGAGGGCTCGGGCTTCGCGCTGGCCCAGCACCGCTTGGGGCCGGGCCGGATCCACCACTGCATGCGCTGGTTGGGACAGTCCCGGCGGGCCTTCGACATGCTGTGTGAGCGCGCTGTGTCACGGTATGCGCACGGCTCGATGCTGGCCGAGAAGCAGACCATCCAGAACTGGGTGGCGGATTCGATGGCCGAGATGTCGGCAGCCCGGCTGATGACGTTGCAGGCCGCCTGGAAGATGGATCAAGAGGGGGCGGCGGCGGCCCGAGTCGAGATCGCCATGATCAAGTACTTCGGGGCGAAAGTCCTCTACGACGTCATCGACCGCGCCATCCAGGTGCACGGGTCTCTCGGGTTCTCGTCCGACTTGCCGTTGGAGCACATGTATCGGGCGGCCCGAGCGGCCCGGATCTACGACGGGCCCGACGAGGTGCACCGCCAGACGGTGGCCCGGCGCGTGCTCAAGGGCTACGAGCCGCACGAGGTGCCGTCCGAGCACATCCCGACCCGGCGCGCCGACGCGCAGCGTCGCTTCGCTGATCTGTTGGCGGATCTGACGGTGGATGCCTAGGCGCGGCTCCGTGCCCCGTCGGGTCGTGGGGGGCCTGTTCGTTGCCGGCGCCCTGTGCATGGCGGCGTGCGGGTCTTCGGGGACGGGCTCGTCATCGGGAACGACCCATCCGAAGCGATCCACGACGTCGAGCACGTCGCCGCCGAGCTCCACGACGACCACCGCAGCCGCCTCGACGACGTCCCCCCCGGGCGGCACGGGCGGCACGGTCTCGGGACCGATGGTGACCGCGTCGCTCCCGGTGGTGGTCTGCGAGACGACCACGGGCGCGCCCACCACGACGACGTCGTTGCCCGGCTCGGTCTCGGTCAGCGTTCCTGCATCCGACGGGCAGCAAGGAAACCTGGCCGTCTACACCGATGAAACCGGCGGGTTGATGCTGGTCGGCCCGACCGTCGGATGGACGTGCAATGGGTCCTTCGGAGCCGACGGCAGCGGCTGGCTGGCTCTGGCGCCGGTCGGCACGGCAGTGCCGGCCGCCACGGCGGGCACCACGTGGCACCTGCCGCCGTCATCGACGACCCAGGCGATCGTCGCCATGGAGAGTGGGGCCAGCGCGGTGCAAGGTGCCGGACTGGCCTGTCCGCTCTTCGGTGACGCCCAGGCGGCGACCCGGCAGAACCTCGGCAAGGGATGCGCCGTGAGCAGTCCCCCGCAGGAGCACGTCGTGCGGACGTCGTCGGTCGAGGTCGGGTTCGAGGACCCGCCGGGCGTGGCGGGGGTGGGGAATCCCTCGGGCGGACAGAATCCAGCGAACGGCATCGTGCTCTACCAGCCCAAGCCCACCGAGCCGACGGCCTATCAGGCCACGTGCACGCTCCCGGTGGCGCAGCGGGACCTGTGTACAGCGGTGCTGAACCATTTCGCGGCCACGTTCGGGTAAGAGACGGGCCGGCGGTCGAGTGGCCGGAGACCCGCATCGGTGACTCAGGGGTGTGATTGTTCAAGGGTGTCGGCTACTCGGGGGAGAGGCAGACCGCCTCGACGTTGTTGCCGTCCGGATCGCGAACGAAGGCCCCGTAGTAGTGCGGGTGGTACTCGGGCCACAGCCGGGGTTGGTGGAGCGGCTCGGCGCCGGAGGAGAGGGCGGCCTGGAAGAAGGCTCGCACCGCCGGGCGGTCCGCTGCCTGGAAGGCGATGTGGGTCTCCCGGAAGCCGTCGCCGGTCCGTTGTCGCCCGATCCAGAAGGTTGGGGAGGGCGGTACCCCGTAGCCGATGGCGTCGCCAACGTCCATGACGCGCCCGCCGCCGAGCGACGCCAGGACGGCGTCATAGAACCGGGCGCTGGTCTCCAGGTCGGCGCACTGGATCGAGACGTGGGCGAGCATGGGGCGAGTCTGCCAGGGACGCGGCCCGGGTCGTCCCTCGCCCGGAACGTGGTGCCCGTGTCGTGATGCCCGTGTGTGGTGTGCGTGTGTGGTGTGCGTTCTAACCTGCGGCGGTGCTGATGGAGACGGACTGGGCGACCATCGCGTCCTTCGCCACCGCCCTGGGGACCCTGGTGCTGGCCGTTGCCACCTTCTCCGCCGTCCGCTCGTCGAACCGCTCGGCGCGGATCGCCGAGGCGGCGTTCCGGGTCAATCTGCGGCCCGTGCTGGTCACGTCCCGCCTGGACGACCCAATCCAGAAGATCCGCTGGGTCGACGATCACTGGGCCCGCCTGGAGGGGAGTCAGGCCAGCGTCGAGCTCGTGGACGGGAGCATCTATCTCGCCATCTCGGTGCGCAACGTGGGTCCGGGTCTCGCCGTGACCTTCGGGTGGTCCGTGTTCACCGAGCTGGTCTTGACCGACGTTCCGCATGCGGCACCCGAAGATTTCCGCATGCAGACACGCGACCTCTACATCGCTTCCGGTGACATCGGGTTCTGGCAGGCCGCCATCCGCGAAGCCGGCGATCCGGACTACGCCGCACTGAGCCGGGACATCCGCGACGCGCAGCCGTTCACGATCGACCTGCTCTACGGCGACCACGAGGGTGGCCAGCGCACGGTGACCCGCTTCGGCATGATTGCCTTGCGGGTGGGCGACGAAACGAAGTGGTTTCCGTCGGTGGCGCGCCATTGGAACCTCGATCGGCCCGATCCCCGGTAGGTGGGCGGGCGGAAGGCTGAAGCCCCGCCGATAGCAGTCCGGGCAGTTAGGGGCGGAGACCGCGCAGCAGCGCGTCGCAGAGGCGGCCATAGCCGGCGTCCTGATCCTCGACGAAACCGATGCCGAGCAGCTCGAGGGAGACCCAGCCATGGATGGTGGCCCAGATCAGCTGCGCCGTCTCGGTCGGGGGCCCCACAGCGATGACACCCGTATCCATGCCGCGCTGCACGGCCGTGACGAGGCTCTCAAACGTGCCGGTGCAATTGTCGAGCGCCCGATCGCTCGGCTCGAAACCGGGGACGGCCCGGAGGAACATGACCTGGTACGCCATGGGATGGGCGAGCGCCAGGGCCCGGTAGCGGCGGGCGCCCTCACGCAACGCGTCGGCGGGATCGTCGATCTGCGCCATCGCGGCCAGCTCGACGCCGAGTCGCTCGAAGCCCTGGATGAAGAGCGCCTCGACGATGCCGAACTTCGACTCGAAGTGGTTGTAGACGCCCATGGGCGCCACGTTGGCGGCGGCGGCAATCCGGCGCACCGAGAGGCCGTCCGGGCCCTCGGTCTCGAGGAGGTCGGCGGCTGAGCTCAGCAGGGCCGCCTCCATCCCTGCGCTAGGAGTCCTGGTCCGGCTCGTGGTCCCGCTGGTCCTGGTCCGGCGGATTTCCGTCACCTCCCTAGCGTACTGAAGAACATCGTGCTATAACTCTAGCACAGCGTTCTATAAGGAACTGATGTGGCCGTGCGCCCAATCCAGAAGGAGCCGTCGATGCCCAGATCAGCCCTCGACACCAGCGCCGTGACCCCCGCCACTGCCACGGATGCGGATGCTGATGTAAGTGCGGGTGCAGGTGCGGATGGCAATGCAGTCGCGGGTGGGGCCGTCGCTCCCCAATCCAAGGATCGGCGCTGGATAGTGCTGCCCGTCCTGTGCCTGTCCGTCTTCCTGGTCGTCGTCGACAACACCATCGTCAACGTTGCGCTCCCCACCTTGAACCGCTCGCTGGGAGCGTCCATCACGTCGCTCCAGTGGATCGTCGACGCCTACAGCCTGGCGTTCGCCGGACTGCTCCTGGCCGGTGGCGGCATCGGTGACCGTCTGGGACGCAAGGGCACCATGCAGATCGGGTTGGTTTTCTTCGGCCTCTTTTCGGCCGCGGCCGCCTGGTCGCACACGACGGGCACGTTGATTTCGACCCGGGCGCTCATGGGCGTGGCGGCGGCCTTCATTTTCCCGGCCAGCCTGGCCATCCTGACGAGCGTCTTCCCGGATCCATCCGAGCGGCAGAAGGCCCTCGGCATCTGGGGGGCGACGTCGGGTATCGCCGTGGCCTTCGGGCCGATCGTCGGCGGGGCGCTGCTCGAGCACTTCTGGTACGGATCCATCTTCCTCGTCAACGTGCCGATAGTCATCGTGACCCTGGTCGCCGGCGGGTTCCTGATCCCCCGGCTACCCAAAGTTGCCGGGCGACGCTTCGACATCCGTGGCGTACTGATCTCGACCGTGGGGATCACGATGTTGGTGCTGGCCATCATCGAGGGGCCGCAATGGGGCTGGGCGTCGGGGGGCACGCTGGCGTGCTTTGCGGCCGCCGCGGTGCTGCTGACCGCCTTCGCCCTGCTCGAATTGCGTACGGAGGGGCCGCTGCTCGACGTCAGGGTCTTCAAGATCCCGCGTTTCACCGGCGGCGCACTGTCGATTTCGGTGGCGTTCTTCTCCCTCTTCGGGTTCATCTTCTTGATCACCCAGTACTTCCAGTTCGTCAAGGGGTACTCGACGCTCTCCGCCGGTGTGCACACTCTCCCCTTTGCATTCGTCGCCGCCGTCTTCACGCCGATCGCCGCCGTCGTGGCGCTCAAGCTTGGGACACGTCTCGTCGTCACCTTGGGGCTGTTGCTCATGGCGGGCGGGCTGGTGGTGGCGGCCTTCAACTCCGAGGCCAATACCGTCTACTTCGGGCCGATCGTCGTGGCCATGGTGCTCCTGGCGCTGGGTCTTTCCTCCATCACGGCGCCGACGGCGGAGGCGGTGATGGGCTCCGTGGCCGACGACCAGCGCGGCGCGGCCGCCGGCGTGAACAACACGACCAGGGAGCTGGGTGGGACACTCGGAGTGGCGGTCTTCGGCTCGATCTTCGCCTCGTCCTACGCCCCGCGGATCCTCAGTGCGTTCCGCCCTCTGCCGATCCCGGCGGGCCCCAAGGCCGAGGCCCATCAGTCGATGGCGGCCGCGCTAGCGGTGGTCGCCCACGCGCCGCATGCGGCGCGGCCGGCCCTGCAGTCGATCGCCTTCACGGCGTTCCACAGCGGGCTGCAGGTGGCATGCGTCGCGGGCGCCGGGGTGGCGGTGGTGGGCGCACTGGTTGCGTGCAGACTCCTGCCTGGGCGCGGCGCTCCGGAGGTGCAGCTGCAGGCTGAGCCTGTGTCTGACCCGGAGCGCTATCCGAAGTATGTGCCGTACGTAACGGCCTAAGGAGCAGGAGCCCGAGCCCGAGCCGTCGCCAGAGCCGCCGTCGCCAGAGCCGCCGTCGCCAGAGCCGCCGTCGCCAGAGCCGCCGCCGATCACCGATCGCGGGTGGACCGGACCGGATCGATGTGTGCTGCAGACGAATCGATCCGGTGCGGTCTATGAAAAGACCAACCGGGCGTGCCGTACGCCGGCGATGACCGGGCTCGGCGTCCGCTCGACCTTGCCGGTCAGGGAAAGGGTTTCGAAACGGTCCAGCAGTTGGCCGAGGACCACTTTGCCCTCCAGCCGGGCCAGCGCGGCGCCCAGGCAGAAGTGCGGCCCGAAACCGAAGCTCACGTGTGGATTGGGATGGCGGTCCACACGCAGCTCGCCGGCGTCGGGACCGAACACCTCCTCGTCCCTGTTGGCCGAGGCGTAGACCAAGAGCACCGGATCGCCCGCCGCCACCGCGATGCCACGGATGGTGGTGGCCGCCGTCGCCGTGCGCATGAACGAGATCACCGGGGTCGTCCAACGGAGCAACTCTTCGACTGCGCCGGGGATCAACGCCCGGTCCGCCCGGAGCGCGGCCCACTGCGCGGGGTTCTCGGCCAGCGCCACCAATCCGCCCGAGATCAGATTGCGCGTCGTCTCGTTCCCCGCCACCAAGAGCTGGATCAGGAACATCGCCAGCTCCGCCTCAGTCAGCTCCTCGCCGCCACTATCTCGATCTGATCCCAACGTCGCCAGGACCGACACGAGATCGTCCGCCGGCGCCCGCCTCCGCTCCTCAGCCACGCCGATCAGGTATTCCCACATCTCCAACTGCAAGGCCGCTCGCTCGGCCTCCGAGCGCTCCGACTCCCCGGGGATCACCGCCTCGGACCACTCGAAGAAGCGTGGCCACTGCGACCCATCCACGCCGAGCAGCTCGCAGATCACCTGCAGCGGGAACGGTATGGACAGGTCCTGCACGATCTCCAGCGCCTTCCCGCCCCGGATTGGGGAGATCAACGCCGCCGCTTTCGCCGTGACCCCCGCCTCCATCAGCCGCACCATCGACGGCTTGAACCCAGGCTGCACCATCCGCCGGTACCCGGTGTGCTGCGGCGGGTCTGTGTGCATCATCGTGGGCGGCGTGTCGTACGTGGTCCCGATCTCGTCGGTCAGGATCCCCCGCGACGAGCAGAACCCCACCGGGTCGGCTCCGATCGACGACACCTCGGGGTGCGTGGTCACGGCCCAGAAGCCGCCGCCCTCACGCTCGACCCAACACACGGGCGAGGTTCGTCGGAGCTCGGCATACAGCTCGAAGGGGTCGCCGACCGCATACAGCGCCGGGTCGGTGAGGCGGGCTGCATCGGCGGCCCCTGAGTTGGTGGACACGGACGGAGCAGCCACGACTCAGACGATCAGGCCGTTGGGGCGCGGGTCGCCCTGCGCCTCGAGCAGCGCGTAGTACGCCTCCAGCGTGCCGGGCCCGTCGGAGACCGATTCCACGGACCCGTCCTCGGCGAGGTTCAACAGCGCGCCCTCAATGATGAAGCACACGTCCGTGTCCTCCGTGTTTTCCGCCGGCACGTGCAGGGTGTGCACGGAGTTGGCCGGTTCGTACAGGTAGGAGCCGGCCGTCACGTAGAAGTCGTACTCGAGATAGTGCCAGCGTCCCGCCGACGTGTAGGCGTCGACCGAGCCGGTGTGGCGGTGGGTCTGCAGCTGCACGCCCGGCTGGAACCGGTTGAGGATCACCCACGTCCCGTGTGAGGAGTCGAAGCGGACCACTTTCAGGAGCACGCCCGTGCCGGTGTCGGCCCAGGGCGCCTCCTCGACGGTGACGAGGCGGACGGTGTCGGCCGGGTTGGCGGGAGTGGTGATCGACATGCGTGGGCTCCTTCTCGGGTGTTCGTGTTCAGTCGGGCAGGGTGGCGAGCGGGTCGAGGTCGATGGCCGCCTCCAGTGCGGCGGCGGTGCGCAGCACCACGAGGTCGCCGTGTTGGGGCCCGACGAGCTGCAGGCCGATCGGCAGGCCGCCACTGCTCAAGGCGATGGGGACGCTGGCCGCGGGTGAGCGGGTCATGTTGAAGGGGTACGTGAACTGGATCCAGTTGGCCGTCTTCTCCCCGTTCACCGAGCTCGTCATGTCGTCGGCGAACGGCGCCAATCCCGAGCACGTCGGTGTCACCAGGATGCGGCAGCTATGGAACAGATCGACCAGGCGCAGGTTCATGAGGTGATAGCGGTCGAAGACCTGGAGCAGCTGCTCGGCCGTGGTGGATTGCGCGGCATCGACGAAGTGGCGCAGCACCGGATGGACTTCGTCCCAGCGCGGGTGACCCATGAAGGGCCGCAGGGTGCGCAAGGTGGCGGCCCCCGTCAAGGTGAGGAAATCACCGGCGGGGTCGACATCGAACACGGAATCGAGCACGACGATCTCGGCGCCCAGCGACTCCAGCACCCCGACGGCGCGCTCGCAGGCGGCGGCCACCTCGGCGTCGACGGTGGCGTAGCCGAGGGTGGGGGCGTAGGCGATCCTGACCGGGACGTGGGCGTCGTCGAGGGCGGCGATCCAGCTGGCCTCGGGTCGGGGGAGCGAGCGCAGGTCCGTCGGGTCGGGGCCGACGGCGACGTCGAGGGCGCGGGCGACATCGGCGATGCGGCGAGCCATGGGGCCGTTGGTCGAGAGATCGATCCAGCCGGGCGGGTGGGGGCCGCCGGCGGGGACGCGGCCAAGGCTCGGCTTCATGCCCGAGAGGCCGCAGCAGGCTGAGGGGATGCGGATGGATCCGCCGCCGTCGGATCCCGTGGCGAGCGGGACCATCCCGGCAGCGAGCGCCGCCGCTGCGCCCCCCGACGATCCGCCCGGGCCCCTCGACGGGTCGAACGGGTTCCGGGACGGGCCGAAGACGGCGTTGGTCGTATTGCCCATCCAGCCGAACTCGGGCGTGTTGGTCTTGCCCACGACGACGCAGCCCGCCGCCCGCATCCGGGCCACGAAGGGGTCGTCGGCGGTGGCGGGCGGGTCGTCGGCGTGCAGCGCCGAGCCGAACGTCGTGCGGTAGCCGATGGCGTGCTGCAGATCCTTGACCCCGAGGGGGATCCCGGCAAGCGGACCGGGGTCGGCGCCGACGGCGATGCGGGTGTCGATCCCGTCGGCCTCGGCGAGCGCCCGCTCCCCATCCACAGCGACGAAGGCGTTGTAGTTCGGGTCGAGCCTCTGGATCCGATCCAGGGCGGCCTGGGTCAGCTCCCGGGCGCTGATCTCCTTGGCGCGGACCGAGCGGGCGAGGTCGGCGAGCGAGGTGGTCCGGAAGTCGATCTCTGACGCTGCCATGTCGCCCCCAGTTCCTCCGCTTCCTGCTCTGCTGCCTACCCCGGCGCCGGGACCCCGGTTCGAGACCCGCGTCCTGGGTCCCGCGTCCTGGGTCCCGGGTCCTGGGTCCCGTGTCCCGGGTTCCGGGCCCCGGGTTCCGGGCCCCGGCCCGGACCACCCAGTTTGTCCGTTGCGCCCCGGCTATCTCGCCGACGGCGCCAGGCCGGCCACGGCCTCGGCCAGGTCGATGCCGATCGGGATGACGGCAGGGGCCGGGATGGTGACGCCGTGGTCCACATAGCGCTGGATGTGGGCCCGGCACTCGGCCACCGACCCGTGCACCACGAGCTCGTCCACCACCGAGTCGGGAATGGCGGCCAGCGCCCCCTTGCGGTCGCCCGCGGCCCAGGCGTCCCACATCGGCTGCAGCGCCGGGCCCCGACCGAGCCAGCGGTGGAACTCCGCGTAGGCATCCACGTTCAAATAGGCGGTGATCATCCGCCGTCCCACCGTCCGGGCGATCTTGGCGTCCTCGGTGACGATGACGAAAATGCGGGCGGCGATCTCCCGGGGCGCCCCACCGGACGCCTTCTCCACCTCCGCCACGGATTGGGCGACGTCCTCGGCGCTCAGCCAGTTGAGGATGGCGCCGTCCGCCTCCCGCCCGGCCAGGTGCAGCATCCCGGGGCGCAGCGCGGCCAGGTAGATGGGCGGCAGCTGCTCGGGGATCCGGGCGAGCCGGAAACCCTTCACCTTGAACGTCTCGAAGTCCTCGGTCACTTTCTCGCCGCCGAAGGCCAGGCGCAGGAACCGCAGCGTGTCGCGGATCCGCCGGTATTGGTTCTCGAAAGCCAGGCCGTTCCAGTTGGCCACGATCACCTGGGACGAGGCGCCCAGCCCGCAGAAGAATCGTCCCGGCGCGGCGTCGGCCATGGAGGCGAGGCTCTGGGCCAGGAGTGCCGGGCCCCGGGTGTAGGCCGGGGTGATGGCCACGCCGAGATTCAGCTCCGGCTCCCACGCCGCGGCCAGGGTGAGCGGCGTGAACCCGTCGGAGCCGTCGACCTCGGCGGACCACAAGTCGGTGTAGCCCAGCTCCCGCAGGCGGGCGAACCATTCGCGGTGGGCGTGCAGGGGTATCCCGTCGAACGGGATCGTGATGCCGGGCCGGGCCGGCGGGGTTCCGGGCTCCGGGCTCATGCGTTGACGCTCTTCGCCGAATCCGCTGACCCATCCGCCTCATCCGACCCCGACCCCGTCCCCGACCCTCCGGACCCGTTGGCCGCCGCCCCACCCGGATCGTGCTGGAACTCCGCGTCGTCGAAGGAGAGGGCCAACTCGGTCTTCTCATCGTCACTCGCCGGCACCGGGACGCCCCAGCGCACCATCCCCTCCTCCATGTGGCGGATCACCGTCTCGATCACCTCGACTCGCCCGTTCCGCTTGTTCTCCGACGAGACCACGTCCCAGGGCGCCAGCGGACCGCTGCGTCAAGCGCAGCATGTCCGACACCGCCTCGTCGTACTGCGCCCGCTTCTCCCGGTTGCGCCAGTCCTCGTCGGTCAGCTTCCAGGCCTTGAGCGGATCGTCCCGGCGCCGCACGAACCGGCGCAATTGCTCCTCGTGCGACATGTGCATCCAGAGCTTGATCACGATCATCCCCTCCTCGGCCAACGTGTGCTCGAAATCGGTGATCTCCTCGTAGGCACGCCGCCACTGCACCTCGGTGGCCAGATTCTCGACCCGCTCGACGAGCACCCGTCCGTACCAGCTGCGGTCGAAGATGGTCATGCCGCCCCACCCCGGCAACGGCGGCCAGAAGCGCCACAGGAAGTGGTGGCGCAGCTCGTCGGGCGTCGGCGCGGCGAACGGTGCGACGTGCACGTGGCGGGGGTCGAGCGGCTCGACCAGCCGCTTGATGGCGCCACCCTTGCCGGCGGCGTCCCAGCCCTCGAAGACGACGCAGACCGGCGGGCCGAGGTTGCCCTCGTTGAGCTGACCGCCATTGATCAGCCGCAAGTGGAGCAGGCGGCGCTGCGCCCTTCCGAGACGCTTGGCCTCCTCGTCCTTGGAGAGCTTCAGCGAGAGGTCGCAGTCCTCCAGCCGTGGATAGGGGCTGGCGTGCTTCTGGGTGCTCGCCGCGGTGCCGGCGAGAGAGGTGCGCTTGTCCGGGGAGCTGTCGCCCGGGGAGCTGTCGTCATGGTGGCCGCTGTCGTGGCCGCCGTGATCGTGCTTGCTCACGTTGCCTGTTGTAGCCGATCCACCAGGCCCGCGGCGACCTCTTCGGGCGCAGCGCCGGTGGCGCCGCTGCGAGCCGAGCGACGCCGGCCGGGGGACGCCGTCGCGACCGGGATGCTGCCGACCGCCTCGACCACTCGCCGCACCAGGGCCGGCCGGCCGGCGATCACCAACAACTCCTGGTTGGAGAGGTGGCTCACCCGGCCCACCTTGCGTCCGGACGGGTCGTAGATGCCGATGCGGGCCCCGACGTATCGAGTCGAGTCGAAGGCGAGCGTCGCCACCTCGCCCTGGATGGAGCACATCGCCTCGAGCTCCTCCAACTCGAGCCAGGACTCGTCGTTGTACGACAGCACCAGCAGGTCGCAGTCCACGGATCGCACCACCGACGCCAGCGCCGCCGGCATGGCGCGCTTGGAGTTGAACGCGGACCGTGTGGATGGGTCACGGGCATCCACCCGTTTGCGGGCCACGCCGTAGGACTCGGGCGCATCCCAGGCCACCAGCGTCTCCCACACGTGGTAGTTGGTGAAATACCGGTGCTGGTTGTACGGCGGATCGAGATACGCCAGATCGAAATGCCCGAGCCCGTCGGCCAGCGCCACCGCATCGCCCTGGATGGCGCGCCCGGGCCCGCTCAACAGCTCCGGCACCCGCAGGTCCAAGCGGTTGGACGAGCGCGGCGCCCACTGCTTCACGTACGCCATCTGCACACCCGTGGTCGAGTCGACCCGGTCCGCCGCCTCGATGAGGGACGTCAACAGGAGGGGGAACAACGGCGACCCCGCATACTCCGAGTCAATGGCGTCCCGCACGGCATCTATCCGAGCGGCGTTGTGCGGTTGGAAGAAGCGGGCCTGACGGCTGAACGTCTCGGTGACGTAGCCGGGTCTGCCGGGGAGACCGTTCAGGTGGGTGACCGCCGCCCGCAGCGCGCCGATGTCGGTGGCGGCGGCGTCCGTCTCGATGTAGGTGCGGGCGAACGTGTGCGCGTAGCGGGCGCTGTCGACGGCGGTGACGTGCACGCCCTGGGCCTTGAAGGCCTGGGCGACGCGGGTGGTGCCGGTGAACAGATCGAGGGCGGTGCGGGCGCCGGAGGCCTGGCAGATCCGGGTGAGGACGGGGACCAGGCGGCGCTTGGAACCGAGGTATTTGATCATCGGGCGGTCACGTCGGCCCACCCTACGATGGGCGGTCATGGTGCCCGGGGACCATCCAGGAACCGAGGCAATCGGCGTGGGTGAGGATTCGCACTGGGTGCGCTGGCATGCGCCGTACGAGGATCCGTCCTCGAACCTCTCGCGGCGGTTGCAGGCGGTGCAGTCCATGGTGGGCGCGGCGCTCGACGCCATCCCTTCGCGTCCGCCTGATGGCCGCCTGGATACCCATCCAGAGAATCCACGACCGCTGCGGATGGTGAGCCTGTGCGCCGGCCAGGGGCGGGACGTGATCGACGTGGTGGCGACCCATCCAAGGGGTCCGGAGGTCTCGGCGCTCCTGGTCGAGCTCGATCCGGCCCTGGTCGCCTTCGCCCGGTCCCGTGCGGCGGCGGCCGGCGCCGGGGTGGCCGAGCAGATCCGGGTCGTCGAGGGCGATGCGTCGCAGTGCCGCTGGTACGCCGACGACGTGCCGGCCGACATCGTCCTGGTGTGCGGCGTGTTCGGGAACATCAGTGAAGCGGACATCACGCGCACCATCCAGGCGATGCCGGGGTTCTGCGCCCCGGGCGGCCACGTCGTGTGGACCCGGCACCGGCGGCCGCCGGACCTCACGCCGGCCATCCGGGCCGACTTCGCCGCCGCCGGGTTCACGGAGCTGGGCTTCGTCGCCCCTGGGGACTCCTTCATGACCATCGGCCACCACCGCCTCGACGGGCCGACAGCGCCCTTCGACCCCGATCAGATCCTCTTCGACTTCGTCGGCGACGGGCTCAATCCGGTATGAGCGTCGGCGACCGGGAGTCGCCGGCGGATCGGCGCTGCCGGCTGGATCGGCGCTGCCGGCTGGATCGGCGCTGCCGGCGGATCGGCGCTGCCGGCGCGGATTCGGCGGGTGCAGCGGGAGAGAGACGGCCGACACAGACCACCGCGCCGTCCCGCCACCGCCTCCACCCCCTCGAGCTCATCTCCATGGCGTGGCGCACCGCCAAGGCGGAGCCCGCCCGGGTGATCGTGCCCGCCCTGGTGATCTTCGGCCTCGATGCGATCCAGGGCACCCTCTACACCGAGGTCGCCGTCGACCATCACGGACTCGGGTCGGTCGTCGGTGCGTTCCTCTTCGGCGCCTCCACCCTCGGATTGACCTTCTACTCCGGCATGCTCGAGCGCCTGGTCGGCTCGGTGGAGCGCGGCGAGCCCGCCCAGCCCGTCTTGGTGGTGCTGCGGAGCCTGCCCTGGCTGCGCCTGTTGGCGGCCGAAGCAATCCTCGTCGTCATCGGTGCCGTCACCTCTTTGTTCTTCATCATCCCGGGCCTGATCGTGGGGACCTTGTTCGCCCTGGTCGGGCCCCTCATCAACCTGCTCGACGCCTCGGTGCCCGAAGCCTTCCGGCGTTCGTTGAAGTTGGTGTGGCCGCACTTCATGCTGGTGTTCTGCTTCATCTCGCTGCCGCTGGCCGTCGAGCACGAGGTGGTGGTGCTGGTGGCCGAGCTGATTCCCCACGAGCACATCTGGGCGGTCTTCCTCACGACCTTCATCCTCGGCGACTTCTTCGGGATGGCGTTGGGCCTGATGGAGGTGACCCTGGCCGAGCGCCTCGTCTCGGGAGCGCCGGGACCCGGTGCCGACCTACTGTCGACGGGCGTGGAACTGGCCGATCCACACGGCAAGCCACGGCACGGCGGCCACGGCAGCCACGGCACGCCGAACACCGCCTGACCGCTAGGCACGCCAAAGGATCAAAACGTCAAAACCGCCCGGGCAACTGACACACCCGACAGACGCACCGGCAGGCGCACCAGAAGGCCTCCCATGGATGAGACGATCCACGGACCACGATGCGCCTGGGCGGCGGCGTGCGGGGCGACGCGGCCCGTGCTCACACGGGGCTGGTCACGTAGAAGTCAGGCGGTGTCGGAGGGTGGGGCATCGGGCTGGTTCCACTCGATCCAGCCCGTGCCTTCGCGGCCGTCGTCGGCGCGGCAGCGGACGAGGGCCCGGGGGAACCGGCTGACCCGACCATCGTCGTTGCGCAGGAGGACGGGCCCGAAGGCAACCGGCGTGACCTCGATCCCCAGGTCGAGCTCGGGGCCCGGGCCGGGGTCGGCCGCGATGTCGATGCGCGCTTTGGAGGGGAATCCGTGGTCGCCGAGGTCTTCGGTCACCGAGAGCGCCGTGGCGGGATAGACCTCGCCGTGCTTCTGGATGTAGCCGAAGAACACGGGGACGCCGACGTTCATACGGATGTCCGCCAGGTGGACCCGGGTGCCGTCGTCGAGGCGAAGGGAGCACCAGCACCATCCAAAGGCCCACCAGTCCCGCACGCCCCAGGAGTGGTCGCGCTGGCCCTGCCCGTCGACGGTGAACGTCTCCCCGTCGACGGTGACGGTGCCGCGACACGAGGCACGGGATCTCGTAGCGGGTCGTCAGGTCGTAGTGATAAGGGACGCCGTCGGTCGTCCACGTGACGTCCAGGTCGAGCTGCGCGGGGGAGCCGGTCTGCTCGCCGTGGGCGTAGACGTCCTCGGGCGGGGCGATGATGCGGGCCGGGGCGTGAGCGGCCAGGCGGAACTCCTCGAGCGGCCGGCGGAGTTCGATTTCGACTCGTTCGCCGTCTTTGCTCTCGCTGACGAGACCGTTCTCCGGGGGGACCGGCATCTCGTAGTTGGCGGAGCAGACGCCGGGGCGGTCGGGCCAGACGATCCAGGCCGTCCACCAGGCCACCTGGCGGTTGGGGTAGAGGCCGAGCCGGAGCCAACCCCCCATGGTGCCGTCGGAGCGGACGAAGTCGCAGTAATAGGACTCGTTCCACAGGTCCTCGCCATCGGGGTCGTGCCGGGCTTCGTCGTCTGGCAGGACGACGTGGTCCGCCGTCACTCGCCCGGGCCCGGATGCATGGCGGAGGCCCCCATAGGACCGGGCACCTCGACGATGGGATCGTCGCGGTCGTCGAACTCCGTGCGCAAGGCCTTCGACATGACGGCGTGCTGGAAGTAGAGCGTGGTGATGTAGGTCAGCTCGAGGATGGCGACCTCATCGAGGTGGCGCGCCAGCTCGGCGAAGAGCTCGTCGGGGACGCGGCCGTGGTCGTAGACGAGGCAGTCGGTGTAGGCGAGGACGGCCCGCTCGGCGGCGTTGTAGGTGTGCTCGGGGGCGACGCTCCACGCCGGGATGTGCGTGATCTGCTCGTCGGGCATGCCGAGCTCGCGCATCGACTTGGCGTGCTGGCTGAAGACGAACTGGCTGCCGGCGGCCCAGCCGGCGCGTATCTGGCCGAGCTCGCGCAGCGTGGGGTCGAGGTTGCGGGTGGGTGATTGGTAGAGGCCGAAACCCTTGACGCAGTGGTCGAGGATGTCGGGGCTGAGGGCGAAGACCGTCCACCAGTCGCCCGTGGTGCCATCCCAGCGGCCCGGCTCGGCGACGGGGTCGCGGCCCTCGAAGAGCCATTCGTACATGGTGGTGACGATGGGGGCGGTGGCTTCGTCCTTGGGGACCTGGCGGAGGCGGGGCATGGGGCGCTCTGGGTGTCGGTGTCGGTGTCGGTGTCGGTGTCGGTGTCCGGCGGACTCGGTCAGGCTGGGGTCGGCTCGGCGAGGACGGTGCCGACAGCCTTGGCCGGCGTGTGGGAGATGTCGGCGGGGGTGAACTCCCGCATCCAGCAGGCGAACTCGAGCAGGATGCCGTCGGGATCCTGGAAGTAGATGCTGCGCACGAAGACGCCCGAGTGCATGTCGTCGCTGATGCCCCACTCGGAGTCGTCGTGATTGGCTATCTCGGTGCAGTCGATGCCGGCGGCGACGAGCCGGTCGCGGTACTCCTCGATCTTCTCGGGCGCCACGTCGAAGGCGACATGGTTCATGGAGCCGATGGCACTGGTGAGGTCACCCTGATCGGGGCGCGCCGCCGGCGCGCTGATGCCGGGGACGCCGTCGGGCGCCTCGGGGAACCAGAAGAAGGCCAGGCAGTCCCCGCCACCGCAGTCGAAGAAGAAGTGCTGTCCCATCCCGGCCGGCAGCTCGATCGTCTTGACCAGCGCCATGCCCAGGACGTTCGTGTAGAAGTCGACCGTCCGCTCCATGTCGCGGCAGACCAGAGCCAGATGATTGATGCCCCGCAACTCGAATCCCCCCGTGTTGCCCGTCATGAGCCTGCCTTCCCTCGGTGGCGCCACCACCTGTGTTGTCGCCCGGGTCCGGTCCCAGGGTACGGCCCAGGTCCAGCCCAGATCGGGGCGGAACGGCCCCAGGTTAGGCCGCAATCTTGCGATAGGCCCAGACCGTATGACCCTCGGGCAACCGAAACCAACCGAAACCACGAAGGGACGGCGCGACATGGCGGCAGCGGGCTACGGACGCAGGAACGGGGGCCAAACGGGTCCAGGTGGCTGGAAGGCGGGGAGAGTCCGGGCACGCGGGGCCCGACGTGTCCGGGGTCAGGCCGTTGCCGGGACTCTCTCCGCGTCTTTGCTGACGATCGGGGCGCTCTCGGTCGCCCTGACCGTTGTCGGAGGCGTGGCCGTGGTGGCGCCGGCCGGGGTCGCCGGCGCCACGAACCCGCACGCCAAGACCGTCAAGGTCTCGACGGCCAAAGTGCCCAACGTGGGGACCGTCCTCACCACCGCCTCGGGCCTCACCCTCTACCGGTTCACCGAGGACACACCGGGTATCTCGAAGTGCACGGGAGCGTGCGCCAAGATCTGGCCGCCGATGTTGGCGTCAAAGGGAGCGCATGTGTCGGCCCCCCGCGGTGTCAAGGGCCTGGCGGTGATGAACGTCGGCAACGGCCACTTTCAGGTGACCTTCCACAAGGTGCCCCTGTACCGCTTCGAAGGTGACAAGAAGAAGGGTCAGGCCAAAGGGCAGAACGTGGGGAACGTGTGGTTCGCCGCGTTGAAGAGCGGCATCCCGGCCACCACGGCCGCCGCCGGGGCGGCCGCACCGACCCCGACAACGGCGCCTGCACCCGCGGCGACGCAGCCCACGGCGGCGCCGGCACCGACGACGCAGACCCACTCGACCACGCCCACGCAGACGCCGGCCACGATGGCACCCGCGCCCCCGCCCCCGACGACGACACCGCGCACGACGCCTCCGACCTCACCGCCGCCGACCACGACCACTTCCGCCATGACGGGGGAGGGGCCGGGTTCTAGGTGTTCATCTAGCCATTAGCCCCTGAATGTGCGATCCGGCACGCCGGGTGGCGGCGCGCCGGCCGAACAGGCGGTGCAAGGGATGGTCAAGCGGGTGTGGTCGCCGCGATTCCCCCGCGCCGGTTCCCTGTAGGTTTTCGGATGAGCAACGGGGCGACGGGAGACGTCGGCACAACGCGGCACGCAGCGGCAGCACGCGGCACGCGGCACGCTGAAGAAGGAAGACAAAGTCAATGACCGAACAGCGCAACACCGTTGTCGATGCCGGCTTCAAGCTTATGAACCTCACGCACAAGGTGGCGCTGCGCGTAACCGGTGGGCGGTGGCCCAACACCCTGTTCGGGATGCCCGGTGTCGAGCTGCAGACGATCGGACGCAAGTCCGGGCAGCCGCGTACCACGATGCTGGCCTCACCCATCCACGACGAGAGCCGGGTCGTACTGATCGCCTCCAAGGGTGGCGACGACCGTGACCCCGAGTGGTACCGCAACCTGAGCGCCAACCCCGACGTGCAGATCACGATGAGCGGTGAGACCCGAGCCATGCGAGCCCGGACGGCGTCGCCGGAAGAGAAAGCGGCCATGTGGCCGGAGATCGTGGCGACCTACAAGGGCTATGAGGGCTACCAGAAGAGGGCCGGCCGGGACATCCCGGTCGTGATCTGCGAACCGCGCCCGACCTGAGAGCGGCCGAGCGGTTGGGCGGCCGGGCGGCCGGGCGACCGCCGTCGGAAGGTGGCGGTACGATGCGCCCGATGTCAATGGAGCCTGCCGGCTCGCCAGGTGGATCAGTGGAAGGTGCGGGGGCGTCGGGCGCCGCCTTCGACCTGAGCATGGCGGTCTCCCAGCTGGCGTCCAACAGCACCGATCTGCGGATCATGCTGAAGCTGCTCGTGGCGCAGCTCTCCGGGGTGCTCGGTGACCGCGTCGTCGTGGAGAGGGCGGGACGCTTCCGCAGGTCCGACGAGATCAAGTCGGTGCGCATCACCCTCGGTGACGACACCCTCGAGGCGCTCGTCGACGGCGGCTCGGTGCGTTGCAGCATCGGGCACGCCTCGGGAGGCATCCGGATCCGGAGCGAGCAGGTCGGCATGGATACCTGGCTCACCCGGCTGCTCACCACCTTGCAATCGGAGGCGGCGCACAGCGAGCAGACCCGCCTCGCCCTGGAGAGCATCGTGATCGGAGACCAATCGTGACCGACGAAGCGCCACAGCAGACTGAGGCGACTGAGGCGACTGAGGCGACGGAGGCGACTCCGGCCGGCGCCGCGGTCCCGGCGCCACCGACCCAGCCAGCGACACCGCCCCCACCCGTACCCCGCGACCTGCCCAAGGATGCGGCCCACCGGCTCCAGGAGCTCGAGCACGGCCTCTTCACGTCGGACCTGTCGGTCAACGAGTTCCTCCTCGTCAAGGAGGCCGGCTTCCACCCGCTGGGTTTCGTGATGGGGTCGTCGATCTACCACATCGGCATCCAGACCCGGAAGTGGGGGCAGAGCCAGGAACTGACCAAGTTGACCGAGGCGATGTACACCGCGCGCGAGCTCGCCATGAACCGCATGGACGAGGAGGCCCAGGAGCTCGGCGCCGACGGTGTGGTCGGCGTGCGCCTCGACGTCAACTACTACGAGTGGGGCAACGACTCGGCCGAGTTCATCGCCTTCGGCACGGCCGTGAAGGCCGAGGACGGGAACTCGTACCGCAACGTCGAGGGCAAGCCGTTCACCTCCGACCTTTCGGGGCAGGACTTCTGGACCCTCATGCAGACCGGGCACGTCCCGCAGGGTCTGGTCATGGGGACCTGCGTCTTCCACATCGCGCACCGCAAACTCACGCAGGCCCTCGGCTCCATGGGCCAGAACGTCGAGCTGCCCAATTTCACGCAGGCGCTCTACGAGGCGCGTGAGCTGGCCATGACGCGCATGCAGGACGAGGCGACCCGGCTGGAGGCCAGCGGGATCGTGGGCGTGCGCCTGGAGGAGAAGTCGCATCAGTGGGGCTCGCACACCATCGAGTTCCTGGCGCTCGGCACGGCGGTCACCAAGCGCAACGGCGAGGTCACGCTGCCCAAGCCGACCACCATCATCTCCTTGGACAACTGATGTCCTTCGGGGACGAGCCCGAGAGGGGCAGCCCACCGCCCGATGCCGTGACCACCTCGGCCGGCGGCCCCCGGGGTGACCTCCCCGAGGCGGCGGTCCGCCGCCTGGAGTCCAATGCGTTCTCCTCGGGATTGAGCGTGCCCGACTTCGCGGCCTGCCTCGACCTCGGCCTCCAGCCGGTGGCCCTGGTGCAGGGGTTCTGCGTCATGCAGTGGGGCTGGTACGGGCCGGGCTCGGGCACCATGCGCGGCATGTCGCCGTATGTGGGCGGGCAGCAGGCCGCGGGCTCGTACTCGGAGACCTACCGCTGCCCGCACGGCTTCGTGTCCGCCGAGCACCGCGCGTGGGGGCAGAACCTCGAGCAGACGTGGGTCGAGGAGGCCTGGTCCCACGGTTACGGGACGGCGTACGGACGCATGCTCGAGGAGGCCGGCACGCTGGGTGCCCACGGCGTCATCGGCGTGGTCGACAGCGTCTCCAACGTGGCCGACAACGGGACGACGGAGTTCCACTTCCTGGGCACCGCAGTCACGGTGGAGGGCGGGCCGCCGCCCGCCGGCGGGATTCCGTGGAGCACCTACCTGGCGGGGCAACGCCTGACCAAGTCGATAGAGGCCGGGTTCATGCCGGTGGCGGTCGTGGCGGCCCTGGCCTCGGTGCGGGTGTGGGCCTACTGCATGACCGAGTACTACATGGAGGGCTCAATGGGCGGCTGGGGGACGACGGGTCCCGCACTGGTGGAGCAGGTGAGCAAGGCGCACATGGCGTCACGGCAGCTCGCCCGTAAGCACGTGCGCGCGCAGCTTGCCGGCGACGAGCTGCACGGCGCGACCATCGACGTCGTCGGCCCGGGAGCTCTCCCAGGGCGACGAGGTGATCGACTGCACCCTGCGGGGCAACCGGGTGCGGCGGTTCAAGGACTTCGACCCGGTCGTGATGCCGAGGCCCACGGTGCGGCTGACGTGAGCGCCAACGCCGGCGTCGGCGCCGTTACCGGCGGTCCCAGCCCCATCCAGGACGTCCGGGCCGAGATGCTCCGGGGGGCGCAGTCCCTGGCGACCCCGGCGCCCCCATCGAGAGAACGCGGCATCACCTCGGACCTCTCGGTCGACGAGGCCCTCTTGCTGCACGCCGCGGGATGGGAGCCGCTCGACCTCGTGTGCGGCGTGGCCGTGGTGTCGGTCCCGGTCGGGGTGTGGAACTGGGGGCGGGGTGCCATCTCGCTGGCCTCCGATGCGCACAACGCCGCCGTGGACCAGGCCGCCCGGGTGCTGCGGGGCGAGTGCGGCAAGGTGCACGGGCACGGCGTGGTCGGGGTGCGGGTCGAGGTGTCGGTGCGGACCCATCACATCGACGTGGAGCTCGTGGGCACCGCCGTGCGGCCGATGGACGGGAAGGACGGCCGGGGCCACGACGCCGCCCTGGCCATGCCCTTCGTGTCGACCTGCGGATCCGGAGCGAGCAGGTCGGCATGGATGCTGGCTCACCCGGCTGCTACCACCTTGCAATCGGAGGCGGCGCACAGCGAGCAGACCGCCTCGCCTGGAGAGCATCGTGATCGGAGACCAATCGTGACCGAGAAGCGCCACAGCAGACGAGGCGACTAGACGAAGCGACGGAGGCGACTCCGGCCGGCGCCGCGGTTCCGGCGCCACCGACCCAGCCAGCGACACCGCCTCCACCCGTACCCCGCGACCTGCCCAAGGATGCGGCCCACCGGCTCGAGGAGCTCGAGCACGGCCTCTTCACGTCGGACCTGTCGGTCAACGAGTTCCTCCTCGTCAAGGAGGCCGGCTTCCACCCGCTGGGTTTCGTGATGGGGTCGTCGATCTACCACATCGGCATCCAGACCCGGAAGTGGGGGCAGAGCCAGGAACTGACCAAGCTGACCGAGGCGATGTACACCGCGCGCGAGCTCGCCATGAACCGCATGGACGAGGAGGCCCAGGAGCTCGGCGCCGACGGTGTCGTCGGCGTGCGCCTCGACGTCAACTACTACGAGTGGGGCAACGACTCGGCCGAGTTCATCGCCTTCGGCACGGCCGTCAAGGCCGAGGACGGGAACTCGTACCGCAACGTCGAGGGCAAGCCGTTCACCTCCGACCTCTCGGGGCAGGACTTCTGGACCCTCATGCAGACCGGGCACGTCCCGCAGGGTCTGGTCATGGGGACCTGCGTCTTCCACATCGCGCACCGCAAGCTCACGCAGGCCCTCGGCTCCATGGGCCAGAACGTCGAGCTGCCCAACTTCACGCAGGCGCTCTACGAGGCGCGTGAGCTGGCCATGACGCGCATGCAGGACGAGGCGACCCGGCTGGAGGCCAGCGGCATCGTGGGCGTGCGCCTGGAGGAGAAGTCGCATCAGTGGGGCTCGCACACCATCGAGTTCCTGGCGCTCGGCACGGCGGTCACCAAGCGCAACGGCGAGGTCACGCTGCCCAAGCCGACCACCATCATCTCCTTGGACAACTGATGTCCTTCGGGGACGAGCCCGAGAGGGGCAGCCCACCGCCCGATGCCGTGACCACCTCGGCCGGCGGCCCCCGGGGTGACCTCCCCGAGGCGGCGGTCCGCCGCCTGGAGTCCAACGCGTTCTCCTCGGGATTGAGCGTGCCCGACTTCGCGGCCTGCCTCGACCTCGGCCTCCAGCCGGTGGCCCTGGTGCAGGGGTTCTGCGTCATGCAGTGGGGCTGGTACGGGCCGGGCTCGGGCACCATGCGCGGCATGTCGCCGTATGTGGGCGGGCAGCAGGCCGCGGGCTCGTACTCGGAGACCTACCGCTGCCCGCACGGCTTCGTGTCCGCCGAGCACCGCACGTGGGGGCAGAACCTCGAGCAGACGTGGGTCGAGGAGGCCTGGTCCCACGGCTACGGGACGGCGTACGGACGCATGCTCGAGGAGGCCGGCACGCTGGGTGCCCACGGCGTCATCGGCGTGGTCGACAGCGTCTCCAACGTGGCCGACAACGGGACGACGGAGTTCCACTTCCTGGGCACCGCGGTCACGGTGGAGGGCGGGCCGCCGCCCGCCGGCGGGATTCCGTGGAGCACCTACCTGGCGGGGCAACGCCTGACCAAGTCGATAGAGGCCGGGTTCATGCCGGTGGCGGTCGTGGCGGCCCTGGCCTCGGTGCGGGTGTGGGCCTACTGCATGACCGAGTACTACATGGAGGGCTCAATGGGCGGCTGGGGGACGACGGGTCCCGCACTGGTGGAGCAGGTGAGCAAGGCGCACATGGCGTCACGGCAGCTCGCCCGTAAGCACGTGCGCGCGCAGCTTGCCGGCGACGAGCTGCACGGCGCGACCATCGACGTCGTCGGCCCGGGAGCTCTCCCAGGGCGACGAGGTGATCGACTGCACCCTGCGGGGCAACCGGGTGCGGCGGTTCAAGGACTTCGACCCGGTCGTGATGCCGAGGCCCACGGTGCGGCTGACGTGAGCGCCAACGCCGGCGTCGGCGCCGTTACCGGCGGTCCCAGCCCCATCCAGGACGTCCGGGCCGAGATGCTCCGGGGGGCGCAGTCCCTGGCGACCCCGGCGCCCCCATCGAGAGAACGCGGCATCACCTCGGACCTCTCGGTCGACGAGGCCCTCTTGCTGCACGCCGCGGGATGGGAGCCGCTCGACCTCGTGTGCGGCGTGGCCGTGGTGTCGGTCCCCGTCGGGGTGTGGAACTGGGGGCGGGGTGCCATCTCGCTGGCCTCCGATGCGCACAACGCCGCCGTGGACCAGGCCGCCCGGGTGCTGCGGGGCGAGTGCGGCAAGGTGCACGGGCACGGCGTGGTCGGGGTGCGGGTCGAGGTGTCGGTGCGGACCCATCACATCGACGTGGAGCTCGTGGGCACCGCCGTGCGGCCGATGGATGGGAAGGACGGCCGGGGCCACGACGCCGCCCTGGCCATGCCCTTCGTGTCGGACCTGTCGGCCCGTGACTTCACGCTGCTCCAGCGGGCAGGCTGGATGCCCGTCGGCCTCGCCTTCGGGGCCAGCTTCGTCTACGCCCCGCGGCGCACCGCCGGCGCGGCCATGAAGCAGTCGAGGCAGAACGTGGAGCTGACGAACTACACCGAGGCCATGTACTCGGCCCGTGAGGCGGCCATGGAGAAGATGCAGTCCTCCGCCCTGGAGGTCGGGGGAGAGGGCGTGGTCGAGGTCAAGGTCACCGAGGGCCCCATGAGCTTCGCCCGCCACGCCGTCGGGTTCACGGCCTGGGGCACTGCGGTAAAACTCGTGGCCGAGGCGCACCGGTTCGTCCAGCCCCAGCTGGTCCTGCCGCTCGACGACGCGGTGGTCACCTTCGAGGCGGAGAGCCTGCGCAGCGCCGGCCAGGGAAAGGGACGGAAGCGATGAGCACGCAACAGGAGAACACGAAGCAACAGGAGAACACGGGGGGCCAGGAGCGGGACTGGGCTGCGTGGGCCCGCACGTTCGAGTCCATCGACGGGCCAGACGCGTTCGCCGACCTCTTCGCGCCGGGCGGCCGCTTCCGTGACCCCGTGACGCCGTGGACGACCGACCTGCACAAGGTGGCTCGGGACACCGACGCCATCTTCCCCGACTGGCACCAGCGGGTGGACCGCATACGTGGCGGTGAGGATTGGGCCGTCTTCGAGTGGACCGGCACGGGCAGCTTCCACGCCGGCGAAGGCAAGGCCGGCATCCCCATACAGATGACCGGCGCCACCGTGATCGACGTCGACGCCGACGGCAAGGTCACCGCCTGGCGTGACTACCTCGACACGAACGAGCCCACCCAGCAGATCCAGAACGGGCTCGAGCGGGCGATGGAAGGCGGCTGACCCTCCCGCGCCCAAGATGTAGCCGATGCAGCCGTCACGCCTGCTCGGCCACCGCCTTCACATGGGCCATGCGGGTCTCGTTGGCCTGGTCGAGGTCCTGGGCCGCCTTCTCGTCGCTCGCCATTTCGGCGTCGATGTCCGCGTCGGCCCACCCGATCACGCCCATCTCCTCGAAGGCCGTGCGCAGTTTGGGGCCCCACAGCCCGATGTCGCGCAAGATGGGCACGATGCGCATGAACAAGAAGTTGCGGAACTCGCGCAGCGTGTCGCTGTTGTCGACGTAGGTGCTGATCTCGGGAGGTAGCTCCAGGCGTTCCCACACCTCCTCGCCGAGAAAGCGGTCCCGCATCAGGTAACAGGCCTCGATGCAGAAGTCCTCCCGCTCGGTGCGCTCGGCCTCGCTCAGTTGGGGGTAGTAGTCGCGCAGCGCCAGCCGCCCGAACATCACGTGGCGCGCCTCGTCCTGCATGACGTAGGCGTTCAGCGCCTTGGCCAGAGGATTGGTGGCGTTGTTACGGATGATGCCGAAGGCGGCCAGGGCCAGGCCTTCGATCAGCACCTGCATGCCGAGATACGTCATGTCCCACCGGCTGTCGGAGATGACATCGTCGAGCAACGCCTTGAGATAGGGGTTGAGCGGGTACACGAGCTGCACCTTCTCGTGCAGGTAGCGGCTGTACACCTCGACGTGGCGCGCCTCGTCGATCACCTGCGTGGCGGCGTAGAACTTGGAGTCGATGTCCGGCACCGTCTGCACGATCTTGGCCGTGCAGATCAGCGCGCCTTGCTCCCCGTGCATGAACTGACTGAAACGCCAGGCCTCGCTGTGGCGGCGCACCTCCCCCTTGCGCTCGTCGGACATCTTGTCCCACCATTCCGTGCCGAAGATGGGGATGATCTCGTCGGGCATGCCGACGGGGTTGGTGAGGTCGACCTCCTGGCTCCAGTCCAATCGGTCGCTGCCGATCCACTGGCGCCGCGTTCCCTTGTCGTAGAGGCGCAGCAGCTGGTCGCGCCCGCCGGTGTAGTCGAAGTCGAACATCGTCGTGGACGGCGACTCGATGCCCCACTTCGGCTCGAAGGCGGAATCCGAATCGGTGATGGATCGGTTGGTGGTCATGATGCCCCCTTGGGTCACTTCCAGCTGGCGCTGTGGGTGAGTTCCCGCACCCGCGACGCTACCCCCTCGGCGTGCGCGTCATCATCCGGTGGGGCCGCTCCGCTCCGAACGGGCGGACCTACTGCCGGGAGCCGGCGTCGTCCCGCACTCAACTGATTCTCAGCGGAAGTCGAACGCGACCTTGATGGCGCCGCTCTCCTGCTGGTTGGCCAGCACCGTGAAGGCCTCGCGCCACTGCTCGAGCCGGAAGGTGTGCGTCAGCATGCCGGTCATGTCGATCCGGCCATCGGCCGCCAGGCGCAGATAGTGCGCGATGCCGTGCATGCGCATTCCGTCGACCTCCTCGATCCCGAAGGCGTTGGAGCCCACCCACGAGATCTCCTTGAAATACAGCGGCGACCATTCCCAGCGTTCCGGCGCGTGCACCCCGCTCTTGACCATGGTGCCGCGGGACTTGAGGAGTCGGACGCCGATCTCGGCCGTCTGCGCGGTGCCCACCGTGTCGTAGACCACGTCGAACCCGCCGGGGTGTGCCATGGGCAGCGTCGTGCCCTCGAACCGCTGCAGCACGCCACCGGACCACGCCGCCGCTTCCTCGAGCAGCTGCTCGACCGGGAAGGGGTCCACCACGGTCGCCCCGAGCGCGCGGGCCAGCGCGGCCTGGGCGGGCCAGCGGGCGACCACCATGACCTCGACGTCGGGGTAGAGCGCCTTGAGGATGCCGACGGCCGTGCTGCCCAGGGCGCCTCCTCCGTAGACGAGCACCTTGCCGCCCGGCGGTGGCGGGTGGCGGGTCACCGAGTGCAGTGAGACGGCGAAGGGGTCTCCGAGGACCGCCACCTCGTCGGGCACGCCCTCGGGGACGGGGATGAGCATCGACTCGTGGGCGGGCAGGTAGTCGGCAAAGCCGCCGGGCGCGTCCTTCGAGGTCCCGGTGTGGATACCCGCGGCGATCGGGCCCTGGGTGAAGTGCCAGCACATGCTGAAGTCACCGTCCTGACACGACGGGCAGGGCGGGTCGATGCCGCGCGGTCCGCAGGAAAGCCAGGGATTCAGGACGACGCGCTGGCCGACCTGGACGGTCGTGACCGCGGGACCGACCTCGACCACGTCCGCGACCACCTCGTGCCCGAAGACCGTAGGGAAGGTGAAGTAGCCGTTCAGCGCGCCGTCGCCGAAGTCGTCACCGAAGTCCATGAAGACCATCTTGGCGTCGGAGCCGCAGATGCCGGTCAGCCGAGTCTTGGCGACGCACCAGTCGTCCCGGAGGGGCGTCGGTCGGGCGAGCTCCTCGAGGCGCATCGGGGTCCGGGAGAGCCCGACCATGAGGGTGTTGGACTCGTCCGGTGGCGTCCAGCGCTCGCCGCGGACGCCATAGAGCAGACCTTGCATTTTCGCTCCTCGCTCCTAGATCAAAGGGCCGACGACGTCGTTGTCGTTGTTGCCCACGCCGAGCGCGATCCCGAGCACCAGGAACGCCAGCCAACCGAGCCCGACGATGATGCCGGCAATGGCGAGCCCGTCGCCTTGCTGCAGCCCGTTGGACCGCGTGATCTGGCCGCGGGCGACGAAGCCGAACACGACCCCCAGAAGGGCCGGGAGGAAGAACACCCCGGCGCAGGAACAGATGAGCGAGGCTATGGCGAGACCGTTGGTCCGTCTTTGCACGGGCTGGCCGTAGGGCCCGCTCCGGACGTCCGCGTACGGTGCGTACCCGTGGCCGGCGGACGGACCACCAGCGGCGTTGCCCGGTTGTCCGGGCGGCACCGTCCCCGCCGCCCCGTAGACGGGCGCTTGCTCCGGGTAGGTTCCGGTCCACAGCTCGGGCGGGTACCACTTGCCGTCAGATGCCAACCACCATCCAGGACCCTGTGAGGTATCGCTCATGCCGTGACCGCTCCGCGTGCGCCGGGTTGTCGTTCTCGAGCATACGGGCGTGTCCTCGGGCACGCCGGGCTCACTGCAGATAGGGGCAGTGTCGGCAGCCGGAATCGCAGCAATAGCCGCGCCGGGCGAGGTAGCCGGCCGTGAGCACGGTCAGCCCTGAGCGCGGGTCGACATAGCTGTCGGATCCGGTGCGTAGGGCCTCAGCGTGGGCCTCGATGATCTGGGGGTAGTCGGGATCGTCCGGTGACAACCGGTCCGGATGCGGCTGCGCGAGGAGCCGATCGGCGGTGAGTCGGGGAGGAGGCGCAGCAGGATCGGCTGCTCCCACGTCGACACGCGGCTCATCCATCGGAGCCGGACCCGGAATACCGGTCCCGTCTGATGGGACCGGTATTGCCTACGTCGACTTCCGAGTCGTCCCTCGCTTGGCCGTGCTCTTGGCCGCCTTGTTCGCCGGCGCCCGCTTGGCGGGAGCCTTGCGCGCCGTCGCGGCCTTGCGGGCGGGTGCCTTCTTGGCGCCCCGGGCCGGAGCCTTGGCGGCAGCCGGAGCGGCGGACTTGCCCGCGGCGGCCACGGCGGCGTCGCTGGTCGGGTAGGCGCCCTTGGCCAGCTTGGGTGCCGTCGCGGGGGCCAGGACCGCGTCCTTGAAGGCCTTCACCGGCGTGATGCGCGCCTTCTTGGAGGCCTTGATGCGGATGGCTTCGCCGGTGGCGGGGTTGCGACCCATACGCGCCGCGCGATTGACCTTGACGAATTTGGCGAAGCCCGGAATGGAAACGGGCTCACCCTTCGAGACGACGGCAGTCACGACGTCAGTGAATCCGTCGATGACGGTGATCACTGTCTTCAGCTCGACGTCAGCCTGGACCGCGACGGCTTTTGCTAGTTCTCGCTTGTTCATGGCGCCCATTGTGACCGACGCGCACGTCCAATGCACATCTTTTTGGGCACGAATGCAGATATTTGTGGCGGGTTGCGCTTAAAAAGTGGTCAGCGACATCGGATCCAACTGCCGTCACGGACCATGTGCATCGTCATTCCGACGATCTAGGCCGTCCATTGACCCCAGTAGGGGAGGGCCTCGTTGTTCTTCTCGAGAAGGATGATCACCGTCCCCCACGGATCGCAGCACCAGGTCGTTCTCAGCCCCGCCACATCTGCAATCCCGGCTGTGAGGAACTCCACACCGCGACGTTCGAGCTCGGATCTCGTCTCGCTGACGTCGTCGCACAGCAGTCCGATGTGGGTGACGCCGACTCTGGTGACGGACGGTCGTCCGTTGTCCGGCGGAGCGACGTTGGCCGCCGGATACTCGATCAGCTCAATGACGCGGTCGTCTTCCTCGAAGCCGACGATGGCCGCATGGACGACAACGGGTGAGGGGACGATCTCGCCCATGTCACGCTCGATCTGGGCCCCTTCCATGCGGTAGGGGGGCGAGAGGACCCTGAGGCCGAGGACCTCGGCGTACCAGCGAGTGGCGGCCTCGACGTCGGGGACGCAGACGGCGGTGTGCGCCATCCCGGTCAGCATCGCGTCAGCGTACGCCGAGGGTCGAAAGGGCTGAGGTCCCGCTCAAGTCCAGCGAGAGATCTCGTGCTGCATGCGCTTGTTCCAGAACTGGAAGCTGGAATTGGCGCGGCGCTCGACCTTACGCAGGACGATGACGCTCACGAACACCAGTGGTGCCGCGAAGGCCGAGATTGCGCTGAGAGCAACGACGCGCAGGCCGTTCGACTTGGTCCTCGTCTTCTCCACCCCACAGTCGTACACCGCGAAAGGCGTGCGCACCAGTCCATTTGGAACTAGGCATTGGGGAGTGAGGAGGCCCAGATGACCGACCCCGAACCCCAATTGCCCGCCGAAGCCTCCGACGCCGCCGGCGGTGCCGAGTCCGGGGCGGAGGCGCAGGCGCAGGTGGAGACGGAGACGCCGCCGGCGCCGGGCCACGACAAAGGTGCGTCGCGGGCACCTGCCCCGCCGGATCTCGGCCTGGGTCCTCGTCGTCCTGGCGTCGATCTTGATCCCCGTGTCGGTGATCTCGGTGTGGGCGATCCGCACCGTGAGCGACACGGATCAGTACGTCGCCACCATGGCGCCGTTGGCGCGCAATCCGGTGATCGTGGATCACCTCGCGTCCAGGGCGACCGACGCGCTCTTCTCGACCCATATCGTGCAGAACAAGGTCACCGATGCCCTGCCGCCCAAGGCGAAGCCGCTCGTGACGCCCATCGTGAACGAAGTGCACACCTACGTGGACGGCCTGGCGCTCAAGTTCTTCTCGAGTCCGAAGTTCGGCCAGCTGTGGGACGCGCTGAACCGGCGCAGCCACACCGCGGTGATCAACATCGTCACCGGTAAGGAGACACCGCTGCAGAAGAAGCTGGCGAAGGGTGGGGCGATCATCCTCAATCTGTCGCCGGCGCTCAACAAGGTGATCGCGGCGGCCGACGCGCACGGCGTGACGATCTTCAACCCGCTCAAGACGGTCGCGAGCTCGAACAGGGGCCTGGAGTTCACCGTCGTGACCCAGCAGCAGGTCTCGAAGTTCTCCGGGGCGTTCAACCTGATCGTCAAGCTCAAGTGGATCATCCCGATCGTCGCCCTCGTGCTGGCGATCCTCTCGGTGCTGATCGCCATCGAGCGTCGCAAGACGCTGCTGCGGCTGGCCATCGGGGTGGCGCTGTTCACCCTGGTGATCCTGGCGGGCCTCTCACTCGGCCGCATCACCTTCCTCAACCACGCCGGCGGGAGCGGCTTCGACACCAATGCGGCCGGCGCGATCTGGGACACCGTGCTGCGCTACCTCAAGACCGACCTGCGCTGGACGTTGCTGGTGGTCGTGCTGGTCGCCTTCGGTGCCTGGGTCGCCGGGCCGGGCCGCTACGCCGTGTGGATCCGCTCGACGTGCGCCACGGGTGGCCGCTGGGTGGCTGCCCAGGCCCGAGCGCTCTCGTCGGGGACCGGGCGCGCCGCGGCCGGATCCGAACGGGCGCGTCGCACGGGCGGCTGGATCCTCGAGCACCTCAACGGCCTTGCGCATCCTCGGGGTGATCGTGGCGGGGCTCATCCTCGTCTTCGGCGGGAACCTGACCGGGTGGAGCCTGCTGGTCATTGTGATCGTGCTGGCGGTGTATCTCGGGCTGCTGCAACTGGTGGCCGCCTGGGCCCGCAACGTGTCGGGCGCCGGCGCCGGCGCCGATCCCGGTTCCGGCCCCGGGCCACCGGTGACCTCAGGTACCACGTAGCGAAGAATCGCGCGACGAAGGATCGGCGCCAACGGGCCTGATTCTTATCGGCCGTTTATCCGGCCCCCGTAACCTCGAGGGCATGTCGTTGCGGTGGCGGGTCGGTCTGGTGGCGATCATCGCCGCCGCGGTCGTCGGCGGCTTCGTCCCGCACGGCGCGCCGTCCGCCGACGACAACGCCGCCACCCAGGTCATGCGGGTCGTCGAGACCCCGCTGGCCACACCGCTGAACTGCGCTGACGCCACCTGTGGCAAGGGCAGCCCGGCGCCGGCGGCGCCGTCGCTCGGTGTCGCGCTGGCCGTGGCGCTGGCGGGCCTCGTGGCCGCCGCGGCCGCGGTCACCGGTGTTCGCCGCCGGCGGAGGCAGCGTGTGGCCCTCCCCGCCGGTGCGCGCGACCCGCTGTTCCACCCTCCCCGGTTCTCCTAGCTCGACCTGCGCCTCGCGCGCGCCGGGACGCCCCGGATGCGGGCGTGGCGCGTGCCTCGCATCAGTCCTTCGGAGGGCCCTACAGCGCCTCCGCATCGAGCCTCCGAGCGTGGGCGCCGCGTCGCCACCTCGGTCCAATCACAGGAGAACATCATGTCGAAATCCCCAACGGCCGGTCGCGATCCGCGCGGCCCGCCCCGAAGAACCAATCCACCTCGCGCCCGACCTCCAAGGCCCGGGCGTCGTCCACCGCCGGGCCCCAGCACGCCCGGTTCCGCTCCCGCCACCCGGTCCTGGCCGCCCTCGTGCCGGCGCTGGTGGTGGTGGCGGCCGTCGCCACCATGATCGTGGTCAAGGCGTCCGGCGACTCCGGTTCATCCGCCGCTGCGTCGTCCCACCCCACCGTGGGAGGGTCGTCCGCGCCCGCGGATACCGGCACCACCGCCCTCTCCCCAGAGGTCGTGGCCGCGCTCTCGGTGCCGGCGGCGACGCTCGACTCGGTGGGCAGTCCCGCCTCGGTCCTCCTGCCCACCAAGATCGGGAACGGCACCGTCCTGCGGGGAGCGGGCAACAAGCCGTTGATCACCTACGTCGGCGCCGAGTACTGCCCCTATTGCGCCGCGGAACGGTGGGCGCTGGCGGTGGCTCTGTCGCGGTTCGGGACGTTCTCGAACCTGTCGGGGACACACTCGTCGGACAGCGACGTCTATCCCGGCACGCAGACCTTGTCCTTCTACGGATCGACCTATTCCAGCCCGTACGTCGACTTTCAGGCTGTCGAGGAGACCACGAACCAGCTGGTCGGGGGCACCTACCAGACCCTCCAGACGCCGACGGCGGCGCAGCGCGCGCTGATGGCCGACAACGACCCGCAGGGGAGCATCCCCTTCCTGGACATCGCCAACCGCTACGTCATCACGGGTGCGAGCTTCTCGCCCCAGGTGCTCCAGGGCCTGTCGCGGAGCCAGATCGCGGCTCAGCTCGATGACCCCACCAGTGCCGTGGCGCAAGGGATCGACGGGGCGGCGAACGACATCACCGCCGCCATCTCCTCGGTCACCGGGAACCAACCGAGCACCGTGGGCAACTCGGCGACGATCGCGGCGATCGCCCAGAAGCTCGGGGCGTGACGATGGCGGTGCACCCGACGACGCGGCGGGTCCCCGGCTGGGTTCCGGTCACCTCGCTCGGGCTCTCCTTGGTCGCCGTCGCCATTGCGTCGTACCTGACCGTTGCCCACTACACCGATCCGACTGCGCTCGCCTGCCCCGATACGGGCGTCGTCAACTGCGCACTGGTGACCACGAGCTCGTGGTCCGTCGTCCTGGGCGTCCCCTTGGCCGTGCTCGGCCTGGTCTGGGCCATCGTGATGACGGGCCTCACTGTGCCCCGCGCCTGGAGCGCCGGGGCCGCGTGGGTCGACCGCGCCCGCCTGGCGGCCTCGGGTGCCGGTGCGGTCATGGTGCTCTACCTCGTGTACGTGGAGCTCTTCCGCATCGGCGCGATCTGCCTGTGGTGCACGGCGATCCATGTCACGGCCGTGTGCCTCTTCGGGGTGATCCTGGCCGGGCGGGCCGCCTCGACGGCTGTGCCCCGGCCCGTGCCCGAGGAGGGAAGCGTGGTGTCCTCCTCGGGCCGACGACGACCGGGGTCCCTCGTCTCGAAGGGCAGTCCGGCGGAGCCAGCACAATGAGAGCACATCGCCCACGGTCCGACCTCGCCCGACGGGGTCCTCGATCTCACCGACTTGGAGTGCACCCTGGTTGAAGGGCAGTCGCGTGCTCCCTACGAGGAGCGCCGCTGGATCCAGCGCTCCACGGTGCGAGCCAGCGCGGGGAGGGGGAGGATCCCGACCCGGAGCACCAGGTCGTGGAACTCCCTGAGGTCGAACCGGGGACCGAGGCGCTCGGCCGCCTCCGTGCGCAGACGGACGATCTCGCGCCGGCCGACCATGTAGGCCAGCGCCTGGCCGGGATAGGAGATGTAGCGGTCGATCTCGGTGTCGATCTCCAGGGCAGGGAGCGGGGTGTGCGCGGCCATCCAGTCCACGGCCTCCTGGCGCGACCAGCCCAACGCGTGCAGGCCGGTGTCGACGACCAGTCGGCTGGCCCGCAACGAGTCGGCCGTGAAGAGCCCCATGCGGGCGAGGTCGTCGCTGTAGAGCCCCATCTCGTCGGCCAGCCGCTCGGCGTAGAGGCCCCATCCCTCGGCACAGGCGGTGTCGTAGAGCACCTGCCGGGCCGGCGCGAGGTCCTTGGACTCCATGGCGATGGTGAGCTGGAAGTGGTGGCCGGGGACCGCTTCGTGGAAGGCGATGTCCTCGGCGGCGTAACGGTCCCGCTCTTCGGGCCTGGACGTGTTCAGGTAGTACGTCCCCGACCGCGAGCCGTCGATCGCCCCCGGCATGTAATAGGCCGCCGCCATCCCGGCTTCCTCGGTGTCGGGGACGGGCGCGACCACGCACGGGACGTCGGGGACGCTCGCGAACCACTTGGGTGCCTCCGCCTCGGCGGCGGCCACCACGCGCCGTGCATGCTCGAGCATCTCCTCGCGGCTCCGGTAACGCAGGGAACTGTCGTGGGAGAGCCGGTCGAAGATGTCGTGCACGTCGGTTGTGCCGAAGAGGCGGGATCCGGTCTCGATGATCTCCTCTCGCACTTCCCCGACGATCTCGCGCCCCGTGGCGTGGAGCTCGTCGGGGGAGAGGCTCATGGAGGTGTGCTGCCGGGCCAGGGCGCGGTACATCGCCTGGCCGTCCGGCAGGTAGCAGATCCCCGGATGGTCGTCGTCGCGGGCCGCGGGGAGGATCGCGGTGCGCAGCACGTCCCGGTAGGCCTCCAGCGCCGGGCGGGCATGCTCGTCGATGGCGAGGGCCACCGCCTTCGTGAAGGCGTCGTCGGCGTCGGTCCGGGCCAGGGCGCCGACCGTGGGATCCTCGATCATGAGGTCGAGTTGGGCGATCGCCGACTTGACCAGCCGGGCGACCGGCGTCCGACCGGCTCGAGCGCCCTCGGCGTGACGTTGCGCCGCCGCGGTGAGCATGCCCGACAGGCCGCGCAGGCGGGAGAGGTAGCCCTCCTTCCGCTCCTCGGTGTCGAGCTGGACCTTGGGGAGGGAGATGAGTACGGCTCCGACCGGTGAGACGAATGTGTCGCAGACGGTGAACTCGACCACGGGCACTGCCGCGGCATCGGCCACGCCACGGCCGAGGCAGCGGACGAAGTCGAGGGTCTGCAGCTCGGTCTCGCCCAGGCCGTCTTCGGACGCCTCCTCGGCCCGCTCGGCGATGGAGGCGAGCCGTCGCGCGTGCTCCGACTCGGCTTCGGCGCTGAAGTCGGGGAGAAGCTCGTCGTAGCCGGGAAACCCGTACAACGATCCCGCCAAAGGGTCGGCCTCGAGGACCGACGTCAAGAGCTCGGCCGCAAGTTCGTCTCCGGGCATCGGGGGAGGCTACCGCGGACGCCCCCGTCGCCACGGCCGTGACCAGCAGTGGAGGCGACCGCCGCCGTTCGTTCGTGATCCCCGATCCTGACCGGGATCAGACGAAGCAGTGCGTCTGCCAGGACCGCCTCGACAAGAGCGCAGTCAAAGGAACACCTCCTTCAGCCGGCCTCGCTCACCAGGCTCACCTGCCTCAACTGATGACGTCGCCGCGCGCCGCGAGGATCGCGTGGAGGCGGTCCTCGACGTCGTGCGTGCTGTGGTCGTCCGTGAACACGTAGCTGCGTCCGTGGCGGATGGCATCGACGACGTTTGCCGCGACCACGGCCGATGGGACGACACCGATCGGGTTCATGGCGGTCTTGATCATGCCGGGCATCACGACGCTCACACCGACCGGTGCCTCCAAGGCCTCGAACTCCGCGCGCAGCACGTCGGAGAGCCCGAGGACGCCGTGCTTGGCGACGGTGTACGGCCCGAGGCGGCCCAACGCCATGACGGCTGCCATGGAGGCAGTGTTGACGACGTGCCCCTCTTCGCCGGACGCCAAGATGCGCGGGACGAAGGCACGGATGCCATGGATCACGCCCCACAGGTCGATGTCGATCACCCGGTGCCACTCCTCGATGGGGATCTCCCAGGAGTAGCCGCCCGTCACGACGCCGGCGTTGTTCACGGCCACATGGAGTTTCCCGAACCGTTCCATCGCCGCGGCGCCCACCCGGTCGACGGCGTCGGGGTCCCTGACGTCGACCGTGACGGCGTGCACCAGGGCGCCCTGATCGGTGAGTCTCGCCACCTGTGTGCGGAGATTCAGCTCGTCGATATCGGCCATGACGACGCGCAGACCCTCGCCCACGAAGGCTTCGACGATCGCGAGGCCGATTCCGCTGGCCGCCCCGGTCACGACCGCCGTCCGCCCCTGCAGATGCTCCATCGGGACGGATCGTACCGGCACCGCCAGACGGCCAAATGTCCCTGCACGGGCGCCTCGGCGACGATGATGGGCGTCATGGAGCGGTGTGGCTGATTCGACCGACGAGCGTCTGGGGCCGCCGAGGCCGCGCCGCGGGGCCGTGGTGACCACCGGCATCGTCGACGTGGGCTGGCGGCGCCGGGACGCGCGCCGGGTCGACGACGAGGGCGAGTTGCTGTCGGTGCCGTTGCCGCTCGGCTTCTTGTGGCTGGTCCTGGGGGCCCTCACCGTGCTGGAGGCCCTCAACGACCTGTTCGGTTTCGTCGGGCCGCATTGGCTCTACGACAACTGGATCCACAACGTGATCCTGGCCATCTGCGCCGTCCTCGTTCTGGCCCGTGCCGCCTACGAGCCGATCGACCGGCCGGCCTGGCTCGCGTTCGGGATGGCACTGTTGCTGTGGTCCTTCGGCAGCGTCGCCTGGGCTGTGGCCTACTCCGGACAATCCAACGTGCCGTACCCGTCCTTCGCGGACATCTTCTGGCTGGCCTGGTATCCGCTGTTGGCGATCGGGATGTTCTATCTGATCCGGTTCCGCGTTCCTCAGTTCGAACTGCATCGTTGGATGGACGGGATCGCGGTGACCCTGTTGGTGCTCGCGGCGGGATTTGTTCTCGTGATTCAGCCGGCGACGGAACACAAGACAGTCGGGACCCTGGCTACGGTCGTGGTCTTCGCTTATCCGATTCTCGATGTGCTGCTCATCGGGGCCGTCCTCGGCGTCTACGGTCTTCTCGGCTGGAAGCCTGACGCCATGTGGCTGCTGATCGGATTCGCCATCGTCAGCACGTCGATCGCTGATGCCGTCTTTGCGATCCAGGAAGTCGACACCCGCGCGGTCGTCTCGGGAAATAACTATGACTTCATCTGGACAGCGGGGGCGCTCCTCCTCGCCCTGGCCGCGTGGGTGCGTGCTCCCGAGGCGGAGGCGAACGCGGAGGCCGTGACGGGGATGCGGGCCGTCGCGTTGGCCCTCTTCGCGCAGGCGCTGGCCATCGGCATTCAGCTCTACGCGATCTTCAGGGAGGTGGGCCGTAGCGAACGGATCGTCACCATCGTCGTGCTGGTGGTGGCATCGGTGCAGATCATCCTGACCAGGCCCCGGCGGAGAGAGCATGGCCCTCCCCGGGCCGAGGCCGCCCCGACGGTCCCGCTCGAAGACCGCCCCGAATCCTGAGTGACCGGCGGCGCATTTCGGCCTGCCGGTTGATCGACGCTCGGTTTCTCCCGGCGAGGCAGCGCCTACGGAGCTGCCGTCGTGAGGATGTCCAGCAACTGGCCGTGTGTCCACGTACCGCGGACTCCCGGCCTGTGGCCCAGGTAGGCGGCGACCTCGCCGCTGCGCAGCCCGTGACATTCCTTCAGGCCCGTCCCGATCACGTGGAGATAGGCCGCCGATGGGCGCCTGAAGTCTCTTCGATTCTCTGAGGCGGTGAAGCTGAGCATGGGATGGCCGTCTCGTTCGCCACAGTGGATGAGCTCGGTGTAGACGCCGGTGGCCAGCATGCGCGCGTGCCCGTGCTGCCGTGCTGTCTCCAGCTTCACGTCGAAGTCATCGACTTCGGCCCGGTTGCCGTTCTCTTGTCGCACGACCTCGACGAACTGCTGCCCTGTGATCAGGTAGGCCCGAGCGAGGGTCGACGCGCTCTGCGGAGCAATCGTGGTGAACGCGGCCGACGTTCCTCCCCAGGCTCGGGCTGACCACCCGGCGAAGTACAGGGCGTGGGAGAGCTCGAGAGCGACGTCGTCGAGCGGGGGAGAGGTGTCCGCGCAGCCCCGGTGTACGACATCGTTCCCGGCAACACGGCCCCCTTGGAGGTAGGCGAGAAACCTGGCCCTGTTGAGGTTCGAGCCATAACTGACGTACCAGACGTGCTCGGCAGCGCCCACGTTGCACCTTTCTCGTGTGCTCTTTTCTAGAGGTTCGCAGCGCGCCCGGGCGATTCCACGGCATCGTTCGGAAAAGGCCCTTAGTGTTGGCCTCGTGCCCTCCAACCTGATGCCGGCGGCGGTCTACGTCGGCGACGGCAGGATCGCCGTCGAAGAGGTACCTCGTCCGGAGGCGGGACCGGGGGAGGTCCTCGTCGAGATTGCCGAGTGCGGGATCTGTGGGTCCGATCTGCACATGGTGATGGAGCGGTACGCCAAGCCGGGGGCGGTTCTCGGGCACGAGTGGTCGGGCATCGTGGCCGCCGCGCCTGCCGACTCCGGCTGGTCTCCCGGCGACCGCGTGGTGGGAAACCCCAGCCCGGGTTGCGGCGCGTGCCGGCCCTGCCGGCGCGGCCGCCCTTCGGTGTGCCTGCGCCGTGCCGCGGCGGACTTCGCCGGGTACCGGGGGGCGTTCTGCCAGTACAAGACGGTCGCGGCCGAAGGCCTGATCCGGATCCCCGATTCGTTGCCGACGAGGGTGGCCGCACTGGCGGAGCCGATGGCCATCACCCTTCATGCACTGCGGCTGGCCGACGTGGGGCCCGATGATCGGGTGCTCGTCACCGGCGCCGGTCCGGTCGGGCTGCTCCTGGTCGCCGCGTTGCGCGCCGGGGGGATCTCCGACATCACGGTGAGCGAGCCCTCACCGGTCCGGCGTCAGCAGGCCACCGCCGTTGGTGCCACCCGTGTCGTGGGGCCCGACGAACTGGGAGAGCCACCCATGGCCCAGCCGGTGGCCGAGCCGTACGCGGTCGCGTTCGAATGCTCGGGACACGCCAGTGCCGCCGAGGCCGCCCTCGGCCAGCTCGACTATGCCGGCACGCTCGTCATCGTCGGCACCGGGTTCGTGCCACCCCGCATCAACCAGAACCGCCTGATCATCTTCGAGCTCGAGGTCATCGGCGCCTATAACTACAACGACGAGGGCTTCCAGCCCGCCGTGGACCTTCTCGACAGCGGCTCGTTGCCGCTCGGCTCCTTGATCGAGCGCGACGACATTCCGCTCAGTCAGGTGATGGTCGCCATGGAGCGGCTCGCCCGGGGCGAGATCGCGAGCAAGGTCATGGTCCAACCGGGTCTGTCGTCATGAGCGGGACCGCGTTCGCCCCGAGGATCAACCACGTGGCGATCAGCGTGGACGCCGCCGTCATGGACGACGAGGGCAGGGCTGCTCTCTTGGACTTCTTCTCCGAGGTCTTCGGATGGACCGAGGGGGACAACAGCACGGAAAAGGGAAATCCCCTGATCCTCTACACCGGGACACTGGGCCAGTTCGTCTACCTGTTGCCGGCACAGGATGAATTCATGGTCACGCCGAACATGGACCACTTCGGCATGGAGGTGTCCTCCAAGGAGGAGTTGGGGGAGATTCTCGAGCGGGCCAGGAAGTACCAGGGCAAGGACGACCGCGTCCGATTGACGGAGGTCGGCGCCATGGTCACGCGATACAACGAGAACGAGTACACGCTCACAAACGCCTATATCTGGTTTCTGTTGCCGCTCTGGATCGAGCTCCAGCATGTCGAGCGGCGTTCCGCAGGCTGACCCCTGACGACCACCACATTCACGGCAGCCGCCAGTCGTACGCCGACACCGACGGTGGAGTGGCAGATGTCGACCGACGGGGGAGGCACCTGGATCGACCTCCCAGCGCTGAATTCGCCGACCATCAGCGGGATACCGCCCGCCTATTTGAATCTCATGACCGGCTGGCAGTTCCGTGCCGTCTTCACCAACGCCGGCGGATCAGCGACGACCACTGCGGCCACCCTCACAGTCACGTAGAGACGCCGGCGGAGTCCCCAGCAACCGCAGCTCCGTACGGACCTAGGGCCAGGAGGCCTCTACCACCGAGCCTCCCTTGACGCTCACGGCGAGAGCAGGTTGCGGATCGGCGCTGCCGCGAACCCGGAGTTCCCAGTTTCCTTCGGTCAAACTGCCGAAGACAGCGGCAGATTGCACCACGCCTCCAAACCTTCGCTCGCGAACCGCCGTGTGGACGCCGCACCACTCGTCCGATGCTCGCCGAATCTCCAGTTCTGCTCCTTCGAGTTCGGGTTCCGTGTAGATGACGGCTGCCCCCACTCCGTCTCCGACTTCGACGAAGACTGCACCTTCGCTGGGCCCAGGCGGCCGCTCGACCGCCCCGTGTGAGTGCTCGTGTGACGACATGTTCGTTACGACGCGACGCTGGGGGCGTTGTACCCGCTGTGGGGGACCCCCAGATAGGGAAAGTTGGGCAGGTAGTTCTCGGTGCCACCGAGCGTCGTGTCGGTTCCGGGGGGCACGAGGTCGTAGATGGCCCCCGCGGCGCCGTCGCCTGGATTCGGGAACCCGGGGACGATGCCGGGCGCAAGCACGCCGGCGATGCAGCGGAGCTCGATCGTCACCACGTCGTCGAAGACGCGTCGCCCGTTGGGGAAACCGGCGGCATCGAGAGCCAAGAGCCCCAGCGTGTTGGGCGCAGACGAGGGGCCTATGGCCATGTTCAGCCGGAGCATGTCGGCTTGGGTCGGTCCCGTGAAGTTCTGGAACGTCGGTGCCACGGACAAGGTCCCCGCCGGGATCCCGGTCAGCAGGATCGCCAGGAGGTCCACCCGGTTGGGACTGCCGTTGTTGTACGAAAAGAGCTTCGGAAACGCCCCCTCGGCCGGCCCGGCCGCGGTTGGCGGCGTGTAGAGGATCGGCAGCAAGTTGGCCAACTCGGGGTTCGACACATACTTGGCGAATTGGTTGTCGTAGACGGGTTGACTGGAGTTCCAGAAATCCTTGGAGGCCATCGGGACGATGACCTCGTTGAACAGCGGGTTCCCGAGCCGTGACACCTGCGTCCATGGTCCGATCTCAAAGGGCTGACCGAGGAACGCCTCGTTGAACTTCACCTTCTGGCGACTCGCAGCCGTCCACACCCCGATGACCGAGCTCCCCTTCGACGGGTCAGTCGGATTGATGCCGCCGGCGGTCAGTTGATCCTTCGGGATCTGCAGCGCCAAAGAGTGGACATTCAAGGTATTGGTCGAGTTGATGCCGGACATTGCGGACAGGGGTCCGGAGACCCCGAATGTGGCATGCAGTTCCTGGAACGGTCGCAGCGTACCCAGGTCGAAAATCGACCCCAGGTCGACGTAGAAGCCCTCTGCCCGTTGGCCGGCAAAGGCTTTGATACCGCTACCGACCGACCGGATGGCCGCTGCTCCCAGGGCGCCCTCGTAGTTGGGCGTGGAGAGTGGGCCGACGTTGCAGGGCGGACAGGGCAGATTGGTCCCGAGCACCGTGACGCGGCCACTCGGGTAGTCGACCCGCTGCAGGCTGTAGGTCTGTACCCGGTTCCAATTCGGGCTGGCCAGCGACTGGATGGGGCCCGTGTTGTAGAGAAAGGTCTTCTGATTCCGGATTGTCGTCTGGAACCGGAATTGGAAGGAGATATTGGGTCTGGCGTCCCCGTCGTTGTCGATGAGGATCTCGTAGAGAACATCATCACCGAACTCGTAGAAGTTGGGCCCCGCTGCTGGTCCTTCGAGCGGGAGATAGTTGGCAATCAACGTCACGGTGCTCGGTGCATCCGGGCTGACGAAGGCGTAGAGGTCGGTGCTGTCGGCCACGGGATCCTTGGAGATCTCGGGGGCTTCACGATGAGAGGACATGGGTCACCTTTCAGTTTCTTGGGGCGGCGTGGAACCTGAGGAGGACGTTCCGGACTTCTGAGGTAATGCCGATCGGGGTGTCCGGGATCGGACGAGTGTGCGGCTATTGCGCGGCCTTGAAGAGGCGGGCAGCCAACTTGGGATCCCGGTAGGAGACCTCGTGCTCGCCGAAGAACAGGTCGATCTCACCTGTCCGTACGTCACGGATCCGAGCGACGAGTGGCAGAGCCTCATCGCCTGTCGGCAATTCGTTCTCGCCGTCGGGCGAGTGACCTTGTTTCTCGGAGGCACCGGCGGATGTCGGGAGGCCGGGCAACAGAGTGCCCGCTCCCACCGCGGCCACCGCTGCGGAACCGCGAATCAGGAAGTCACGTCGATTGACTGTCATAGATATCTCTCCTTTTTTGGGAAGCAACGACGACAGAAGCTGAAAGAAGTGCGGAACACGGAGAGGCAAACGTGCGAGTTCGACGGATTCCGGCTGGTGAACCGACCAAAACGGAGATGCGATCGAAGAACGACTGGCCGTCGCGCCGAACGGGATCAAGCGACCAAGGTTGCTGGTTCGCCAAGCCACGGCCCATTGGACTCCTCCCGGTGATGGCGGTGTCTCACCCTCATCCGCTCGTTCTCTACTTGCTACGGAGCCGATTCGGCCGTGGATGAAAGAAATTCAAGGAAGGGCCGAGCCGCACGGCAGGGGGACAGAACGATGGTTTTCCCACCGACCCTGGTCGCGACCCCGGCCTCTCGCCGAGCTGAATCCCTCTACGAGGTCGGCGGGGAAGGATCCGAACCGGAATCGCCGGGGCCGGGCTGTTCTTGCGGGAGGAGATCGCTTACGACGAGGCCGGCCACTCGGTTCGCCGATGCGTTACCGGTGACTGCCTCGACGAACAAATCACCGTCGAGCCCGTAAATGAGGGCGTCGGTCACGGCCGTCACGGTTGCCGTCCGAGGAACGTCGCGAATGAGTGCGATCTCTCCGAACCCATCGCCCCGGCCGATCTGGCGCAGGTGGCCGCCCCGTCGCGTCACTTCGAGGTCGCCTTCTGCGATCGCGTAGAACTTATCTCCGGAATCGCCCTCGCTGATGACACACGACCCGGCCGCGACGTGTATCGGCTTGAGTTCTCGAGCCACGATTTCGAGCGTCGGAGCCGGTAGCGGCGCAAAGATCCGCAGCGAACTGAGAAGGCGAATTTCGACCTGGGGTACGTTGACATTGTCGTCGATCACTCGGAGCTTTCGCCACAGGACGGAGATGAGCACGAAGGCCGCGATCCCCGGAGTTATGAGAGCGACACGTATCCCTGCGACGTTGTAGCCGACCCAGATGAGTACCGCACCGATGGCAAGTCCGAGGCACATAAGGGACTCCACAACAGAGAAGGCTCCGGCAATCGCCTCGGGTGGGGCGGCACGCTGCATGAGCGTCTTCCCAGTTGCGTTGTAGACAGCACCGGACAATCCGACCAGTACGAAAAGTACAAGGACGATACCGACCCGCGGGTACACCGCAACGAGTGCGACCGCGCAGACCCATCCGAGTAGTGAGAGGACCAGAGTGCGGACCAGCCGGCGACGACCAATGAGAAATGCGGTGACGAATCCTGCGACGAGCTCACCGGCGCCTATCGCCGCGTTGAGGTAGCCGGCACCTCCGGGGCCCATGTGGAGGATTCCGAGCGCAAGAATGACACAGAGAAAGTCGAGCGATCCCACCAAGACGAAGTAGAAGGTGGTGAGGACCAGAAGCACCCGAATGTCAGGGTTCATCAAGACGCCGACCAGGTTCCCTCGTA
>CAWIYI010000043.1:0-35908 GCA_963840245.1 uncultured Acidimicrobiaceae bacterium
CGGGCATGCCGCCTCAACGTGGCCCTCACCGAGGCCATCGCCCTCGGGCACGACTGCGGCCACGGGCCGGGCGGACATGCCAGCGAGGACGCGCTCGACCCCTACGTGCCCGGCGGGTTCGACCATGCACCGTGGGGGGCGCTCGTCTCCCTCGCCTCCCTCAACCTGTGCGCCGAGACCGTCGACGGCATCGCCAACCACAGCTGGTCGCGCCCGGCCCCGGCGACGCCCGAGGGCGAGGTGGTCAGCTGGGCCGACCGCATCGCGTACGTGTGTCACGACTGGGAGGACGCGGTCCTGTCCGGCATCGTGGCGCCGCACCAGTTGCCGCCGGCCGTCCGCGCCCGGTGCGGGGAGCGGCGCAGCGCGCAGCTGGGCGCCTTCATCACCGGCGTGGTCTCGGCTTCCCTGCGCACCGGCCAGATCGGGATGGAGGAGGAGGAAGCTGAGGCGCTCGCCGCGTTCCGGGCCTGCAACTACGAACGCATCTACCTGCGCGACGCCTCGCTGCGGCAGGGCGAGGCGGTGATCAGCGTGCTGCGCGCCCTGGTCGAGCACTTCGCCGACCGGCCCCACCTGATCACCGAGCACTCCTCGGCCCCGCAGGCGTCGGCCGACGTGATCGCCGGCAGCGGAGAGGCGGTGCGGGCCGGCGTCACCTATGTGGCGGGCATGACCGACCGGTTCGCCTTCCGCCAGGCCGTGGCGCTGCTCGGCTGGGACCCGGCCAAGCTGCCCGCCGGCGTCGACAGCTGATCCCAGGAACCGTCCGGCTCAGGCCGGACGGTCGGGGAAGGCCGGCGGTCGCTTCTCGGTCAGCGCCGCCACGCCTTCGGCGAAGTCCGCGCTGCGCATCATCTCGGCCATCCGGGCGCCGGCGTCGCGCACCGACGATGCGACGTCACCGTGCAGGTCGCGGTAGAGCTGCAGCTTGGTCGCGGCCAAAGAGGACGGCGCGACCCCGGTGGCGAGCCGTCCGGCGTACTCGTACGTGAAGGGCAGCAACTCGTCGGCGGGCAGCACCCGGTTGACCAACCCGAGCTGCTCCGCCTCCTCGGCCAGCACGACCCGGCTCGAGAGCAACAGGTCGGCCGCCCGGGTGACGCCGATCAGACGGGGCAGCAACCACGACAGTCCGTACTCGGCGGGCAGGCCGAGGCGTCCGTGCGATGTGGTCAGCTTGGAGCCCCGCGCCGCGAAGCGCAGGTCGCAGTAACAGGCCAGCACGAACCCCACGCCGGCCGCGGCCCCGTTGACCGCGGCGATGATCGGCTTGGGAATGCCGAAGTGGTACGCGAAGTCGGCATCGAACTCGGGGCGGACGCCGTAGCCCGGCATGGCCACCTCGTCACCCAACCCGGCGTCGTACGCACCGCGCTCGACGTGGCCCTCGAGAGCTCGCGCATCGGCACCGGCGCAGAAGCCCCGGCCTGAGCCGGTGACGACGATGACCCTGACCCCGGGGTCCGTGGCGGCGCGCTCGAGCAGCGCGCGGTATTCGGCGTGCATGCGTCCGGTCCACGCGTTGAGGCGATCGGGCCGGTGCAGGGTGACGGTGGCCACCCGGTCCCGCACTTCGAACCGGGTGACCTTCAGCTCGGCGAGCTCCACGTCAGTCCAGGGTGGCGTAACGGGCCAGGTGCAAGGTGCCTGCCTCGGCCGCATGCTCGAACTCGACCTGGAGCGGATCACCCTCGGCCACCCGCTGGAACGCGGCCGCCGCGTCGTCCGTTGCCCACAGGGTCACGACCAACCAGTCGTCGCCGTGACGCGCCGTCGTGCGCCGCATGAAGCCGGGCTGGTTGGGCACGAGCTCGGTCTGCACGCGCCTGTCCACTGCGAGGAAGGACTCGTCGGAGACCCCCTCGGCCAGCCGGAACGTGGTGATCTCGACGATCGACACGATCAGGCCTGCACCAGCATCACGGGGTTGCCCTCGGGATCGGTGATGCCCGCCAGGGTTGGCCCGCCCGGGACGTCGAAGGGCTCCGCCACGACGGTGGCGCCCAGGGTGACCGACCGGTCGAGCGACGCCCTCAGGTCGGCCACCTGCACGTAGAGCGTCACCCCGGACCGCTCGCTGCCCCGTATATGACCACCGGGGCCGGGCTCCGGACCGCCGATGCCAGGGGGGATCGCCATGATGAAGCCGTCCCCGATCTTCCAGTTGAAGAGGTCGGCGTAGAAGGCCTTCTGTCGCTCGGGATCGGTCGCCTCGATCTCCCAGTGCACCACCGGCCGTGCCCAGTCCTGTGCCATGCCAGCTCCCTCCCGCGGCCCACAGTACCCAGCCACGGCGCGGCAGCCCGACGGAGCCGCTCGTCGCGACGGGACGCGGTGCGAGGCGACGGGCCCGGCCGTCATCAGGTCGGGGTCTTCTCCGCGAGGTGGCGAAGCTCGAGTGGGGGCTCACGCCGGCGCGCCCCGGCGGCTCAACGCAGGCTGAGCTCCCGCCGGTAGACGCGGGCCGGGCCCAGCGCGGCCAGCTTCTCGGCAATGGCCCGGAACGCCCCGGCCGTCTCGCTGTCCGGGTCGACGGCGGTGACCGGACGGCCCTCGTCGCCACCCTGACGCACGGCATTGACGAGGGGGACGTGGCCCAGGAGGGGGATCCCGAGGTCGGCGGCGAGCGTCGCCCCCCCACCGGAGCCGAACAGCTCGTAACGTTTCCCGTCGTCTCCTGTGAACCAGCTCATGTTCTCGATCACGCCGCGCACGGAGAGCTTGAGCCGGCGGGCGGCGAACGCCGAGCGCTGGGCCACCCGCTGTGCCGCCGGCTGCGGCGTCGTCACGACGATGATCTCCGCCCGGGGCATGACCTCGGCCAGGGTGAGGGCGACGTCGCCGGTCCCGGGCGGCATGTCGATGAGCACGAAGTCCGGCTCGCCCCAGTACGCGTCGGTCAGGAACTGCTGGATCGCCTTGTGCAACATCGGGCCGCGCCAGATCACCGGTTGGTCGTCGGGCACGAAATAACCCATGGACAGGCACTTGACGCCGTGGGCCGAGGTCGGGATCACCATGTCGCCGATGATGATCGGGTCATGGTCGGTCCCGAGCATCTTGGGCACCGAGAAGCCGTAGACGTCGGCGTCGAGCAGCCCGACCTGGTGGCCGGCCTGGGCCAGTGCGATGGCCAGGTTCACCGTGACCGTCGACTTGCCGACGCCGCCCTTGCCGGACGACACGCCGATGACCCGCGTCTTGGCGTCCGGGGCCAGGAAGGCGGGCAGGGGTGCCGCGGGCGCGTGCCCGTGTCCCGCGTGGTCGTGGCCGTCGTCCACAGCGGAGGCCTCGACCGCCCCGCCCCGCAGGCGCTGCCGGAGCCCGGCCCGCTCCTCGTCGGTCATCACCACGAAGTCGAGCTCGATCTCCTCGACACCGGCGACCGCGTCGGCGGCGCGGTGGATCTCCTCGGCCAGGGCATCGGTGCCCGGCCAGGCCGCCACGGGCAGGGCAACGTCGATGTGGACGCGGCGCCGGCGCAGGCGCACCGAACGCACCAGGCCGAGGGCGCCCAGCGTCAGGCCGATCTCCGGCTCCCGGACCGCGCTCAGTGCAGCTTCGAGCTGTGATCGATCTGCTGCCATGCACTTCCTCGTCTCGGGTGGGATCGGGCGAGCTGCGGGGCTCGGGACGCCGTCCGCGTCACCCCAGCTGGAGGGGCTGATCCCTCGGTAGACTACCCAGGGTGAGCACCGCTCCGATCATCGCGGAGACCGAGCGACCGGCCGGTGCGGACGATGGCCGGTTCAGCGCCGCCGTCGCCGCCGTGGCCGCCGCTTTCGGGGATCCGACCCGTCGTGACATCTTCCTCCACGTGCGTGCGGTGCCCGGCGGGACGGCCAGCGAGGTCGCCGCCAGCTTCTCGCTCCACCCGAACGTGGCCCGCCACCACCTCCAACGTCTGGTCGACGGGGGCTACCTCAGGGTCGAGACCGGGCGCAACGCCGCCGGGGCCGGCCGCCCCTCCAAGCGCTATTTCTGCGTGGAGGAGGAGCTGCACCTGGGCCTCATGCAACGCCGCGACGACCTCCTCATGCGGCTCTTGGGCGAGGCGATGCGCCGGCTGGGACCGGAAGAGGCCGAGGAGATGGCGGCGCTCGTCGGCGAGGAGTACGGGCGCTCGCTCGCGTCGCGCATGACCCCGAGCGAGGGCCAGCGCACCGTGCGCGCCGCCATGCACGTGGTGGCCGAGACGTTGACGGCGCACGGCTTCGCCGCTCACGCCGAGGACCGCGGCGAGACCACTGCCGTCGTCGCGGAGCAGTGCCCCTTCGGCGACGCCAGCAGCACCAACCCCGTGCTGTGCGCAGTGGACCGCGGCATGGTCAAGGGACTGTTGTCCGGACTGTGCGGTACGGCGTCGCGCCAGGCACTCCCGGTGATCCTCTCCTCGCGGGCGCGGGGCGACGACGCCTGCACCGCCTCTGCCTGAGCCACCCGTGGCTCGCGCCTATCTCGACCACGCCAGCACCACACCGCCGCGGCCCGAGGCCCTCGCTGCGCTGACGCGGTGGGCCACGCTCCCGACGGGCGATCCCGACCGGGTGCACCAGGAGGGTCACGTCGTCCGCGACGCGCTCGAGGTCGCCCGCGGACAGGTGGCCGAACTCCTCGGCGTCGCCGGGCGCCAGGTGGTCTTCACCTCGGGCGCGACCGAGGCCATCAACGCCGCCGTGTGGGGGGCGACGCGGGCCGCGCCGGGATCGCCCGTGCTCTGCGCCGCCGTGGAGCACTCCGCGGTCCGCGCCGCCTCGGCACGCCTCGCCCCCACCGAGGAGGTCCCGGTGGACCATGAGGGGCGGCTGCAGGCCGACGCGTTGGGGGAGCGTCTGGCGGACACCTCCCGACCGCGCCCGGCGCTGGTGCACTGCCAGTGGGGCAACCACGAGGTGGGGACGCTCCAGCCCGTGCGCGAGGTGGTCGCGCTGTGCCGGGCGGCCGGCGTCACGGTGCACGTCGACGCCGCTGCGGCGTGCGGCCACGTGCCGACGGACCTGGCCGCGCTCGATGCCGATCTCGTCAGCGTCAGTGCGCACAAGCTCGGCGGGGTGCCCGGGGCGGGCGCGCTGATCGTCCGGCGCGGCAGCCGGTTCGAGCCCCTCCTCGTGGGCGGCGAGCAGGAGCGCGGGCGCCGCGCCGGGCTCGAGGCGCTCCCGGCCCTCCTCGCCTTCGGTGCCGCGGCCGCCGCCCTGACCGGCGGCCCGATGGAGAGAGAGGCCGCCACGGCGCGCCGGCAGATCGCTTCCGTCATCGACGCCGCTCTGGCCGTCGACGGTGTCGACCTCGTCGGACCCCATGGACCCGAGGCGAGGCTGCCCCACCTGGTCTGCCTCGGCGTGCAGGGCGTCGAAGCCGAACCCGTGCTCATCGGACTGGACCGGGCGGGTGTCGCCGCCCATTCGGGCTCCGCCTGCTCGTCGGAGAGCATCGAGCCGTCGCCGGTGCTCGAAGCGATGGGCGTGGACCCCAGCCATTCACTGCGGGTCAGCGTCGGGTGGACGACCACGGACGGCGACTGCGACGCGTTCGCGGCGGCGTTCTCCCGCGTCGTCGCCGAGCTGCGGGCGTTACGGGGCTGACGTGCTGGTCGTCGTGAACGCGGTGGGGAGCGGGACGCCGGCCGCCTGGTAGGCGGGAGCGACCAGGGGGGCGGCCTGGGGCAGCTCGGCGGCCGGCGGGTCGTCGGCCAGGAAGTCGTTGAACTGCGCCACCGCCGCCGCATGGTTGTGATCCTGGTTCTCGAGGACGAGGCCTTCGAAGAGGTGCGCCTGGTAGTACGTCGGGGAATCCTTGATGGCCGTCTCGATCTCGGCGCGTCCGACCCGCACCAGGGACGCGACCTGGGCGGTCGTTCCGACGTTCCACTGCAGGAACCCCGCGGAGGCGAGCGCGACGGGGTTCGAGGGATCCTCGGAGAGCACCTTGTCGTAGAGAACGAGCGCCGCCTTGGTGCTCCCCTTGTCGTTCAGCGTCGAGGCCTGCGCCAGCTGCTGTTCGATCAGCTGGGCCTGCGACACCGTCACGCTGCCCGACGAGGCCTGCCCGGGTTGGCGGGCCTGGACGAAGTGCGCCACCAGAATTCCGGCGCCGCGCGGCGATGAGGAGGCAGGACGCCACGATCCCGACCTTGCGCCACCGTGACATCGGCCGGCGTTCCGGTTCGGCAGTCTCCGGCGATGCGACCTTCGCCCGGGCGGCGTCAGTGGCGGCGGCGGCGTCGGTGATGGCGGCTGGTGGTGGTGGTGGTGGTGGTGGGAGTGACCGCATCGAGCGCGGCCAGCTCGTCCTCCACCTCGAGCAGCCGCGCCGTGTCCCGCGCCACCAGCACGGCATGGTCCTCTTCGGCGAGGTCCCCTGCTTCGCGCTCACGATCCGCGTCGGCCAACGACCGCAGGAGGAAGTCGCGCTCGTCGGTCAGATACCAGCGCTCGTCGCGGGGGGAGCGATCCTGGCGCTCGACGCCGGGCGATTCGTCGATGGTCACGACACGACCTCTTCGGCCTTGAGTGCGCCGAAGTCGCGGCTCCGGCGCCAGAAGACCACGCCCACGCCCACCAGGGCGCCGGCGCCCAAGACGATGGGGATGATCCAGATGAGCGGCACGCCGCCCGCGTCGGGAGGGACGAGGAGGATGGTCTGGCCGTACTCGGACACGAGGGCCCGGTCGATGTCCGCGTTCGACCGCCCCGCCGACACCATGCTCTCGATCTGATGGCGCACGGCGATTGCCGTCGTCGCGTTCGACTCCGCCACCGACACGTCGGTGCACGATGGGCAGCGCACACCGGCCTCGATGGCCGCCGCGCGCTGCCCCGCCGTCGGGGACGACGAGTCCAGGGCGCCGCTGCCGATCACCAGCGCGACGACGAGGACCACCACCGGGAGCGCCACGCGCACCCAGAGCGGCACGCGGGCCGAGCCCTCAGCCACTCGACGAGCCGGCCTGGTCGGTCCGAGCCGCCTTCACGAACGTCTCGAGGTTCTTCTGCGTCGCGGGGCCGACGAGCACGGCGGAGACCCGGCCCGAGGGACTGATGACGAAGGTCGTGGGCGGGGCGGTGACGCCATAGTGCTCGGCGATGGTGCCGCCGGGGTCGCTGACCGCCGGCCAGAGATCGCCGTTCTTCTGCAGGAAGGCGCGGGCGGTGCTCGAGGTGTCGTGGAACACCACACTCACCATGTCCGCCCCGTCGGGCGCGTGCGCCTGCTCGAAGTGGAACCGTGACAGGTCGGGTGCCTCCTGCTGGCAGGGGATGCACCAACTGGCGAAGAAGTTGACGACGACGGAATGACCGCGCAACGACGACAGCGAGACGGGCGCGCCCGTCGTCAGATCGGTGCCGGTGAAGGTCGGGGCCTGCCGACCCAGCAGCGGACTGGCGACGGCGGTGGCCTGTTGCGGCGTCCGGGTGGCCAGGACGACGCCCAGCACGACGAGCACGAGCAGCACGGCGCCCGCCACCCAGCGGGTCGCGTGGCGCCGGCGCGGCGCGCTCATGCCGGGCCCGCGAGGCCGCGGGCCACGAGGGCGCCCACCGGCTCGGGCGACTCGTCCCGTGCCCGGGGCGGCTCGGGCTCGGCGCCGGCGACGAGGTCCGACGAGGCCGATGTGGGATCGGTGGCCCGGCGGCGCGACCCGGGCACCAGGGCGAGCAGGCCCCCCACGCCGATGAGCAGGCCACCGGCCCACAGCCAGGCGACCAGAGGCTCGATGACCACGCCGATGGCGACCGATCCCCGCGGGAGGTTGTTGATGGCCTGGTTCCCCGACGCCGACCCCAGCCCGCCGACCGCGTCGAACGTCAGGTAGACGTCGTCGAAGAGGCCCGAGTCGATGGCCGGCGTCCCGACCACCGACAGCGCGCTGCCGAAGCTGGTCGTCGCCGGGGTGAACACCCCGCCGTCCACCTTGACGACGGCCTCCTGCGAGGTGCGCGACGGCGAGCTCACCGTGCGCAGGCCCTCGAACTCGAAGCGGTGCCCGTCGTAGGTGACGGCGGTCCCCTTGTGGAGGGGGAGCTCGGCCTGATGGCGGTAGGAGGTGGCGGCGATGACGCCGACCGCCAGCAGCACGACGCCGAGGTGCACGACCATGCCCCCGTTGGCCCGCCCCACCAGGCCGCGCCACCAGCCGACGTGGCGGGTGCGGGCCGCCCGCACGGAGAGGACGAGGGCGCGGGCCGCCGTGGCGGCGGCCATGGCGCCGAGGCCGAACCCGATGAGCGTGGCGAAGCCGCGCAGGCCGAAGGCGACGCACAGCACGACGGTGCCCACGCCGATCCACACCGGGATGGCGAGCCGCTGCCACAGCAGGCCGCCGCTCATCTTGCGCCAGCTCAGGACCGGTGCCACGGCCATGAGGAAGAGCAGGGTCAGGCCGACCGGGATGGCCACGGTGTTGAAGAACGGCGCGCCGACCGTCACCTGCTGCTGGGTGACGGCCTCGTAGAGAAGCGGATAGAGGGTGCCGAGCAGCACCACGAAGGCGAATCCCACGAAGAGCACGTTGTTGAGGAGGAACGCGCCCTCGCGTCCGAGCGGGGCGTCGATACCCCCCGGCGAGCGCAGCCGGTCGCCGCGCCAGGCGATCAGGCCGAACCCCACGATGACCACCGCGAAGAAGAAGCCGATCAGCAGCGGGCCGAGGGAGGACTCGGAGAACGCGTGGACCGACGTGATGACGCCGGAGCGGGTCAGGAAGGTGCCGAGGATGGTGAGGGCGAACGTCGCGATCGAGAGGGAGAGGTTCCAGACCCGCATCAGGCCCCGGCGTTCCTGGACGAGGACCGAGTGGAGGTAGGCCGTCCCGCAGAGCCAGGGCAGCAGCGCCGCGTTCTCCACCGGGTCCCAGCCCCAGAAGCCACCCCAGCCGAGCACCTGGTAGGACCACCAGGCCCCGAGGACGATGCCGACCGAGAGGAAGGTGAACGCCACCAGCGTCCAGCGTCGGCACTCGATCTGCCAGCGGTCCCCCACCCGGCCCGTGGCCAGCATCCCGATGGCGAACGCGAAGGGCACGGTGAAGACGACGAAGCCGATGTAGAGGAGCGGCGGGTGGATCGCCACCAGCGGGTTGTCCTGGAGGAGCGAGTTGGGCCCGAGGCCCTGCGTCACGCCCGAGGCGGTGACGAAGGGGTTGGCGGGACCGACCATGAGGCCGAAGAAGAAGGCCGAGACGACGTAGAGCACGAGCGTGGCGTAGCGGATGACCGCGTCGCCCGCCTGCCGGCGGTAGCGCCACACGAAGATGGTCGAGACGATCGCGAGGATGAGGCCCCACAGGAGGATGGACCCCGCCAGCGCGGACCACATGCCGGTGACCGAGTACAGGAAGGGGGTGACCGTGCTGTTGTTCTGGGCCACGAACACCAGCGTGAAGTCGTGGGTGACGAGCGCGTGCTCCATCGCACCGGCGGCGAACAGGCCACCGACCAGCATGACGGGCGCCAGCAGCCGGGCGTCGCCGATCGGCCGCGCGGCGGACACCAGCGTCGTCCGGCGCGCGTCGGCGACCCGCCGCCGGGCAACCAGCCCGAGGACGGAGACGACGATCCCGACGAGGCTCGCCACGAAGGCGAGCCACACCCCGATCGTTCCCAGGTGTGCGTCGAGCATCAGCAGACCGGACCGGTCGAGGTCACCTTGACCCGGTTCGGGTACTGAGCGCTGTAGGTGCTCGAGTGCTTGATCAAGATGGAGTTCGACACGAAGTCGCTCGACGTGTCCGACGTGAAATGCCCGACGACGACAACGGGGACCCGCGCCTTGAAGAGCCCGGGGGGGCTGCCCGTGTTGGCGACGTGGACGACGTTCGGACCCTGGCAGATGTTGAAGTTCGAGCCGGCGTCGGTGGCGTGGATGGTGCCCGGGACGACGGTGCCCTCCAGGCGGAAGGTCTGGGTGCCCAGCGTGTGCCGATGAGCGAAGGCCTGGTTGACCGTGTCGAAGTAATTGAGCGAGCTACCCAGGCCCTCGACGAGCAGGAAGACGAGGGCGACGACCAGCAGGGCGAAGACGGCCAGGACCCGCCGGCTGGTCCGCCGGCGCCGAGGGGAGGGCACGGCCGGGCCCTGGTGCACCTCGGACGTCGGCGGGCTGGGCGGCGGGGTCGGCTCGGTGGTGGTGCCGGTCACGACCGTTCGCCGTGGGCCGGCGCGCTCTCCTGCTCGGCCGGTGGCGGCTCCGACATCCGCAGCGCGCGCTCCCAGCGCCGCCGGCGCGCGACCAGGGTGATGGCGTAGACGAACAGGGTCGCCAGCGCGATGGCGTACCCGGCGTCGACATAGCTCACGGCGCGCTCCCGACCGGGTCCGCTCCCCGAGCGTCCACGAGCTCGGTGTCCTCGCTCCAGCGCTCGGACAGCGAGACCTCGAGCTCCTGGTCGCCCACCGCGTCCTGCAGGACCTCCACCTGGTACCGCACACCGAGCAGCCAGACGAAGATCAGCGAGAAGGCGACGAAGCCGAGCAGGAACGTCCACGACATGGAGGGCGACGCGTGGATCTGGAAGCCCGGGTCGATGAAGGTGCCGCCCTGGTGGAGCGTGTTCCACCAGTCCACCGAGAAGTGCACGATCGGGATGTCGACGGCGATGAGCAGCGCGGCCACGGCACACCGGCGCGCGCGGATCGCCGGCTCCGCCGGCACTCGCCGGAGGGCCAGGTACCCGATCTCGAGCAGCAGGAGCAGCGCGGTGGAGGTCAGGCGGGCGTCCCAGGTCCACCAGACACCCCACACGGGGCGACCCCACAACGACCCGGTCACCAGCGTCAGCGCGGCGAAGACCGCCCCCACCTCGACGGCCGACGCCGCCAGGCGGTCCCAGAAGAACGACCGCGTGCGGGGCCACAGGTAGAGCAGGCTCCCCCCTGCCGCCACGAGCCCGACCCAGTACAACGCCACCGTGGCGATGGCCGGGTGGATGTAGAGCAGCCGGGCCAGGTTCCCCTGGAACCGGTCCGGCGGCGTGATCCACAACCCGAGCCAGACCGTGAAGCCCATGGCGATGACGCCGAGCACCCCGACGACGTTGAGCCAGCGCGGCCGGCGCGCAATCATGCTGCCTCCTGGAGCGGCCCGTAGAGCACGAGGCCCACCACGAGATAGATCACCGCGAAGGGGACGAGGATCTTGAGCCACTGGGTCCCCGACGCGGCATTGCCGTCGAGCGCGGCTTCCCACGCCTTGGAGCCGGCGAGGAGCACCGGGGCCAGCACCGGCAACACCAGCAGCGGGAGCAGGGTGTCGCGCACGCGCAGACCGGCCGACAGGCCGCCGTAGAGGACGCCCGCGCAGGCGAGGCCGACGGTGGCCAGCAGGCTCGCGGTCACGGCCAGCCACACGACGTGCACCCGCACGTCGAAGAGGAAGGTGACGCCGGCCCAGAGGACCACCTGGAGCACCAGGAGCTGGAGGGCGACGGCGGCCGCCTTGCCCAGGAAGATCCCCGCCGGGTCGATGCCCGAGAGCCGCAGCCCGTCGCGCGTGCCCTCCCCGGACTCGACGGCCACGCTGCGCTGGATCGCCAGGACCGTCGAGAACAAAAGGGCGACCCAGAAGATCCCCGGCGCGGCGTGGCGCAGGGACGCCTGGTCCGGGCCGATGGCGAACGCCAGGAGGACGAGGACGAGGACGGCGAAGGGGACGACCTGCCAGAGGGCGACGCGTGAGCGCGCCTCGATGCGCAGGTCCTTGCCGGCCACCAGCACGGCGTCATGCCACATGGGTCGCCTCCGGCTCACCCGGTACCGCGGTGAGCGTGACGCGCCGGCCGCCGGGCTCCTCGCCGGTCACGCGCCCGCCGCCCATGGAGACGACGCGGTCGGCCAGGGGAACCGAGAGCTGGGGCTCGTGCGAGGACAGCAGCACCGTCGCCCCGTCCGCCACCGCCTCGCCGATCAGCTCACGCAAGAGGGAGCGCGAGGTGGCATCGAGCCCGGCGTGCGGCTCGTCGAGGAGCCAGAGGGCGGGCCGGCGGGCGAGCAGCGCGGCGAGGGCGGCGCGGCGGCGCTGGCCGGCCGAGAGGCGACCGGCCGGCGTCGTGCGCAGGCGGCCGGTCAGGCCGAGGCGCTCGAGCGCGTCGTCGGCGCTCGCGACGGGCAGGCCGAGAGCGCGTACGGCGAACTGGACGTTCTCCGCCGCGCTGAGGTCGTCGTAGAGCGGCGCGGCATGCCCCAGGAGGCCGACGTAGCGGCGCACCGACGTGTGGTCCGTGGTGAGGTCGACCCCGAGGACGGTGGCCTCCCCCGACGTGACCGGCAGCAATCCGGCACAGGCCCGCAGGAGGCTCGTCTTGCCCGCCCCGTTGGCGCCGACCACGACGACGACCTCACCCTGGTCGAGAGAGAGATCGACCCCGGCAAGGGCAGGGAAGCGGCCGGCGAGTGCGACCGCGGCGCGAAAGTGGACGACAGGGGCCATGGCCTTCCCCACCATGGTAGGGGGGGTGGGTGCCAGGGTTCCAAGCGGGGGGATCGCCCCGCGGACGCCCAGCCGATCAGCGCATGTGGGCGAGCGCCTTGATCGAATCGAGCGAGGTCGTCCCATGACCGTCCGCCTCGGCGCGGGCGAAGTCGCTGAGCGCCGCCTCATGGGCCACGAGGAGGTCGGCCGTCTCCCGCTCCGCCGGGCTCAGCTCGCCGATCCGCTGGTAGAGCGGGATGTACTGGGCGGTGATCGGCCCGATCGTCGCCATCAGGTCGTCCCAGGTCAGGGCCAGCGCGCCGGGCAGGAGCGCCGTGGCGGTGGCCTCCGTCTCGGGGTCGGGATCGGTGGACAGGCCGGCCCGCTCGAGCGCCGGCCTCGCAGCCTCCTTGGTCCGGCGCTCCAGGGTGGCGAGCACCCGCATCTTGGCGGCCTGGTCGGGGTCGTCGAGGTTGGCCGCGATGCCGCCGAACAGGATCTCGCCGAGGACCTCACCCTGATAGGCCTTGACCCACAGGTCCGCGAGCCCGTCCTCGGGCGAGAAGAGCGGCTGTGGCGGGGCGGTGTCGGTGTCGGTGTCGGTGTCGGTGTCGACCATGCCGAAGACGATAACGCCCGGCGTCGTGGGACGCCCGGGGCCCCTCGGTAAGGTCCGTCGCACCGATGGTGACCGTCCTGATGCCGCTGCCGGCGTGTGACTTCGACCCCACCGAGGTGGCGGTCAGCTGGCAGGTGCTGTCGGCGGCGGGACACGACGTCGTGTTCGCCACGCCGTCGGGGCTGGCGGGCCGGGCCGACGACCTCATGGTGACCGGCCGGGGGCTCGATCCGTGGGGCGCGCTGCCGGGGGTGCGCCGCCTCACCGTCGTCGGCCGCGTCCTGCGCGCCGACGGCAACGCCCGGCGGGCCTACGCCACGCTGTTGGCCGACCGGGCCTTCGCGTCGCCGCTCCACTGGGGCGCGGCCCGGCGCAGCTCATATGACGCGCTGGTGCTGCCCGGGGGCCACCGGGCGCGCGGCATGCGCGCCTACCTGGAGAGCCCCGAGGTGCAGCAGATGGCCGTCGACTCGTTCCGGTCCGGCAAGCCGGTCGGGGCCATCTGCCACGGCGTCCTGGTGGCGGCACGGGCGCAGGACCCGGTGACGGGGCACTCGGTGCTGCACGGGCGGAGGACGACCGCGCTCACCTGGGCGCTCGAACAAAGGGCCTGGGGCATCGCCCGCTACACCCGGTTCTGGGACTCCGACTACTACCGGACCTACGTGGAGGAGCGGGGACAGCCCTGGGGCTACATGTCGGTGCAGCAGGAGGTGACGCGGGCGTTGGCCGACCCGGCCGACTTCGCCGACGTGGAGAAGGGCTCGCCCGACTGGCGGCGCAAGACGAGCGGGCGCGCCCGGGACACGTTGGACGACCCGCGACCCGCCTGGGTGGTGCGCGACGGCTCGTACGTGTCGGCCCGCTGGCCGGGCGATGCGCACACGTTCGCCCGCACGTTCGCCGACGTGCTCGCCGGGACGGCTCCCTGACCGTTGCCGGTCAGCTCCGGTACCCGCTGCCGTCGAGGACGAGGTCGAAGGCGGGCGGCGGCATCAGCTGGTCGAAGTAGAGGTCCTCGGCCTCGCCCCAGCGGGCCTCCCACTCTGCCCGGTAGTGCGCCCCCTCCCGCTGCAGGAGCCGCGCCCGCCGGACGTGGCGGGGCGTGTCCAGCAGCCCCCGCAGGCTGAAGAGGTCCGCCAGCTCCGGACGGGCGCTGTAGGCGCCATCGAGGATGACGACGCCGGCCGGGCCCGCCGTGATCTCCGCGGCGAGGCGCCCGTCGTCGGCGTCCCAGTCGTAGGGCCGCCAGGTCGCCGGCTCCCCGCGCCGGAGGCTCTCGAGGAGGCTGCGCTGGCGCCGCCAGTCGATGACGAGGTCCACCTTCTCGGCCGGCCCGAGGGCATCCCAGTAGGCGTCGTCACCGCCGCAGTAGAAGTCGTCGCCGTCGATGACGAGCGCACCGGCACCGATTCCCGCGGCGACCCGGCTCGCGAGGGTGGACTTGCCGGCACCGGACCGCCCGTCGAGCGCGACCAGCACGGGGGTCGGGGCCGGGGACGCCGCCTGGAGCGACCGGATGCGGTCGTACAGGATGACGTCGGCGGCGGCAGTGTTCCCGTCAGCGGCGTCCGCGTCACCGGCCGGCACCGGATCGGCCACGGCCTAGCTCTTGGAGAGGCGGCTGAGGCCGAGGTCGTTGAGGAGGTTCGAGAGCTGCGACGACAACCAGCTGACGTTGTCGGTCAGGAGCAGCACGCCGAACACGACGAGGACGAGGCCCGCCACGAGCTCGACGGCCCAGAGCCAGTGCCGGGCCCGGGTCAGGGCCGTCGTGAGGCGGCCGAAGGCGAGACCCACCAGCACGAACGGCACCGCCAGGCCGAGCGAGTACGCGAAGAGGAGCAGCACACCCCCCGGCAGCGTCCCGTTGTGCGCGGCGAGCCCGAGGACGACGCCGAGGATCGGGCCGATGCACGGCGTCCAGGCGAAGGCGAACGCCATGCCCATCAGCGGTGCGGCCCAGGCCCCGAGGCGCGACGGGCGCACATCGAAACGCCGCTCGCCCGTGACCCGTGACACCACGCCGAGCGTGCCGCCCCCCGCATGGGCCCACACCCGCGCCGGGAGGGCACCGAGCAGCATGACCACCCCGAGCAAAATGATGACGGCCCCGCTCAGGTGGGCCAGGGTGATCTCGTGCGCATCGAGCACACGACCGATGCCCGACGCCGTCGCCCCCAGCGCGACGAAGACCAGGGTGAAGCCGGCCACGAACAGGCCGATACCACGCAGGACCGGGCGCAGGGCGGCCGACGGTGTCGTCCCGTCGCCGCCGGCCTCCAGCTCGGCCGCCGAGAGCCCCGAGACCATGGAGACGTAGCCCGGGACGAGGGGCAGGACGCACGGGGAGACGAACGAGAGGATCCCGGCCCCGAAGGCGACGAGGACGCCGGCTGGATCAGCCGAGATCGCGGCAGGTGCGAGGAGCGCGGCGCCCCCCCTTTACCTGAGGCTCTTGCGAACCAGGTCCATGTCGGCCTCCACCATCATGGTGACCAGACCGGGGAAGTCGACCTCGCGCCGCCAGCCGAGCACCGTGTGGGCCTTGGCCGGGTCGCCGACCAGCAGATCGACCTCGGCGGGCCGCAGGAACTGCTCGTCGATCACGACGTGCTGCTCCCAATCGAGGCCGGCGGCGTCGAAGGCGAGCCGGCACAGCTCACGTACGGCATGCGTCTCACCGGTCGACACGACGTAGTCGTCCGGCGTGTCCTGCTGCAGCATCAACCACATCGCCCGCACGTAGTCGGCGGCGTAACCCCAGTCCCGCTGGGCGTCGAGGTTGCCGAGCGCCAACTTGTCCTGGAGCTTGTGGGCGATGCGCGCCACCCCGTGGGTGACCTTGCGCGTGACGAACTCGAGCCCGCGGCGCGGCGATTCGTGGTTGAACAGGATCCCCGAGGTGGCGTGCAGCCCGTAGCTCTCGCGGTAGTTGACGGTGATCCAGTGCCCGTAGACCTTGGCCACGCCGTAGGGGCTGCGGGGGTGCAGGGCCGTCGACTCGCGCTGGGGGACCTCCTGCACCTTGCCGAACATCTCCGAGGAGCTGGCCTGGTAGAAGCGGATCTCGGGGTCGACCAGCCGGATGGCGTCGAGCACCCGTGTCACCCCCAGGGCCGTCGTCTCGCCCGTCAGCACCGGCTGGGTGAAGCTCGTCTGGACGAAGGACTGGGCAGCCAGGTTGTAGACCTCTGTCGGCCGGCGGTCGCGCAGGATGTTGATGAGCGACACCTCGTCGAGCAGGTCGCCCGCGACGAGCTCGATCTGGTCCTGGATGTGTGCGATGCGCTCGAAGTTCAACGTGCTCGAACGCCGCACCATGCCGATCACCGTGTAGCCCTGCGAAAGCAGAAATTCGGCCAGGTACGAGCCGTCCTGGCCCGTCACGCCCGTGATCAGTGCCCGTTTTGCCACGGGGGCAACGCTAGCCGACCCGCAAGCGGGCCCTCCCGGCACGCGTACAGTTCCGTCGTGGCGACGGCGTGCATGGTCTCGTTCCGGCTCGGCGGCGGGGACGGGGTCGCCGTCGAGGCGGCGAAATGGGCGGGTGCGCTGGGTCTCCTCGGCTGGACCGTGCGCACGGTCGCCGGCGCGGGGCCCGTGGACACCGTCCTACCCGGGTTGGCCATGCACGCGGCCGTGCCCCCGACGGGCGCCGAGGTGGACGATGCGCTGGCCGGCGCCGACCTCGTCATCGTCGAGAACCTCTGCTCGCTTCCCCTCAACCCGCGAGGCGGCGCGCGTCGTGGCGGCGGCCTGCGCCGGGCGACCGACCCTGCTCCACCATCACGACCTGCCGTGGCAGCGCCCGCACCTGGCCCACCTCCCGCCTCCGCCCGACGACGCCGCGTGGGCGCACGTCACCATCAACGAGCTGAGCCGCACGGAGCTGGCCGCCCACGGGATCACGGCGACGACCATCTACAACCACTTCGACCCCCATCCGCCGGCGGGCGAACGGGTGAGGACGCGCGCCGCGCTGGGTGTCCCCGACGACGTGCCGGTGCTGCTCCAACCGACGCGTGCGCTGGCGCGCAAGAACATCCCGGGCGCCATCGCCCTGGCCGAGGCCGTCCGCGGCGTCTACTGGCTCCTCGGTCCGGCCGAGGACGGGTACGGGCCCGAGCTCGAACGGCTCGTGGCGCGGGCCCGCTGCCGCGTCGTGCTCGGCGCCCCCGCCGGCGGCTGCTCGATCGCCGACGCCTACGCGGCCTGCGACGCCGTCCTCCTCCCCTCGTTCTGGGAGGGCTTCGGCAACCCGTCGGTGGAGTCGGCGACCTACCGGCGACCGCTCGCCATCGGCCCGTATCCGGTGGCCGCGGAGCTCGCGGCGTTCGGTTTCCGCTGGTTCGATTCGGCCGACCCGGCCGGCCTGGCCCACTGGCTCGACGAGCGCGACGCAGGCGTCATTGCGCACAACCATCGCGTCGCCACGGACCATTTCAACCTGGCCGACCTGCCGACACGGCTGTCGGGGGTCCTGCGGCGTGTTCCGGGCCTCTGACCTTTCGGTAGCCTGAAGCCGATGTCGGGAGCGATCCAGGCGGCCTCCAGGCGGCTTCCAGCCGAACGGCGGCGGCTCCAGCTTTTGGCGGTCGCGCTCGAGCTGTTCGCGCATCGTGGCTACCGGGCCACGACGATGGACGACATTGCAGAAGGCGCCGGGGTGACCAAGCCGCTCCTGTACCAGCACTTCTCCTCCAAGCGCGCGCTCTACCTGGAGTTGGTCGACTCCATCGCCCAGGACGTCCTGACGGCCATCGGGCACGCCGTCGTGGAGGCCGAGGGGCCGCGCCAGCAGGTCGAGCTGGGCTTTGCCGCCTACTTCCGCCTGGTCGTCAGCCACGAAGCGGAGTTCAGGCTGCTCTACGGGCGTGACCACGCGGACGACTTCGAGCTGGGCCGGGCCCTGCGCGCCGTGGAGGACGCCATCGCGGAGGCGATCGACCCCCTCATCGACGCCGGGCTCGACGACGACCACCGCCGCCTCCTGGCCTACGGCATCGTGGGCATGGCGGAGGGCGTGAGCCGTCGCTTCATGGCGCAGCGGCCCGGCTCCGAGGCCGAGGTCGACGAGGAGGCGCAGAAGCTGGCCGGCCGGATGGCTGACCTGGCCTGGGCCGGGCTGCGCTCGGTCCACCCCGACTGAGCCAGGCCAGGCCCGTGCTGCGGCGGCGGGTTCCGTCAGAGCAGCGTGACGAGCCTCCGGCACAGATCCCAGAGCTCGTCGACGCACGCGGCATAGACCTCCGCCTCGTGCCCAGCCGGGTCGAGGACATCGTCGCGGTCGGAGAGCTCAGTGCCGTCGAGGCCCAGCGCGGCGACCCGCTCGTCGAGGGTGGGTGGGGGCGGTGCAAGTCTCTGGCAGAGGTCGCGGATGGTGGCCGTCTTCGCCGCGGCGTCCGGGAACTGACGACGGACGAAGCGGACGTGGTCGGCCTCCATGACGACCACCAGTTGTGCGTGCACGAGATCGACCCCGTGCACCTGCCGGCTCCGGTGCCGGCGGAAGTCCGCGCCGGCAAGCTCGGGGAGGCGCGTCAACGCGGTACGGGTGCGCATCCCCATCGGCTGACCGTCGATGGTGTGGGTGCCCGCGGTCACGACGCGCAGCGGGTCCCCCGGGCGACCGTCGCGCAGGACGTCGAGCATGAAGCCCGCCATGACCGAGCGCGCCGCATTGCCGGTGCAGAGCACCAGGAGGTCGGTCATCGGGCGCCGAGCAGCAGCGCGGGGGCGTCGACGTCGAGGGCGTGCTGGGCGTGCCGGGTCGAGCTGGTCAGGAACATCAGGTCGCCCCTCTCCGTGCGCTGGACGACCATGGAGGCAACGATCGCCATCAGCAGTCCGGCGAAGGTGTCGCGCCGGGTGTCGGCGCGTAGCTGGTCCAGGGTGTAGTCACGCACGCCGCGCCGGCACAGGGCGTCGTGGTAGTGCGCGAGGAGCTCCAGCTCGTTGGCCCGGCGGTCCTCGATGCTGAGGCAGCCGCCGATGAAGTAGGCCACGTCGATGGACGCGCCGGCCCACGCCGCCGTCTGCCAGTCGACGACCACCGGTCTCGGGTTGTCCGGCTGGAACAGAAGGTTGTCGAGGCGGAAGTCGCCATGGGTGGCGGTGCGCGGACCGCCTCGCAGGCGCACGTACGCCGGGAGGTGTTCGGCGAAGAACCGGCAGACCTCTCGGTGCTCCGGCGCGAGCTCGTCGGCGTAGCGCTCCAAGAAGCCGGGCAGCAACGAGGACACCAGGGCCACGAGGAAGCCGTCGGACTCCGGGGTGGCGCGGTTGAGCCACTCGAGGCCCTCCAATTCATCCACCTCCCAGCACGGTGCGTGCAGTCCGGCCATCTCGTCGAGGACGGCCGCCGCGACGTCGGGACGGCACGCCTCGATCTGGTCGCCCTGCGCCGCGCCGGCGATGTCCTCCATCAGGAGGGTGAACCAGCCGGTACTGGGTTCGACCTCGGCCAGATAGGTCCTCGGCACCCGCGCCCCGACACGGCCGGCGACCTCCCGGTAGAAGCGGACCTCTATCTCGTAGGCCCGCAACGCGAGGCCCGTGCCGCGGCTCTGGTCGTCAGCCGAGGCGAACTTGCCCACCACGCTGGCCGGGCCGGCGCCGGGCGGATCGAGCGTCAAGGTGAACCGCGTGGTGTCGGCCATCTGGCCCGTCCCGATCGGGCGCCGTCTCGAAGGAGCGCACCAAGGCGCCGTCCGCCAGCGCGCCGGCGCCCCGGAGGGCGTCGGTCAGCCACTCCGGGGTGACGTCGGCGGCGTAGCGGAGGAGTGGGAGCGGCGGCATGGCAGGCCGACACTATTGGCCGGGCCTCGTAGGGCGCGCCGGAACCGACCCGGGGGACACGAGGCCGCCAGGCGGAGGAGGCGCTCCACGACCCGACGGTGTGCCGTGGGGAACCCGGCCGCGGGAGGAGCGAGCGACCCCGCGGCCGGAGAAGGAACGTCGCGGCCGACGACTCAGAAGCGCTCGGCGCGGGCCAACTCGTCAATGAGGTGGGACGTGTTCCAATTGCTCTCGGTCGCATTCGGTTGCTCCCGGTCGCATTCGGGGCGATGCCGCGATCGTGCAGGACGATCTGGTCGCGTCCCGAGCGCTTCGCCACCAGGAGCGCTTCGTCGGCCCGGCGAAGAGTGGCCGCCAGCTCCTCGCCCGGCTCAATTTCTGTGATGCCGAAGCTGGAGGTGAACTTGGGCAGCCCTCCGACGGTGATAGCGGCGTCCAGCTGGACCCGCACGGTGTTCAAGGCGCGGGTGGCGTCCACCGCCGAGCAATCGGGGAAGGCGATGGCGAACTCCTCACCGCCGTAGCGGGAGATGATGTCGTGCGCCCGGAGCGTGTCGCGCAGCACACGGGCGAGCAGCCGCAGCGCCTTGTCCCCGGTTTCGTGCCCATAGGTGTCGTTCAGGTTCTTGAAGTGGTCGAGATCGGCCATCGCCACCGCCACCGGATGGAGATCCTGGGGCACGGCGGCCACCTTCTCGGAGAAGGAGCGTCGGTTGAGCAGCCCGGTCAGCGTGTCGGTCGACGCTTGCAGCTGGGTCTCTGCCATGACCCTGAGCAGGCCGATCCGTGCCCCGGCCAGCTTTGCCAGCGTGGTCAGGTCCTGAATTTGGGAGTCCTCCACCTCTGCCCCGGCCTTGTCGGTGGCGTGGATCACGCCGACCGTCCGCCCCATGATGGACACCGGGACGCACAGCGCCGAGAGCCGCCCCTGCGGCCGGTTGCGCAGCTTGGGGCACGCATCGAGATCGTCGCTGTCGCCGAAGATCTGCACCTGGGCCCGCCGGACGGCAGGGCAGCGGTCCGGGGACTCGACGCAGCACGAGGGTGGCTCGCCGTCCGGTCCGGCGGCCGCCATGCGCAGCAGGTGGGCGCGGCTGTTGTCGGCCAGCAGGAACTCGACCGGAGAGTCCGGAACCACGGCGGCGAACGACCGCTCGATCACGTCGATGACTTCCGGCTCGCCCTCTGCCATGTCCAACGCGTTGGCCAGGCGATTTTCGAAGCGCTGGCGCTGTACCTGCACCTCGCGGGCGACCCCTTCGCGATCGGCCAGCTCGATCGCCGCACTCAACTGGTTCATGAGTGTCCGGACCTTCTGGTCGGCCTTGTTCTGCTGCCGGTCGCTGATGATGACCAACACGCACACCAGCGGGAGCGTGATGGCGATGAGGACACCTGCCGTCACCAGGTAGGAGATGGACCCCGATCCGACGGAATTTCCGGCGACCACCGCCGGCGTCGCCAGTGCACCGAGGGCGACCAGTCCGGCCAGCGGGCTGATGAAGCGAAGGCGCTTGGCCTTCGCCGTCTCTGCGTGCCATTCCTCTTCCGTAACCATTCCCGCTGATCCCTTCATGACCGCGCGGGACCCCGGTCCAAAGCCGGGATGCCGCCCACCGCCAAGCCGTTTTCTCTCCGTTCTCATTGTCGGCCGCGACGGGCGGACCTTGAGGAATTGGCGCCGCAGGGTTCGAAGGGGACTGGCGAGCCAAGGACCGCACACTCCCTGGTAGATGCGTAGATCTGCATCCGGCAGATCGACGTGCTGCTGGTGGTGGTGGTGGTGGTGGTGGTGGTGGTGGTGGTGGTTTCAGAAACTATAAGCAGTGTGGTTGATAGTTTCACGAGACGTCAGGCGGGTTCAACCTGTGCGCACACCGGTTGAACCCGCCTGCCCGGTCCCAGGGCCGGTGGGTGCCGTAACCCGATGACGGTCGTCGAGGAGGGCACGGACCATCGTTCTCTGCCGCGCCGTCGCAGACGTGTTTCGACTGTTTCGATAGGTTTGGGTCAGGTCACGGGAGACGTCGATCCACTGCTTCCACCTCGGATCGCAGGCAGTACGCGAGGCAACTCACCGAACCAAAGGGGATCTGTGATGTCGGAAGCGTCAATGGTCGAGATGATGCAGGAGGCACTTGCGACACGCGGCATTCACGAAGAGCTCGTGGCGGTCGGGCAGTTCAATCCTCGTGGCCACGTCGGCGGCCTCTTTGCCGGGGGCATGCTTGGGAGCGATGCCGGCGGGCTCCTCGGTGGTGCCGCCGAGGGAGTGGGTCTCGGGGCGGGATCGCTGGCGGGCATGCACGCCGCCGATGCGAGATCGGGGTTGCCCGGAAACATGCTGGTGGGAGTATCAGCGGCCACAGTGTTCGGTTTCGCCGCCCGGACGAGATCGAAACCGCCGACCGACCTGATCTTCAAGGTCCCTCGTGCCGGCTTGACGGTCAAGGTCCACCAGCGGGTCAACGTTCGTGTTCTCGAACTTGAAGACGCCGATGGCTCTCGTATCGAGCTCGAGGGCAATCGAGTTCCGCTGACCCACTCAAAAGATGTGATCGACGAACTCCAGAGTTAGGCGGTTTCTCCGGAAACCGTCCGTCCCAGGTCAACTCGTTGAGCTACCTCGTGGGAGTTCGCTTGCCTCCTGCTGAGGAACTCGATGGAGAGCGTCACCGACAAGCGACCCGGACCCGGCAGACATGCCTTCGAGGTGGTTCCTCCAAGACAGGGTCGACCGTCGGGGCACCGGCTTTCGGACGCCAGCGAGGTCAGGCCGCCACGCTGGAGCACCAAGCCGGCAACGACGGCACCGGCCACGAAGATCAAGGAGGACCAGAGGAACGCCGTCGTGTAGCTGTGGAGTAGTGCTGCCTGGAGATTGGCCGGGGTCGGTGCCCGACCGACCAGGTAGGACGTGGCAGCAGAAGCTGCCAGGGTGTTGAGCAGCGACGTGCCGATGGATCCCCCCACCTGTTGCGCCGTGTTGAGCGTCGCCGATCCCACGCCCGCGTCCTGAGGTGCCAACCCGAGGGTCCCTGTGCTGAACGCGGGGGCGACGCTGAGTCCGAACCCGACGCCCAACACGAGGAGATAGGGGAGCACGTGGGTGACGTACGACGAATGCAACCCGACCAGGTGGAGGCCGAAGAGCGCCGCAGCCGACACCAGCAACCCGATCGGGACGATCGGCTTAGGTCCGAACCGCGGCAACAGGGTGCGATTGGACACCTGGGCCGTGGCGGCTAATGCCGCGACCAGCGGCAGGAACGCGACGCCGGTTTTCACCGGGCTGAACCCCAGCGTGCCCTGCAGATAGTAGGTCAGGAACAAGAACACACCGAAGATTCCGACGCTGGCGAACAACATGGCCAGGATCGATCCGCCCCGGGTTCGGTTGCGCACGACCCGTGGCGGGAGCAGCGGGTACGTCGTCCTGGTCTCGAAATAGGCGAATACAGCAAGCAGGACCACGCCCGCCACGAGGAATCCAACGGTGAAGGGGTTGCTCCACGCCGTCGTCTCGGCGTGCGAGAAACCGAAGACGAGGCAGAACAGACCGCCGGCTACAAGGAAGAGCCCGGGCAGGTCCAGGGGATCGTGGTCAGCTCCCTCGTCGTTCTTCAACCACAGCAGGGCGCCCGCAATGGCACTCGCAGCAAACACGAGGTTGACGAAGAGCGTCCATCGCCACGAAGCGTAGGAGGTGAGGATGCCGCCGAGGAGGAGTCCCAGCGCGCCGCCGGCGCCGGCGATGGCGCCGTAGATCCCGAAGGCCTGGCCGCGCTCCGCCGGATCGGTGAAGGTCGTGGTCAAGAGGGCCAGCACCGACGGGGCGAGGAGCGCGCCGAACGCGCCCTGGATGGTCCGGGCAGTGACGAGCATCGCGAAGTTGACCGAGGCACCACCGATCGCTGAGGCCACGGCGAAGCCGACCAGTCCTATGATGAGCGCCCGTTTGCGTCCCACCATGTCGCCGATACGACCGCCGAGGAGCAGGAGACTTCCGAAGGCGAGTGAGTACGCGGTGACGATCCACTGACGGTCAGCGTTGGAGAAGTGCAGATCGTGCTGAGCGGTCGGCAGAGCGATGTTGACGATGGTGCTGTCGAGAATGACCATCAACTGAGCGATCCCGAGCACGGCGAGGATCCACCACCGCCGGTCGTAGTTGGCCGCAGCGGCCGGGCCGCGATCATCGACCTCGTGCTCCAAGGTCATCAATGTGGTCATCGGATGCCCTCCGCCACTTCAGACCTCAACGTCTGGACCGTCAGTGTCACGTCCTATCACTACTTCTTGACTTTCCACGTCAAGTGAAATGTAGGACCGAGGGCTTGTCCTGTCAAGTGACCACGCCAGTGAAATTGCTCGGGACTGGCCTCATAACCGTCAAAAAAGGAGACCCTTGGGGCCTCGCGGGTCACCTCCATTTCACTTGATTCAGTAAGCAAAGCGTTACCATTTGAGGGTGAGCGAAACTGTTGGCGCCGACGGAGAACATGAAGCCGTCAAGTGGCTCACGGCCGATGAGCTGAATTCTTGGCTCTCCGTCGTACGACTCATGACGCAGCTCCCCTGGTCAATTGATCAACAGCTCCAACGTGATTCGAACCTGGCGATGGTCGAGTATCAGGTTCTCGCGTGTCTCGGGAGGAGCCCGCAGCACACGATGAGGATGAGTGCCCTCGCGGTGTTCACCAATGCGTCGCTCTCCCGCTTGTCTCGCGTCGTCAAACGACTCGAGGATCGAGGCTTGGTCCGTCGCGAGCCTGATGCCACTGACGGGCGATTCACCAATGCGATCCTGACCGAGAGCGGTTATCGAGTTCTCGAGGCCGCCGCTCCGGGCCACGTTGCCCATGTCCGCTCCCTTGTCATCGACGTCTTGTCACGCGAGCAGTTGCGACGACTTGGGCAAGCCGCCGAGCGCATCTTGACGCGCATTGATGCGTCCTCGATCACGGAGACTCCAAGCTGTTAGCGATTTCGAATTCCACGAGCGAGGTCCGATTGAAGAATGACAGGGGCGACGGCGGTTCAGGCCGAGCTCTCCGAGGACAGATCGGCCGTGATGTCCGCCGGTTCGGTCGACGACCGGCACGCACAGACGCCACAGCCCTATTCGCCGGTAAAGCGAAACTCCGCCTGCCAGGGACCGTCTGAATGGACGACCTCCCAATAGCGCTGTGCGATGTTCTCGGGGTCGAAGGCGGTGCCCGCAACGATCTGCCCCATGATCGTCAACGTCGCCACGCGGATGCCATCGGGCTCCAAATCGGCTCCGAGCATGGTGGCGGCGGATCGAAGGGCTGCCTTGCCGAGGGAAACGGTCGCGAGCGCTGGGATCGGATAATCCGCGAAACCGCCGCCCGTCACGATGATCGTGCCGGAGCCGGCCGCCCGCATGGCAGGGGCGACGACCTGCGTCACGACGATGGCGCTGATGACGTCAACGGCATATGCCGTCTGCAGGTGCTCGACGCTCGCGCTCAGGAGCTGGTCGGGAGCTCCCATGACCGCGTTGTAGACGATGAGCCCGGGCGCCCCCCGCTCGTTGTAGAGCTGAGCGATCCGAGCTCCCAGAGCTTCGGGGTCGCTGGCATCTGCCGCGACCGTGTCTATCTGGGCTCCGGTCTCAGCCAGGCTCTCTGCGAGATCGCGGAGTCCGTCCGTGCTGCGAGCCACCAGGGTGACTCGATAGCCGCCGTCGGCGAAGCGACGCGCCACGGCCATTCCGAGACCCGGCCCGGCACCGACCAGCAGAAGGTGACGGTTGTCGATCGAGGAGCCAGGAACACCTACTGAGTCGTCGGGCATGAGCCTGTTTCCTTTCGTATCGAACGTCTTGGGTGGTGGCCTTCACATCTTTTGCGTGCTAACCCTGCCGGATTGCGCTGCAACGACGCCCAAGGGTACGCGCCATTCGTGGCGCGCAGATCTTCAGATTCGCCCGCGCCGAAGGTAGCCTGTCCAACCGAAGTTGAGCAGCCTGTTATTCCTGGCAGGTCAGTTGATGTGAACGCCCGAGATCGCCCGTGAGATCACGAGCCGCTGGATCTCGGACGTACCCTCGAAGATGGTGTAGATCTTCGAGTCGCGGTGCCACTGCTCGACGGGGTTCTCCCGGACGTAGCCGTAACCGCCGAGGATCTGGATCGCCTGGTCGGTGACCCAGACGGCGTTCTCACCGGCATAGAGCTTGGACATGGAGCCCTCGCCGTTCTCGAACTTCTTGCCGGTGCTGGCCATGTTGGCGGCGCGATGCACGAGCAGCCTCGCGGCGTCCGTGTGCATCTTCATATCGGCCAGTTTGAAGGCGATGGCCTGGTTCTCGATGATGGCCCGACCGAACTGCTTGCGCTCCTTGGCGTAGTCGAGCGCGTACTCGTAGGCGGCCCGGGCTATGCCGACGGCCTGGGCACCGACGATGGGACGGGAGGCCTCGAAGGTGGCCATGGCGGCCTGCGTGGCGGTCCTCTTGCCCTCTCTCGCCCGGGCCAGGCGCGCGTCGAGCTTCTCCTTTCCGCCCAGGAGGCATCGACCCGGGACCCGGCAGTCGTTCAGGACGACCTCGGCGGTGTGCGAGGCGCGGATACCCATCTTCTTGAACTTCTGCCCCTGGGAGATTCCCGGCGTCCCCTCCGGCACGACGAAACTCGCCTGGCCCCGGCTCCCGAGCGACGGGTCGACCGAGAGGACGAGCACGTGGGTGTTGGCGATGCCCCCGTTGGTGATCCACGTCTTGGTGCCGTTGAGCACCCACTCGTCCTTGGCCTCGTCGTAGACGGCTCGTGACTTGAGCGACGAGACGTCCGAGCCGGCGTCGGGCTCGGAGACGCCGAAGGCCGCCAGCTTGACGTCCTCTGGCGTCCCGAAACATTGGGGAATCCACTCCCCGATCTGCTCCGGTGTCCCGTTGGCGAAGATCCCGGCCACGGCCAGGGTGGAGCCGAAGATGGCGAGCGCGATGCCCGCATCGCCCCAGCTCATCTCCTCGTTGATCAGGCACATGAGAAGACCCGTCGGATCCGAGAAGCACTGGGCCACGAAGTCGAATGAGTAGAGGCCGTTCTTCGCGGCCTCCTCGATGATGGGCCACGGCGTCTCCTCCCGCTCGTCCCATTCGGGGCCGGCCGGGCGGACCACGTTCTCAGCGAACTCATGGACCCACTTCACGATCTGGAGCTGATCCTCGTTCAGTTCGAGCGAGAAGTCGGACATTGCTGCGTCCTCCTTGCGACGACCCCGGCCGCGACCGGAGCCTCTGCGGTTCGGTGGAGTCCCTCCGGGGAAGGGCCGCACTCGGCCCGACCCACCTGGGGGCTTCCTTGTTACTACAGAGTAACCTGCGGCCCGCTCACCAGTCCATCGTCCCAAGAAAATGCGAGTTGGCCTGGTCTTTTCTTAGTGATCAGCGCCGGATGGCCGTGCCATCGGAGGTGTCCTCGACGGTCCAACCCCGGGACGCCAGCTCGTCCCGCAACGCGTCTGCCCGGGCGAAGTCCCTCGATCGCCGCGCCTCGTCACGTTCGGCGACGAGGCGAGCCGACTCCTCGTCGACGTCGACGTCCCCCGCACGCAAGGAGAGGCCCAGCGCGGCGGCGAGCACGGCGGCCGTGTGGGCCAGGCGACCGCCCTCGCCCTCGTCCCCGGCATCGGCGGCGGAGTGCGCCGCCGTGACGAGTTCGAAGATGCCGGCCAGCGCCCCCGGCGTGTCGAGGTCGTCATCCATGCGCTCACGGAAAACGGCCGACGCGCCGGCGTCCACGCCTGTCGCCGGCGGCGTCCCTTCGACGACGAACCCATCGTCTGTCTGGGCCAGCAGGTCGGTGACACCGGGTCCTGCGAAGCGCCTGGCCAACCCGTCCAGCCTGGTGAGCGCCTTCTCGGCGTCAGCCAGCGTGTCGGGCGTCACCTCAATGGGCGAGCGGTAGTGGGCGCGGAGCACCAGTATCCGGTACGCACGGGCGTCGTAGCGGGACAAGAGGTCGGGCAGCGTGGTGAAGTTGCCGAGCGACTTCGACATCTTCGTCCCCTCGACCTCCACCCAGCCGTTGTGCATCCAGTGCCGCGCGAAGACCTTGCCGTCGGCGACCGCCTGCGCCCGCTCGTTCTCGTGGTGCGGGAACTTCAGGTCCTGGCCGCCGCCGTGCAGGTCGAACCCCTCGCCCAGGAGGTCGAGCGACATCACCACGCACTCGGTGTGCCACCCCGGCCTGCCCCGTCCCCACGGTGAGTCCCAGCTGGGCTCCCCTTCCTTCGCCTTCTTCCACAGGGCGAAATCGAGGGGGGACCGCTTGTCCTCGTTGGCCTCGACCCGGGCCCCGACCTGCAGCGACTCCAGCGACTGCTGCGCCAGGAGGCCGTATCCGTCGACCTTGGAGACCTCCAGGTAGACGCCGTCGGGTGTCTCGTAGGCCTTGTCCATGGCCATCAGCTCGCCGACCAGCGCCACCATGTCCTCGATGTACTGCGTGGCATGGGGGATCTCATGCGGGCGGAGGTCGCCCAGCGCCCCCATCGACTCCCACCAGCGGGCCTCGAATTCCGCGGCCACGTCGGACTCGGTGCGCCCGAGCTCCGCGGCGCGCTTGATGATGTTGTCGTCGACGTCGGTGACGTTCGCCACGTGGTGCACCTTCAGCCCCGTGAAGCTCAGGTACCGCCGAAGGATGTCGAAGGTCAGGTTGGCCCGCCCGTGGCCGATGTGGGGCATGTCGTAGACGGTCGGGCCGCACACGTACATCGACACCTCGCCCTCCTTGCGGAGCTCGAGAGGGTGGATCGTGCCCGTTGCGGTGTCGTGAAGGCGCAGCACCCGGGTACGGTAACCCGATCATGACGACCGGAGCGCCCAGCGTCCCCGAGAAGCCGACCCTCGACAATCTCGAGGACCGGTGGGCCCCGGTCTGGGAGGAGGCGGGCACCTACCGCTTCGACGACACAGCGACCCGGGCCGAGGTCTTCTCCATCGACACGCCCCCGCCGACGGTCTCTGGCTCGCTCCACATGGGCTCGGTGTTCGGCTACGTGCAGACCGACGCCATCGCCCGCTACCGCCGCATGCGGGGATGGAAGCTCTTCTACCCGATGGGCTGGGACGACAACGGGCTCCCGACCGAGCGCCGGGTGCAGACCTACTTCGGGGTGACCTGCGACCCATCGCTCCCCTACGACCCGGACTTCGTGCCGCCCGAAGATCCCGGCAAGGACGACGTCCCGGTCAGCCGGCCCAACTTCATCGCGCTCTGCCACCAGCTCACGGACGAGGACGAGCGGGCCTTCGAGGACCTGTGGCGGCGCGTCGGGCTCTCGGTGGACTGGGGCCGCACGTACGCCACCATCGACGACAAGAGCCGGCGCACCAGCCAGCGCATGTTCCTCCGCAATCTGGCCCGGGGCGAGGCGTACACGTCGGAGGCACCGACGCTCTGGGACGTGGACTTCCAGACGGCCGTGGCGCAGGCAGAGATGGAGGACCGCCAGCTGGCCGGCGCCTACCACCGCTTGCGCTTCGACGACATCGAGATCGAGACGACCCGACCCGAGTTGGTTGCGGCCTGCGTGGCCCTGGTGGCCCATCCCGACGACGAGCGCTATGCCGGCCGCTTCGGGTCGACGGTGCACACGCCGCTCTTCGGGGTCGAGGTGCCCGTGCTGGCACACCATCTGGCCGAGCCGGACAAGGGCTCGGGCATCGCCATGATCTGCACCTTCGGCGACGTCACCGACGTGGTCTGGTGGCGCGAGCTCGAACTCCCGACGCGGAGCATCGTGACGCGCTCGGGCCGCATCACCGAGACACCACCGCCCGGCGTGCCCGATGGCGAGGCCTGGCGCGCCATCGCCGGCCGGACGGTCAAGCAGGCGCAGCGGGCCATGGTCGAGATGCTGTCCGCATCGGGAGACATGGTCGGCGACCCCCGTCCCATTGAGCACCCGGTGAAGTTCTACGAGCGCGGCAGTCGTCCGCTCGAGATCGTGACGAGCCGGCAGTGGTTCATCCGCAACGGCGGTCGCGACGACGTGCTGCGGCGCGAGCTGCTCGACCGGGGGACCCAGCTCGACTGGCACCCGCCCTACATGCAGGTCCGCTTCGACGACTGGGTCAGCGGGCTCAACGGCGACTGGCTGGTCAGCCGGCAGCGTTTCTTCGGGGTGCCGGTGCCCGTCTGGTACCCCGTCGGACCCGACGGCGAGGCCGACCACGCGTCACCCATCGTCCCCGACGAGACGCTCTGCCCGTCGACCCGACCACCGACGTGCCCGCGGGCTACACCCAGGAGCAACGCGGCGTACCGGGTGGGTTCACCGGCGATCCCGACGTCATGGACACCTGGGCCACCTCCTCGGTGACCCCGCAGATCGTCTGCGGCTGGGAGGACGACCCGGAGTTGTTCGCGGCCACGTTCCCGATGGATCTGCGGCCGCAGGGACCCGAGATCATCAGGACCTGGCTCTTCTCGACCCTGCTGCGCTCGCACCAGGAGCACGGCGTCCTGCCCTGGCGGCACACCACCATCAACGGCTGGATCCTCGACCGGGACCGCAAGAAGATGTCGAAGTCGAAGGGCAACGTCGTCACCCCGATGGCGACCCTGGAGGAGTTCGGCTCCGACGCCGTGCGCTACTGGGCCTGCAACGGCCGACCAGGGACGGACACCGCACTCGACACCGGCGTCATGAAGATCGGGCGGCGGCTGGCGATCAAGATCCTGAACGCGTCAAAGTTCGCGCTGGGCCGGCTGGGTGAGGGACCGGTGCCCGGGATCGAGGCGGTGCATGAACCACTCGACGCCGCACTCCTGGCGCAGCTGTCGGCATTGATCCGGACGGCCACGGCCGCGCACGACGGGTTCGACTACGCGCGGGCGCTCGAGGTCACCGAGACGTTCTTCTGGTCCTTCTGCGACGACTACCTCGAGCTGGTCAAGACGCGTGCCTACGGGGAGGGCGAGCCGGGCGGGACGGACTCGGCCAGGGCGACACTGGCGCTGGCCCTCTCCGCCCTGCACCGCCTGTTCGCGCCGTTCCTTCCCTTCGTGACCGAAGAGGTCTGGAGCTGGTGGCAGGAGGGTTCGGTGCATCTCGCGCCCTGGCCCGAGGCCACCGACGTCGACGCCGACCCGTCGGTGCTGACGGTGGCGGCGGAGGTGCTCGGTGCGATCCGTCGCGAGAAGACGACCAACAAGCGCTCCATGCGGGCGCGGGTGGCGCTCCTCAAAGTCACCGGACCGCCCGAGACGCTCGCCGCGGTCGAGGCGGCACGGGGCGACATCGTCGATGCCGGCGGCGTGGACGAACTGGTGATTTCGGCGGGCGACGAGCTGTCCGTCACGGTCGTGCTGGCCGATGATCAGATGGGCGATTCGGCACCCAGGTAGGCGCCCACGACGTCGGCGCGGATCTCGGCGGGCTTGCCCTGCTTCACCAGCTCGCCGTTGACCATGATGGCTGCCTCGTCCGCGAACGAGAGCGCGGTCTGGACGAACTGCTCCACCATGACGATGGTGAGGCCTTCCGATGCGACCAGCTGGCCGACGACGTCATAGAGCTGGTCGACGATGATCGGAGCCAGGCCCATGGAGAGCTCGTCGAGCAGAAGGATCTGGGGGTCCGTGGTCAGCGCCCGGGCCATGGAGAGCATGCGCTGCTCGCCGCCCGACAGCGTGCCCGCCAGCTGCTTGCGCCGGTCGGTCAGCGCGGGGAACCGCTCGAAGGCGCGCTCCTCCACCCAGGCACTCTTCATCCCGGGCCGGCGGAATGTGTACATGAGCAGGTTCTCCGAGACCGTCAGGTTCGGGAAGATGGATCGGCCCTCGGGAATCATGCACACGCCCGAGCGGGCCAGTTGCTCGGTGGCGTTCCTCCCCAACCGGCGGCCCGCCACTTCGACCGTCCCGGCCGTGAGCGCGAGCTGTCCCGAGATCGCCTTGAGCAGGGTCGTCTTGCCGGCGCCGTTCGGGCCGAGCAGCGCCAGGGCGGAACCGGACCGCACCTCGAGCGAGATCCCGTGCAGCACCTCGATGCGCCCGTAGCCGGCCCGCACGTCGACGGCGGAGAGGGCCGGTGCGGCGGCAGGATCCGTCTCTGCCCGCTGCTCCTTCGACGGGGCGTTGCCGCCCGCGCCCTCCGAGACCCGTGCCGGCGGCCGGGACGATGCCGCCCCCCCGCCGAGATAGGCCTCCTGCACGGCGGGGTCGGCCTGCACGGTGGCCGGATCACCGCGCGCGATGACGAAGCCGTTGTCGAGGACGTCGACCCGGGCGCAGATCGCCATGACCAGAGTCATGTCGTGCTCGACCAGGAGGACGCCCATCCCCTCGGAGGCCAACTGTTCGAGCACGGAGCCCACCTCGAGGGTCTCGTCCGCGTTGAGCCCCGAACTGGGCTCGTCGAGGAGGAGCACCGAGGGAGAGGTGGCCAGGGCGCGGGCCATCTCGACGAGGCGGGCCAGCCCGGTGGGGAGGGAGTCGGTCGGCTCGTTGGCGACGTGGAGGATCCCGACCCGTGCCAGCTGGTAGTCCGCCTCCTCGGCCGGCGTCCGCCCGCTCGAGAGCTTGTGCTGCTGGACCTCGGCGGCCATCTGCACGTTCTCGCGTGCAGAGAGGGTGCCGAACAGCTCGAGGCGCTGGAAGGTCCGGCCCAGGCCCAGGCGCGACCGCACGTGGGGCTTGATCCGGGTCACGTCATGCGCACCCAGGCGCACGCGTCCCCTCGTCGGGCGCTGCAGACCCGTGATGACATTGAACAGCGTCGTCTTGCCGGCGCCGTTGGGCCCGATCAGCCCGTGCACCTCTCCGGCGGCCACGTCGAGGGCGACGGCATCGAGGGCCTGCAATCCGCCGAAGCGCACCGAGACGTCTTCGACGGACAGGGCGGGCGGCTCCGGGTCAGCCAACGGAGGACACCTTGGGGGGATAGGGGATCGGGGTCGGCGGGTCGCCCGTCACGCCGCCTCCCGCCCCGGTGCGGGCACGGCGGGCCTCCCACCACTCGCCGAGGTACGTGTAGGCCAGGCCGAGCCCGTAGGGATTGCGTCCCACTGCGATGATGCCGACCCCGAACAGGATGTAGGTGAACCCGGAGACCGAGGGGATGTGCGTGGCGATGAGGGGCAGCAGCGCCACCCCGATGCCCGCCTGCACTGCGCCACTGAGGACGGTGATGCCGGCCAGGGCCACCGCGACGAAGAGCACGAGGCTGTTGACGAAGCTGAACTGGGAGAAGGAGACCGTCCGCGCCATGCCGCCGTAGAGGGCGCCCGACAAACCGGCCATGCCGCCCGCGATCACGAAGACGACGAGCTTCGTGCGGGTGATGTTCATCCCCACCGTGGCGCAGGCTGCCTCGCTGTCGCTCATGCCCACGAGGCGTCGGCCGAACGGGCCACGGCGCAACGCGCCCACGCCGATGAGGCAGAGTGCGAAGACGACGGAGACCAGCACCATGAAGGCGCGGTCGGTGGTGAAGTGCATGCCGAAGAGGTCGGGACGCCCCACGTCCATGGACCCGCTGGGGATGATGGACGGGTTGGTAAAGAAGAGCTGGTCCATCAAGACGGCGAAGGCCAGCGTGGCGAGCGCCATGTACAGCGCGCGTAGCCGGAGCGCGGGGAGGGCCAGGATCCCGCCGGCCGCGGCGCACAGCCCGATGGCCGCGAGCACGCCGAGGGCGGAATCGCCCCCGCCGACCTTGGTCATGGCCCAGGCGCCCAACCCCATGAACGTGAACTGGCACAACCAGATCTGTCCCCCGTAGCCCGACAGCAGGACCAGCGAGAGCGCTCCCAGACCGATGGTCAGGGCCAGCCCGACGGTGTACAGGTTGTTGCCGGTGACGAAGGCCCCGATCAGCACGGTGGCCCCGACCACCACGGCGGCGCCGACCACGGTGGAGCGGAGGCTGGCCGGCTTCGGGGGGCGCAGGCGCACCACCCGGCCGACGGCGAGCTTGGCCTGGGGCAGCAGGAGCAGGGCGATGATGAGCAGCCCCATGGGCAGGATCGCCGTGACGTCACTGAGATAACTGGCCGGGACGTACCCGACGGCCAGTGACTCGGAGACCCCCAGGATCATGGCGCCGAGGTAGGTGAGCGGCAGGCTGCTCAGGCGCCCGACGATGGCCGCCGCGTAGCCGAAGATGACCAGCTCGGAGAGGATGGCGATGCTCATGCCGGACCCCGGCGCCAGGAGGATCCCGGCGAGCCCCGCGAGCATGAACCCCACGATCCAGGCAAAGCCCGCGATGCGGCTGGTGCGGGCGCCGGTGAGCGAGGCCAGGCTCGGGTCGTCGACGACCGCCCGCATGGACACGCCCATGCGCGTCATCTTGAAGAGCAGCCACAGCGCGATGGCCACGACCACCGCGCACCCCACGGTGATCAGCTCCTCGTAGGTGAGGTTGACTCCGAGCACGCTGACCTGATCGCCCTGGAACCACTCGGGCAGGTTGCGGGTGATCGTCTGGTCCCACAGGGTCGAGACCAGCCCGTAGAGCACCAGGAACAGCCCCAGCGTCACCACGATCATGGTGCTGAGCGCGGCACCGTAGAGCGGTCGCATCAGGACGCGCTCGACCGCCAGGGCGAACAGCGGCGCGATGACCAGGAGGACGACGGCCAGGGACAGGACCGGGTTCCACCCCCAGCCCTGCCAGAGCTGCCAGTACAGGTAGGCCATCAACATGCCCACCGCGCCGTGGGCGAAGTTGAAGACCCCGGTGGACTTGTACGTGACGACCAGGCCACTGGCCGTCACCGCGTAGATGGAGCCCGTGACCACCCCGGCCACCACGAAGCTGACGAACTCGTTCACGACCGCTGCTCGTCAGTCGTTCCGGCGACCACGGCGGAGAGTGGCGTGGCGGCGGCCTAGCGCGAGATGCCCTTGTAGCTGCTCGGGTAGAAGCCGCCGGGGTTGCAGACGAAGCCCGCCTTGGGGTCGGGCGCGATGCGCTTCCAGTGGCCGTCGTCGTACTGGGCCACGATCCAGCACTGCCCGGGGATCTTCTGGGCGGGGTTCTGGGTCGAGATCAACCCGCCGGCGTTGTAGGACGTGATCTTGTCCAGCTGGGCCTCGAGGCCGGCCCGGGTCGGGTCGGCTCCTGCGCCCTTGAGCGCCTGCACGAAGAGCTCGGCGCTGATCCATCCGTAGAGCGTGTAGAGGTCGAGCTGGGTCTGCGGGTCGACCTTCTTGGCCCACTTGTCGAACGTGGCCACGGCCGGGACGACCTTGGCGTCCTCCCCCATGTAGAGCGCGGTGTCGGTGCTGATGAGCGTCCCGTTGCCGGCCGAGCCCGGGTTGAAGCCGGCCTCGTAGGAGTTGGCGCCGGAGAACAGCAGCGCGTTGAGGCCCTCCTGCTTGTCCTCCTGGGCCATGGTGGAGATGTACGCGCCCTGCTGGGTTGGCTCGAAGAGCAGCTTGACGCCGGCGTTCTTCATCTTGATCATGTCGGGCAGGAACGACGTCTCGGTGAAGCTGGCGTCACGGTCGTAGACCCACTTGTAACCGAGGCTGTTGGTCACGTTGTGGAACGTGTGCTCCGCCGTGACGGCGGTGGCGGCCGAGTTGGAGCCGATGACCCCGACCGCCTTGACGTCCTGGGGGTACTTGCTCTTGAGCCACTTGAACGGGCCGGTGTCCTCACCACCCGTGACCAGCGGAATGGCGGCGTAGAGGTTCGGGTCGGTGTAGAGCTTGGGGTCCAGCACCTGGGTGACCACCGGCACCTTGCCGGCGTCGATGGCCGGCTGCTCGGCGCCGTCGAGCAGCGAGAAGCCGCCCACGAAGGCGAAGTCGTTGGCGGCGATGTTCTTTGACTCGTTGGCGACCGTGCCCGAGGAGAAGGCGCTGTCCATGCCGTTGAGCTCCAGCTTGCGCCCGTTGACCCCGCCCTGGCTGTTGATCATGGCGAAGTAGGCCTCGGTGCCCACTTTGGCACCCTCGAACAACCCGGCGATGGGCGCCGAGATGTCGCTGATGGAGCCCACCGTGATGGAGTTCGCCGTCACGCCCGGCGTGTGGGGTGGTGGCGGCGGTGGTTGTCGTGGCCGCGGCGGCGGGGCCGGCGCCGAGC
>CAWIYI010000044.1:0-65428 GCA_963840245.1 uncultured Acidimicrobiaceae bacterium
CCCACCGTTAGCTGAGGCTCGACACGGCCAGCGACGCGGCCAGAAGCACCACGGCCCATGACATGGCATGCAGCGCCCGCTCCAGGGGACCCAACAGCGTCCGCTCATCGATCGGCAGCACATCCCCACTCGCCAGCGTGATCTGACCTCTCACCGCGGTGCTGCGGCGGCGAATGAGCCGTGCCGGGGTGCTCAGTTGGCGCTGCGCGGCTGAGAGCGCAAAAGCCCCGGCCGCGGCGATGACCGGGCTGATCGCCAGCCGCCCGGTTTGGGCCACGTAGGCGACAAGTACCGGGAAGGAGCCCCACGCCAAGGCGAAGCCAGCGTCGCTGTGGATCACACCGCCGAACAGCTCCAGGTTGTAAGCGACGACGAGAAGCGGCCCCAGCACCAAGAACGGAACGAGAGGCCAACCGACACGGGACACTCCGGCAACACCGAGCGCAACCGCACCCGCCAGCCCCACCACGGTGACGGCGATCAACGCCCCGGTCGGGATGTCGGTTCCCAACGGACGACCGTTCAGTTCGTCGAGCGAGTGCGCCGACAGCCCGACGGCGAAGAAGAAGGCCAGGAGCGTGGCGAGCAGCCGTGTCAGGTTGACGGTGGGCGCCAGGCAGGCACCGATCACCACGTAAGCCAAATGCCACGCGGTGTAGGGGGGATGGAGCAGGGTCCACCAATCACGCCAGCCGCCGCTCCGGGCGGCGTAGAAGGCTGGTCGTCCCTCCGTGGCGCGTTCGGCGGGCGGTTCCTGGTGCGGGGAAGATGAAATCTCCGCGTCGCTCGCGCCCGGTGCAGGCTCCTCAGTCACGCCTGCGCGTCCCCCACATGACCAGCCCGCCCCCGAGGCTCATTATGCGGACACCGACATCCTCGAACCCCGCCTTCCGCCACGCATCCTCTGTCCATGACAAGGGATACGTTTGGTAGTGCTGCGAGATGTTGGGTCCGAGGAACCGCCCCACCCGGAACCACTCGCGGCCACCGGTGAGCAAGCCGCCGACGGGGAGGAGGAGGCGGGTGTAGAGCCACCACCAGAACCGCCAGAACCGGCTCGGTGGCAGCAGGAATTCGAGGCTGGCCACGGCACCACCGGGCTTCACGACCCGGGCCAACTCGCACAGCGTGGCCTGAGGATCGTCAACGTAGCGAAGGAGGTACGTGAAGGTGAGTGCGTCGAAGGTTTCGTCGGGAAATGGCAATTGCTCGGCTCGACCGGCCACCAGACTGATCCTCTGGCTCATCCCGGCTTCGGCCACGTTCTCCTGACCCCGGGCGAGCATGTTCCGGGTCAGATCAACGCCAACGACGTCGGAGGAGGTGCGCGCCGCCAGTTGCAGGGCAACCCCGGCGGTCCCCGATGCCACGTCCAGCATCCGGGCGGGCGAGGTGGGCGCAATGTGATCGACCATGGCCCGTCTCCACCGGCCGTTCTGTCCCATGGACAGGACCTCGGCCAACTGGTCGTATCGCTTCGGGAGGGACGCGAACAATTGCTGCGCGAAGCGGTTCCGATCACCGGCAACGTCCGTCGGCATGCCTTCCTCCAGGGGTGAGAGGATCTCACTGTAGATCCGGGTGGGTGGAAGGAGCATGGTGAGCATGTCCCGCTTTGACGTGCTCGTCGTCGGGAGCGGACCGGCGGGCAGCGTGGCCGCGCTCGTCCTTGCTCGAGGTGGCGTGAACGTCGCCTTGGTCGACAAATCGCCTTTTCCGCGGGACAAGGCGTGCGGCGACGTGGTCGGACCCCGAGGCCTCCAGCTGTTGAGCGATCTCGGGCTGGCGCCGCCGATGGGGCCTGACGTCGGCGACATGCTCGTCGTCGGTCCAACCGGTCGCCAGGTGAGGCTCCCCTCCGCGGATGGCCTGACGTATCCCGGGCATGGCACTGCGGTCACGAGGACGGTGTTCGATGCCATGCTCCACGCGGCCGCCGTAACCGCAGGGGCCACCCCCATCGTCGGGCGGGCAGAGAGGCCTGTGGAAGAGGAGGGGCGGATCACGGGCTACCGGTTGAGCACCGGCGCAAGGGTCGACGCCGACTTCGTGATCGGCGCCGACGGCGCCACGAGCGAAGTCGCCGCGGCCGCGGGTCTCGTGGACCCGCAGATGGTTCTGTGGGGTTTTGCCGTGCGAAGCTACCTGCCACAGGCGGTCGATCTCCCGGCCATCGTCTTGTGGGAGCCGACGCCCAGGCGGGCGTTCCCCGGATACGGCTGGATTTTTCCTGGAGAGCTGGGCGGCGCCAACGTCGGTCTCGGCATCGGGACCCGGTCGGATCGCAAGGCGGGCGCGCAGGCAGTTCGGGCCTTGCCTGAGTTCCTCGTGCACCTGCGCGCCCTCGGCCTCCTGGAGCCAGGCCCGGCGGTTCCGTCACGCCGTCTCGGTGGCTGGCTCAAGATGGGAATGGTCGGGACCACGCCTGCGCGCGGGCGCATCCTTCTGACCGGCGATGCGGCAGGTCTCGTGAACCCGATGCAAGGGGAGGGGATCGCCCAGGCCATGACCAGTGGTCGTGCGGCCGCGGAGGCGATCCTCACCCACCCGAGCCTCGCAGCCGACAGCTATCGATCCAGACTCGCCGTCGAGCACCTCCCGTACCATCGGATCGCCGCCGCCGTCCACGCCGGCCTGGTGGGACGGCCCCGGGCAACGGCAATGGTCGGTCGTCTTTTGACCGCGGCGGGCCACGGCGATGCGCTGTCTGGCGGCTGGGCGGTGTTCTGGAACGAATTGCTCGATGGCGCACCACCAAACCGGCATCGTGCGGTTGCGCGCGCGGTGACGCAGATCGGCCGGGTCATGACCGCCCACGGGGCTACGGCCAAGTGGTTCAACGCGTCCTTGGCTTGAGCTTCAGGTCCGACCCGGTCGAGAGCCGCCCCCTCGCTCGGCCCGGGACCCTTAGCCGGACTTCAACATGACCATGAGGGCAGCGCTCTTCGAGTCCCGGATCTCCTTGACGGTGGCGAACTCGAGGGTTCCACCGTCCAAGAGCCAGGCCTGGAGCACCGACGCCTCCTTGGGTTCGGCCAGGTAGTAGCCCTGAAGGAAGTCGCACCCGGCCTCCGCCAGCATGGCGCACGTCAGCTCGTCCTCCGCGCCCTCGGCCACGACTTGGAGGCCGAGCGAGTGGGCCATGGCGATGGAAGACCGGACGATGATCCGGTTGCTCGCCTCGTTCGGGAGGTTGGTCACGAAAGAACGGTCGATCTTCAGCTCCTGCACGGGAAGGCGGTGCAGGTAGGCCAGCGACGAGTATCCCGTGCCGTAGTCGTCGATGCCGATCTTGATGCCCAGGGCGGACAGCTTGTCCAGGACCTTGCTCGCCTGCGCGAGGTCGGCCATGATCTCGGTTTCGGTCACCTCGAGCGTGAGGATTTCGGGCGGGAGGTCATGTTCCCGCAGCTGGGTGGCGACCCTCTCGACCAGAGTGACGTCGGCGAACTCCCGTCCCGAGACGTTGATGGCGAGACCGACGTTGATGCCGACATCGCGCCAGACGGCCAGTTGGCGGCAGCCCTCGGAGAGGACGAAGTCCGTGATCTGCGGGGTAAGGCCCATTTGCTCGGCGATCCCGATGAACTCCTCCGGGGGAATCGCCCCCTGGACCGGATGGTTCCAGCGGCAGAGGGCTTCGACCTGCACGATCTCCCGGGTCCGGACGTCGGCGATGGGCTGGTACTCAAGGCTTAGCTCGCAGTGCTCCTCGAGTGCGTGCGTGAGCAGGCCGCCGAGCATCAGCCAGCGCCGCATGCTCTGGTCCTGTTCCACCGAGTAGAGCTCCACCGTGCTGCGCCGTTCCTTGGCCAAGTACATTGCGATGTCGGCCCGTTGCAGGAGCAGTGCCACGTCGTCACCGTGCTCGGGTGCCATGGCGATGCCGGCGCTGGCGGTCACGGCGAGGGTCAGGCCGTCCATTTTGATCGGACGCGACATCTCGTTGTTGAGGTCGTTGACAATGGCGACGGCCCTCTCGGGCTCCGTCACGTCGGCGATAACGAGGGCGAACTCGTCGCCACCGAGGCGGGCGACGGTCGCCCGCCCGGATACCGCGCGTAACAGCCGTTCGGAGATCTCGCACAACAGACGGTCGCCGATAGCGTGGCCCAACGTGTCGTTGACGTCCTTGAAAGAGTCGATGTCCAACAGCACGATGGCCACGCCGTCGCTCACTCCGAGAGCAGTGGCGGCACGGGTTAGGAACAACATGCGGTTTGGGAGCCCGGTCAGCATGTCATGGGTGGCCTGGTGCGACTTGCTGTCGACCTCGTAGCGGAGCTCCTCGACGAGTCGGGCCCGCTCGAGACTGGCGCTGGCGTGGGCGACGAGGGTCTCGAACAGCTTGAGGTCGTCATCGTCGAAGCTGTCGAACTCCTCGTCGCGATCGACCGCAATGATGGCGCCGATCGCGGTGAGCCGGTTCATCAGCGGGGCAACGATGGCGTCGCGGTACTCGCCGGCGACCGGATCGGCGGTCACTGTGCGGTCCGGGGCGGCAGAGTGGTGGAGTGAGGCTTTGCCGGTGTTGATGGTCTGCGTCACGATCGACGCCTCGTCGAGGGTGATCGGCTCTATCCCGGAGGCCCCGGAGTCATCGAAGGAGATCCGGCGGGGAATCCCCGAAGGCTCGGCCAAGATGAGGTCGGCGCGACGAGCCCGCATGACCGTGCAGACCTCCTTGAGGACGTCCACGCTCATGGACGACGGTTCGAGGCTCGCCGTACCCATCGTCCGGCTGAAGTCGTAGAGATGCTGCAGTGACGAGAAGCGGAGGGAGAGGCGGGTGTACGCCCGGTAGGTCACGATGACCAGCGCGACGACGAGAACGAGCGGCAATATCGTCCAAGGTTCCAACCAGGCGGCGTCGAGGAATGCCAAGGCGAGGCACATGCTCACCGCCATGAGCATCGCGTTGGTGGCCAGCACAAGAATTCCCGACTGCTTCTTTGCTGTCTGTCCGGCAAGCAGCGTGACGACACGCAATGCCAGCTGTCCCACGATCTGTGCAGAGATCAGGGCCGCCGCCGCCGCCGCCCAGCCCACGAGACTGACCGGGCTGTGGGTGCCCAGGAGCTCGCGGAAGACGACGGCAGCGACCGCAGTGGCCAGCGCAGTCGTGGCGACATTGAACGTCAGCTTCAACATCGCCTGACGGCGAATTACGAGGAAAACGAAAACAACGCCGCAGAGCGTGCTGAGGACGAGCAGATTGGGGGAGAGGAAGACCAAGCCGATGACTCGCGGCACGTCCTCCAATACCCAGAGGAAGGTGTTGCCGCGGTAGTGCAATGACACCGGCACCGAGTCGGTGATCGCCCACAGCACCCCGACGACGATGAACATCTCTCCCTGGGGGATCACGTCCCGAAGAGGCCCCAACCCTTGGAGCGGACCCTTCAGGCAGAGGGCCACCGTGACCAGGGCCAAGGTAAGGGAAAATGAGTAGATGGCGGCGCTGCCGTGCCATCGTGGGCGCTCACGGCTCCCGGTCGAATCGCTCACATCGGCGCCGACAGGCAGCACTCGGGGGAGGGTAGAGCCGTCATCGAGAACATTTGTCGCATCCATTGAGCTCACCGACTTTTGCACACCCGTTGATGGCCTCGGCGCCATCCGTGAACACGGTTCAAACTATCGGCGGAATTTGTTCAAGACTTGAGATTGTGTCGTTTCTGTGAAACCCGATCCGGCCTGCACGCGGGCCATGTCCGACCTGACAACCTGGGCGATGTTGACTGAATCTGAGACTTTCCGTGGTTTCGACGACGGAATCCATCACTCCGGCCTTCATTAGCAGGATATGTCGGCCGCCATCGGACCCCTTCCGGAGGTCTCATCAGAGCCATCCAGATTAACGCGAGGGTAATGAGGACGGCTCCCTGAATCGCTAATCGGACGGGCGGGTGCCCTCCCGGAGGCTCTGGAGGAGCGGACGGGCAAGGAACACCGCAACGGCACACTGCAGGGTCCCTGCCAGCACCAACGGCAGACGGAGGCCGCCTATCGAGGCCAGACTTCCGGCTGCCAGTGCGCCCACTGGTGCGGCTCCCCACACGAGGCCGCGCCAGGCGCCGCCGACCCGTCCCATGAGGTCTTCAGGTGTCAGTCTCTGGCGGAGGGAGATGGCAACGACGGATCCGACGCCTACGGCGAAACCAACCAGGGCGAAGGCGGGGCCGGCCAGCTGCCAGCCCTGAGCCAAAGCCATGATCAGGTAGCCGACGCCGGATATGAGCGCGGCACCAATCAGGGTGCGGGCGCTCCCGAAGATTCGGACCAGCGGATTTGCCTCCAGACTCCCGATGAGGTTTCCCGCCGCGCCGGCGGCGATGAAGACCCCGTAGGCACCCTCCCGGACGCCCCACTCGGTTGTGGCGAGCAACACCAAGATCCCAGCCTCCATCCCCTGAAGTCCGGCCAAAGAGCCCACCATCAGAAGCAGGATCCGAAGCCGGCGGTCGCCGAACAGGAGCCGGGCGCCCTCCCAGACTGAGGTCGAGGACCCGTCTGGTCTCGGTGCTTTCGAGCGGAAGCGGACGAAGGAAAAGCATGACAACACTGTCGCAATGGCGTCGGTGAAGAAGGGCACCGCCTTGCTCATGGCGAAGAGCCACGTTCCGATCACTGGGCCGGCGAGATGTTCGGTGGCCGCCTCAGTGCCGGTCAGGACGCCGTTGGCGTGCTCGAGCGCGTCCGACTCCACGAGACCGGGCACAATCGCCTGCATCGAGGAGTAGTAGACAGCCCGGCCACCCGCGTTGATCAGCACGACCAGGATCAAGAGGGCCAAGGTCATGCGATCGCCCAGAATGAGGAACGCGCCGCCCAGGATGGCGACGGCGCGTGCGAGATTTGAGATGGCCATCAGCGGGCCGCGGTCGAACCGGTCCGCGAACGCGCCAGCCGGCAGTGCCAAGAGGAGCCACGGCAGACTGTCCGCGGCGACGACGCTGGAGACGGCCAGTGGGTGGGGATTGACGACGACAGCCATGAGGGGGACCGCCCCGGCTGTCAGTCCGTCACCAGAACTTGACAGCGTGAAGCCAACCCAGAGGCGGCCGAATGGTCTTCTCCAGATGCGGTGCTTTGACCCGCTCCGGATGCTCACCGAACCTGCCGCTGTGACCTGTACCGCCGAATGTCAGGCCCTCGCATGGCCGACCTGTTCCTCATTTAGTTCGTATCTTGTGTCTGACGCGACAATGGTAGGTGTTGCCTCAGAGAGACGAGATCGCCAAAGGCGGCTGTCCGCCGTGTCGAAGAACGCAAAGCAACAGACCGTACCAGCATCGGTACGGCGCGTTGAGATGCCTGGATCGGTTGTCGGGGCTCTCTAGGCCCACTTCGGATTACGTCCACTGGTCATCGCTTGCCTCCTTTCACACTTGGGTACGTCGAGTTGTCTGGATCTGTCGCCGGGCTCTCTAGGCCCACTTTGGATTACGTCCACTGGTCATCGCTTGCCTCCTTTCACACTTGGGTACCGTCGAGTTGTCTGGATCTGTTGCCGGGCTCTCTAGGCCCACTTCGGATTACGTCCACTGGTCATCGCTTGCCTCCTTTCACACTTGGGTACGTCGAGTTGTCTGGATCTGTCGCCGGGCTCTCTAGGCCCACTTCGGATTACGTCCACTGGTCATCGCTTGCCTCCTTTCACACTTGGGTACGTCGAGTTGTCTGGATCTGTCGCCGGGCTCTCTAGGCCCACTTCGGATTACGTCCACTGGTCATCGCTTGCCTCCTTTCACACTTGGGTACGTCGAGTTGTCTGGATCTGTCGCCGGGTTCTCTAGGCCCACTTCGGATTACGTCCACTGGTCATCGCTTGCCTCCTTTCACACTTGGGTACGGTCGAGTTGTCTGGATCTGTCGCCGGGTTCTCTAGGCCCACTTTGGATTACGTCCACTGGTCATCGTTTGCCTCCTTTCGTGCGCTGTCGTGCGCTGTCGTGCGCTGTCGTGCGGGGGAGACGTCTATCCAATAGGGGACACGTCTTCAGTAGGGGACCACGTCTGTGAGTGCAGGCGAGGAGGGGGCAACGACCGTGCCACCGGTTCCCTCCTTTCCCGTCTACAAGTTTCGCCCAATCTGCAACCGGTTAGCAATCATCGGCGGCCCCGTGACCAGGTGAAATAACTCGGAAGGTTGCTGCATCGCCCATTGCATCCCTTCTGTCGCGGCAGAATCCTCACACTGAGTCGGGTCCGTAGGCGGCGCCCCGACGAGCGGCGAACGTCGGTTCCCGTGCGCGTCCCGCGCCGCCGCCGACTGACACTCGGACGGGCTTTGAACAGGAGCCACACCGGTTCCCTCGGGCCGCCGCCTTTTGCCACCCCCGTGCCAAAGCCGAGCGCGCGCAACGGTCGAATTCATTTCATCTCGGCTTCACCGATCGTCCGAGATCGCGTCACATGCCCTGGGTACGAACGTCACGTCGCTTCTCCAACGCCGACGAACGAAAGGTGCCAACCCATGCCCACCAGCCGAACCCGACGTGCCGTCGTGGCCTTTGCGGTGTGCGGAACCGTTGTGACGACTGCCGCGAGCACGGTCGTGACCGCTTCCGCCGCCACGCCGCCCACGATCAATGCCGTGACCTTCGCCGCGCCGCCCGGGACGTCGCTCGACAACCCCCAAGGTGTGGTCGCCGCCAACGGCACCATCGACGTGTCGAACACGAACGACAACGTCGTGGCGAGCATCGTCGGCGCCGCCACCACGACGATCGCCGGGTCCTACGAGGCAACCGGTGAGAGCGGTGACGGCGGCCCCGCCACCGCGGCCACGCTCGACCAACCGACAGCGCTGGCGCGCGACCAGGCTGGTGACGTCTTCATCGCCGACACCCTGGACAACGTGGTGCGCGAGATCACTCCCGACGGCGTCATCCACCTGATCGCCGGCAACGGCACTGAAGGGAACCGGGGCGAGTTCGGAGGACTCGCCGTGCGGGCCGAGCTCGACAGCCCACAGGGCGTCGCCGTCAACAGCAAGGGTGACGTCTTCATCGCCGACACCTACAACAACATCGTCCGCGAGGTCACCCCGCGGGGCCTGATCTCGACCGTCGCCGGCAACGGCAGCCCCGGGTACCGGGGTGACAACGGGCCGGCCTGGCGGGCCGAGCTCTCGTTCCCGACCGGGCTCGCCGTCGATTCCCTCGGCAACCTCTACATCGCCGACTCGGGCAACAACGTCGTCCGCCGTGTCTCGACCACCGGGGTCATCACGACGGTGGCGGGCAACGTCGCCGCCGACCAGGCCTCCGGCGGTCTCGGGGGCTTCAGTGGCGACGGCGGCCCGGCCACTGCGGCCCGCCTGAACGCACCGCAGGGCATCTCTTTGGACCAGGCCGGCGACCTCTTCATCGCAGACACCTTCAACAACGCCATCCGGGAGGTCACCCCGGCCGGGACCATCGCGACCGTCGTGAACACCACCGGCGCGAAGGGGAGCAGCGGCAACGGCGGTCCGGCGACCGACGCCAAGCTCAACACGCCCTTCGCGGTGTCGGTCGACAACAGCTCGGGTGACCTCTACGTGGCCGACACGTCGAACAACAGGCTCCGCGTCGTGACCGGGTTCACGCCCCCGACGACGACCGCCGGCGGCCCCGTTGCGCCCTCCCAGCCGCGGCACCACCACTGAGCGGCCCGATCGCCCGCCCGTCAACCAACCCGCGTACGCACATCTCACGAAAAGGACAGAAACCCATGACGAATGACTCTTCGTTCCTTGCCACCCCGTTCTCCCGGCGCCAGCTCCTGAAGGGAGGGGCCGGCGCCGCGGCCGGGGCGGCGCTCGCCGCCTACCTGCCGTCGAGCGTCCGCAAGGCCATCGCCGGGGCCAACCCGACCAGCTTCGATCTCAGCCAGGTCAAGCACATCGTCCTGCTGATGCAGGAGAACCGCAGCTTCGACCACTACTTCGGCACCCTCTCGGGCGTGCGGGGCTTCGGCGACCCGAGGGCGATGCGGCTGCCCTCAGGGCGCTCCGTCTTCGCCCAGCCCGATGGCGAGAACCCCGACAGCTTCCTGCTCCCCTACCACCTCGATTCCTCGAACTCGGCGGCCCAGGCCGTCCCCTCGCTCAGCCACGCCTGGCAGGTGCAGCACGCCTCGTGGGCCAACGGCGAGATGGACGGCTGGCTGCGGTCGCACATCGCGGCGGACAGCGACACGGCCGGTCCCTACACCATGGGCTACTACACGAGCGAGGACATCCCGTTCCAGTTCGCGCTGGCCAACGCGTTCACCATCTGCGACAACTACTTCTGCTCCATTCTGGGACCGACCCACCCCAACCGCTACATGTGGATGACCGGGACCGTCGACCCCGACGGGAAGAACGGGGGGCCGGCGCTCGACAACAACGCGCCGAACGGCACCTACAACTGGACGACCACGGCGGAGCGGCTCGAGAATGCCGGCATCTCGTGGAAGTGCTACCAGCAGGCGGACAACTTCGGCACCAATGTGCTCGAGTTCTTCAGCCAGTTCATCAACGCTCCCACGTCCTCGAACCTGTTCCAGAGCGCCTTCGGCGTGAGCACGCTCTTTGGCGGCGGGACGGCCAGCGACCCGGCCATGGCCTTCGAGGAGGACTGCGCCAACGGCACGCTCCCGACGGTGAGCTGGATCTTCCCGACCAGCGTCGCCTCGGAGCACCCGGCCTTCCTCCCGGCGGCGGGTGCCCAGTTCGTGGCCTCGAAGCTCGAGGCACTGGCCGCCAACGAGGACCTGTGGAACTCGACGGTGTTCATCTTGAACTACGACGAGAACGACGGCTTCTTCGACCACGTGCCTCCGATCGTGCCCCCGAAGGGCACGGCCGACGAGTTCGCGTCGCTGAACTCGCCCGGTGGCACGCCGGGGGGCGGGCTCAACCTCGGGTCGGGGTTCCGGGTGCCCGCCTTCGTCATCTCGCCCTGGTCCGTCGGCGGCTTCGTCTGCACCGATCCGCTCGACCACACCTCGGTGCTCCGTTTCATCGAGCGGGTGACGGGGATCACCGAGACCAACATCAGCGCCTGGCGGCGCAGCACCTTCGGCGACTTCACCTCCGCCTTCCAGCGGTCCCCGGAGCCGGCTCCGGTCATCCCGGCCGCCTCGGCAGCGGCCACCGCGGCGGAGCTGGCTTTCCAGACGCAGCAGTCGACGCTGCCCCTGCCGCCCTTCCCCGGACAGCAGCAGTCGCTGCCGTCGCAGCAACCAGGCCGGCGGCCCACCGTCGGCTGATGACATGAGGGCGACCCTGTCGCGCCGGGGAGCAGGACTCGTCAGGCGCTGAGGATCGGGAAGCGGTCCGGCGTGGCGGACGCCTCGGCCCGCGCCACCCAGACCCGCTGCCCGGTCTGCAGGTCCAGCTCGGCCGCGCTGCCGCGGCTGAGCTGGACCCAGCACGACTCGCCGCCGGCCAGGTCCACGTCCACCTTGACCTCGAAACCGAGGTGGGTGACCCGGGCCACCGTGCCCTCCACCGCGGTGCTCGTCGGCTTGCCGTCGTCGACCGGGTGCACGACGAGGTCGTGCGGGCGTACCCACTTTCCGTGGAGCCGTGTGGCCGGGCCCAGGAAGGTCAGCACGAACTCGTTGGCCGGGTGGTCGTACATGTCCGCCGGCGCACCCACCTGCTCCAGGCGGCCGTGGTTGATGACGGCCAGGCGGTCGGCCACCTCCATGGCCTCCTCCTGGTCGTGGGTGACCAGCACTGTCGTCACCGGCAGCGTGGCGTGCAGGTCGCGCAGCCACAGCCGCAGTTGCGTCCGCACCTGGGCGTCCAGTGCGCCGAAGGGCTCGTCGAGCAGCAGGACCTTGGGTTCGATGGCCAGCGCCCGGGCCAGGGCCATGCGCTGGCGCTGGCCGCCCGAGAGCTGCGACGGGTAGCGGCTCCCGAGGTGGGCCAGGCCGACCAGCTCGAGCAGCTCGTCCACCCGGCGCTTGATTTCGGCCTTGGGGCGGTGGCGGATCTCGAGTCCGAAGGCCACGTTCCGGCGCACCGTGAGGTGCCGGAAGGGGGCGTAGTGCTGGAAGCAGAAGCCGACGCCGCGGCTGCGGGCCGGCATGGCGGTCAGGTCCTCGCCCTCGATGCGCACGATGCCGCTGTCGGGGGCGTCGAGGCCGGCAATGATGCGCAGCAGCGTCGACTTGCCGCCGCCGCTCGGGCCGAGCAGGGCGGTCAGCGAGCCAGTCGGCACCTCGAGCGTGACGTCGTCGAGCGCCACGGCGTCGCCGAACCGCTTCGAGATGGCCTGCACCTCGATGCTCATGCGGCCGCCTTGCCGTGCCAGGCGTCACGATCGCGGTCGGTCAGCGTCAGGAGGCCGAGCACGATGAGCGCGGCCAGGCATAGGGTGACCGCGCCGATATAGGCGGCCTGCGGCTCGAGGTTGTCGATGCTGCCGGAGATGAAAAGAGTGTAGGTCTCCGTCTTGCCGGCGATGACGCCCGAGACGATGGCCACGGCGCCGAATTCGCCCAGCACGCGGGCCGTGGTCAGCGTCACGCCGTAGGCCAGGCCCCGGCGGATGCTGGGCAGCGTGATGCGCCAGAAGATGGTGAAGGGCCCGGCTCCGAGCGTGCGGGCTGCCTGCTCCTGATCGGTGCCGATCTCCTGGAGCACCGGGAGGACCTCGCGCACGACGTACGGCAACGACACGGCCGCCGACGCCATCACGATGCCGGGCAACGAGAAGATCACGGTGATGCCGTGCCCGGCCAGCCAGTTGCCGAACCAACCCGTCTTGCCGTACACGAGGATCAGGGAGAGGCCGATGACGACGGGGGAAAGAGCGAGGGGGATGTCGATCAGCGCATCGAGGAGCCACGCCCCCGGGAAGCGGTGGCGGGCCAGCAGCAGCGACACCCCGACGCCGAAGATGGTGTTGAGCGGCACGGCGATGGCCACCACGAGCAGTGTGAGGAGGAGCGCGTGGATGGCGCCCGGCGAGGTGAAGGCATCCCACGCCTCCCCGAGTCCAGGCGCGAAGGCGTGGTAGAAGACCGCACCCACCGGCACCACGACGAGCAGCCCGAGGTAGACGAGGACCATGACGCGCAAGGGCAGGCGCCAGCGGGAGCCCTTCACACCGTGTCCGGGACGTCGAAGCGCCGGCGGGCCCAGCCGATGCCGATGAGCACGAGCAAAGCGATGGCCACGAGCACGATGGACACCGCGCTGGCGCCTTGGAGGTCGTCGCTCTGGGAGAGCCCGAAGATGTACGACGAGGCGACCTCGGTCTTGAACGGGAGGTTGCTCGAGATGAGGACGATCGAGCCGTACTCGCCCACGGCCCGGGCGAAGGCGAGGCCGGCCCCGGCCAGCACCGAGGGCATCACGCTCGGGAGGATGACCCGGCCCAGCACCTGGCGCCGCGTGGCGCCGAGGGAGGCGGCGGCGTCCTCGGTCTCCGCATCGAGCTCGGCCAGCACCGGTTGGACGCTGCGCACGCAGAAGGGCAGGGTCACGAACAGCAGCGCGGCACCCACGCCGAGGCGGGTGCCCGCCAGGTCGACGTGCAGCGGGCTGTCGACGCCGTAGAGCGTCAACAGCGTCAGGCCGGCGACGACCGTGGGCAACGCGAAGGGCAGGTCGATCACGGCGCTGACGAGTGCCTTGCCACGGAAGTCGTCCCGCACCAGTACGAAGGCGATGGCCAGGCCGGCGATGGAGTTGACCACCGCCACGATGGCGGCGACGGCCAGCGTCAGCTCGAGCGCGGCGACCGCCTCGGGTTGGGTGACGGAGTGCCAGAAGGCGGCCCAGCCGCCGCTGAAGGCCTTGGTGATCAGTGCGGCGAGGGGCAGCAGGACGAGCAGCGACAGGTAGGTGACGGCGAGGGCCGGGCCCCCGACGCGCCCGGCCACCCGTCCCGCCGCGACCAGGGCCGGGGGAGGCGCCGAGGGGGGATTGCGGCGCCAGCGTCCCCGCCCTGGCCTGCGGTCAGCGGGCGCGCCGGACTTCCCGGGGAGACCCAGGTCGGCGACGGCGCCCGTATTCACCATAGGGCGCGGACCGCTACCCGCTGGCGGTGGACACGCCGAGCGACTGCTCGATCTTGGCCACGATGCCCGTCTGCGGGTCGAAGAACTTCGTGTTCACCGCGGTCCACCCCCCGAACGTGGCGATGGTGAAGAGCGTCTTGGGCTTGGGAAAGTTGAACTTTGCCGCCACCGCGGGGAGCACGGGCCGGTAGCCCTGCTTGCCCCACACCGTCTGGCCGGCGGGGGAGAGAAGGTAGGCCACGAAGGCCTTGGCCGCCGGGCTGGCCGTCTTGGTCACTGCGATGGGGTTCTGGATCAGGATCGTCTGCGGCGGGGTCACGACGGTGACCGCCTCGCCCTGGCTCTTGGCGTAGAGCCCGTCGTCCTCGTAGTCGAGCAGTACGTCACCCTGACCGGAGAGGAACGTCTGCAGCGCCGCGCTGGCACTCGAGGGCTGCGCCACCGTGTTGTGCAGCAGCTTCGAGAGGTAGGCCTGCGCCTGCGCCGGCGACTTGCCCTGGGAGATCTGGGCGCCGTAGGCCGCCATGAGGTTCCACTTGGCGCTCCCCGAGCTGAAGACGTTCGGCGTGATGACCTGCACGCCCGACTTCACCACGTCGGCCCAGGTCGTGATGTGCTTGGGGTTCCCCTTGCGGACGATGAAGGAGACGATGGAGTTCGTCACCATGCCCTTGGTCGGGGTCTTGTTCCACGAGCTGGAGACCAGGCCGGCCTTGACCAGCTTGGTCATGTCGGGCTCGAGCGAGAAGTTCACGACGTCCGCCGGCAGCCCGCTGGCGACCGAGGTGGCCTGGGTGCCCGAGGGCCCGAAGGAGGGAGTGACGGTGACCCCCGCGCCGGCCTTTGTCGCGGCGAAGGCCTTGGCCAGCACGGCATAGGCCGGCTTAGGCGTGGAGTAGGCCACGAGGTTCACGGAGCCGCCCTGCGCGCCGGCCGGGAGGGCGGTGAAGGCCAGGCCGCAGAGGGCCAGGGCGCCGATCGCGGCGCTCAGGCCGACCCTGTGGCGGGGAGCGGAGGCGCCCGTGGGCGCGTTGGAGTGCTGGCGGTTTCGGTGCATATGCGCAATCTAATACACGTGGATTTCTAAATCCAAGCGGGTTGGTCAGGAATAGCCCCCCGGCGAATTTTGGAGGCAAGGTCCCTGGTCAGCAGCTGGGTGCGGTGGGAACACGCATGGCCCCACTCTCCGAGTGGGGCCATCAGATCCTCGAGCGTGGTGCGCTCGCCGGCCTGGCGCGGGTTCTTCGCTCGCTGTTGTGACGTTCGGCTCTATTGAGGGAGCGCCCCGGCGTGCCGATGTGGCGGGGAGGGGGTCCTGTCCCGGGTCCCCGGTGCCAGGTCCCGGGTGCCGCTCCCGGGGTTCCGGGTGCCGCTCCCGGCCCCGGTAGGGCCTACGACGAGCCGAGCCGGCTGTTGTAGTCGGAGATCGTGGTGTTGACGCTCTGCTCCGCCGCGCTCACGGCCTTGGCCGGCTTCACGCCCTGGGTGTACATGGAGATCTCGGCGTTGAGCACGTCGGTGCGCACGTCGGCGTAGGGGCCGATCACCGAGCCGGAGGTGGCGGGGGTGTCGGCGCCGTTGTTGATCTCGTCGTAGGCCACCTTGTACCCGGGGCTGGTGGCCCACAGGTGCTGGACGGTCGCCGTCTGGGCCGAGGACTTGCGGACCGGGATGTAACCGGTCCCCGCCGCCCAGGTGGCCTGGCTCTGGGTGTTCAAGAGGTAGGACAGGTATTGCCACGACGCCGCCTGGTCGATGGCCGGGACCTTGTTCGAGATGTAGACGCCCGAGCCCCCGGGCTCGACCCCGCCCTGCACCGCCGAGCTGTAGTCGGGGAAGGCGCCGATCCCCAGCTTGACGTTGGCGTACTTCCCGGTGCCGAGGAGCTGGGTCACCGTGCCGAGCGCAGCCGAGGTCTCGATGGTCATGCCGTACTTGCCGCTGCCGATGCCGAGCAGGTTGTCGTACTGGTCGGGCCCCGACGACGGGTTGGTCGTGGCGTAGCCCGAGCGCACCAGGTTGCTCAGCTGGCTGAAGATGGACACCGCGGTCCGGTTGTTGAACGAGCCCTGCGTGGCCCGGCTGCTCCGCCCGTTCTTGTTGTTCACGAAGAGCTGGTTGGCCGTGGCCAGCCAGGTCTCGAGGTGCCAGGGGTCGAGGACGAGGCCCATGCCGCTGCCGGATGCCTTGAGTGCCTTGGCGTCGATCACCATCTGGGGCAACGTGGTCGGGGGGTCGGCCGGGTCGAGACCCGCCTTCGTGAACGCGTTCTGGTTGTAGAAGAGGATCGGCGCCGAGACGGCGAAGGGCAGGGCCCACTGCACGCCGTTCACCTTCCAGTAGGCCAGGGGGCGGGGCAGGTAGTCGCTGGTCGAGTACTTGGCCGCGTTCATGCAGGACTGCACGGGCAGGAACGAGCCGGTGTCGATGGCGGCCTGGGTGCGCTGGTCCTCCAGTTGCACCGCGTCGGGCAGCTGCCCGCTGGAGAGCCCGGCGAGATACTTCTGCCAGGTGTCGTCGTAGCCGGCCTGGGTGACCAGTGTGACGTGCACCTTGGTCTGCGAGGAGTTGAAGGCGTTGGTGATGGACTGGAGCACCGTCAGGTTGGCCTGAGAGGCCGACTCCCAGAAGGTGATGCTGACGAGACCCTTGTGGTTGGCCAGCGCCTTGAGGTTGCAGGCGGGCAGGCTGGCCGCACCGGCGGGGGCGGGATCGCCGGCGCCGAGGCCGGCCGAGGCCGCGGTGCCACCGAGCGTCGTGACGAAGAGCGCGGCGGCCGCCAGTCGGGGGAGGCGAGGGATGCGCATTTCCTATTGCCTAGCACCGGGAGCCCCCCGGCCGGGGGCGCCGCCACGGCCTACTTGACGGCGCCCGCCGTGAGGCTGCGCACGAGCTGCTTCTGGAAGATGAGGAGCAGGATCACCAGCGGCACGAAGGCGATGACGGCGCCGGCCAGCGCCACCGGGATCGTGGACACCTGGGTGCCCAGCAGCTGCTTCAGGCCGATCTGCACGGTGTAGAGCGGCGTCGTCCCCCCGGTCGACACCAGCGGCCACAGGTACTGGTTCCAGGCGCCGAGGAACGAGAAGACGGCCAGGGCGGCGAGCGAGGGGCGGGCGAGCGGCACCGCCACCCGGGTCATGAAACGCAGGTGCCCGTAGCCGTCGAGCTGGGCCGCCTCCTGCAGGTCGCGCGGGATCTGCAGGAAGGCCTGACGCAACAGGAAGATGCCGAACCCGGTGGCGAGGAACGGGATGGACAATCCCGCGTAGGTGTTGAACCAGTGCAGCGTCGTGATCGTGTCGAGGTTGGTGATGAAGGTCACTTCGAGCGGGATCATCAGGGTGGCCAGGCAGAGCGCGAAGAGCGTGCGCTTGAGCGGGAAGGTGAGGAAGGCGAAGGCGTAGGCGGCCAGTACCGACGTCACCAGCTGGCCCACCACGATGATCGCCGTCATGATCGCCGACGTCGCCATGTACTTCGACATCTGGCCGCCGTTCCACGCCGCGCTGTAGTCGTGCCACTGCGGGTTGGTCGGGAAGAGCGGCGGCGGCTGGTGGACCAGCTGGTCCGGTGGCAGCAGCGAGTTCACGATCGTCACGTAGACCGGGAACAGGACGATGATGGCGCCCGCCGTCAACAGCGTGTAGCTGCCGATGGTGCGCAGTTTGCGCCGCGGCTTGCGGTGGGCGGCCACGTGCGCCGGCGCGGCCGGCGGCGGGGCCTCGAGCACGTCAGTTGGCATAGCTCACCCGCCGCTCGAGGAAGCGCAGCTGCAGGAGGGTGAGCGCCAGCAGGATCAGGAAGAGGACCGTGGCCATGATGGCCGCGGCGCCGGCGTTGTTCTCGATCTGCAGCGTGTTGATGATGTTGTAGATCAGCACGTTGGTGTGCAGGCGCACCGTGTTCTGCGGCCCGATGAGGATGTCGACCGCCCCGAAGGCCTGGAAGGCGTAGATCGTGCTCACGACACCGGCGAAGAAGATGGTGGGGGAGAGGAGCGGCACCGTCATGCGCCAGAAGCGTGTCCAGGGGCCCGCGCCGTCGATGCGCGCCGCCTCGATCAACTCGTCGGGCACCGACTGCAGGCCGGCCAGCATGATGATGAACGACAGGCCCAGGAACTGCCAGATGGTGATGAGCGCCACCGCGGGCAGGGCCCAGGTCGAGCTCTCGAGTGCCGGCGGGGTCGGGTTGATGCCGAGCCAGGGCAGCAGCCCCACCACCGGGTTGAGCAGCGTCCCGAAGACGACCGAGGCCACGGCGACCGAGCTGACCACGGTGGAGGAGAAGATGACCCGGTAGGCGGCCATGCCCTTCAGCTTGCGGTGGGCCGCCACGGCCAGGGCCAGCCCGGCGATGAGGCTGATCGGCACGACCAGGACGACGAAGAGCAGCGTGGTGACGAGGCTCTGCGTGAACTGGGTCGAGGTGATGGTGGGGATGATCTGGTGCAGCCCCACGTAGTGCGGCGGCAGGCCCGGCACCGGCGGCGTCTCGTAGAGCATCAGCTTGAAGTTGCGCAGGAAGGGATAGAAGGAGAACACCCCGAAGAGCACCAGCGCGGGCAGCAGCAGCAGGTAGGCCAGCAGCGCCTGCTTGCGCCTGCGTGAGCGCAGGGCGTTCGAGGACCCGCCGCCACCCCCCGCCGGCCGCTCCTTCGGCGTGTCAGGCAAGGGCTCGGGCAACGGCCCGGGCACGGCGGTGACCTCTGTCACGTCGCCCTGCCCAGGCGGGCACCGGTGGCGGCGTCGAAGAGGTGGTACGAGGCCGGGTCGGGGTCGACGGCGATGCGCACGGCCTCGCCGATCTTGGGCCTGGCCGCCGAGGCGTTCTGGCGCACGATGATCCGGGCGCCCGTCTCGGTGTGGCAGATCACGTGCGTCTCGGCGCCGAGGAGCTCGACGATGATCACGCTGGCCGCGATGGCCCCGTCCGGGCTGAGGTGCAGCGCCTCGGGCCGCAGGCCCAGCTGGACGTCGGGCCCGGACCCCCGGACGGCGTCGGCCACCGCGGGCGGGAGCGGGACCGAGGCGCCGGCGAAGGCGACGCTCAACGTCCCGGGCCGGTCCGCGCCCTCGGTGTCGGGCGCTCCGCTCTCGACGAGCATCCCCTGCATGAGATTCATGCCGGGACTGCCGAGGAAGTGGGCCACGAAGGCGTTGGCCGGCCACGCGTAGAGATCCTCGGGCGCGGCCACCTGCTGCAGCTTCCCGTCGCTCATGACGGCGATGCGGTCGCCCATCGTCATGGCCTCCACCTGATCGTGGGTGACGTAGAGCGTGGTGGTCGAGAGCCGCGCCTGCAGCTCGACGATGTCGGCCCGCGTCTGCACCCGCAGCGCGGCATCGAGGTTCGACAGCGGCTCGTCCATGAGGAAGACGGTGGGCTCGCGCACGATGGCCCGGGCCAGCGCGACCCGCTGGCGCTGGCCACCCGAGAGCTGTCCGGGCTTGCGATCGAGCAGCGCCCCCAGCCCCAGCGTCTCGGCGGCCCGCTTCACCTTGGTCGTCCGCTCCTCTTTGTCGACGCCGCGCTGGCGGAGCGGGAACTCGATGTTCTTGGCCACCGTCAGGTGCGGGTAGAGCGCGTAGCTCTGAAAGACCATGGCCACGTCGCGATCCTTGGGGTCGATGTCGTTGACCACGTGGTCGCCGATGGTGACGGTGCCGCTGCTCAGCTCCTCGAGGCCGGCCACCAGGCGCAGTGCCGTCGTCTTGCCGCACCCCGACGAGCCCAGCAGCACGAGCAGCTCACCGTCGGCCACGTGCAGCGTCAGGTCGTCGACTGCGGTGGTGTCACCGAAGTACTTGGTGGCCCCGTCGAAGCTGACCTGTGCCAACGTGCTCCCTTCGGACGGCCGGCCACCGCCCCGGTCCATCGGTCTGCCGCACGGTAGCGAACCGGGGGACCGACGGCACGAAGAGCACAGCCCAACCCCAGTCGGCCGGCCTCAGCTGGCCGGGATCTGCCAACCCATGGACTCGGCGATCTCCTTGCAGGTGGGGCACAGGCCGTAGCGCGCCGGGTCCCGCCCCGGCACCCACTCCTTGCCGCACAGCGCCCGCACGGCAGTGCGGTTGACCATTCCCTCGACCACGCTCGGCCCGGTGGAGACGAAATCACCCCCCTTGGGGGTGTACCCCTCCAGGACGATGTGGGCCATCCGGTCGTGGTCGCCATCGTCGAGGTCGGGCACCGGCCGCGCCGGCGCCACCGTCGTCCCCCCGGCCGCGCCGGGGTCCGGGACAGTCTGGGCTCTGCTCACAGCTCTGCTCACGGGACTCCTCTCTGCCGCGGGACTCCTCACGGATGCAGCGTATTCCCTGGAAGGGGCCACCCCGCCCTTCTTCCGGCCTCCCACCAGGGGCCGGACCCGTACGGGAATGACTCTTCCACCCATATGGTTGACCAGTCAGAGGAATTGCCATTACGGCATTACAAAAGGACACCCCGATGACGAACGAGAACGTGACACTCCCATTGCTGCCCTTGACCTCAGGGGTCGTGCTGCCGGGGATGGTTTTCACCATGGCCCTGGAGTCCGACGAGGCCCGCGCCGCGGTCGACTCTGCCCGCTCGGCCGGGGGTCGCCTGCTGCTCGTGCCCCACATCGAGGGACGCTTCGCCGCGGTCGGCGTGATCGCCGAGGTCATGGAGGAGGGCGACCTCCCCGGTGGCCTGCCCGCCGTGGCCATCCGGGGTGACCGCCGCGCCGTCATCGGCACCGGCATCCCCGGCACCGGGGACGCCCTGTGGGTGGAGGCCGAGCCCCTCGACGAGCCCGAGCCGACCCCGGCGGCCAACGAACTGGCCCGGGAGTACCGCGCCGTGATGGAGAACATCCTGCACAGCCGGGGCGCCGGGCGCATCGCCGCGCAGCTTCGCGAGATCACCGAGCCCAGCCGCCTGGCCGACATGTCGGGGTACTCACCCGACCTCTCGCTCACGCAGAAGGTGCAGGTGCTCGAGACGCGCGACGTCGAGGCGAGGCTCCGCCTCGTCCTCGGGTGGGCCCGCGACACGCTCGCCGACGTGACGCTGCGCGAGAAGATCAAGACCGACGTGGAAGAGGGCATGGAGAAGACGCAGCGCGAGTTCCTGTTGCGCCGCCAGCTCGATGCCATCCGCAAGGAGCTCGGGCAGCTGAGCGACGGCGACGACGCCGACCCCGACGACTACCGGGCCAAGCTCGAGTCGCGTGACCTCCCCGAGCACGTCCGCAAGGCGGTCGAGCGCGAGGTCGACAAGCTCGAGCGCACCAGTGACCAGAGCCCCGAGACGGGCTGGATCCGCACCTGGCTCGACACCGTGCTCGAGATCCCTTGGGGTGTCGAGTCCGAGGACCGGCTCGACATCGAAGAGGCGTCGCGCATTCTGGAGGCCGACCACGACGGTCTGGCCGACGTGAAGGAGCGCATCCTCGAGCACCTCGCCGTGCGCAAGCTGCAGGCCGAGCGCGGCCTGTCGCCGGTCGACGGGCGCGGCTCGGGGGCCATCCTGGCCCTCGTCGGGCCTCCGGGCGTCGGCAAGACGTCGCTCGGCGAGTCCGTCGCCAACGCCCTCGGTCGCAAGTTCGTCCGTGTCTCGTTGGGCGGCGTGCGCGACGAGGCCGAGATCCGCGGCCACCGCCGTACCTACGTGGGGGCCCAGCCGGGTCGCCTGGTGCGCGCGCTGCGGGAAGCCGGGACCATGAACCCGGTCATCGTGCTCGACGAGGTCGACAAGATCGGTGCTGACTACCGGGGTGACCCGTCGTCGGCGTTGCTCGAAGTGCTCGACCCGGCGCAGAACCACACGTTCCGCGATCACTACCTCGAGGTGGACCTCGACCTGTCGCGGGTGCTGTTCATCGCCACGGGCAACGTGGTCGACACCATCCCGGGGCCGCTGCTCGACCGCATGGAGATCATCCGGATCGACGGGTACACCGAGTCCGAGAAGGTCTCCATCGCCAAGCACCACCTGGTGGGCCGCCAGCTCACCCGGGCGGCGCTGCGCGAGGACGAGGTCCAGATCAGCGACGACGCGTTGCGCGCCATCGTGGCCGACTACACCCGGGAGGCGGGTGTGCGGAACCTCGAGCGCGAGCTCGGCAAGCTGCTGCGCAAGGTGGCGACGAAGCTCGCTTCGGGCGAGCGCCAGGCTCCCGTGGTCGTCGAAGCCGACGACGTGCGGGGTTGGCTCGGCCGGCCGCACTTCTTCTTCGAAGCGGCCGATCGCACCAGCGTGCCCGGCGTCGTCACCGGACTGGCTGTGACCGGAGCGGGCGGCGACGTCCTCTTCGTCGAGGCCAGCGTGTCCGACGGCCCCGAGGGGCTCACCCTCACGGGCCAGCTGGGCGACGTCATGAAGGAGTCGGCGGAGATCGCCCTCTCCTACGTGCGCTCGCACGCCGAGGAGCTCGGGATCGACCCGACGGTCTTCAGCGGCAAGCGGTTCCACGTGCACGTCCCCGCCGGCGCCGTCCCCAAGGACGGGCCCTCGGCGGGTGTCACCATGACGACCGCGCTGGTCAGTCTCCTGCGCGGCGTGCCCGTCCGGTCCGTGGTCGGGATGACCGGTGAGGTCACCCTGCAGGGACGTGTCCTGCCCATCGGCGGGGTCAAGCAGAAGGTGCTGGCCGCCCACCGGGCCGGGCTGACCGAGGTCGTCCTGCCGGAGCGCAACGGCAACGACCTCGAGGATGTCCCCGAGGAGGTGCGTGACGTCATGACGTTCCACCTCGCGGCGACCATCGCCGACGTGCTCACCCCGGCGCTGTCCGGGGCGGGCACGGTGGCACCGGCCGAGGGCGACGAGAGTCAGCTGGTCGCCGCGGCCTGAGTCCGGGCAGACTGGTCCCGGGCCTCACGGCCCGGGACCAGCAGGACCGGATGCAGCCCAGTCGAGCGGAGCGGAGCGGACAGTGGACGACCAGGACATCGTGAACCAGATCGGCGATCTCGCGGCCGAGGAGCAGCGCCTCGAGGAGGCCCACGTCGGCGAGGGGCTGAGCGACGACGAGCTGAAGCGCAAGCGCGACCTCGAGGTCACCTTGGACCAGCTGTGGGACGTCCTGCGCCAGCGCCGCGCCAAGCGCGCCGCCGGCCAGGACCCCGACGTCGCCGCGCCCCGCTCGGCCGGCACCGTGGAGGGCTATCTGCAGTAGGCCACTTCGAGTCGGGGATTATCCGACCGGACCGGACCGGGATGGGGCCGGCGAGCTCCTCGGGACGAGTCGAACTCCTTCAGGGACGAGGCGAACTCCTCGGGACGAGGCGAACTCCTCGCGACGAGGCGAACTCCTCGCGACTGGGCGAATTCCTGGGGACTATAAGCAGGATTGCTTATAGTCCCGGGAAACATCGCCGACACCCTTCAGCCGTTGCCGGCAACGCCACGAACATCCCTGTGCGCGCGGGCCCGCCGCCACACCACCGGAGCGAAGGCCAGAACCACGAGCACCGCCAGCGCCAGGACGAACAGCGGGACGTAGGAGCCGTAGCCGCCGTAGGTGAAGGTCACCGTGTGGACGCCCCGGCCCACCACGACTCCGACCAGAGCTGGTGCCACCATCACCGTCGGCGCCGGGTGACCGTTCACGGTGGCGTGCCAGCCCGGGTCGTACGACGCGCTCAGGACGACGGTGGCGCGGCGGTTGGTCTTGACCACGGCGCGGGCCGTGCCGTTCTGGAGGTCGGCGTGTTCCACGACCACGTGCCCGGGTTTGCCTTCCAGCGCCGACGCGTCGGGCGCGGTCGGGGTGGAGGCCGCCTGCCCGTTGAAGGCCACCGTGAGGTCGCGCTGGTCTTCGAGGAGCGGCGACTCGAGCAGCGTCGTGCTCTGCGACCCGACGTCGGCCCGTGTCGCCGTCAGCACGCCGGTCGTGTCGTAGACGTGGATGTAGCCGGCGTCCGGGAGAGCCCACAGGCAGTAGTTGCCCGAGCAGCCGACCTTGTCGGCCGGCACCGGCGCTGCCATGTCGGCGGGCGTGATGAGGTAGCCGATGCCGAAGAGCGGGTAGTCGCCGGGGTTCGTCTCGTCGAAGAAGTACTCGGGATCCGTCATGAGCGACGCCGTGCGCAGCGTGTACCCGACCTCGTCGATGTCCTTGCTCTCGAGGTACTTGAAGACGGGGACCGCCCCCACTGTGAAGTTCTGGCCCCAGTTGGTCGGCGAGCCGGCGTAGACACGGCCCTTGGGATGGGCGCGCACGTACGCCAGCAGCCGGTCGATCTGCGGGTCCTGCTGCGCGTCGGCCTGGGCCTGGAGGCCGATGTTCGTCGCGTTGTGGCTGTCGTAGGTGTCCAGGTCTCTCCAGGCGGGCGCGAGCACGACGATCAGCGCCACGATGCACAGTCCGGCGACGATGCCGCGCCCGGCCGGCCGGGTGACCCATCGCCGGCGGTCCTCGGGGAGCAGGGCCGCCACGCCCTGCAGCACAGAGCGTCCGAGGAACACGAGGCCGATCCCGGCCAGCAGGAGGCCGGAGAGCTGCACGCCCATCTCGAAGCGCCGGATGAAGATGTCGCTGCTGCCCGGCAAAATGTCGTAGAGGGACCCGAAGGTCGTCCGCCCGAAGGACATGACGAGCGTGACCAGCCAGATGAGCACGACGGCGCGACCTGCGGTGAACGAGCGCCAGCGCCAGATGCAGAACCCGATGCCCACTGCGACGAGGACGGTGACCACAGGCCAGCGGCCGTCGTCGTAGAGATGCCCGGTGAACAGCCAGGACAGCATCTGCCCGGCGCCGTAGCCGTTCTCGAGCCCCGTGCCCTCGAGCACCTGGTTGCGCGCCGCCCAATGCGACTGTTGGAGCAGCGGGACGATGACCCAGGCCGAGGCGAGCAGCGCCGCCGCGCCGAGGACGGCGGCGCGCCCGATCCGGCGCCACAGGTCGGAGGGGACGATGAAGGGCCACACGACGAGCGGGACGAAGGCCAGGTACCCGGTCTCGTAGTGCAGCGCGACCGTCAGCATGATGAAGAGGACGGCGAAGAAGGCTCCCCGCAGCGTCGACAGGGCGCGGTAGGTGAAGCCCCACGCCAACGGCAACGTCCACGACGCCCAGAGCTGGGTCCACACGCCGTAACCGATCCAGACGTAGGCCTTCGTCTCGTAGCCGATGCCGGCGGCCGAGGCGAGGAAGGGCGCCACCGCGGCGGCACTGGCGGCGGTCCAGCGGCTCAGCCCGAACAGCCGCCCGCTCCAGTAGACGGCGAGCGGCCACAGCGCGAGGAGGAGGTAGAGCGACCAGCGGAAGACCGTGTCGGGATCGACGGCCGTGCCGATCAGGCCGGTCAACATGGACGGCAGGCTCTGGTAGTGCAGGAACTGGGGTGAGCCGAGACCGAGGAAAGGGAACCAACTCGTCAGCGGGAGGTGGCCCTCGCTGATGCGGGTGGCGGCGGCGCGCACCATCTGCTCGTGCAGGGAGCTGTCGTCGAGATACGGCACGGCCCGGAGCTCGGGCCGCAGTTCCCACAGCCCCCAGGCCAGCGAGAGGGCGACCAGGATCCAGGGGCCGAACCGGGCCGGCCGATCTCGTCTCGGGCGTTGCCCGATCAGGAGGTGGTGCGGCCGCGGGGGATCCCGGCGTCTCCTCCTCGACGATGGTCACGGCGCACCATGATGCCGACTGGCTAGACGGGTGTCTGATCGCGCTGCAGGACCCGGAGGAGTTCCTCGTACGGGCCGAGCAGGAATGCGGTGTCCCACCGGCGAAGACGGTGCCCCGACGGGGCGGATGCTCGAGCACGCCGTCAGCGGCGCGGCTGAGTGCGATCACCCGGGTCCGCGACGAGAGATCCTGCATGGCGAGGCCCTGCAGGCCGCCGTTCGGCGCCACCGAGAGGCCGGCCACCAAGAACGGCTGCTGGTCGACGTAGAACGTGCTGAGCACGTCGAGCCCGAGGGCGGCGCCGACGAACCAGGGCGCAGCGAGGGCCGAGGTGGAGCGGACGTGGCGGAAGCCGAAGCTCCGCTCCATCATGTGGGCCAGCTCACGATCGAAGACGCGCAGGACGACCGGGACGTCGTCCCAGCGCTCCGCCGAGTGATTCCCGTACCGAGAGCCCGGTCTCGATGTTTGTCAGGTCGGCGCTGGTCAACACCGCCACCGCCTTGGCGTCGGCGATGTTGACCATGCGGTGGGTCTGCGACTGCGTGGCGTCCGCGATGACGACGGGGACGCCGAGCGCCCGCGCCTGGGCCAGGTAGCGGTTGTCGGCGTCCCGCTCGATGACGACGACGGCCTCGCCCTCCGCCACCAACCGCCGCACCACGCTGATGCCGACCGCGCCGAGGCCGATGACGATGACGTGGTTGACCATCCCCGGCACCTGCCGGCGTCCGAGTGAGCGCTCGATGCGCCGGCTCACCAGAATGTTGGTGAAGAGTGCGAACGCGGTCGACACCAGCGCCACGCCCGAGACGATGAGGACGATCGCGCAGACGAGGAGCCACGGGCTCTGCTCGGAGAAGCTGTAGTCCCCGTATCCCACCGTCGCCACCGTCTCGACGGTGAAGTACAGGGAGGAGAGGAAACCGAGGTGGGCCTGGCCGTCGGGGGGCCGGAAGGCGAAGTGCAGCACGATCGTCGCCACCACGATCAGTCGCGAACAGCGCGGAGGCGACGACGGCCAGGGCGCGGTTGCCCTCCTCGAGGGCGATGTCGACCTGGAGCCGGATGCGGCGGGCCAAGCCCACGGAGCGCTCGGGGACGTCCGGCGTGTGGGTCGTGCTGATCCCGATGCGCGCTCAACTCGTCGAGGGTGCCGAAGACGGCGACGCGGTCACCGCGGCGCAGCGGGTGGTCGCGTCCCGGGCAGGTCGCCATGGGCGCGTCGCCGAAGGGCATGATCGCCACCGGGGCCAGGTGGCCGAAATGGCCGCGGAAGGTGTCGTGCGCGGCAGCTGATCCCCTCGACACCGAGTTGGACGACGGCGAAGTCGATCCCGGCCAGCTCAATGGCATGCGCCGGTCGTCCCAGGCAGGCCTCGACGAAGGAGGGAGCTGCCAGCGCTGCCACATCCAGCACGCTGCCCGGCCCGGAGACCCGCTCGAGCGCCTGCGCCACCGAAGGGTTGGCCAGCTGGACGACGAGCGGCAGCTCCGGCCGGATCTCCTTGACGCGCAGCGCGGTCTCGAGCGTGTGGATCTCGTCGACCTCGACGCACACCACCGCGGCGGCTCGTTCCAGGCCGGCTTCCTCGAACCCCTCGCCGCGATGGGCGTGGCGGCGAACATGGGGAACGCCCCAGTCATCGAGGATCCGCGAGAATCGGGGATCGGTGTCGTCGTCGATCACGACGACCTGGGTACCACTCAGGTGGAACTGCTCCACGGCGCGCAACCCGACACCCTGGAGGCCGCACACGATCACGTGACCCTGCATGTCGTGGGGCTCGACGCGATCCATCCCGCATGTTGTCGTCCAGGTCGGCCGTAGAGGTTGCTGCAGCGTTAAATGTCGGCGCCCATGGTGTTCGTCGGCTAGAACCCCAGTGGGGCTGTAGCTCAGTGGTCAGAGCAGAGGACTCATAATCCTTGGGTCGTGGGTTCGATCCCCACCAGCCCTACAAAACACAGCCTTACAAAACACAGCCCTACAACAACCGAACACAGCCCTACCAAATGCCTCAGCGTCGCGCTTTCCTATTGAGAGGGGTACGTGAACACGCTCGACTCGGCAGAAAATGCGACACCGTCGGGTTGTTGACTGTGACGCTGATGCCGGCCGCTCCTGCGCCTCCAGTCGAGTTGGTGGCCAGGGACACCAGGGTGTAGCTCCCGTTGGGCACCGTGGTGGTGTTCCAGCCGCACAGCCAGCCGTAGATCGTCGAGGTGGCTGTGCAGAGCACCGGGGCGTTGTAGCCGTAGGTGCCGCCGAAGAGCAGGAACTCGACACTGGTGGCGTTGGAGGCAGAGGCATCGAGGTAGGTCGACCCCGACAGCGTCGCCCCGTTGGAGGGGATGAGAACGCTCGTGGTCGGGTTCGCCACCGCGATGCTGACGCCGGCCGCGCCAGTGCCAGTCGAGTTGGTGGCCAGGGACACCAGGGTGTAGCTCCCGTTAGGCACCGTGGTGGTGTTCCAGCCGCACAGCCAGCCGTAGATCGTCGACGTGGCCGTGCACGAGCACCGGGGCGTTGTAGCCGTAGGTGCCGCCGAAGAGCAGGAACTCGACACTGGTGGCGTTCGCGGCGGAGGCATCGAGGTAGGTCGATCCCGACAGCGTCGCCCCATTGGACGGGATCAGAATGCTCGTGGTCGGGTCCTCGAACCGTCAATGTGAAGTTGGTCCTTGAACGTAGACTGGGTGGCGGTAGGGGCGACACGCCGTTGCCGGCGGCGATGACGCATCGGATAAGTACCGGCGGCGCTTCCGGATGCGGTATATAAAAAAAACTTCCGGATGGCGGGCGTGCCGACAAGGTGGCGGTACCGTCCCCGTTGTCGATGAAACGACCCCGTCCGGGAGCGGACCGGATTCTGACAAGAACGTCAATGGGAAATAATTAAAAAAAAATGTTAAGATAATAAAAAAATAAATAAATAAAGAATAATAAGCAGTACAGACAGGTGCGGTAATCGCAGTGATGAAACTGACCCCGTTCAGGGAGTTCGAACCGGACTGACAAGAACGTTCAATGGGACTTTAAAAAAAAAAAAAATAAACTACCCGCTCGAAGTCACCGCGAGACGTCCCGGCCGATCCAGCCGTGAAGCTTGCTTGGGCGATACTGGTAATCGCCGGTGCCTCGCCGTTGCTGATGCTCATCGACGACTCGATCAGCGGTTGGGCTGTCTCAGACAAGGTGGAGGCTGCGAGGAGACCTACCGCCATGCATGCCGGCGGCCCGAGACACGACACGCTCTGCAGACTGTTTTCCTGAGTGGGTGAAGGGTCAGGGCTGGGAACGATCGACCAGAACGAGCCGTCCCACGACTCGGTCAGTGTCAACGCGATACTCGACTGATTCGGGTCGTAGGGGGTGTATGTCCCGACGGCCGTGCAGGCCGAGGGGCTGCTGCACGACACTCCGCTCAGAGTGTTGTTTTGTATGCTCGAGGTATTCGGGCTGGGAACGATCGACCACACCGAGCCGTTCCACGCTTACAGTCCACGACTCAATCGAGCGTCTGGTTCTCCACGATCGACGGCGTCAATACCGACGGCTGTGCATAAATTAAAAAAAAAAAAAAAAAAAAAAAAAAAAAAATCTGACGCAGTCGCAGCTACACACGACACCGCGGTCAAGGAGTCGGGCTGGTTGTCCGGAGTATTGGGACTTGGAACGATCGACCACGCAGTACCGTTCCACGACTCGATCAGAGTTTGATTGAGGGCACCGTTGGAATCGGCGTACCCGACGGCGGTGCACGCAGATGGGTCGGTACACGACACACCGGTCAGCTCGTCGGCCAGAAAAGAAGGAGCATTGGGGCTGAGAACGACCGACCAGTCAGAACCGTTCCACGACTCGATCAGCGTCGCTTGGTAGAGCTGGTCACAGGGCGGCTTAGGCGGGCAGGTGACGATCGGCGCGTAGTCGCCGACGGCGGTGCAGGCCGTTGGGCTGGTACACGACACCGCGTTCAACGTGGACGAGGTGCCCGAAAGGCCGATTGGAACGGTCGACCAAATCGACCCGTCCCACGATTCGCTTCCCGAGCCTCCGACGGCCATGCACGACGACGGGCCGCTACACGACACTCCGTTCAGGCCGCTCGGCGTGGGTGGGGCGGGAACGACCGACCACGCTGAACCATTCCACATTTCGTTCAACGTGCCAACGGCGGCGCAGAACGTCGAACTGCTACAGGACACCCCGCTCAGGGAGTTGTATTGCGTGGGCGGAGTGGCGGGGCTGGGCACGACGGACCACGAGATGCCGGGACTGGCCTGGGCCCCGACAGGCGCGCTGGACATAACCATTGGGACAGTGGCAACAACAAGGACCGGTAAGAACACTCTCGATGCTCTGCGCGCCCCAACACCAGGAATCGACGAGACGAGTGATCGAGAGTCGGATTCATGTGCCCCTCTTTCATTGGTGGGGCTTGCAGCAGAAGGCTTGCAGCCGCGACAGCGGTCGAGGGAACCCTACGCCACATTGCGAAACCATTTCCTCGCTGCCGCTTGGAGGTCAGAAGAAACGCCGGTCGGTACCGGGCGGCTGCTCCACCAGCTCAGTCCGTTGCCGTTCGCCGTTGCATTGGCGTGGCTGGCACCCTGACTCCAGCTGACCCCTCGCCCCAGCCTTCGTTCTTCAGCAGACCGGCCTGCTTGGGTCCGCTCGCCACCTTCTCCATGCCGCCCGACCTCTCCGGCCCAAGAACGTCCTCCATGTCTTGCGGACTGCCCGATCCACGATGCTGAGTCCCTTCGTACTGCTGACGGAAGCGATCGCACGTTCTTCGGAATGCCGCCAGCGGTTCATGAACTATCGCCCGACATCGCCTTTCGCTGCGTGCTCGATACAGCACCTCCTCCACCACCGCCAGCACTGGTAGCACCGCACGAAACCCCCAAGGCCCATCGCAACCTGGCGCGACGGTCGGCTCCTGGTCGGCTCGACCAGCGGTATAGCCTGAGGCGGAGTGTCCATGACAGGCTCGTCCTGTGTGTACTGATCGAATCGGTCGCTTGTGGTCATGTCGTGGTCTCCTCTTAGAACCTGGTCAAGTCTGTCGGTGGATGTTCACGTCGCGCTGCCATCCGCCTTGATGTCATGGAGGCGGCTGATGATCTTCATACAGATCGTCCAGAGCGATGGCGACGACCCTCAAAGCGACGGTCGAAAAATCCAAGAGCAGCGTGCTGAGCTGCAAGGTCAGCGATCCCCTCCTTGACTGCACGGTCGAACTCAGCAGCTTCTCTGATTCTGCTCTGGACCATGTGTGATCTCTTGCGTCACCGGAAGGATGCGAGGACCTCCGGGGTCGAGCACATCGGGTCCCAGTGGCTGGGGATGTTCGTAACCAGGCGGCACGCCGTGTGGCTTGAGGCGGATCACCTGTCTGTGCTGTCTGCTCGTGCATCACCATGCGTGTGGGTAGCTCCATGATACTCACGACTGATGTCGTTGTCGGTTGTTCTGGCCGCCATACGTCTGATCTCTCTGCACCGGCATTCCGAAGTTCGTCGCCTCCAGGTGACGTTCAGCCCAGCCGTCGCCGCTGTGCCTTGAGGTGCCCGTGGCCCTGACTGAGTGCGCTGTCGGTGAATCTCCGCACTGCTCGTGATGACTCCATGTGTCTACCTCCGTGCCAGCGTTGCCTGAAGAGCGTCAGCTCGGCTCTGGGCGGCTTCCCTGGTGCGATACGGCTCGCCCATGAATGCGCCTGTGCGGGCGTCAACGACGTAGTAGGCAGCGCCCCGAAGCTCGACCACGTAGCGATCACCGGCAATCCCATGCGGTGTTCGCTGGGGCTGCTTGCGCCTCACAGATGGTCGCGCCACCATGCGACCTCTTCACTGAGAGTGTGTCTGCGGCAGCTCTTCTTGTTGCTCGACCTGGCGTGAAGCGCTGCACGTCGATGTAGCCGCTGCTGTTGCCTCGAGGGTGACGTGAAGTCCTGGTTTCGATCTGCGACGATGGGATATTCGGTATGCGACGGAGCGATCTGTAGTCGAGCGATCTGAGGAGGCCCGCCGACAGCGTCCATCAGCGGGGAGCGCTTTGTGGCTAGGACTAGGAGTTGGCGAGACGAAGTCGCCAAGCTCAGCTAGATCCGTATGCCGCTGGTGGGAACGTCGTCTCGATCGCAGCTCCTCGTCGTCCGTAGCGAGAGGTTCATGCCGCCATAATCTCGCCACTCCCATGCCATTAGCTGAGAGCGTCTTGGACGGCACGGCGGTCCTCTGCACTCAGTCCTAGAACGAAATCGTTGACAGCTCACCTCACGAGCAGTCATCCATTGCTCCTTCTCTTAGCCGTCGTGGCGTTGGACTTGCGTGGTCTTGTTGCTGACAGTGGTGGCCTTAGTGTAGCTGGCCTTGCGGGTGGCGGTTCGCCCCAGGTCCACCGTCGCACTGAACCTGACGGTGTTGTGGGCCGACCGGTGGTGGCTTTGTTCTCTATGGGCGGTTTCTTCATGCTCTCCAGCTTCGCAGCAGCCCCTACCCGCACCTTGCCACCCGGTGTGGTCAAGGAGCTCCGCCACGTGCGTCGTAACCTTGGGTAAAGCGAAGGAGGCACGCGATGACGACGGTTGCCAACTGGTGGTGTTGACATCGGACCGATGGGACAGCTTGGCGGCGGTTTGCCTGGCCTGAACACCATTACCAAGACGCTGAGCCGAGGACCCGAATATCAAGAGCTAGGGCGGCAGTTCCAAGCGACAAGGGCAAAGGACTACAACGACGCCCCTGTGGGATGGCTGGCCGGAAGCTCAGGTGGAGCGTCTGCTTACGGTCCTTCTCAGGGTGTGTCGGGCGTGTTGGGTGAAATCGCCGGAGCAGCGGAGGGCTGGCCTGAGAACTGGGGTGACGAGTGTCTCCTTTCGGTCGTCACCCGAAGTCTGAGTCTTCGCCTTCCCACCGCACCAACGTCGCCGTGTGGTGCTTCGCCTGAAGTCTGCGTGCAGGCGACGGGAGGATCAGGTGGAATTGATGCTGGAGAGACACATGGTGGTGATTGGTTGCGGGCTTAACTTCAGGGTAGTACTGCTGATGTGAGAATGAAACGTAAATATGGAGATTAATAGAGAAGTAAGAGAAAAAAATTAAAGGAAGAAAAAAAAGGAGGGTGGCGGAGCCCTTGACGCAGCGCTGCTAATCCTTGGGTCGTGGGTTCGATCCCCACCAGCCCTACTCGTCGCCCGTTACGCGCTCGGGCTCCCCGGCCGCCCAGGCGACCGCGCCACCCGTCAGGTTCTCGGCCGTCCACCCGGCATCGCTGAGTGCCTGCGCCGCCGCGGCGGACCGTCCGCCGACGTGGCACGCCACCACGATGGTGGCGTCCTGCGGCAGCTCGTCGAGGCGAGCGCCGAGCTGTCCGAGCGGGATGTTGACGCCGATCGGGTAGGCCCAGGCCTCGACCTCGTCGGGCTCGCGGACGTCGAGGATGAACACGTCCTCGCCTCGGGCGAGGCGCGCCTTGACCTCGTCGGGCTCCACCTCGGCATACGGCATGGCCCCACCCTACGGCGCGACGCCCACCGTGCCCGGTGCGCCCGGCGACCGCCGGTACGCTGGCGCGATGGCCCTACCTCGGAAGTTCCTCAACGAGGACGAGGAGTTGCTGGCCGAGTTGCGGCCGCACTGGATCTTCCTGTTCGGCCCGCTCTTCACGTCGATCGGCGTGTGGGCGGCGATCATCGTGCTGCTCGTCCTCTGGCACAACGCACCGAGCTGGACGAACTACCCGATCCTGATCATCGTCATCATCCCGGGCCTCTGGTTGCTCGGCCGGCTCGTCCGCTGGCGCTCCTACGTCGTGGCGCTCACCTCGACCCGGATCCTCGTGCGCGAGGGCATCTTCGGGCGCGACACGGTCCAGCTGCGCCTACAGCGCATCACCGAGGTCAACATCCGCCAGCGCCTGATCGAGCGGGTGCTCGGGACCGGCTCGCTGATCATCGACGTGCAGGGCGAGGACGACTCGCTGATCCTGGAGTTCATGCGCAAGCCGGCGGTGGTCCAGCGCGTCATCAACTCGCAGATCAACGAGATCGTCGGCGGCGGTCGCCGCGAGGCGATCCCGGCCGACATGCAGCCGCACGATCGCTACGGCGCGCCCTACGCCGGCGAGGACCACGATGAGGCGGACGACACGCCACCGCTCGGCGTCGGTGGCGCCGAACCGCCGCCGCCCACCGCTGCCGAGCCCGCGCCGGCCGGCGGCGCCACGCCGGGCACCCTGCCCTCCGAGATACGGCAACGGCTGATCGAGCTCGACGACCTGCGCCGCCGCGGCATCCTCTCCGAGGAGGAGTTCGCCACCAAGAAGAGCCAGCTCCTCGACCGCATCTGAGGGTCTCGCCGCATCGCCCACCAGCCGTTCCGCAACCCCAGTGCATTCCAGGGAGGCGTGGGAGGCTGCAGCACTTCAGACCCAAGGAGTTGGTCGCATGCATGCACACGTCGTCACCGTCGATATCACCGATTCGGACGCCGCCACCAAGAGCCTCGAGGAGCTCGTCCCCACCGTGAAGGCGTCACCGGGTTTCGTGGCCGGCTACTGGATCCGCCTCGACGAGACCCACGGGACCTCGGTCGCCGTGTTCGAGAGCGAGGAGCAGGCCCGCGCCGTGGCCCCGCCGGTCGGGGGCGGCATGGGAGGCGTCACCATCACCGGTGTGCAGATCGGCGAGGTGCTCGGCAGCGCCTGAGGCCGAAGGGAGCGCGCCAGGCCGCGGACTACCGTGGAATGCGTGAGCGCCCCTCGATACCGCTGCGACGGCTGCGGCAACCTCACCCGCTTCGACGTCACCATCTCGCAGAAGACAAAGGCCTTCCATCACTACAGCGTGGGCGGGGATCTCGTGGTCGAGGACGAGGAGGTGCTCGCCCGCAACGTCGACGAGGTGGTGTGCCGCTGGTGCGGCCACGGGCGCAGCGTCGTGGAGATCACCGGTGATGAGGTCGAGGAGCCCGGCGCGCCGTCGAAGGTGCCGTGAGCGAGCCGCCGGCTGACATCTTGCGCCGGCTCAGGCCCATCCCGACCTACACCGACCACCCGGCCACCACGGCCCACGATGTCGTCGGCGTCGCGCCCGATGGCGCCGCGTGCCGGGTCGACGTGGTGGAGGCCGCCGCGCCGGTTCTGCTCCTGTTCCTCTCGGCGGCCTGCTTCGGCTGCCAGGACCTCTGGGAAGGCCTGCCCGAGCTGCAGGTCGGCCTGGCCGGCGCCGCCCGCCTCGTCGTGGTGACGAGGAGCCCCGGGGAGGAAAGCCCCGAAGCGGTCACCGCCCTGGCCGGTCACGCGGCGGTGCAGGGCGTCGAAGTCGTGATGAGCTCGGACGCCTTCCGCGACTACCGGGTGGGCGGGCCGCCGTTCCTGAGCCTTGCCGCGTCCGACGGCGTGCGCACCGAGAGCGTGGCCTGGGGCCTCGAGCAGACGCTGCAGACCGCCCTCGACGCGCTGCACACCAGGTAGTCCCGATCGTGCTCGGTGTCACACCCCTTGGCCATGCTTGGCCCCGAAAGAGAGGGTCATCGTCATGGCGACTTCCAGGGACACCGACACCGTCACCGACATGCACCGACACCGACACCGGCACCGACACCGAGCCCGAGGGCGAGCTCACCATCGACTGCGACTGCTGTGCTCTGCGCGACACGGACGCCTGCGACGATTGTGTCGTCAGCTTCCTCCTCGAGCGGGAACCCGATGATGCTGTCGTCATCGACGCCGACGAGGCGCGGGCGATGCGCATGCTCGAGCGCGCCGGCTTGGTCCCGACGCTGCGCTTCAGCACGCAGGCAGGCTGAGCCCCGCCCCTCTCCGCGCGGAGCGCCGTCCCGGTCTCGCCGTTGCGCCGGTGGTGCAGCGTGAAGCGTCACCTCCTCGTCACCAACGACTTCCCACCGAAGGTCGGTGGCATCCAGAACTACCTCTGGGACCTGTGGAGCCGGCTCGATCCGTCCTCGTTCGTCGTGCTCACCGCGTCCTCCGATGACGGGGCGGCCGTCTTCGACGCTGCGCAGGCCGAGCGGGGCATCCGCATCGAACGCGTCCCGGGTCGGATCCTCTTCTTCCCGACGCCAGCCGCCGCCGCCGCGGTGCGCGCCGCGGTCACGAAGCACGGGATCGATCTGGTCCTGCTCGATCCCGCGCTGCCGCTCGGGCTCCTGGGTCCGCATCTCGACGTCCCCTACGGCGTCATCCTCCACGGCGCCGAGGTCACGGTGCCGGGCCGGCTGCCCGGCTCGCGCGCCGCGCTCGGCCGGGTGTTGCGCGGCGCGCGGCTCGTCGTGTCGGCCGGGTGCTACCCCGCGGCGGAGGCCCGGCGTGCCGTGCCGGGCTTGACGGCTCCGCTGGTCGAGATCCCGCCCGGCGTCGACCCCACCGCCATCGTCCCGCTCAAGGCGGCCGAGCGCCGGGCGGCGCGGGCCGGGCTCGGGCTCCCGGCCCAGGGCCCTCTGCTCTCCAGCGTGAGCCGGCTCGTCCCCCGCAAGGGGATGGACGTGCTCATCGAAGCGGCCAATCGCCTCGCCCCCTCGTACCCCGATCTGGTGGTGGCGATCGGCGGCGACGGGCGGGAACTGGGGCACCTGCGCCGCCTGGCGGCACGAAGCCCCGTGAGGGTGGAGGTGCTCGGACGGGTGAGCCAGGAGGATCGGGCCGCTCTCCTCGGCGCCGCCGACGTCTTCGTCATGGCCTGCCGCAACCGCTGGTTGGCCCTGGAGCAGGAGGGGTTCGGGATCGTCTTCCTCGAGGCCGCCGCCGCCGGCGTCCCGCAGGTGGCCGGGGACAGCGGGGGGGTGTCCGAAGCGGTGTTGGACGGTGAGACCGGCCTCGTGGTCGCGGACCCCGGCGACCCCGGCGCCGTGGCCGAGGCGCTGCGGAGCCTCCTGGCCGACCCCAACCGCCGCCGCCGGATGGGGCGGGCCGCCCGATCTAGGGTGCTGGAATCCTTCGACAACGACGCTCTCGCTTCTAGGCTGGCCGACGCGCTGGCCGGAGTGGCAGTCTGACCCTGCGCCGCGCTGGCGTCATCGACAGGAAGGACACACCGACGTGGCCGACCAAGCCACAGAGAACATCTCGGTAGCGGCGCCGCCCGAGCGCTGCTTTGCGGTCGCGGCCGATCTCGAGCGGTACCCCGAATGGGCCGCCGACATCAAGGAGATCGACGTCAAGGAGCGCGACGACCAGGGCCGGCCCCTGCTGGTGACCTTCCGGGCCGCCGCCTTCGGCCGCAGCACCAGCATGACTCTGGCCTACGACTACTCAGAGGCGCCCCACGCCCTGTCCTGGAAGCTGACCCAGGGCGACATCACCACCAAGTGGGATGGCAGCTACATCTTCGACCCGGGGGAGGGCGGGGGCACCGACGTGACCTACCACGTCGAGGCGGAGCTGCGGGTGCCCATCCCCGGTTTCATCAAGATGCGGGCCACGAGCCGCATCATGGCGACCGCCATGCGAGAGCTGAAGGCGCGGGTCGAGTCCACCTCGTGACTCCTGGCGGTGATCCGCCGGCCGCCGATGTCACCTACGGCATCGACATCGGCGGGACCAAAGTCCTCGGCGTGGCGCTCGACGCGACCGACGACATCGTCGCCGAGGCCCGGGTCGCCACCCCCACCGGGACCCGGGTCATCGTCGGAAGCCACGTGGCCGCGGCCGTGGCCGAGGTGGTCGCTGACCTCGATCGCCAGCTCGCCGCCGCTGCTGCTGGTACCGCTGCCGCGGTCGCTCCGGCGCCGGTCGGCGTGGGTGCCCCGGGCATGGTCGACCGCCGGGGCCGGCTGTGCTTCGCCCCCAACCTGCCGCAGGCCCAGGGCGTTGACTGGAACGAGCTGATCGGCGGCCAGCTGCCCGGACGGACCCTCCTCATCGAGAACGACGCCAACCTCGCCGTGCTCGCCGAGCACCGCCTGGGGGCGGCCCGTGGGTTCGGCCACGTCGTGATGGTCACGTTGGGGACCGGGATCGGCGGGGGCATCGTGGTCGACGGGCGCGTGCAGGTCGGGTCGGCGGGCTTCGCCGGGGAGATCGGCCACATGGTGGTCGACCCGGCCGGGCCCGTGTGCCCCTGCGGCCGCCGCGGCTGCTGGGAGCGCTTCGCCTCGGGGGCCGGGCTCGGCGTCCTCGCCCGGGAGGCGGCTCTGGCGGGACGGTTGGGCGAGGTGGTCCGGCTGGCCGGCGGCGACCCCGAGAGCGTGCGCGGTGAGGACGTCTCCGCTGCGGCGGCCGCGGGAGACCCGGCGGCCCAGCAGGTCATCGCGGAGGTCGGGTGGTGGATCGGTTTCGGCCTGGCCAACCTGGCGGGCGTGCTCGATCCGGAGTGCTTCGTCCTCGGCGGCGGGGTGGTGCGGGCGGGAGACCTCCTGATCAGGTCCGCCCGCAGCACATTCGCCGAGCTCGTCGAGGGCGGCGAGCGGCGACCCCAGGCGGTGATCGTGCCGGCCGCCTTGGGGGAGCGCGCCGGGGCGGTCGGCGGCGCGCTGGCGGCGCGCCTGGGCGGGTTGTGGTGATGCGGACGGGGGTCGTGCTCCCGACGTTTCGTGACACGCCCGACGGGGCGTTCGCCGCTGCCGCGGAGGCGGTCGCCGCAGGCGTGGACGGCGTCTTCTGCTACGACCACATCTGGCCGATCGGCCAGCCGGAGCGACCGGCGCTGGCGCCCTTCCCGCTCCTCGGCGCGCTGGCGACCATGCTCGGCCCGACCTGCAGCGCGGCGGAGGGTCCTTTTCTCGGCACGCTGGTGGCGCGGGTGGGCCTCGTCCCCGACGCGGTGCTCGCCGCGCAGTTCCTCGCGCTCGAAGCGCTGGCCCCGGGGCGGGTGATCGCCGGCCTCGGCACCGGCGACCGCCTGAGCGAGGAGGAGAACCTCGCCTACGGGATCCCCTTCGCGCCCGCAGCGGAGCGCCGGGCCGAGTTGGTCGAACTGGGCCGGGAGCTGGTCCGGGCGGGGCTCCCGGTGTGGGTGGCCGGCGGCCCCGCCGGCCGGATGGAGGAGGCGCGGGCGGTCGGAGCGGCGCTCAACGTGTGGGACGTCGAGCCTGCGCTCGTGGCGCAGCGGACGGCGGGACCCGACGGCCTGGAGGTGACCTGGGCCGGCCCACCGCCCTCGGCCTCACCTCCGATCGCCGATCGCCTGAGGGCGCTGCACAGAGCCGGCGCCAGCTGGGCCGTGTTCGCCTGGCCGGTCGACGTCGAGGAGCTGGCCGCGGCGGCGCGCGAACTCGGCGAGGGTCCCGGGTCCGGTGGCGCGGTACCCGGGCCGTAGACTTCCCCGATGGAGTTCCGCCGAATCAACGGGTTGCCGCCCTATGTGTTCGCCACCATCAACGATCTGAAGGCGGCATCACGGCGGAGCGGGCGCGACGTCATCGACCTCGGCTTCGGGAACCCCGACCTGCCCTCGCCCGACGTCGCCGTGGCCAAGCTGGCCGAGGCGGCCCGGAACCCGCGCAACCACCGGTACTCCGCCTCGCGCGGCATCCCGAAGCTGCGGAGCGCCATCACCGACCTCTACCAGCGCAAGTTCGCGGTCGAGCTCGACCCCGAGACCCAGGTGGTCACGACCATCGGGGCCAAGGAGGGCTTCTCGCACCTGATGTGGGTCCTGGTGGGACCGGGCGACACGGCGCTGGTGCCGTCGCCCTCGTACCCGATCCACATCTGGGGCCCGCTGTTCGCCGGTGCGGATGTGCGGCAGGTGCCCTTGCAGGGGCCCGACGCGGATTCGGTCGACGCGCCCGATCCGGGTGAGGCGTTCTTCGAGGGCCTCATGCACGCCTGGGAGGAGTCGTGGCCCAAGCCGCGGGTCATCGTCCTCTCCTTCCCGCACAACCCGACCACCGCCTGCGTCGACCTCTCCTTCATGGAGCGCCTCGTGGCCTTCGCCCGCGAGCACGAGGTGGTGCTCGTGCACGACTTCGCCTACGCCGATCTCGGCTTCGACGGCTACGAGCCGCCCTCCATCCTCCAGGTGCCCGGCGCCACCGACGTGGCGGTGGAGATCTACACCATGACCAAGTCCTTCTCCATGGCCGGGTGGCGCGTCGGCTTCGTGGTCGGCAACGAGGAGATCGTGCAGGCGCTGACCAAACTCAAGACGTATCTCGACTACGGGACGTTCCAGCCCATTCAGATCGCTGCCATCGTGGCCATGAACGAGGCGCCGGAGTACCCCAAGGAGATCAACGAGATCTACCGGTCGCGGCGCGACACGCTGTGCGACGGGCTCAACCGGATCGGGTGGCACCTGGCTCCGCCCAAGGGGACGATGTTCGTGTGGGCGCCGATCCCCGAGCCCTATCGCGAGATGGGCTCGTTGGAGTTCTCCAAGTACCTGGTCAGCGAGGCCGGCGTCGCCACCTCACCCGGCGTCGGGTTCGGCCCGGGCGGGGACGGCCACGTCCGCTTCGCTCTCATCGAGAACGAGCAACGCATCGGCCAGGCCGTGCGACACCTGCGGGCCGCCCTCACCAAACTGGGGTAGGAGAGCGGGCCTCACGGCTCGCTCACAGGTTGGATTGAGGCAGCCGGGGCAAGATCTCATACATGGCGCGCGCGGACCAGTCGGGCGTTGCGCTGGAAGCGCCGGCCATCGCTGCCCTCCCGGGTACCAACGGTGCTGCGCTCCCGGGTACCAACGGTGGTGCGATCCCGGGTACCAACGGTGGTGCGCTCCCGGGTACCAACGGTGGGTACATCGGCCAGTTCGACTCGTTCCGGGTGATCGCCTGCTGCGCCGTCGTGCTCCAGCACTCGCTCCTGTGGACCATCGCGGCGGGCAACACGGCCGCCTGGGCCTTCGTCATGCTCCTGCACTTCAGCCGGACGGCCTTCTTCTTCCTCGCCGCCTTCCTGTTGACCTACTCGCAGATCACCCGGCCCCGTTCCACGTTGGGGTTCTGGCGCCGACGCTACGTGCAGCTCGGCGTGCCCTTCCTGGCCTGGACCGGCATCTACTGGGTCTTCACCATGATCACGGGCGACTCGTGGCACCAGGCCTGGTCGCTCCTCTGGAACTACGTGGTGTTCGGCTACTACCAGCTCTACTTCGCCGTCGTCCTGCTGTTGTTGTACCTGGTCTTCCCGGCGGTCCTCCGGGCGGTCCGGGCCAGCTCGCACCACTTGGCCCTCATGGTGGCGAGCCTCCTGTTCGCGCTGCTGCTGGCGGCGGACCTCCACTACACCGCGTCCTTCGGCGCAGTGGGGGACTGGACGCGTGACATCGCCTCCAAGTGGCCTTGGGCCCGGAACCCGATCACATACCAGGAGCAGTTCGTGGCGGGGATCCTCGTCGCTCTGCACTGGGATCAGGTGCGCGGCTTCGTCGAGCGCTGGTACCGCCAGGTGATCGCCGGCGCCGTTCTCGTGGGGATCGCGGCCACGATGTGGTACCTGGTCGCGGTCTGGACCGGCTCGACTCCGGGCCACGCCTCCGACCTCTATCAACCCATCGCCTTCCTCTGGTTCACCGCAGCCGTGGCGGCGCTCGAGTGCGGTGCGTGGATGTGGTTCCGCCGGCGGGCGCGCCGTTCGGAGCGCGCGCCCGCCAGGTTTTTCACAGCCGAATATCTGGCTGGCCTGACGGGTGGCATCTTCCTGTGTCACGTCCTCTTCATCAACCTGGTGCGCTCCGGTCTCGGGGCTTCCGGCCTCACGCCTCACCTCGGCTGGGCCGGCATGGTGGCGGTCACCTTCGTGCTCACCATGGGAAGCGCGGTGCTCTTCACCGCGCTCATTCAGCGAACGCCGCTGCGCTGGGTGCTCGGTGGTCCCGTGCGTGCCGAGCAGCGTGCCCGGCTCGGTCCCGCCGAGGACACTGCGAACAGGCCCGCCCCCGCGCGCGACCTCGTCGTCGAGCCCATCCGCGAACCAGCACGGGTCTGACCCGCGCCGGCGCGGACGCCAGCGCGGACGCCAGCGGAGAGCGCCGCTGACCATCGACCCTCGAATACTCAGCGTTGTCTCAGGAAGCCTTCATCCTTTCCTTACATATCCTCATGAAGTTCTTCTCCGGTTCCCAGTACAGGCTCAGAACACGTGGGCATTGTGATCAGTAGTGAAGAATCGACAGGCAAAGCGCACGCTGTGGTTCGTGCGCCACGGAGAGAGCACCTGGAACGCTTCGCGGCTCGTGCAGGGTCAAGCAGTCGGACCCGTTCTCACCGCCAAGGGCCGCAGGGAGGCCGCTCGTGCGGCCGAGCGTCTCGGCGACGTCAGCGTCGGGGCCATCTACAGCAGTGATCTGGAGCGGGCACGCGAGACGGCGGCGATCATCGCCGGCGTGTTGCGGGTGCCGCTGCATCTCGACCCGGCACTGCGGGAACGGTGCTTCGGCGACGCCGAGGGTCACCCGCTGAGCGAGTTGGGCACTGCCGCGTCGGGGATCGAGGGTGATCGGGTCGTCGATGCAGAAGCCCGACCGCCGGCGGGGGAGTCGCTCAGCGAGTTGTACGAGCGCGTGCAGGCTTTCGTCACCGGGTTGGAGGTGCGTGTACCCGACGGCGACGTCCTCGTCGTCGCGCACGGTGGGGTGATCCGGGTGGCCGAGGCCTTCTGCAATGGCGTCGCGGTCGACGACATGGCCTGGGGTCCGGTCGACAACGCAAGTGTGTGGGACCTCAGCCGGCCCAATCCTTCCGTCGCCGTCGTGCAGTAGAGCAGCAAAACGAAGAGATCACAGCGAGGAGCGTGTCATGCGGCCAACGAAGTTGCAGCTACCCCCGAGGACCAGCAAGCCGAGGACCAATGGCCTGACCATGGTGGTCGACGGCGGTCTCCCGACGCGCCAGTTCCAAGATGTCGTAGAGAGCGGGGCCGAGTTCCTCGACTTCGTGAAGTTCGGCTGGGGGACGGCGATCGTCACCCGCGACCTGCAACGCAAGATCGACATCCTGGCCGACGCCGGCGTCGACTTCTACTTCGGCGGCACCCTGTTCGAGAAGTTCGTCCTGCAGGACCGATTCGACGACTTCCGCGACCTGTGCGAGCGCTCCGGGTGCCAGTACGTGGAAGTCTCGAACGGCACCATCGACCTCTCGCACATTGAGAAGGCGGGCTACGTCAGGAAGCTGGCGGCTGAGTTCAAGGTGGTGTCCGAGGTCGGCTTCAAGGACTCGGAGCGCTCCGAGCGCCTGGCCCCGAACCGCTGGATCGAGTGCATCCACGAGGACCTCGAAGCCGGCGCGTTCCTGGTGACGCTGGAGTCCCGGGAGAGCGGCAAAGCGGGCATCTGCCGGCCCAACGGCGAACTCCGTTTCGGTCTCATCGAGGAGATCCTGTCCAGCGACGTCGCTCCCGAGCAGCTGCTCTTCGAGGCACCCACGACCCAGCTCCAGTGCTACTTCGTCCGGCGGATCGGTCCCGACGTCAACCTCGGGAACATCTCGTCCGCCGCCGTCCTCGGGCTCGAGACGATCCGGCTCGGCCTGCGAGCCGACACGCTCGAATGCTTCGAAGGTGCGGTGTCGTGAGGGAGAGCCGCGACGTCTTCCATCTGGCGATCCCGGTCGACGACCTTGACGAGGCAGAGGCGTTCTACGTCGGCGCGCTCGGGTGCAAGCTGGCCCGGCGCTACGCCGATCGCATCACGATCGACTTCTTCGGCGACCAACTGGTGTGCCATCTGGCGGAGAACCCGCGGCCTCGCGACGCCGAGCTGAGCCTGTATCCGAGACACTTCGGCGTCACCTTCCGCGAGGGGCGGGACTTCGACGCGCTCTACGAGTTGTGCGTGCAGCGCAAGGTCGAGCTCTTCGCCGACGTCAGCACCAGGTTCGAGGGCCTCGTCGAGGTGCACCGGACGTTCGTGCTTCGTGACCCCTCGGACAACCTGGTGGAATTCAAGCATTACGCCGACCCGCGGATGATGTACTGATGCAGGCCGTGGCGTCGAAGATGCCCGTTGCCCTGGCTCCCCTGTCCGAGGATGTGCCCACGTCAACGCCGGAGTCGGACCTCCCTCTGAGCGATATCGTCCGCGCGCGTTCGGTGACCCTGGGCGAACAGGCCTACGTCGAGCACGCCCGCGACGGGGGAACACTGTCCTTCCGTCAGCTGGAGACCAGCATGGAGCGCTGGAGGACCCTGCTCGGGGGCGCCCAGGCGCGTGGGCTCACCACCATCGGTCTCGCCATCGGCGACCCCGTGGCGTTCACGGACGTCTTCATCGGGGCCATGGCCGCCGGATTCTGGGTGGCACCCCTCGACCCGTCCATGCCCCGGGGTGGCAGCGGCGGTCTCGCGGCGACCGTTGCGCGCGCCGGCGTGGACGTCGTGGTGGCGGACAGGCCCGCCGCGGCGGACATGGGCGAGGTGTGGGTTGAACTGCACCGTGTCGAACACCTTGGCGAAGGGCCGGTGACGAGACCCGGTGCGACCGCACCCCAGCGCGCTGGTGCCGGCGGTGTCATCTTGTCGTCGTCGGGCACGACAGGGACGCCAAAAGTTGTCCGGTTGAGCCAGGAGCACCTGCTCTACACGGCGCGCCGCGTGGCGTCGCACCTCGAGCTCGGCTCCAACGACCGAGGCTTCAACCCGCTCCCGCTGTTCCACATCAACGCCGAAGTGGTCGGACTGTTGTCGACGTTGGTGGCCGGTTCCGGCCTGGTGCTCGACGAGAGGTTCCACCGGACCGCCTTCTGGGACCTCATGGGCCGCCGCTCGATCACGTGGATCAACGCCGTCCCAGCCATCGTCTCGCGACTGGGCACCCTTGGGCCGGACGAGACCATTCCCAACGGCATTCGCTTCATCCGCTCGGCCTCGGCGCCGCTGCCGGTGGCCACCGCCGATCGGTTCGAGGCGAGTACGGGGATCCCGGTGATCGAGACCTACGGGATGACCGAGGCCGCCAGCCAGATCACGGCGCACCCGCTCGGGGTCCCGCGGCGCCCGGGTTCGGTCGGGGTGCCGGTGGGGGTGGAGCTGCGGATCGTCGACCAGGGGGAGCCGGTCGGCGGGTTGCTCGAGGCCGAGACCGGCCAAACCGGGCACGTCGAGATCCGCGGGCGATCGGTGATTGCGGGGTATGTCGGCGGCGCGCACCGGGATCGCTTTGACCAGGGGGGCTGGCTCCGCACAGGTGATCTCGGACACCGGGATGCCGACGGGTACCTCTACCTCGATGCGCGCACCGATGACGTCATCAACCGGGGAGGCGAGAAGGTTTTCCCGCGGGAGATCGAGGAGATCATCAGCGCGGATCCCATGGTCGCCGCGGCGGCCGTCGTGGGGAGGCACGAACCGGAGCTCGGCCAGGTGCCCGTGGCGTTCGTGGCGCTGCGCGGCCCCGACGACCCCACCGGCGGCGACTCCGCCACCTTCGGTCTCCTGGCACGCGAGACGGCGAGCCGTATCGCGACATCCCTCGAGCAGCAGCTGGTGCGAAGCAAGCGACCGGTTGCCCTCTGCGTTGTGCACACTCTGCCCGCCGGCGCCACGGGGAAGGTTCGCCGCCGATCCCTCGACACCCACGAAGTGCCCGTCCTGTACACCTTCGACCTGCGGTGACGACGGTCGAGTCGCCGCTGAGCCCGGCGCAACCCGTACGGGGAACCCGGAAGAGACTCGATCACATCGACGCCATGCGTCCGGTGAAGCAGGCGGGCGTCGTGTCGACGCATACCCTCCTCGTCTTCGCTCCGGTTGCGGCGGGGTTGGCCGTCGGGGCCTCGCTCCAGTTGCTGCACGTCACGCGGGAGGCGTTCCTCTTCGTCTCGGCCTGCATGCTCGCCTACAGCGTGCGGGACCTTCCGGGCATCGATCACCGCACGTTCTGGCGCCGGCGCTTCGCCCTGGTCGCGGTGCCGTACCTCTGCTGGACCGTCATCTACTTCTGCGTCGGCCTCCCGGGCGATCACGGGACGCCCAGAGCCGACGTGATCCATCTGCTGTACCTGTTCGGGACCGGGTACTACCAGCTCTACTACCTGCTCGTCCTCTTGGAGTTCTACGCGCTGTTCCCGCTCCTTCTGATCCTCCTTCGCAAGACGGCCGGCCACCATGGCCTCGTGCTGCTCGCGAGCGGACTGGTGCAGATCGTGCTGGTGTCGACCATGCATTGGGGCCTGGCGCCGGCGTGGATGCAGGGCTACTGGGCCACGCGCGAGGTCACCTCATACCAGTTCTATCTCGTCGCCGGCATGGTGGTCGCGATGCACCTCGACGAGTTCCACGAGTGGCTCTGTGCGCACGTGGCGGTCATCGTCGCGAGCACCCTGGCCGCAGCCGTCGCGGCCGAGGTCTGGTACTACCTGGCCGCCGATCACGTCGCGTCGTGGCTGGGCTCGAGCTCCGATCCGTTCCAGCCGATCGTGATCCCGTTCAACATCGGCGCGATCGCCTGCATCTACCTGATCGGCGTTGCGTTGGTCCACCGCCGCCGATCGAGGACGACCCGAACCATGGTGCAGTCCGGTTCGGACAACTCCTATGGGATCTACCTGGCCCAGCTCCTCTTCATCACCGCCCTGGGCTGGCTGGGGTGGCGGCACCTCAACGGGTACCTGCCCTGGCCGCTGGTGAGCGCGATCACGGTGGTGATCGTCTTCCTTGCCTGCATCGGGCTGACGGAGCTGCTGGCCCGGACGCCGCTGGCCAAGCCCCTCACCGGCCGGACCCGGGTGCCATGGCGTCGCACCAGCGCGGCGCCGGGGGCCGAACCCACCGCCCGCCCCGCTGGCGCGATCGGCAACGCCGACGGCGATCAGGAGCCTCCGCCCACCTCGGGGGAGGAGCCGGCGACGGCGTCGGCAATGGCGCCCGCGATCATGCGGTAGCCGGCATCGTCGGGGTGTGGGTTGTGGCCGAGCGGTGGGGGGTCACACATCCAGGTCAGCTCGCATGTCCGGGCCACATCGGCGGGGACGGTGCCCAGACCGGGCTGCGTCACCTCGTGATGGTCGCTGAGATCGAAGGCCGCGGCGACCGCGGCCATTGGCATTCCGCTTGATCGGAAGTCCGACTGCAGCGTCTCGTCCAGTCGCTCCATCACCGCGAGGGAGGCGGCCGAGAAGGCCTCGGCGCCCGTACCTCTGACGAAGTCCCCCAGGTAGGGGTCGTAGTGGCCCACCCCCACGACGACAGCGCCCGAAGGCGCCGCGGCCTTGATCCGCGCCAGGATCTGACCGAGCTGGTCGTGGACCGTGGTGAGTGCCCCGGCGACACAGGCCGCATCGATGAACTCGTGGCGCAAGCAGGGCAGCAGGTCGTTGAACCCCAGATCGACGGTGACGAGTGCGGTCGAAGGGTGATTCCGTAGGAACGCCTCTGCCGCGCCGAGCTGGGTTCCCTCCGGATAGTCGCAATGCCCGCCGCCCTCGAGCATGGTGGCGGTGGTGGCGCCCGGACAGCCCAGGTGCACGACCGTCAGCCCGGGCCACCTCTTCTGCTCCAAGGGCACCAGGTCTTCCGCGTAGCCCGAGGCGGTGGGCTGACCGCGGGGGTGGGCGGCCGTGGGTTGGAACCCGACCGACGCCGAGCCGCCCAGTGCGAGCAGGTACGGGGCCGCCGCCGCAGCTCCCGCCGCCGCAGCTCCCGCCGGCGGTCCGGGCCAGACGCCGATGAGGACGACCGCTGCCGCGGCTGTGGCAGTGACCGCCCAGGCCGCAGCACGGGCGAGCAAGCCCGTCCGGGTCTGCCCTCGTGGCCACCGCCCCGTGCCCCCGCCGCCCTGCGGAGGGTGTCCAACCAGCATCAGGGGAGGCCGGCTCCGGGCACGGTCGTCCGCACCTTCTCGAGCGCTCCGTTGCGGTTCGCTCGCGCCACCGCGGCGTTGCTGTCGGGCGCGGTGACCATGTAGAGCGTGCGCCGGTCGTCGTCGCCCAACATGCAGGCGTAGCAGTTCATGGACGTCGCCACGCGCTCGCGGACATCTCCGCCCTCGGCCACGCGCGCGCACTCCGGTGCCAGCGCGTTGGCGACCCACACCGAGCCGTCGGCACACAGGCAGATGCCGTCGGGGGCGATCCCCTCCAACGCAGCCCAGACGCGCCGGTTGGTGAGCGTGCCGTCGGGGGCGCGGTCGAACGCGGTGAGCCGGCCACCGAAGCTCTCGGCGATGATGAGCGTGCCGCCGTCCTCGGTGATGACGGCGCCGTTGGGGAACTGGAGGTCGGCAGCAGCCTCGTGGCTGGAGCCGTCGGGATCGACACGCACGAGCGATGTGGAGGCGATGGCGCTCGACTCCACCGATCCGTCGTAGAGACCGTCGAGGTCGAAACCGAAGTTGCCCGAGTAGGCCTGGCCGTTGGACGCCACCACCATGTCGTTGGCGTGCCACGTCGCCCAGGGCTTCAGGTCACCGTGTTCGACGAGCATCCCATCCTCCTCGCGACGCAGGATGATGCGGTCGAGGCGTGAGTTGAAGAGGAGGCGGCCGTCGGGAAGCCAGCCCAGACCCGCCGGCTCACCGTCGAAGTCCACCTCGACGCGGCGCTCGCCGTCGGACGACACCGAGAAGACGGCATGGTCGAAGAAGTCCGAGTACCACAGCCGTCCGTCGTGCCAGCGTGGGCACTCGCCGAAGTAGAGACCGGACACGAACGGCTCGGCGGTCAGGGTTTCACTCGTCACGATGCGCACCTCCATTCCTGGCGGGAAATCCGGCACCGCAGTTCAGCACAAGCCGTGCCCGGTGCGGGGGCCGCCCGGCGGGGGTACCTTTGGCCGGTGACGTACTGGGTCCTCAAGGCGGTCCTGACCCCGATCTTCTTCGTGCTGTTCCGCGTGAAGGTGGAGGGTCGGGAGAACATCCCCCAGCACGGCCCGGTCGTGCTGGGGGCCAACCATCAATCCTTCTGCGACTCCTTCTTCATCCCCCTGGTGGTCCGGCGCAAGGTCACGTTCCTGGCCAAGGCTGAGTACTTCGACTCGTGGAAGACGGCCTGGTTCTTCCGGGCCGCCGGGCAGATCCCGATCAGCCGCACCGGGGGGAGCGTCTCCGAGCGGGCGCTCGAGACCGCACGGAACGAGGTCCTCGGGCGGGGGCGGATCCTCGGCCTGTACCCGGAGGGCACCCGGTCGCTGGACCCCTACGTGCACAAGGGCCGGACCGGGGTGGCCAGGCTGTCACGCGAGTGCGGGGCGCCCGTCGTCCCCGTCGGAGTCATCGGCACGGTCGACGTGCAGCCCGTGAACTCCTACTTCATGAGGCCCTTCAAGACCGTGATCGTCCGCTTCGGCGTGCCAATGCAGATGGACCCCCCCGAGAACCCCGACGACCCGCTGGCGAACCACGACCACACCGAGTGTCGGGCCTTCACCGACGGGCTCATGCACGAGATCGCCCGGCTCTCCGAGCGCGGATACGTCGACGAGTACGTGCCCTCACGGGCCGGCCTCGCCACTGCCTGACCCAATGACCTGAGCAAATACCGCAGACAGGCGTTTCGTAAGCAATCTGAAACAGGCGGTTCACATTGACCGCCTAACCTGGAAGCCGTGGCTGGCTACGTCGTGCGGATCGCGCTGCCGGACCGGCCCGGTGCGCTCGGGCTGGTGGCCAGCAGAATCGGGGCCGTCGGGGGCGACATTGTGGCCATCAACATCCTGGAGCGCGACGAGGGTCAGGCCGTGGACGAATTCGTGGTCGAGATCGGCGGGCACCACCTCGTCGATCTCCTGGAGAGCGAGATCCACGAAGTGGACGGCGTCGCCGTCCTGGAGATCAGGGCGGCGGACTCGACGACGTCGGCGGGCTGACGACGTAGGCGCACACGTGCGCCCCGTCCATGAGATGTGCCACCCGGCGCACCGTCGCGCCGGGGAGCGCATCGCGGATGAAGGCGAGTTCGCTCGTGCAGGCCTGCCCGAACCCGTGCGCGACCGTGAGGATGGCGCAATTGTGCTCGGTGATCCTCCAGCTGCCGTCAGGGAGTCGCTCCGCGTCGGCCAGATAGCCGTCTTCGTCGAGGATGGCGGTCAGCGCAGCGACCTGCTCGTCAAAGGGGAGGTGCGCGGTGCGCGGGAGTGCGCCGGCAACGCGCCGTTGGCGGCGCTGCTCGAAGAGCTCGTCGACCTGCATCGCGCCCGGGCCGCCGAGATAGCCCAAGAGCTCGGTGGTCAGGTCGCCGTATCGTTTCGGGTAGAGGGCCTCGGCCGCCGAGGTCAGCTCGTAGACGTGGCGCGGGCGGCCGCGGCGTGCACCTTCGGCGGTCTCGTCGTGATGGGTGAGGAGCCCGTCGTCCTCGAGATGGCTCATCTGCAGGCGAATGGCTGCGGGGGTGAGGGCCAGCGCCTCGGCCACGGCGGACGCGTCCAGCGGACCCTGACGCTTCAACAGGTTGAGGATGGCCCGGCGCGTCGTCGGCAGCTGCTGCAGCGGCGACTCTGGCTCGGGGGTTTCGGCGGGCGTCGCCGTCTCGACGCTCACGGCAGGATCAGGTGGACGTCGCCGAACTCGTGCCACAGGTACCCCTCCTCCAGCGCGGCAGCGTAGGAGGCTTCGAGGAGCGGCCGCCGGGCGATGGCCTCGAGCATGGCGAGGTGCGAGGCCTCGGGCTCGTGCCACCCGGTCAGAAACCCGTCGATGGACCGCACCGGGTGTTCGGGCGACACGATCGTGTCGGTCCATCCCTCGCTCGGGTGCACGTGCCCATGTTCGTCGACCACTGACTCGAGCGCGCGCACCACCGTTGTCCCGATGGCGATCACGCGGCCCCCGGAGCGCCGGGTGTCGTTGATGCGGTGGGCGGTGGGGAGTGAGACACGGAAGTACTCGGCGTAGGGCGGCTCGCTGGCTTCCAGCGAGGCGACGCCCGTATGGAGCAGGATCGGCACCACGCCGACCCCCTTGGACACCAAGCGGGTGAGGACCTCGTGGGTGAACGGGCGTCCGGCGCTCGGCATCTCCGCCGAACCCGGATGGGTGGCGTAGACGTTCTGGTAGGCCTCGATCGGGTAACTGCCCTTCACGTAGCCGTACCGGATCGGGCGGCCGTGCCGGGCCAGGAAGCTGTGCAGGTCCTCCGGGGTCTGGAGGCTGGAGACCCAGAGCCGTACGCCGGCGCCGCCGGGTCCGGGGGAGTAGGGGGTCAGCAGCACCACACGGCCTTCCTCGGGCAGCCCGATGGTGTCGCCCGGTGCGGCGCCGAAGTACGCCTGCCCGTTACGGCGGACCTCCACGGTCCACAGGCCGGCGGGCAGCCGGGTCGAGAGATGCACCTGGACACCCGAGCCGTCCGGCGCCGTTCCGTCGATCTCGGCGGAGAGGGTGCCCGACGTGTTGATCACGACGAGGTCGCCTTCGTCGAGGAATCGAGGGAGCTCGGAGAAGGTGGAGTGGACCAGCGATCCGTCGGACCTGGTTGCCACCAGCATCCGCACGGCGTCGCGGGTCATGCCGCGGTACTCCGGAGGCGACGGCGCTTCGAGCTCGGGAGGCAGCGAGAACGACAGCGGGTGCAGCTCGGGAAGGCGCTCCCGCGCGTCGTTCAGGGCCGGGAGCATCAGGGCGCTCATGCCATCGCTCCCGTCGAGAGCAGCTCCGCGGCTCTGTACCGGCCACTGGGGCGGTCACTGCCGATGAGCCCGAGGAAGCTCGGCACGACGGCACTCGGTTCGGGCCGGTCCGAGATGTCCTCACCGGGGAACGCAGCCTGGTGCATGGCGGTGCGCAGGTCGCCGGGGTCGACCGACCAGACCGTGAGCGTCGGGAACTCGACCGCCAGCACTGCTCCGAGGTGCTCGAGTGCCGCCTTGCCGGCGCCGTAACCGCCCCATCCTTCGTAGGCCTCAACTCCGGCGTCCGAGGTCACGTTGATCACGCGCGGGTGCGGCGAATCGAGCAGCAGCGGGAGCGCATCTTGCAGAAGCCCCAACGGGGCCACGACATTGACTTCGAAGGCGACGCGCAGGTCACCCAGTGGGTAGTCGGCCAGAGAGGGGAGCGGCGATGTCCCGAGCGTCCCGGCGTTGTTGACGACGAGATCGAGGCCGCCCAACTCGAAAGCGGCGGCGGTCAGGGCGTGACGATGGTCCGGGTCGGTGATGTCGCCGACGAGGGCGACGACGCTGGCGCCCGGTGCCGCCTGGACGCGGACGCCCTCAGCGGCGGCGTCCAATGTCGACGCGTCGCGGCCGTCGACCACCAGGGACCACCCGGCCCGGGCCAACCCGGTCGCCAATGCCTCCCCCAGTCCCCGGGATGCTCCTGTCACGATCGCCACGCTCATGGCTGGCCACCCTTCCGAGCGGTGGATCCGCTCTACCAGGTGAATATAACAAGGATTTCCTTGCGTTATTTCTCATGACGGCCTGACTCGTCGATTTTCGAATCCGCGAAATGGAAAAGGCCCAGCTCAACGGCTGGAGAACCGGCCCATCTTCCTTCAGGTCTGGCTCACCATCTGGCTCAGGGGGATCGTGGTCGAACTCCCGAGGAAGTTGCCGTCCCCTGAGTAGTCGGCGGTGATCGGGTCGTCGCCGGCCGGCAGCGTGAAGACATTCAGCGTGGCCTGTCCGTTCGAGACGCTGCTCGTGCCGATCCGGGCTCCGTCGTCATAGAACGTGACCACGCCTGTCTCTCCCGAGCCCGTGGTCGGGAAGACGGTCGCCGTGAGCGTCACCGGCTGACCGGGAGTGGTGGGGTTCAATGAGGCAAGGAGTCCGAGCGTCGTCGATGCCCTCGTCACTCTGACCGTTGCGGCACTGGCGGACGAGCTGGGCAGGAACCCGGCGCTGCCACTGAACGAGGCGATCACGGAGTCCGAACCCACCGGCAACGTGGTGAGGAGCATGCTCGTCGACGTGACTCCGTCGGTGGTCGACAGCGTCGAGGAGCCGAGGTTCGTCCCGTTGACGGTGAAGGTGACGGCACCGTCGGGGATCGCTGTCCCTGACGTCGGCGTCACGGTGGCCGTGAGCGTGACACTTTGCCCCGATGTCGATGCAGACGGTGACGGAGCGACACTGGTGGTCGTGGGCACCGGTGCGATGTTCTCAGCCATCGTTCCCGCCGAGCCGGTGAAGCCGGCATCACCGCTGTAGGTGGCCGTGATGTTGTGCGCAGCAGTCGTACCGAACGCCTGAGAGCACGTTGCCTCCAGCGGTGGGGCAGCGGGGAGAGCGAGGCCCTGGCAGGCGGGGAGCGGGCTGCCGTCGTCGCTGAACGACACGCTGCCGGTCGGGGACCCGGATCCGGGCGCGTCGACGGTCACGGTGGCGGTGTAGGCCACGGTCTGTCCGACCAAGCCGGAGTCGTCGTTGCTGGTCAGATTCGTCGACGTCGAGGCCTGGTCGATGGTCAGGGTCACCGTGTTCGTCGATGAGCTGCCGACGAAGTCGTCGTCCCCCTCGTAGACGGCCGTGATCGGGTGCGCGCCGACGTCGAGTGACCCGGTCTGGAACGTGGCTTGCCCACCGGAAACGCCGCTGCTTCCGATCATGATCCCGTTGTCGACGAACTGAACCGTACCGGTCTCTCCCGTGGCCGAGGAACTGATGGAGACCGAGAAGACCACGGCTTGGCCCACAACGGCCGAATCAGCCGAGCTGGCCACGGTGACGATCGTCGGCGCTTCGGCCACGCTGAGGTTGACCGGTGCGTCCGACGAACTGGAACTGAAGGTCTCGTCCCCGCTGTAGGCCGCAGTGATGGAGTGGAGGCCCCCCATGAGGCCGGAGGTATTGAGGATGGCGGCGGTTGTGCCGCCAAACGTGGCGACCGGCACGGTTGCAATGGGATTGGTCTGGTAGTCGTAGAAGGTGACCGTTCCGCTCGGGGTGACCGGCGCCGACGCCGTGGCCGTCGGCGTCACGGTGGCCGTCAGGGTGACGTTCTGGCCATAGGTCGAGGTAGGCGAAGACGACGCGATGGTCGTCTGCGTCGGGACCTGTCCGACCAGGCCAGGGTCGTGGGTGCTGGCCTGGTCGGTCGAAGTCGGCGCCGCATCGACCGTCTGCATGACGGTGTTCACCGAGGAGCTGCCGACGAAGTTGTCGTCCCCCTCGTAGACGGCCGTGATCGGATGAGTGCCCTGGGTCAGTGACCCAGTCTCGAAGCTGGCTTGCCCGCCCGAGACGGCTCCGCTGCCGATCAAGGACCCGTTGTCGACGAACTGGACGGTACCGGTTTCGCCTGCTGCCCACGAGCTGATCGTGACGGTGAAGACGACAGGTTGGCCGACGATCGTCGAATCGGCCGAACTGGCCACCCTCACAATCGTTTGCGTCTCGGCCACGTTGAGGATGACAGGTGCACTCGACGTGCTCGACCCAAAGGTCGCGTCCCCGTTGTACGTCGCGGTGATGGGGTGGAAGCCCGCCATCAGGCTGGAGACATCGGCGCTGGCGATGGCCGTGCCGGCAACTGCAGAGACGCCCACGGTGGCGATCGGGTTCGTCTGGAAGTCATAGAAGGTGACCGTCCCCGTCGGGATGCCGGATGCCGTCACCATCGGGGTCACCGTGGCCGTCAGCGTCACGCTCTGGCCGTAGGTCGAGGTGGGGGAAGAGGACGCAACGGTCGTCTGCGTCGGGATCTGACCGACAGACTGGAGCAGCGAGGCGGTGCTCCCGGCGTCATCCTCGTCGCCGCTGTAGCTGGCGACGATGGAGTGCGTCGCGCTCGATGCGTAGGTCTGGGTGCAGCTGACCTGCAGCGGAGCGACTGACGGCAGGCTCAAGGACTGGCAGCCGGTGACCGGGCTCCCATCATCAGTGAACGAGACCGTGCCAGCCGGCGTCCCGGTTCCCGGGGTGACGACGGAAACCGTCGCCGTGTCGATCACCGGTTGACCCGGCTGGGGGCTGGGCGAGGAGGGCGTGATCGTGAGGTTCGTCGTGTCCGGATCGACGACCAGAGTCAGGACGGGCGACGTGCTGGTGGCGAAGACGACGTCACCGTCGTACGTCGCGGTGACCGAGTCGGAGCCGACGGGCAGACTCGAGAGGTCCAGCGCGGCAACGGTGACACCTGTCGCACTGGTCGTGACCGGGGAGCTGCCGAGGGGGACCCCATTGGCGAAGAAGGAGACCGACCCCGTTGGGTCGGAGCCCGACACCGGGACGACGGTGGCCGTGAGCGTCACACCTTGCCCGAAGCGCAAGCCCGCGGCGACCGAACTCGAGACGCTCGTCGAGGTGGCGGTGGGAGGAACCACCACCAACGAGCCCGACCTCACCAGCGTGGGAGTAGTCGGCGGTGGCGCCATGGAGCACGGACGCAAATGCTCCGGAGGATGTTCCGGTGTCGACGAAATATTCGGCCCCGGTTGGCGGCACAAAGCCATCTTCGAAGACGGGGTCCGCGCTGCCGGCGAGTGAGAGCGTTCCATTGGTGATGCGCCCGGATGCGGCGACCGAACCCGGCAGCCCATCGATACCGAAGGCCAGAAGTCCGTCCGGTTCGTTCGCGAGCGTCGACGACCCCTTCATGTTGATCAGTCCGCCCGGGGCGACGCCGATGGTGCCGTCATTGGTCATCGCCGCGGAGGTCGTACCGCCGAGGCCAACGGTGCCGTTCACCGTGAGGGTGCCCGTGTTCATGATCGGGCCTTCGAGGGTGAGCCCGGGATCGCCGGACGTCCCGGAAGGATCCACGGTGAGTGATCCGTCGTTCTGCAATCCGAGCGACACGATCAAGCTCGGCGACGCCGACGCCGACGCCGACGCCGACGTCGTCGTCGTCGTCGGTGGTGGTGGTGGGACTGGTGGTGCTGGTCCCGACGGTGAGGCTGCTGCCGGCTGACACCGTGAGCTTCCCGATGGAGAACGACGCGGCGGACAGGAGGACGTGCGCGTTGCCCGAGATGCAGACATCGGCGGCCGTGCTGTTCGGGACGCCGGCCGTCCAGTTGGCGGCGGAGTTCCAGTCGCCTACGGCGCCACCGGACCAGGTGTCGTTGCAGCCCAGTTTCTGCGCCTGCGGTGCACTGCCCGAAACGAAGGAGGAGGCGTCGAAGACGGTCGTCGTCCCCGCCACGATCAGGAGGCCAGCGACGACGAACCCGAGTCTTCCGGCGAGACGTCGCAGAGGCCGGCGTTCTCGACTTCGAAGCCCGACATTGCGAAGTCCCACGTTGCACTCCCCGCGTTGTGGCTATGTCCAGCGCCCGGTCGTACACGCATCCCGAGCGCCCTTGTCATTCTGTCTGCTGCGCCCGCGCGGCGGTAGGGCCAATACGGAAGCGGTTCGCAGATTTCGTGCGTGAAACGTGGAATTTCTGCGTGGGCTCACGAGCCTGCGTCGAGACCCGCCCAGCCCATGGACTTCTCGACCACCCGTCGCCAGACGGCATAGGTGGCGTCGGCGAGCTCGGGCGCCAACTGAGGTACGAACGTTCGCTCGGGCGACCAGAGTGCGGCCAGCTCGCCGAGCGACGACCACACCCCCTCGGCCAGGCCGGCCACGGTGGCCGCGCCCAGCGCGGTCGACTCGAGCGAGCGCGGTCGCGCCACCGGCATGCGGCTCTGATCGGCCTGCAGCTCGAGGAGGAGGTCCATGGCGGCGGCGCCCCCGTCGGCCCGCAGCGCGGACAGTGGGTGGGGCGACGCGGCGGCCATCGCATCGGTCATGTCGCGCACCTGGAAGGCCATCCCCTCCACACAGGCCCGGGCCAGTTGGGCGCGGCCGACGCCGCGGGTGAGGCCGGTGACGATGCCGCGCGCCCGCGGGTCCCACCACGGGCTGCCGAGTCCCGTGAGGGCGGGGACGAAGGTCACGCCACCGCTGTCGGGCACCGACGCCGCCAGCGGCCCGGCCTCGGAGGCGGTCGAGATGATGCCGAGCCCGTCGCGCAGCCACTGGATCGCCGCGCCCGAGACGAAGGCCGAGCCCTCGAGCGCGTAGGCGAGGCGGCCCGGCGCGTCGTCGGCATGATCACCGAGATCCCACGCGCAGCTGACCGTGAGCCCGTCGGGCGCCGGTGGGCGTTCCGGGCCCGCGTTGGCCAAGGCGAAGCTGCCGGTTCCGTAGGTGACCTTCACCATCCCGGGCTCGAAGCAGGCCTGGCCGAAGAGCGCGGCCTGCTGGTCTCCGAGCACCCCCGAGACGGCGACGCCGTCGAGGACGGCGGACGCGGGGCCGAGGTCGCCGAGGGCGGCCGTGCCGAAGCGGCCGGCCGAGGGTCGCACCTCGGGGAGCGTGTGCGGGGGGACGCCGAAGAGCTCGCACAGCTCGGGCGACCAGGTGCGCGTGGCCGTATCGAGCAGGAGGGTGCGGCTGGCGTTGGAGGGGTCCGTGGCGTAGGTGCCGCCGCCGACCCCGCCGGTGAGGTTCCACAGAACCCAGGTGTCGACCGTGCAGAAGGAGAGGTGGGGGCTGCCCGGGGCGAGCGCAAGGTCGCCGTGGCGCAGCAGCCAGGCCGCCTTGGTGGCGCTGAAGTAGGGGTCGAGGACGAGGCCGGTCGTTGCGCGCACGAATGGCAGGTGCCCCGCCTCGTCGAGCTCGGTGCACAGCGCGGCCGTGCGGCGGTCCTGCCAGACGATGGCGCGGTGCAGCGGCCGTCCCGTCGAGCGGTCGAACGCCACGAGGGTCTCGCGCTGGTTGGTGATGCCGATGGCGGCGACGGTGCCGCCCGCCGCGGCCAGGCGAGCCGCCGACCTCGGCCAGGGTGGCCCGCACGGCCTCCCAGATCTCGGTGGGATCGTGCTCCACCCAGCCCGGGCGGGGGAAGTGCTGCGTCAGCTCCCGGTAGGCGACGTCGGCGACCCGGGCCTGCTCGTCGACGGCCAGGGCGCGTACACCGGTCGTACCCGCATCGATGGCGACCACGACCCTCCCCATGGGGTGCTGACGCTAACGCTTTCGCCGATATCCGGCGCCGTGGAGGGCCCCTCCCGGGGCACTGGCGCGCAAACAATCGCGAATGGCCCGTGACCTGCATGAATGGTGCACGCATTTGATTGACAACGTGTAACTACAGTGCTGTAATGACACAGCATCTCGTGTCTCGGGGAGGGGCCAACCACTATATATTGTGGTGAGGCCGTTTTTGCCCCTCCGGGCGCTGGATCGGGAGACGCGCCGTGAGACACCGCTCCGCTGGACTGGAGGAGGGGTGACGGCGACGACCAGCAGGTAGCACGCAGACAGTTCAGATCAGCAACCGCAGGCAGCACGGAAATCCCCGAGAACGAGCCCAACAGGAGGACCCCAGCGCCATGGCCATCGCCCCCCAGCGATCCGAGATCGGCATCCGCCGGCACTTCACCACCGAAGGCGTCCACCCCTACGACGAGGTCTCCTGGGAGCGGCGCGACGCCCGCATCACGAACTACCGGGACGGCACCGTGGCCTTCGAGCAGCTCGGCGTCGAGGTGCCCGAGTCCTGGAGCGTGAACGCGACGAACATCTTGGCGCAGAAGTACTTCCGGGGGACCCTCGGCACCGAGGAGCGCGAATGGTCGCTGCGCCAGGTGGCCGACCGGGTGGCCGACACGCTGACGGCGTGGGGCATCAAGGACGGCTACTTCGTCGACGACGAGGAGGCCCTGGTCTTCAACCACGAGCTCAAGTACCTCATCATCCACCAGCGGGCGGCGTTCAACTCGCCGGTCTGGTTCAACATCGGCGTGCAGGGCGTGCCCCAGCAGGGCTCGGCGTGTTTCATCCTCGCGGTCGAGGACCGGATGGACTCCATCCTCAACTGGTACACAGAGGAGGGCATCATCTTCAAGGGCGGCTCGGGCGCCGGGGTGAACCTGTCGCGCATCCGCTCGTCGCACGAGCTGCTCAAGGGCGGCGGCACGGCATCGGGCCCGGTCAGCTTCATGCGCGGCGCCGACGCGTCGGCCGGCACGATCAAGTCGGGGGGCAAGACGCGCCGCGCCGCCAAGATGGTCATCCTCGACGCGGACCACCCCGACGTCGAGGACTTCATCTGGTGCAAGGCGATCGAGGAGCGCAAGGCCCGCGTGCTGCGTGACGCCGGCTTCGACATGGACCTCGACGGAGCGGACAGCCACTCGACCCAGTACCAGAACGCCAACAACTCCGTGCGGGTGACCGACGAGTTCATGGAGGCCGTGATCGACGGGCGTGACTGGAACCTGACGGCGCGCACGGACGGCTCGGTCGTCCGCACGGTGCCGGCCCGCGACCTGTTCCGCCAGATCGCCCACTCCGCCTGGGAGTGCGCCGACCCGGGTCTGCAGTACGACACCACCATCAACCGCTGGCACACGGCGCCGATGACGGGCCGGATCAACGGGAGTAACCCATGCTTCCCCGGCTCGGCCAAGGTGCACACGGACAAGGGCCTGATCCCGTTCTCGGAGCTGCTCGAGCGGGCGAACACGGGAGAGACGTTCGGGATCTACACCCACGACGCCACCAACCCCGACGAGCCGTCGCAGAAGATGGTGATCACCTCGCCCGAGGCCTTCATGATCACGGGTTACAACGACATCGTGCGGCTGCGCCTCGACAACGGGGTGGAGCTGCGGTGCACGCCCTCCCACAAGATCTTCACCGCCAACCGGGGCTACGTGGAGGCTCGGACAGCTGGTCTTCGACGACGAGGTGAAGCTTCTGGACCTCGAGGCGCCGGCGGTCGAGGCCGACCTGGGCCTGCCGGTGTCTAGCGACCCGGCGGTCTACTGGACGAAGGGTGACCACGCGTTGCCACTGCGTTTCCCCGACATGTGGTCGGAGGAGTTCGCGCACTATCTCGGCTGGCTCGTGGGTGACGGCTCCACGTCGGGGACCACGGTGGCCTCCATTTACGGGAGCCAGGAGGACCGGGACGAGATCCTGCCGCGGCACGCCGAGCTGCTCGACTGGGTGAACTGCGAGCGCCCGATCAAGTTGTCCGAGCAGGCCAACGGCACGGTCCAGCTGCGCCTGGCCCGGCGCGCCTTCAAGCAGTTCATCGAGGCGCTGGGAGTCAAGTCGGTCAAGGGGCCAGAGAAGACGGTGCCGTGGTCGATTGAGCGCGCGCCGGCGGAGATGGTGGCGGCGTTCCTGCGAGGCCTGTTCGATGCCGACGGGTGTGTCGTCGATGCCGGGAAGAACCGCTACGTGGGTCTTGGATCAGCGTCGCCCGAGCTGTTGCGCGGCGTGCAGACGCTGCTGAGCACGTTCGGCATCATGAGTCGGATCTACCAGACCCGCTCGGCGTCCACGGATGGTTCGCTCACCTACACGAACAAGGCGGGTGCGACCAAGCAGTACGGGCAGTCGGCGGCCTATGACCTGAGGATCACGTCCGCGTCGGTGACGCGCTTCGCCGAGCACATCGGCTTCTCGCTCAGCCGCAAGGCGGCGCTTCTGCGCTGCTTGGTGGTCGACGCTCCGAGGGCTCCCTACACCGCGCGCACCACAGCTCACCTGCTCGAGCGCACCAACGACGGCGTCGAGCTGACCTACAATCTGAGCGAGCCGCGCAACCACTCGTACGTCGTGAATGGGGTAGTTGTACGCAACTGCTCGGAATACGTTCACCTCGACAACTCAGCCTGCAATCTGGCTTCCATGAATTTGCTCACGTTTCTCGACGAGAACGACGAGTTCGACGTGGATGGCTTCAAGGCAGGGGTGGCGGTCATGTTCACCGGGCAGGAGATCATCGTCGGCAACGCCGACTACCCGACCGAGAAGATCGGCGAGACGACGCGCGCCTTCCGCGAACTCGGCATCGGCTACGCCAACCTGGGCGCGCTGCTCATGGCGCAGGGCCTGCCCTACGACTCCGACGCCGGCCGCGCCTGGGCCGCCGCCATCACGGCGCTGCTGACGGGGCACGCCTACGCCACCTCGGCCCGCACCGCGGCCCGCATGGGACCGTTCGCCGGCTTCCACGACAACGCAGAGCCCATGCTCAACGTCCTGCGCATGCACCAGGCCGAGGCGGCCCGCATCGACGAGGACGTCGTGCCGCCCGAGCTGCTCTCGGCCGCCCAGGAGTCCTGGGACCGGGCGGTCGACCTGGCCGAGGCCTATGGCGTGCGCAACTCGCAGGCCAGTGTTTTGGCGCCGACTGGAACCATTGGCTTGCTCATGGATTGTGATACGACCGGCGTCGAGCCGGACCTCGGTCTGGTCAAGACCAAGAAGCTGGTCGGCGGGGGCACGATGTCGATCGTCAACCAGACGGTGCCCCGGGCGCTGGCCAAGCTGGGCTACGGGGTCGAGCAGGCCGAGGACATCGTGGCGTACATCAACGAGCACATGTCGATCCTCGGCGCGCCGCACCTGGCTCCCGAGCACCTGCCCGTCTTCGCCTGCTCCATGGGCGACAACACCATCCACTACTCGGGCCACATCCGCATGATGGGGGCGGTGCAGCCCTTCATCAGCGGCGCCATCTCCAAGACGGTCAACATGCCCGAAGACGTGAGTGTCGAGGACGTGGAACAGCTGCACATCGACGCCTGGCGTCTGGGGATCAAGGCCGTGGCCATCTACCGGGACAACTGCAAGGTGGCCCAGCCGCTGTCGACGACCAAGAAGTCGGCTGCGACGGCGGGTGGCGACACCGCTCCCGCGGGCTCGGAGGCCGAAGCCAGGGACCGCGAGGTCACGGCCCGTATCGCCGAGCTCGAGACGGCCCTGGCGCAGTCGCAGCAGCGGGCGGCCTCACCGTTGGTGGTCGGCGCGGTGCGCGAGCGCCTGCCCCGCAAGCGCAACTCGAAGACGTTCTCCTTCCGGGTGGCCGACTGCGAGGGCTACGTGACGGTGGGTGAGTACGAGGACGGGCGCCCGGGCGAGGTGTTCATCAAGGTCTCCAAGCAGGGCTCGACCCTGGCCGGGATCATGGACGCCTTCTCCATCTCGCTCAGCCTCGGGCTGCAGCACGGCGTGCCGCTGGCCACCTTCGTGCGCAAGTTCGCCAACATGAAGTTCGAGCCGGCGGGCATCACCGACGACCCGGAGCTGCGCATCGCCACCAGCCTCATCGACTACATCTCGCGCCGGCTGGCGCTCGACTTCCTCCCGGTGGAGGAGCGCACCGAGCTCGGCATCCTCTCCACGCAGGAGCGGACGCAGCCGACGCTGCCCGGTGTGGAGGAGATGGCGACGCCGTCGATCAGTCTCATCGAGGACGGGCTCAGCGACGGTGTGGTGGCGGCCTCCACCGAGGGAGTGGTGGCGGCGGAGCGGCCGACGGCCCGGGCGGAGCAGCTCGACGCGCCGCTCTGCTACAACTGCGGCAACACCATGCAGCGGGCCGGCTCCTGCTACGTCTGCGGGAGCTGCGGTTCGACGAGCGGGTGCTCGTAGTGTCGACCGTCAATCGATGTCCTGCCTGATCGGTCAACAACGTCCGAACAACAATCACGTGGACGTTCTGGTTCTGACACGGATTGGGTCACGCCGTCGGAGACGTTCGGGCACACCGACGGTGCACTGAATGTTCGCGAAGGTCGTGCCGAGGAGGGCCCGTCCGCATCGTCCGCGTCATTGTCGGCTGCAGTCCGGCGGCGTAGTCATCGACGGCTGAGGTCGACCCGCAGGGACTCGGCTGCGATGAGGGCGGGTCAGCCCGTCTTCGTCACGAACTTGTAGGTGAATGGTGCGGACGCCGGCGTCAGCGTGCTCGTCCGGTTCATTGAGGTGAGCGTCACCTTTGTGCCGCCGGCGCCCACGTCGACGGTCGAGGGTCCGAGCAGGATCGCTTTCTGGGAGCCGTTGGGCGCCACGATGCCGGCGAAAGTCGGGCTGTGGCCCGCGGCACCGATGCTCACCCAGGAGCGACCGGTCGACGTGGTCACCGTGACCGCGTAGGCCGCGATGTCGACCTGATAGGTGGCCGTGCCCGCGCCGGTCGAGATCGGGGTCACCAGCGGCTTCGTCGGTGAGGTGGGAGCGGGGTGGTGCTGGGTCGCCTGTGCCGAGCTCGGAGTGTTCGTCCCGCTCTTGTCGATGACGCCGGCTCTGACCAGCCCGAGCGCTGCACCTGCGGCCAGCACGGCCACGGCGACCACCACGACCAGAACCCGGAGCCAGCGGGCCGGGCCGGGCCGGGAGGAGTGGCTGTGGACCGCCGGGATCTTGTCGGTGTCCGCGTAGGTCGGATAGCTGTAGCGAAAGAGCTGACCCTGGCCCCCCGTGGCCGAAGGTTCGACAATGCCCGTCGCGAAGGGATCGGGCGTGAGCCCCGCTTCGTCGGCTTGCACGTCCATGGCCGCTTTCTCGACCTCCCACGCCCCGAACTTGGACTTCGCTGTTTGGGTCCCCGACACCTTTGCGGGATCACCCGGGGTCACCTTCACGGTACCGGTTGCATCGGGTACAAGAATCGCACGTAGAAGGGTCAAGTGGTGGTCATGACCAGGATCGAGTTGCTTCGGGCAGGGCGCTCTGATCGGCAAGCAGTCGATCCAACGATCGATTGTGAGCCTGGGCCCGCCCGACGCGGCCCGTCAGGCGCGGGTTTTCGGCCACGGTCGGGGTTCCCTCTCCCTCGGTCGGAGCCGCGATGGGCTGGCGGCAGACAAGGCTCATCCGCTCCCGTCGGTCATATCCGCCGTCCGCGCGTCGTCAAATGCGTCGGCGTCACGGACACTCTCCGGCTGCACAACCACCGGACCGACAAGGAGATCATCAATAAGGACGGACCCCGTCGGGTATCCCGTGAAGGACCTGGAGCGCCCAAGGACTTGTGGGTGGTGGCAGAGACCGCGGTCAGCCGATGACTCCGAGCACCCCCGTCCCGCGTCGCGGTGCCACGCAGCCGCCTTCCGGCGGCCTCCCGCTGAACCGGGATGCAAGCCGGCGTTATGGTGGGCAGCTGACGGGGCGTCAGAAACGGGGGCACGCGTTGGATGATCTGAGCGGCAAAGTGGCCGTCGTCAGCGGGGGAGCGGCCGGCATCGGCCGCGGCATCACCGAGGCGCCGGGGCAGCTTCCCCCGGCGGCGCTGAGCTGATGTCCGTCACCGCGCCGGAGAGAGCTCGTTACACGATCGTCTCGGCCGACGGCCACGCCGGCGGGGACATCCAGGACTACCGGCCGTACCTGGCCAGCCGCTGGCACGACGAATTCGACGCCTGGGCCGCCCAGTACGTGAATCCCTACGCGGACCTCCTCGCGCCGATCGCCTACCGAAGCTGGGACAGCGGCCGGCGCCTGGCCGAGACGGAATCCGACGGCATCGCGGCCGAAGTGCTCTTCCCCAACACCGTGCCGCCCTTCTTCGCCGAGGGGAACCTCGTCGCCCTGCCGCCGTCACCCGAGGACTACGAGCGGCGCTGGGCCGGGGTGCAGGCCCACAACCGCTGGCTGGCCGACTTCTGCGCGGCCACGCCGGGCCGACGGGCCGGCATCGTCCAGGTCTTCGCCAACGACATGGACGACGCGGTGGCCGAGGTGCGCTGGGCCGCCGCCACCTTCGACCCGTTCGGGGGCATTCTCCTGCCCTCCATCCCGCCCAACTCCCACCTGCCACCGCTGTGGGAGGACCACTACGAGCCGCTGTGGCAGGTCTGCGCCGAGCTCGACGTGCCGATCAACATCCACGGCGGCAGCGCGCTGCCCGACTACGGGGAGCACGAGGCGGCACGGGCCATGATGCTCATCGAGATCCCCTGGTTCAGCCACCGCTCCGTGTGGCACCTCATCTTCTCCGGCGTGCTCGAACGCCACCCGACGCTGCGCTTCGCCGTCACCGAGCAGGGTGTCGCCTGGCTCCCCCGGGGCCTCGAGACGCTGGACTGGTTCTACGGCCGCATGACGACCGCCAACGCGGCCGAGGCGAACTTCTTCGGCGCCGCCGCGGCGAAGATGACGATGACCCCCACCGAGTACTTCGCCCGCAACTTCTGGATCGGCGCCAGCTTCCTGCGCCCGAGCGAGGCGCCGCTGTGCCGGGACCTCGGGATCGAGCACGTGATGTGGGGGGCGGACTACCCGCACTCCGAGGGCAGCTACCCCTACACGACCGAGGCGCTCCGGGTGGCTTTTGCGGACTACACCGAGCCCGACGTGCGCGCCATGGTGGAGTCGACGGCGGCGTCCTTCTACGGGTTCGACCTCGAGCGGCTCCGCCCGATCGGCGACCGGGTGGGCCCGGAAGTGGCCGAGGTGGCCCGGCCGCTGGCACCCGCGGACTGGCCGACCACCACGACCTGCAACGCGTTCGACCCCACGCAGATCCTGCGTGCCTGGTGAGCAAGGAGGAACACATGACGACCGTCCGCTACGGCGCCCGCGCCATGGAAGTGAACCACGAGATCGAGGCCAAGAAGGCCGACATCTGGTCCGAGGCGGTCACCGCCGTCTACGAGACCGATCCCGAGATCGTGGCGGCCATTCTGCCGCCGCCCCTCGAACCGGGTCCCGACCCGCTGGTGCGCATCACCATCACCCGGGTCGAGATGCCCGGGCTGCCGGTGTTCGGCGCCGGGTGGATCGGCGTGCAGGCGCGTCACGAAGACCGGCTGGGTGAATACCCCATCTTCATGCCGATGACGACCGAGCAGTCGCTCACGGGTGGACGCGAGGTCAACGGCGAGCCCAAGAAGCTGGCCGAGGTCGAGGTGACGCGCGACGGCGCCAACGTGTCGGCCCGCATCGCGCGCATGGGCTCGGTGATCTGTGAGATCACGGGCCGGGTGAGCGGCAGCCGGGACAACTACGAACTGGAGAAGACCGACTTCTGGTTCAAGCTGTCGCCGTCGTGTGAGGCGGCCGGCGTGCTCGACCAGGACCCGCTGCTCCTCTACGGCGAGAAGACAGAGCGGACGAGGCTGCACGAGTCCATTGACGGCGAGCTCATCCTCAAGGAGGCGCCCCTGGACCCGGTGGCGGACCTGGTGGTGCGCCGCATGGTGGACCTGAATTGGACGGAGCGGGCCTCGACCCAGGTCGGGCGGATCATCGGACCGGTGCCGCGGGCGGCGCTGGAGCCCTT
>CAWIYI010000045.1:0-49674 GCA_963840245.1 uncultured Acidimicrobiaceae bacterium
CGGTCGACTAACTCGACGAAAAGGGCGAGCGTCCGGGCTTGGCCCGGTGCACCCGGGTCGTCGCCAAGAAGCAGCTGCAGGCGGGGCGCAGCCTTCTTGATCCGGCCGCGCTCCCGATCGAAACGTGGCCTCTCGAGGACGTCGTCGTCACCGCCGTTTGTACCCGTGAACGCGTCGCGACCCGGCGCCCCCGTGCGCTGGCCATCCGGGCCGTGCTCCTATGTCCAACGAGGAGGCCGAAATCCCAGGCTGGCAGTACACATATCACTGAGATAACACCGATTTGCGTTATCTCAGTTATATGTGTATTATGTGTCAAATGCCGACTGATGCGCAGATCACGTTTGCCGACCACATGGGGCGGTTCTATGCCACCCGCTATGCCTTCCCGCCCATGGTGGGACGCCTTCTCGGCTACTTGGCCGTCTGTGACCCCCCCGAGCCGACCATCGCGGAGCTCGCGGATGGTCTGCTCGCCAGCCGCAGCGCCATCACGAGTGCGGTGAAGACGCTGGAGACGATGCACGTGATCCGGCGGATTCGATCGGCCGGTGAGCGGATGGACCGCGTCGGCATCGACTTGACCTCACCCCAGGCGATGGGGCTGGACATCACCGAGTACGAGGAATTGGGCCAGCTCGCCCGGGAGGGCCTCGAGGTCGTCTCGGGCGCCACAGAGGAACGACGGGCGGTCCTCCTCGAGATGTCCGCCTTTGCGGACTTCCTCGTGGAGCAGATGTCGAGGTTCGGTCAGGAGTGGCAAGAGCGCCGGGCCGCGCTCGTCGCCGCAGGGGAGCTCCCCGCCGAGTCGCCGACCGGAGGACCACAATGAACGTGACCCGCCGACCAGCCATCCTGGCCGCCGGCGTGCGCAAGGTCTTCGACGAGACGACCGTGCTGAATGGGGTCGACCTGACGGTGGCCGAGGGGACCATCTTCGCCCTGCTCGGTCCGAACGGCGCGGGCAAGACGACGATGATCCGGATCCTCTCCACCTTGATCGCACCCGACGCCGGCCAGGTGTTCGTGGCGGGCCACGACGTCCTGCGCAATCCGGAAGCCGTGCGCGGCGCGATCGGAGTCACCGGACAGTTCTCCGCGCTGGACGAGTTGTGCACGGGCTTGGAGAACATGCGGCTGATGGCTGACCTCAACCATCTCGGCCGCAGCACCGGGCGGGCACGAGTCAGCGAACTGCTCGAACGCTTCGGGCTCGCCGACGCGGCGAACAAGCCGGTGACGGCCTACTCCGGCGGGATGCGCCGCCGGCTCGATCTGGCCATGACCCTCGTGGGTGACCCCAGGGTGATCTTTCTCGACGAGCCCACGACCGGCCTCGACCCGGGCAGTCGGCGGATGATGTGGGACAGTATCCGCCAACTCGTGGCCGGCGGCGTCACCATCTTGCTGACGACGCAATATCTCGACGAGGCCGATGAGCTGGCCGACCAGATCGCGGTACTTGACCGTGGCCGGATCGTCGCCGAAGGCACCTCGGACGAACTCAAGCGGCGCGTTCCGGGCGGTCACGTCAGGTTGCAGTTGTCGAGCCTCTACTCCCTCCACAGTGCGGTCGCGCTCATCGACGGCGCGTCGTACGACGAGGAGAAGCTCCAGATCGAAGTGCCCACGGATGGCACCGTGGCCGCATTGCGCCACCTGCTCGGGGTGCTCGACGATGCTGACATCGAGGTCGAGCAGCTGTCCATCCATACCCCCGACCTCGATGACGTGTTCTTCGCCGTCACCGGCCATCAGACCGAGGAGGTCCTCGCCCTGTCATGACAACGACGATTGCCTACACCGTGCTCGATTCGGCCACGATGACGCGCCGCAACGTCCGACGTCTGCTGCGCTACCCGTCGATGACCCTCCTGCTCGTCGGCATGCCGATCGTCTTCCTCTTGTTGTTCGTGTACGTGTTCGGAGGCCAGCTCAGCCATGGCCTCGGAAGCACGCTGGCCGGCGGACATCTGGGGCGCGAGGGTTATCTGAACTACGTCGCGCCCGGCGTCCTGCTCCTGACCGTGGCGGCGGCCGTCCAGGGCACGGCGATCGTGGTCGCCATGGACATGACCGGCGGCATCATCGACCGGTTCCGCACCATGGCCATCGCTCGCTCGTCCGTGCTCACCGGTCATGTACTGGCCGCGCTGATCCAGACACTCGCGGGCCTGGCCATCGTGATCGGCTTCGCCGTTGCGCTGGGGTTCCGCCCGACCGCCGGTGTGGTCTCCTGGTTGGGGGCAGTCGGCCTGCTCGCGCTCTTCGCCTTCGCGCTCGTGTGGCTCGCCACCGCTCTTGGTCTGGCGGCCAAGAGCGTCGAGACGGCAAGCAACACCCCGATGTTCCTGACGCTCTTGGTGTTCCTCGGCAGCGGGTTCGTGCCCGCCAGCACCATGCCGGCGGGGTTGGAGCAGTTCGCCCGCTACCAGCCCTTCACGGCGGTGACCGAGACGCTACGAGGCCTCCTCAGCGGCACTGCGATCGGCACCAACGCCGTCGTGGCCATCGCCTGGAGTGTGGGCATCGCCTTCGTGTCCTACGTGTGGGCACTCCACCTCTACCACCACCGGCGCTCGTCGTAGCGATCTTTTCCGGATCCTTATTGCGCCGGTGACGCCGGCGCCTCGACCTCGTCCCGGATGGCTTCGAGCGTGGTCCGCATGCCCTTGCGATTGACCTTGCCGCGGGACCACCCCCACAGTGTCCAGTAGAGCCGGAGGCCGAACGTGGGGCGAAGCGTGAAGGACTCGGTGACATCGCAGCCGCCATCCGCCGGCGCGATCTCATAGCGCCACACATTGAGAGGTTGCTTGCCCGGCGCCCCCACCCCGAAGGCGAAGGTCTTCGCCGGCTCACACTCCGTGACGGCACAGGCGGTCCAGTAGACGGGCCCGATCCCGTTGCGCTTCACGTGGCCCCGGAACCTGGCGCCTACCGCGGGCCCGGTGGCGCCCTCGATCCACTCCGCCTCGAAGGTCTCTGGGCTGTAGCTCCCGATGCGGGTCACGTCGCTCACCAGGTCCCACACCCGCTCCGGCGGCGCAGCCATGTGGATCGTCACCGCGTCGTGCACGTGCTCACCTCAGGGGAGATCGAGGGACCGGAACACCATGCCGGTCCGGGGCTTCGGGCTGAAGAAGGTCGTCTTGGGGGGCATGCGCCGGCGCTCGTTGGCCCACTGGTCGATCTGCTTGACCGTCACCGGCCGGAGCAGGAAGGCCGCCTGGCCCTGGCCCTGCTGCAACGCTTCCAACGCCTCGGCGAGGTTGTGGCGGTGCATGACCTCGTGGGGGGGCAGCTCGGCGAGGACGGAGGCGATGACGTTCGAATCGAGGTCGTTTCCCTCCTGTTCCTGGACCTCGGCGTGCGTCAGGAGGAGGTAGGCCTGGCCGCCGGTCACGAGGGCGAGGGAGCTGGAGTCCGCCAGGGCGCCGAGTGTCCGGTCGTCCGCCGGGCCGGCGCGGACGACGTCGAACCACTGGCCCAGCGCGGCGACGAGGTCGAAGTCCCCGGGCAGCCCGCTGATCGTCCGGTGGATGGCGCCGACGGTCAGCTGGTCCTCGGACAGCTCCACCACCAGTGCCATCACCAGGTCGTACGGCCCGGGGAGGCCACCATTGGCCTGCCGGCACTCCGCCTGGTACGCCCGCGCCGTCTCATAGCGGTGATGCCCGTCGGCGAGGACCACCGGGGCGGTCGCCACCGCGGCACCGACCGCCGCCACGGTGTCGGCGTCGCTCAGCACCCAGAGCTGGTGCCGGACCCCGTCGTCGTCGTAGACATCGGCCACCGGGTCGTCGTCCGTCGGGTCGAACGTCGCCGTGACCCCAGCCGCCATGGAGAGGCCCCAGATGGGGGACAGGTTGGCCCGCGTGGCGCGCAGCAGGTCCAGGCGGTCGCTCTTGGGCTTGGGGAGGGTCTGTTCGTGCGGGAGGATGTCGCTCTCGTCCCCGGGCTCGGCCAGGCCCAACGCGCCGATGACGCCTGTCGTGGCGCGCCCCGATGGGTCGGTCATCCGGTAGGGGTAGAGGCTGGGTTCCGGATCGGCGACGATGATCCCCTCGGCCTGCCAGGTGGTGAACAGGTCGGTTGCCACGGCGTAGCGGTCGCGCCCGCCGGAGAGGTCTGCCTCGGGCAGCTCGACGAGGACGGCGTTGGCCCGGTGCCGCGAGGCCAGGTGCGCCCGCTCGGTGGCCGAGATCACGTCGTAAGGGGGGGCGATGACCTGGGCGACCGGTGCAACCTCGGGGCGGTAGCGCAGGCCCTGGAACGGTTCGAAACGCGGCACCGCGCCACTCTGGCACACGGCAGACGGGGTCGTTGCGGGGCACTCCCTAGACTCGGTTCGTGGATGACGACGGCTTGGACAGGATCCTCACCGCTCCCAACGTCATCACCATGTTGCGGCTTCTCTGCATCCCGCTCTTCTTGTGGTTGCTCTTCGGGGCGCATCGGCAGACCGCCGCCGCGGTCCTCCTCGCCGTGCTCGGCGCGACCGACTGGGTCGACGGCCATGTGGCGCGGCGCTACGGTCAGGTGTCGACGTTCGGCAAGGTGCTCGACCCGACGGCTGATCGGCTACTCGTCGGCACGGCGGTGATCTCCATCATGATCTATGGCGCGGTGCCACTCTGGTTCGGCTTGGCCACCATCGCCCGGGAGGTCCTCGTATCGGGCATGGTGATCCTGCTGGCCGCCATGGGCGCCGCGCGCATCGATGTGTTGTGGGTGGGCAAGGCGGGGACATTCGGCTTGATGTTCGCCTACCCGACATTTCTCCTCGGCTACGGGACCGCCGGCTGGCAGGAACCGATCCGGGTGATCGGCTGGGTCACTGGCCTCATCGGGCTCGCGCTGGCGTGGTGGGCCGCGGGGAGTTACATCGCACCGGCTCGTCGGGCGCTGCGCGAGGGCCGGGCGGCCCGCAGGAGCACAGTATGAAGGCGGTGATCATGGCCGGCGGTGAGGGCACCCGGTTGCGGCCGCAGACCTCGAACCTACCGAAGCCGATGCTGCCGCTCGTGGGGCGACCGATGATGGAGCACATCGTGTCGCTGCTGCGGCGCCATGGGATCACCGACATCGTCGTCACTGTCGCCTTCCTGCCCAACGCGATTCGCAGCTACTTCGGTGACGGGAGCGAGCTCGGAGTATCGATGGTCTATGCCACCGAGGAGTCGCCGCTGGGCACGGCGGGATCGGTGCGCAACGCGCGCGAGCAACTCACCGAACGCTTCCTCGTGATCTCGGGGGACGTCCTCACGGACATCGACCTCAGTGCGGTGATCGCCTTCCACGAAAAGAAGCAGTCGCTGGCCACGATCGCACTGTGCGCGGTGGAGAACCCCCTCGAGTTTGGCATCGTGATCACGCGGGAGGACGGGTCGATCGAGCGCTTCCTCGAGAAGCCGGGCTGGGGTCAGGTGTTCAGCGACACCATCAACACGGGCATCTACGTGCTCGAGCCCGAGATCTTCGATCGCATCCCCGCGGGCCGGTCGGTCGATTTCTCTAGTGAGGTGTTCCCGGCCGTGCTCGAGGCCGGCCAACCCCTCTACGGCTACGTGGCCGACGGCTATTGGGAGGACGTGGGCACGACCGCGGCGTATCTCAAGGCGCATGAGGACATCCTCGACGGAAAGGTCGAGGTCGACGTGGCGGGCTTCGAGCTCCGCCCGGGCATCTGGGTCGGCAAGGGATCGTCCATCGACCCCTCGGTCCGCATCGACTCGCCGGCGTTCGTCGGCGAGAACTGCACCATCGACGCTGACGTCGTGCTCGGCGCCTACTCGACAGTGGGCGCCAACACCCAGGTTGCGACACGGGCCGAGCTCCAGCGGTCGGTCATCGGCGAGAACTCCTATCTGGGGCCGGCCACCCGGGTCGAGGGCGCGGTGCTGGGGCGGTCGTGCGACCTGCGGACCGGGGCCCGCATCGAGCCCGGGGCGGTCGTCGGCGAAGGCTGTCTGGTCGGCGCCCACGCCGAGGTGCGCAGCGACGTCAAGGTCTACCCCTACAAGGTTGTCGAGGCGGCGGCCCAGGTCAACGCGTCCATCGTGTGGGAGTCGGGCGGGTCACGCACCCTGTTCGGCCCCGAGGGCGTCCAGGGCATCGCGAACGTCGACATCAGTCCCGAGCTGGCGGTGCGCCTGGCCAAGGCCTGGGCCTCGGGCTTCGAGAAGGGCTCGTCGATCACCGCCTCGCGCGACACGAGCCGGATCGCTCGTGTGCTCAAGCGCGCGCTCATGGTCGGCTGCAATTCGGTCGGGGTGAACGTCAACGACCTCGAGTTGGCCACCGTGCCGGTGACCCGCCACCACGTCCGTATGCGGGGCCACCGTGCGGGCCTCACCGTCCGACTCAGTCCCGACGACCCGCAGTCGGTGGTGATCCGCTTCTTCGACGAGCGCGGCATCGACCTCTCCGAGGGAGACCAGCGCCGGGTCGAGCGCATGTACCACCGCGAGGAGTTCCGCCGGGTCACCGCGGGGGAGATCGGGGACATCGACTTCTCGCCCCGCACGATCGAGCTGTACACGGCTGACATCGTCGAGGCGTTCGGGCTGCGCCGGGGCCCCGGGCGCCAAGTGAAGCTGGTCCTCGATCTGTCGTACGGCGCCGCCAACTTCGTCATGCCCAATTTGCTGGCGAAGGTCGGAGCCGATGTGCTCAGCATCAACCCCTACGCGCAGACGCCGGGCATGATCTCGGTCGACCGTGCCGTCAGCGAGGCCAGGGTGGCGGACGCCGTCCGCGGGTCGGGTGCAGACCTTGGCGCGGTGATCGATGCCGGAGGCGAGCAGCTGACCCTGATCGACGGCAGGGGACACGTGCTGTCCGACGACGAGGCGATCATGGCCTTCCTCGAGCTGTCGACGAAGGCCGGGGCCATCGGTCGGGTCGCGCTCCCGGTGACCGCGAGCGATCGCACCGTGCGCCGCTGCCGCGAACTGGGGGTGGAGCTGATTCTGACGCCGTTGTCGCCGTCTGGGTTGCTCGAGGCCGCAGCGTCAGGTGGCGTGTCCTTCGCCTCCGACCAGCGGGGCGGGTACGTCTTCCCGGCGTTCCTGCCCGCTTTCGACGCCGCCGCAGCCCTGGCCCGCCTGGTCTCGCTCCTGGAGGACAGCCCGACCCCTCTGGCCGAGATCGTCGACGCCACCCCGCCCATGCCCATCCTGCAGGGCGAGGTGCCGACTCCCATGGAGCAGAAGGGTCTGATCATGCGGACGCTCATGGAGCAGCTGACCGACGAGGGGGCTGAGCTGGTCCTGGTGGACGGCATCAAGGTGGTCTCCGACCAGGGATGGGCCCTGATGGTGCCCGATCCCGCCGACCCGGTCACGCACGTCTGGGCCGAGGGATCGGATCTGGAGTCGTCCGAGGCCTTGGTGGCGACCTACACGGAGCGGATCGCCGCGATGCTGCCCTGAGCCCGGGGGGCCGATGGTCCGGTATGGTCGCCCCGCATGAACATCCCCGAAGACCTCCGTTATTCGCCGGAGCACGAGTGGGTGCGCCTCGACGGGACGAAGGTGCGGGTCGGGATCACGGACTACGCCCAGGACGCGCTCGGGGACATCGTGTTCGTCGATCTGCCCGCCGTCGGGAGTGCGGTCGAGGCCGGGGGACAGCTCGGCGAGGTGGAGTCCACCAAGTCGGTGTCCGAGATCTACGCACCGCTTGCCGGCACCGTCACCGCGGTGAACGACGCGCTCACCGCCGGGCCGGAGCGGATCAACCAGGACCCCTACGGTGAGGGGTGGCTCTGCGAACTGGAGCTCGCGCCGCAGGCGGACCCGGGCAGTCTCCTCGACGCGGCGGCCTACGGCGACCTGACTGCCGACTGACCTGGCGTTCGGGAGTGAGATGAAGGCTGGAGAAGTCGCTCGTGGGGTGGGGTACCGTGGACGTCGTGTTCTGTCACAATTGCGGGCACCGGAATCCGGAGGGAGTCAATTTCTGCTCCTCCTGCGGCCACCCACTGCTCGCGGACGGCGATGACGCCACCGTCACGCTGCATCCCACCGACGAGGGTGACACAACGGAGGTTCGCCCCGATGTCACCTTGGTCGAGGTCCCGCACGGCGCCGGTGTCCTCGTCGTCACGCGTGGGCCAAACATCGGGGCGCGCTACCTCCTCGGCGAGAACGTCGTCAAGGCAGGCCGGCATCCGGAGAGCGACATCTTCCTCGACGACATCACGGTGTCGCGCCGCCACGTGGAGATCTCACCGAAGGACGGGGGCTACTCGGTGCGGGACCTGGGTTCGTTGAACGGGACCTACGTGAACCGGGAGCGGATCGACGAGGTGCCGCTCGCTCCGGGCGACGAGGTGCAGATCGGGAAGTTCAAGCTCGTCTACCTGGTGGCTGGCAACGAGTGACCAGCCGTTCGTACCTCTCGATCGGTGACGTCCTGACCCTCCTGCGGGAGGAGTTCCCGGACGTCACGATCTCGAAGATCCGGTTTCTCGAGAGCCAGGGCCTGGTGAACCCCGAGCGCTCACCCTCGGGCTACCGCAAGTTCTTCGAACACGATGTCGAGCGACTGCGCTGGGTGTTGCGCCAGCAGCGGGAGCACTTCCTGCCCCTGAAGGTGATCCGGGACCGGCTGGCCGACGGGGACCTCGACGACGACGCGGGCCCCGAACGGCCGAACGGCAAGTCGGCGCGGCCGGCCCACGTCGCCGCCGTCGCCGGCGCGACATCCGACGACGGCCATGAGCAGCCGACCAAAGCCGACGAGGAGGCCATGGCCCGCATCCTCGCCGACGCGACGCGCCGCGCCGCCGCGCGCCCCCCTGAGGAGGCCCAGCCCCGTCGCGGTCTCCAGGTCGTTGCGGAGGACGAGGGTTCGCCACGCGCGGCGGCAGGGTCTTCCACGCCGGCGCCTCGCGCCACCGCGGAACGCCGAGGCGATGCCGTTGCGCCAGCGGGCGCTCGCCCGGGCGCGACGCCAGAGGCTTCGTCCGGGGCGGCCGGACGGGTCAACGGGACGGCACTGGCCCGGGAGACGCGCACGACCGTGACGCCCCGCCGCGAGCCGGCGGCCAGCGAGGCGGGACCGCGCAAGGGCCAGGGCCAGACGGGCGACACCGGGGCGGCCAACCCGCCGACCACGTCGACGGCCATCGTCACCGGTGCCAGCTTGTCCGCGGACGAGCTCTGTGCGGCCAGCGGGCTGTCCCTCGAGGAGGTGGCGGGACTCGAGAGCTTCGGCCTCGTGGAGTCCGTCACGGTGGCGGGCATCGAGACCTATGACGAGGACGCGCTCACGATGGCCAACCTGGCCGCAGCGTTCGGGTCCTTCGGGATCGAGCCGCGCCACCTGCGCCTCTACCGGAACGCCGCAGACCGTGAACTGGGCCTGATTGAGCAGGTCGTCATCCCTCTTCTGCGGCAACGGAACCCCGAATCCCGCCAGCGGGCGGTGGAGCGAGCCGATGAGCTGGCTGCGCTCGGGCAATCCATGCGGGCCACGTTGCTCCGCCAGGCCCTTCGGCGCCATCTGGGGAGGTGACGCAGCGCCAGGATCCGGCGCTACATTTCAGTCATGGTCCGTGTGCTCCTCCGTGCTGTCAGGGTGGACCTGCAGTCGAACACGCCGGTGCTCCTGCTGCAGGAGACCGAGGGCGAAGGACGCACCCTGCCCATCTTCATCGGGAGCCCGGAGGCCACGGCCATCGCCTACGCCCTGCAGGGCGTGACCATGCCGAGACCCCTCACCCACGACCTGATGAAGGACATGCTGGGCGCACTCGACATCAGCGTCGAGCGGGTCATCATCACGGAGCTGCGGGCGTCCACCTACTTTGCCGAGCTGCATCTCGTGCGGGGTGAGGAGCGGACCATCGTGTCGAGCCGACCATCCGACGCGGTGGCCGTTGCCGTGCGGACCGAGTCGCCGCTCTTCGTGTCCGACGAGCTGATGGAATCGGAGGGGATCATCCTCGCGCTCGACACCGAAGACGAAGAGGACGACACTCCGGACGAACTGGTGGGACAGTTCCGGCAGTTCCTCGACTCCGTGCGACCGGAGGACTTCGAGGGTTGACGCCGACCCGCTGGGCGCTCGCCCTCGTGGCGTGCGCCCCCATCGTCCTCGCGGCCTGCAGCAGCAGTCCGGGCACTCCGAAGCACACCACGACCTCCAGCCGCCCTTCGTCGTCGACCACCACGACGTCGACGACCACCGCGACGTCGACGACGACGACGCACCCCACGACGACGTCGACCGGTGCGGCGTCCACCGCGTGCACCCACATCACGGCCGCGGCGGTCCAGGGTCAGGGAGCGGCTGGCACGATCACGGGGATGATCACCGTCACCAACGTCGGGACGTCACCGTGCACGGTCGACGGCTACCCCGCGATGGCGCTTTTCTCCGGGAGTGGCGCGCCGCTCACCGTCACGCTGGTGAACGGGCTGTCGGTCTCGGTCTCGACTCCGGCCAATGCGCCGCCTTCGTCCTTCTCGGTGGCGCCGTCCTCCACTGCGCAGTTCGCCTACCAGTTCTCGGATGTCCCGGTCGGCTCGGAGACGAGCTGCCCGACCTCCGAGTCCGCCAGCGTCACCATGCCGGGCGCGACGACGGCCTCGCCGGCGTTCCAACTGGCCATCGGGCCCTGCGGCGACGGCACGATCAGGGTCTCGCCCGTCTACGCGGTGACCTGACGCCCGGAGAGATCAGGAGCGCACGGCCGGGCTGACCAGGATCCGCCCGCGGACGGCGGCATCGAGTACCCGGTCGAGCGCCACCGTCAGGCCGTCGAGCCCGATCTCTTCGTTGACCATCTCCTCGCAGTGCTCGAGGGGGAACGCGTCGGCCATCTCCGTCCAGAGCTCGCGCCGCTCGTCGATAGGGGTCGCCACCGTGTCGATCCCCAGCAATGCGACACCGCGCACGATGAAGGGATAGACCGTCGTGGCCAGATTGTTGCCACCGGTCAGCCCACTGGCCGCCACCGCGCCGCCGTAGCGGACGGTGCGCAGGGCTTCGGCCAGCGCCCTCCCGCCGACGCAGTCCACGACGCCGGCCCAGAGTTGGGGACCCAACGTTCGTCCGTCGTCATCGGTGAACTCGCGCCCGACCACGTGCGTCGCCCCCAGACCCTTGAGGTAGTCGTGTTCCGCGGTCTTGCCCGACGAGGCCACCACCTCGAAGCCCGCCTTGGCCAGCAACGCCACCGCGGCGCTCCCGACACCACCCGATGCGCCGGTCACCAGAATCGGCCCGTCCCCGGACATGGTGCCGTGCTGGACGAGACGTCGGAGTGACAGGAGGGCAGTGCAACCGGCCAGGCCGATGATGGCGGCGGTGCGGCAGGTCAGGGCGTCGGGCAGCGGGACGACCCAGTCGGCCGGGACCCGCGCGTAGGCGGCGAAGCCGCCGTGCCGCTCCACCCCGAGGTCGTAGCCCTGCACCATGACGCGCTGACCCGGCGTGAAGTCGGGGCTGGTGCTCTCCTCGACGCTTCCGGCGAGCTCCACGCCCGGGACGAGCGGAAAGACCCGCGCCACGCGGTTCCCCGGACGGGTCACCATGGCGTCCTTGAAGTTGATGGCGGACCACTCCACCCGGATGAGGACCTCGCCTGCGGGAAGGTCGGTGTCGGAGAGCTCGACGACTGCGGGTCGGATGACCGCCCCAGCCATCGAGAGAAGATAAGCCGGGAAGCGCACAGGCTCACTGTAGAGGCCGTCGTCGGCGCCTCCGGGCCGCGGTACGCCGCAACGGGTACGTTCGGACCGTGACCACGATTGCGGGGTACGGGGGTTGGGCCTCGCCGCTCGCGGCGCGTGACGTGGCGCGGGCCAAGGTCTCCCTCTCGGAGCTCTGCTCGGACGGCGTCGCGCTCTACTGGCTGGAGTCCCGCCCCGCCGAGGAGGGCCGCGTGGTCCTGGTGCGCGCCGAGGCCGGAAGCCTGGCCGATCACTCGGCGGATGGCGTGAGCATCCGGTCCCGGGTCAACGAGTACGGCGGAGGCGCCGTGTGCCTCGTGCCCTGCCGGTCGACCGGAGCCTTCGCCTACGTCGACCAGGCGGACCAGCGGGTGTGGTGGTGCGACGGTCCCGGAGCCCCGGGGCCGGGGGCAGCCACGCCAAGGCCGTTGACGGCGGGACCGCCGGCGGGCGAGGTGCACAACCACGGTGGTCTCAGCGCGACGGCTGATGGCGACTGGGTGCTCACGGTCCGGGAGATCCACCGTGAGGGGCACCCGGGCCCGGTACGCAGTGTGGTCGCACTCTCGACGCGTGGCGAGCAGCCGTGCGAGACCACACTGCTCGATGGGCACGATTTCTTCGGGACGCCGCGTCCGCATCCGACCGCCGACCGCCTGGCCGTGGTGGCGTGGGATCACCCCGACATGCCGTGGGATGCCTCTGTGGTGCTGGTGTTGCCGCTCGCCCGCGTCGAGTGTGCGGCACACGGTCACGAGGCGCTCGAGCCGGCGGGTCCAGCGTGGACCGTCGCCGGTGGTCCCGGAGAGTCGGTCGGCCAGCCGGCCTGGGACCGGGACGGGTCGTTGCTGTTCGTGTCCGACCGGAGGGGGTGGTGGCAGCCCTACGTCCACCCGGGGCGCCCCGGCGCGGGACTGGAACCCACACCGCTGACGGACCTGGAGGCAGAGTTCCACGGCCCGGACTGGGTGCTCGGGCAGCGCACCTTCGCGGAGATGCCCGACGGCACGGTCATGGCGCGGATGACATCGTCGGGCCGGGACGCGCTGATCCCGCTTGACCCGTGGCCCCGGGGGAGCGGACGCACTGCCGGAGCTGGTGCGGCAACCCTGCGTCTCCATTGCCGCGCTCTGCCCGCACGGAGACGGTCTGGCCCTGATCGGCAGCACGGTCGACTCGGTCTCCAACGTCTGGGTCTGGACACCGGACGAGGGCGCCCGATCACTGCGCCCGCCGGCCGGCGTCACGCTCCGACGGGCGGATATCGCCGTGGGGGAGCCCTTCACGTTGACGGGGCGAACGGGGCGTGCCGTGCACGGCACGCTCTTCCGCCCCACCCTGGGCGGGACCGAGGGTCCGGCCGGCGCCGTACCGCCGCTGGTGACGTGGTGCCACGGCGGCCCCACGTCGTCGTGTCAGGCAGGGTTCGACAACACGCTGCAGTTCTTCACGAGCCGGGGTTTTGCCGTCGCCTGCGTCGACTACGCGGGCAGCTCGGGCTATGGGCGCGCCTATCGCTGCGCCTTGTGGGGCCAATGGGGCGTCGCAGACTCGGAGGACTGCCTCGACGCGGCCATGCATCTGGCGGCGCGCGGCGAGATCGATCCCCGACGCATGGCCGTCCGCGGAAGCAGCGCCGGCGGCATGACGGCGCTCAACGCCCTTGCCGCAGGGGAGGGGTTCGCCGCGTGCGTCTCGTGGTACGGGGTCACCGACCTGATGGGCCTGGTGGCGGCGACGCACGACTTCGAGGCCCATTACACCGATCGGCTGATCGGACCCCTACCGGCGTCGCGCCCCCTCTACGACGAACGCTCGCCCGTCCGGCGAGCCGGCTCCATGAAGGGTGCGGTGCTGCTCCTCCAGGGGACCGAGGATCCCGTGGTGCCGCCCGCCCAGGCCGAGAGCATGCGCGCCGCCCTCCATTCGGCAGGCACCGACTGTGACCTGGAATTCTTCGCCGGGGAGGGGCACGGGTTCCGCCGGGCGGACACGTTGACCGCGTGCCTGGAGGCCGAATTGGCGTTCTATCTCCACGAACTCCGCCTCTAAGATCGGCGGAGGGGCGCTTCGACACGCCCCCTGTGTGCGAGGCTTTTCCAACGCCATGCTGACCGACTCCGCGACGACCATCCCGAGCTGGGCGGCCCCCTTGGCCGACTTGTGGTGGCGCGTGTGGGGGCGCATGAAGAGGATCTCCCCGGAGGTGGGCGACACCCTGCTGTACGGGGCCAGCGCGGTCTTCGCACTCCTCACCATCTACACGTCGACCAACGCGCTCTATCAGGTGTGGGGCCGCATGGCTCTCCTGCCGTTCGTCTTCGGCGCGCTGGCCTCCGGCGTTCTGGCCTGGGTGATCCGACGCGCCCGGCGTCGGCAGGCTGGTGGCGCACTGACCAAACGCCAGCATCGCCGCGCCTGGCTGACCCGGATCGTGGTCGCCGTGTGCGTGTTCGCCGGCTCCCTGGCCATCCCCATGGGTTTCGAGATCCTGTGGCGGTTCGACGGGGTGGCGGGATCCCACCAGCAACCGGAGGTCGTCACCGTCGAAGTGGGAGGGCAGGACCTCGTCCATGGTCAGGACCCCTACCACCCGTTGGTGAAGTTGCACCATGCGGTCCGGTACCACCCGCCGGGCCAGCCCGACTACGCCGGGTTCCTGCCCTACCTGCCGCTCATGGCGGTGGCCGGTATCCCGAGCGAGATCTGGCCGAACAACGGGTTGAGTGACGCACGGATCTTCTTCTGCCTGACCACGCTGGCGGTGGCCGCGGTCGCGCTCTACCTCTGCCGGGCCGACGGGCGACGAAAGATCCGCGCCCTGCAGGCCCTGATCATCCTGCCTCTGGCCTCGCTGCCCCTGGCGACGGGGGGCGACGACATACCCGTTGTGGCCTTTCTTCTCCTCGCCGTGGTGCTGGCGCAACGGCGCAGACCGTTCGCGTCGGGAGTCGTCTTCGGCATCGCGTCGGCCATGAAGTTCACGGCCTGGCCGCTGGCGGCACTGGCCCTCTTCGCCGCCCGCGGCCGAAACGGCGAGCGGCGCCCGTTCTCCATGCTGGCCGGGCTGGTCGTCGTCGCCGTCCCGACGATCTTCCCCTTCGCCCTGCGAGGTCCTTTCGCCCTCATCGACGATGTCGCGCTCTTCCCGCTCGGCCTCAGCGCCATTCCGACCACCGCCGCGAGCGCGTTGCCGGGTCACGTGCTGGTCAGCGAGTTCCCCTCGCTCAGTCGCGCCCTGCCGTTATCGGTCGGGATCGTGCTCGCCGTGCTCCTGGCACGCCACCTGTACCGTCACACGCCGCGCACGGCGTCGGAAGTCTGCATGATCGCCGGCGTGGTCCTTTTCGCGCTGATCGTGCTGGCCCCCGACCCGAGAATCGGCTACCTGCTCTACCCGATCAATTTCTTCGTCTGGGCCTATCTCCTCGCCGAGCAGGCTCCGTCGTCAGACGTCCTTCCCGTCGACGCGGTCGAACCCGTCGGTGCGAAGGTCGGTACCGCCGGGGACTGAAGTGCCCGTCGCGGCACCGGTGCCGAGTGCCTACTCGGGATCGGGGACCTGGAAGAGCCGGACGGTGAACATCGTCACCCCGCGGGCAGGACCCCCTGGGCGGAAGGTCGTCGGCGAGATGGTGGCTCCCATCTCCCAGTAGTAGCCGTCCGAACCCGCGAGCTTGCCCAGGACCTCGAATGCGCCCGGGTCGTTGGCCGCCGCACCCCGGTCGAACACCTGCCAACCCTGGAGCTTCATGTCGGCGGCGTAGAAGCCGAGGAGTGCCGCCTGCGAGTCGCCCGAGCGGAAGACCACCTGCGAATCGAACTGGCTCGCCCCACCACTGTTGTTCTGGTGCGAGACGCGGACCGATCCCACCGGGACGGAGACGGCATTGAGGATGTTCGCCGGCGGCTCCCCGGCGACGACGATCGGCGACAGCAGCCCGGCGGCCGGTTCGGCCTGCAACGAGATCCCCGGCACGGCCACCGCCGCCGCGGAGTGCTTGACGGGCGCCGGAGACTGCGTCGACACGATGCCGATGGTGACGAAGACGACCAAGATGAGTCCGGCCAGGCCGACGACGATCATCGCCGGTCGCATGGAGATCCCACCGGGGGTGGGGGGTCGCCGCGGCTCGGGCCCGGCGCTGCCGCCCGCCACGAGCCCGGTGGGTGTGTCGTGCATCGTCATGACGCTGCCAGCCTACGGCGCTCCGGACCACCCGAAATGGTCGAGCGGACCGTGCCCCGCGCCCAGCCGCCAATCGGCGCCTCCGGCGAGGGCGCGGGCCACGAAGGCCTTGGCCTGCGCGATCGCCTCTGGCACGCCTGCCCCCAGGGCCAGGTGGGCGGTCATGGCGGCCGAGAGGGAGCAGCCGGTGCCGTGGTCGTTCCCGGTGTGGACCCGCTCGCCTGGCAGGACGACGACTCCGTCGGGGCCCGCCACGACGTCCTCGGCTGACTCGGTGAGGTGGCCTCCCTTCACGACGACATAACGGGCGCCGGTTGCCCGGATCTTCTCGGCCACCGCGACCCTGGCCTCGAGACTCACGAGCGATTCGACGTCGGCGTGGCCCAGCACGGCCGCTTCACGCAGGTTGGGGGTGGCGATCAACGCGTGGGGGAGGAGTCGCTCGAGGTATGCGGTGACGCCGGGTTGCTCCAGGAGCGGATGCCCGGTGGACGACACCAGGACGGGATCGACGACCAGGTGCGGCAGCAGTCCCTGTTCCGCCAGGTCGGCGACCATCGTGACGGTGGCGGCCGTCGCCAGCATCCCCGTCTTGACGCTGCGCACCGAGAAGTCGTCGAGCACCGTCTCGACCTGTTGCCGAACGAACCGGGGTTCCATGGCCACGACGCCGCGCACCTCGGCCGTGTTCTGCGCCGTCACAGCGGTGAGGGCGCACGTGCCGTGCACCCGGATTGCGGCGAAGGTCTTCAGGTCGGCCTGTGCGCCGGCGCCGCCGCCCGAGTCCGAGCCGGCAATGGTCAGCGCCGTCGGTGGTGTTGCGTCCGGCACTGAGCCACCATAGGCGTGCACCGGAGTATCGTCGTCCGGTGACCCGCAACGACGCCGGTCCCTCGCCCGGCCCATCCGAGAGCGGCCTTTGCATCGCCGGAGACGTGTTGGCCTCGCGCCTTCTTCTCGGTACCGGGGGCATGACCAGCCTTGCCGTGCTGGAAGCCTCGCTGCGCGAGTCGGGGACCGTCATGGCCACAGTCGCGGTTCGCCGCGTCGAGGCCGCCGGCAGGGACTCGCTGCTGTCGCTTCTCGGCGAGTTGGGCGTGCGCGTGCTGCCCAACACGGCGGGATGTGCCACGGCGTCCGAGGCGGTGCTCACGGCGAAACTGGCGCGAGAGGCCTTCGGAACCGATTGGGTCAAGTTGGAGGTGATCGGGGACGATCGCACGTTGCTCCCCGATGCGGTCGAGCTCCTCATTGCCGCTGAGCAGTTGGCCGAGGACGGATTCGTCGTATTGCCGTACACGACCGACGACCCCGTCCTGGCCTTCCGCCTCCAACAGGTGGGCTGTGCCGCCGTCATGCCGTTGGGTTCTCCCATCGGCAGCGGGCTCGGCATCCGCAACCCGCACAACATCGCGCTGCTCCGCGAAGCGGTCGAGGTCCCGGTGATCCTCGACGCCGGCATCGGCACTGCTTCCGACGCGGCGCTGGCCATGGAGCTCGGCTGCGACGGCGTGCTCGTGGCCACGGCCGTGAACCGGGCCCACGACCCCGTGGCCATGGCCCGGGCCATGCGGCTGGCCGTGGAAGCCGGGACACAGGCCCGGCGGGCCGGGCGCATCCCCGTCCGCTTTCACGCCGAGCCGTCGAGCCCACTGGAGGGCAGAGCCGACCTGGCCGCCGGAAGTGGACCCGAGCTGCCCTGACCCCGTCCCGGCTTGACCCTGTTGATTAGGGGACCCTAAGGTTAGGTGACCCTAAGATCAGGATCGAGTCGAAAGGCGTTCACCGGCGATGCGATGGAAGAGCAGGAGTTCCCGAGCCGGATCCGGACGTCGTGGGGGAGCGGCCGTGGGCCTGGCCGTGGCGCTCGGCGCCGTCCTGTTGGCGAGCTGCTCGTCGGCGGGCTCGAGCAGCTCGTCGGATGCGCTGACCCTCTACAGCGGCCAGCACGTGCAGACCACCCAGGCGTTGGTGGCCGCCTTCGAGAAGCAGACCGGTATCTCGGTCAAGGTGCGGAGTGACGACGAGGACGTGCTGGCCGACCAGATCGTGACGGAGGGGTCACGCTCCCCGGCCGACGTGTACTTCACCGAGAACACGCCGCCTCTGCAATATCTGGCCTCGGAGGGCCTGCTGGCGTCGGTGGACCCCTCCACGCTGGCCAACACGCCGTCCCGATTCAACTCTCCGGACGGCAAGTGGGTGGGAGTCACCGCACGGGTCAGCCTCATGGTCTACAACACCTCGTTGCTCAACCCGAGCGAGCTGCCGACGTCGGTCATGGATCTGGCCGACCCGCAGTGGAAGGGGAAGATCGGCATCGCCGGCGCGGAGACGGACTTCCAGCCGATCGTGACCTCCGTCGTGCGCGCCCACGGCGAGGCGGCCGCGCTGCAGTGGCTCGAGGCCGTCAAGGCGAACGCAGGGAGCCACAGCTACCCCGACAACGAGACGATGGTCGCGCAGATCAACAGCGGGCAGGTCGCGCTGGGGGTCATCAACCAGTACTACTGGTACCGCGAGAAGGCCCAGGTCGGGGAGTCCGGGATCCACTCCGCCCTGGCCTACTTCGCCCCGAAGGATCCCGGCTACGTCATCAACGTCTCCGGAGCGGGCATCGTGAAGAGCTCGAGCCACCAGGCCGAGGCCCAGAAATTCCTCGCCTTTCTCACCTCGGAGAAGGGGCAGGAGATCATCGCCCACAGCGAGAGCTACGAATACCCCATTGCATCAGGCGTGACGACGGCCCAACCGGAGACGCCGTTCGACCAGTTGCAGCCGAACGACATCACCATTGCGGAGCTCGGCACCGGGGCGGAGGCGATCAAGCTGCTAAAGGAGGCCCAGCTGCTGTGACGGTGGGCTTCTCGGCCCACGGTCGCCGCGGCGGCCGGCGCCGGTTGCCACCTTTCCTCACCGCGGGAGCCGTCCTGGTGTCGGTCGCCGTACTCCTGCCCCTCGTGTTCCTCGTCGTCCAGGCGATCCAGGTCGGGTGGGCGGAGCTGCACCAGCTCCTGTTCCGAAGCCTCACCGCTACCCTGATCTGGAACACGGTCCGCCTGGTCGTCGTGGTCATGGCACTGTGCGTGGTCGTCGGCACCCTGGCCGCCTGGTTCGTGGAACGGACGGACATGCCCTGCCGTCGTCTCCTTGCCATCCTCGTCGTCATCCCGCTCGGCATTCCCGATTTCGTGGTGAGCTTCGGATGGCGCGCCATCTTCCCCTCCATCGCCGGGTTCTGGGCCGCGGTGCTGGTGATGACCCTGGCCGTCTATCCCTTGGTCTTCCTCCCGGTGGCCGCCAGCCTGCGGGGCGCGGACCCGGCCCAGGAGGAGGTGGCGCGCAGCCTCGGACTGGGCCGGTTGCGCACGTTCTGGACGGTCACGGTGGGCCAGGCCCGCCTCGCGATCTTCGGCGGGGCCATCCTCGTCGGGCTGGTCGTGCTGGCCGAGTTCGGCGCCTTCGAGATCCTGGGCTACCAGACGCTGACAACCGAGATCTACAACGAGTTCCAGGTCGGGTTCAACCAGCCGGCGGCTTGCGCCCTCTCACTCATCTTGGTGCTCCTCGGTGCGCTCCTGCTGGCCAGCGAGGACACCGTGCGGGGCCACGGTCGGGCGTCGCGGTTGGGCGCGGGTGCTGCCCGGCAGCTGCGACCGCTGTCACTGGGCCGACTCGGTCCCGTTGCGCTGGCCGGCGTCAGCCTCCTGGTCGTGCTGGCGCTCGGAGTGCCGATCGGGGCCATCGTCTACCTGATCGTTCAGGGTGGGAGCACCACCTTGCCGGCGGCGGCCTCCCTGCCCGATGCGACGCTCAACACGTTCGGCTTCGCAGCCGGTGCGGGCGTCCTCGCCACGCTGGCCGCGGTCCCCATCGCCCTCCTCTCGGTGCGTTTCCCGCGTCGCCGGGTGCTGACGCTCGAACGATCGAACCTCGTCGTCCTGGCGGTGCCCGGACTCGTCATCGCGTTGAGCCTCACCTACGTGACAGAGCACTTCCTCGAGGGTCGCTTCTACCAGACCAGTCCCATGCTGGTGGTGGTCTACGCCATCATGTTCTTCCCCCTGGCCGTGGTCTCCGTCCGGGCGGCGGTGGCCCGTGCCCCTGTCGGATTGGAGGAGGTGGGGAGCTCGCTCGGGGTCAGCCGGAGGTCCGTGTTGTGGCGCGTCACCCTGCCCCTGGTCGCGCCCGGACTCGCCGCCGCCTTCGCACTGGTCTTTTTGGAGACGGCGACCGAGCTCACGGCCACGCTCGTCCTCCACCCGACCGACGTGGAGACGCTGGCCACCCAGTTCTGGGCGTACCAATCGAACGTGTCGTACAGCCAGGCGGCTCCTTACGCCGGCGTCATGGTGCTGATCGCGGCCGTGCCGGGCTACGTGCTCGGCCGGTGGTTCGACCGCCAACCGGGACGCCTGACGGTGGCCGGCCAGAGTGCCCTTGACGCGCCGAGCACAATGGTGGAGCGCATGAAGGACCTGCGCATCTCGGACGTGGCCAAGGCCTTCGGCCCCCAGCCCGTCCTGCGCGGTGTCGACCTGTCGGTCCCGCACGGCTCGTTCACGGCGATCCTCGGTTCGTCGGGCAGCGGCAAGACCACGTTGTTGCGGATCGTGGCCGGGTTCGAACGACCCGACCACGGCCAGGTCCAGTTGGGCGACGACGTGGTGGACGATTCCCGTCAGCGGTTCGTGCCGAGCGAGCGGAGGCGCATTGGCTACGTGCCCCAGGAGGGTGCGCTGTTCCCGCACCTGAGCGTGGGGCGCAACGTGGCCTTCGGTCTGCCGCGCGGTCCCGATCGGCGCCGGCGGGTCGACGAGCTCCTCGAACTGGTGGGGCTGTCCGGATACCGTCGGCGCTATCCGCACGAGCTCTCCGGGGGGCAGCAGCAGCGGGTCGCCCTCGCCCGAGCGCTCGCCATCGAGCCGGAGGTAGTCCTCTTGGACGAGCCGTTCTCCTCCCTCGACGCCGCGATGCGCTCGTCGGTGCGCGCCGATGTGCTGCACCTCCTGCGGCAGGCGGGGACGACCTCCGTCCTGGTCACCCACGACCAGGACGAGGCACTCTCCATGGCCGATCAGGTGGCGGTGCTGCGCCACGGGGTGATCGCGCAACTCGACACCCCGACCGCCCTCTACGGCCGGCCCGGCGATGTCGAGCTGGCGCAGTTCCTGGGGGAGTCGAACGTGCTCGACGGTGAGGTCCACGACGGGACGGCGCGCACGGCCCTCGGCGCTCTCGTGGTCGGAACGTGGAGTGGCCCGGTTGGGGGAGGGCCGGCCCGGGTCATGGTCCGGCCCGAGCAGATCAGGCTCGAACAGCCGGCGAACGGCGGCGTGGCGGGCACGGTCGAGAGCTACGAGTACTACGGCCACGATGCCGTGGTGCGGGTCCGGCCCGAGGCCGAGGGCCTGCCCAACCTGGTCGTGCGGGTCACCGGAGGCGTGCCCTTCGAGCCCGGCCGTCGAGTCGGGCTCTCCGTGTTCGGCGCCGTCGTGGTCTGGCCCTGGGAGCCTGAGGGACGGACGAAAATTCCCCGAATCACGCCTTCGTAACTACTGCTCTGTCGTCCGGGTGCACTAGAGTCACCTCTCGGAGTGGCATCGCGGGGGAAGCAGGGAGGTGAAGATGGTCGACGATTCGTCAACCCATGTCGGCGCGTTTCATGGGCCGCAGGTCTGTGGTCTCGTGGGGATCTCGTACCGGCAGCTCGACTACTGGGCCCGTACGGGGCTCCTCGAACCTTCGCTGGCGACCGCGACGGGCAGTGGGTCCCGACGCGTCTATTCGTACTCCGACGTCCTCGAGCTCAAGGTGATCAAGCAATTGCTCGATGCCGGGGTCTCCCTCCAGTCCGCCCGCCGGGCCGTTGAGTGCCTGCGCGAGGACCTCGGTGGCGACCTGGCCTCGGCCAACCTCGTTCTGACGGGGACCAGTTCGGTACTGGCGCGCTCGAACGGTGAGGTCGTCGACCTGCTGGCCGGGGGCCAGGGCGTGTTCAACATTGTGCCGCTCGCTGGCGTGGTGGAGTCACTCGACGCCGACATCGTGAATCTGCATACCGCGACGCCCGCCACCACGCGGGGCACCCGGGTGGTGGCTGCACGGGCCTCGGGGGAGTGACCGCGACGGACCCGGCGCGCGTCGGGCGCATCCGCCATCCGGCGTGTGTGCCCGCGGGGCGGGTCCGTTTCGCCCATCCGTCCGAAAGGCTCTTCGCCGTACTCCTCGACCTGTCCGGTGAGCGATGGCAGTACGAGCCGGTGGAGTTCCCGTTGGAGTGGGACAGAAACGGCTCACCGGTGGCCGGCTTCCGTCCGGATTTCTACCTGCCCCGCCGCGGCGTGTTCATCGAACTCACGACCGCCGACCAACGACTCGTCACCCGCAAGAATCGCAAAGTGCGCCGGATGCGCGAGCTCTACCCCGAGGTGCCGATCAGCATCGTGTACCAGCGTGACTTCGCCTCGCTGATCGCGTCACACGGCCTGCTGCCTGGAGCCGCCTAATCTGGCCGGGTGACCGCCCACGACAGCGCACCAGGCCCGCTCCGGGTCTCGCCGCTCCATGCGGCGCACCTCGCGCTGGGGGCCAAGATGGTCGCGTTCGGCGGCTGGGAGATGCCGCTGGCCTACCCGTCGGGCACCATGGCGGAGCATCGGGCCTGCCGCACGTCCGCCGTCGCCTTCGACGTGAGCCACCTGGGCACCGTGCGCGTCCACGGCCCTGATGCCTTCGATCATCTCCAGCACTCCTTGAGCAACGACCTTTCGCGGATCCACCCCGGACGGGCCCAGTACACGCATCTCCTCGACGAGGACGGCTTCGTGGTCGACGACATCATCGTGTGGTGGGTCGATGACGAGCGTTTCGACGTCATGCCCAACGCCTCCAACACCACCGATGTCGTCCTGGCCATCGGTGGCCACGACGTCACCGAGCAGAGGGCCCTGATCGCCGTGCAGGGTCCCGAGGCACGAGCCCGCCTCGCCCGGGTGTCGCCCGTGGCCGCCGGGGTCCACCACTTCGCCGTCGAGCCGTTCGAATGGGGTGGCGCACCCTGCCTGGTCGCCGGAACCGGGTACACCGGTGAGGAGGGCGTGGAGTGCGCCGTGCCGGCAGAGGTGGCGGCCGGGTTCTGGGACGCCGTGGTGGCTGAAGGTGTCATCCCGGCCGGGTTGGGGGCCCGCGACACCCTTCGTCTCGAAGCCGGGCTTCCTCTGCACGGCCACGAACTGGGTCCGGGCATCACCCCGTTGCAGGCGGGCCTCGGTTGGGTGGTCGGCTGGGACAAGGGGGATTTCACCGGTCGGGCCGCGCTCGAGGAGGAGCGGGCGAACGGTCCCGCCCGCCGGCTGCGGGGATTCGTGGCAGACGGGCGCCAGCCCCTGCGCGACGGATCGCTCCTGTGCGAGGGTCCCGAGCGGGTGGGCATTCTGACCAGCGGCAACTTCTCGCCGATGCGCGAGCGGGGCATCGGACTGGGCTTTGTGGATGCGGATGCCCGGCTTCTCGACGGCGACGCGGTCACGATCGTCCAAAGGGGCAGGGAACTCACGGCCCATCTGGTCCGTCCACCCCTGTGGCCGATTCGTGAGGAGAGCGAGTAGGCCGCGGGCTGGCAACCGGGCGGTCACGGCGGGTGCCGGTATAGTGGTCCGCACAACTGAATACGCCGTTTGAACTGGAGCGCCAGAGTCCCCGCTGTACGCAATCGAGGGGACGCCGGAGGAGCAACTCTCCCCGAGAAACTCTCAGGCCGACATACCGCTCCGGCGAGGCAACTCTGGAAAGCGGGCGCCCGACGTCCGCACCGAAGGTGGAAGCCGTGCAGGTCGCGGCGAGGCTCTCAGGTCCAGTGACAGAGCGGGGAGGACGTCCGACAGTTCCGCGCACCAAGCGGAACAGGTGAGGAGATCCCCGTGAGCGACCAGCGTCCAGGCAACCGATCCGAGGCACTCGAGCCGTTCGAGGACTTCGTGCGGCGCCACGTCGGCCCCTCGGACGACGAGCAGAAGGCGATGCTCAAGGTCCTCGGTTACGACACGCTCGACACGCTCGTCGACGCGGCGGTCCCGGGCGGCGTGAGGAGTCTCGGCCCCCTCGACCTCCCGCCGGCCGCGTCCGAGCACCAGGTGCTCGCCGAGTTGCGAGGGCTGGCCACGAGGAACACCGTCGCCGAGCCCATGATCGGTCTCGGCTACTCCGGGACCATCACGCCGGGAGTCATCCGGCGCAACGTCCTCGAGAGCCCGGCCTGGTACACGGCGTACACCCCCTACCAGCCCGAGATCAGCCAGGGTCGTCTGGAGGCGCTCCTCAACTTCCAGACCATGGTGAGCGACCTGACGGGGCTCGACACTGCGAACGCCTCGCTGCTCGACGAGAGCACCGCGGTGGCCGAGGCCGTGACGCTCATGCGCCGCCGCGCCACCAACGATTCGAATCGGGTGATCGTCGACGCCGACTGCCTGCCCCAGACCATCGCCGTGCTGGCCACGCGTCTGGGGCCGCTGGGGATGACCCTCGACGTGGTCGACCTGGGTGCAGGCTCACCGGCGGGCGACTACTTCGGGCTGGTGCAGCAGTACCCGGGGTGCTCGGGCGCCCTACGCGACTTCGAGGCCCTGAGCGCCGACGCCCACGCCAAGGGTGCGTTGGTGACCGTCGCCACCGACCTGTTGGCTCTGACGCTGCTGAAGCCACCGGGGGAGTGGGGCGCCGACGTCGCCGTCGGGTCCACCCAGCGATTCGGAGTCCCACTCTGGTACGGCGGCCCGCATGCGGCTTTCATGGCGGTCAAGGGTGGACTGGAGCGCGATCTGCCTGGACGCCTCGTCGGGCTGTCCATCGACGCGGAGGACCGCCCCGCCTACCGGCTGGCGCTGCAGACCCGCGAGCAGCACATCCGCCGGGAGAAGGCGACCTCCAACATCTGCACGGCTCAGGTGCTGCTGGCCGTGGTCGCCTCCATGTACGCCGTGTACCACGGCGCGGAGGGGCTGCGCGGCATCGCCCGCCGCGTCCACCGGCGCACGGCCGACCTCTCCGCCGGACTCCAACGCGGCGGCGTGTCCCTCGTCCATCGGGAGTTCTTCGACACGTTGCTGGTCGAGGTACCCGGGCGCGCGGCGGCGATCGTGGCCGATGCGGCGGAGCGTGGCGTCTTCCTCCGTCTCGTCGACGACGATCGAGTGGGGATCTCGTGCGGTGAGACGACCACCGCCGCACACGTGGCCGCTGTTCTCCAGGCTTTCGGGGCTGAGGGTGGCGAAACGAGCCCCGACTCGGCGCTGCCGGATGCGCTCTTGCGCCGGGGCCCCATCCTGAGTCATCCGGTGTTCTCCGAGCACCATTCCGAGACGGCCATGCTCCGCTACCTGCGCCGTCTCTCGGATCAGGACTTCGCGCTCGACCGCGGCATGATCCCGCTGGGCTCGTGCACCATGAAGCTCAACGCCACGACCGAGATGGAGCCGGTGGGCCTCCCGGGGTTCGCGGACATCCATCCCTTCGCGCCGCTCGAGTGCGTTCCGGGCTACCTGTCGCTGATCGACGACCTGGAGGAATGGTTGGCCCGTGTCACGGGCTACGCCAAAGTGTCGGTTCAGCCCAACGCGGGAAGCCAGGGAGAGCTGGCCGGGCTCCTGGCCATCAGGGCCTATCACCAGTCCCGTGGGGAGGAGGCGCGGGACATCTGCCTCATTCCGTCGAGCGCACACGGCACGAACGCAGCCTCTGCCGTCATGGCCGGCATGCGCGTGGTGGTGGTCGGCGCGCTGGCCGACGGGACGGTCGATCTGGAGGACCTCCGTCGCAAGTGCGAGGAGCACGACGAGTCTCTGGCGGCCATCATGGTCACGTACCCTTCGACACACGGGGTGTACGAAGAGGGCATCAGCGAGATGTGCGCGCTGGTCCACCAACACGGCGGACAGGTCTACATCGACGGGGCGAACCTGAACGCACTCCTCGGCCTGGCGGAACCGGGACAATTCGGCGGTGACGTCTCGCATCTCAACCTGCACAAGACCTTCTGCATCCCCCACGGCGGGGGTGGACCCGGCGTCGGTCCGGTCGCGGTGGCCGAGCACCTGGTGCCCTTCCTCCCCTCGCATCCGATGCACCCCCGTCCCGCCCGGCGTGAGGGGATCGGACCCGTCAGTGCGGCCCCGTTCGGCAGCGCAGGGATCCTGGCCATCAGCTGGGCCTACATCCGCATGCTCTCCGGAGACGGGTTGGCCCATGCCACCAAGTCGGCCGTGCTGGCAGCCAACTACGTGGCGACGCGTCTGGCGCCGTCGTATCCCATTCTCTACACGGGGAAGAACGATCTGGTGGCCCACGAGTGCATTCTCGACCTACGGGCCCTGACGAAGGCGACGGGTGTCACCGTCGACGACGTCGCCAAGCGCCTCATCGACTACGGCTTCCACGCGCCGACGGTGAGCTTCCCGGTAGCGGGAACGCTCATGGTCGAGCCGACCGAGAGCGAGGATCTCGACGAGCTCGACCGCTTCTGCGACGCCATGGTCGCCATCCGGGCCGAGATCGCGGCGGTGGCCGCCGGTCGTTGGTCGGTGGAGGAGAGTCCGCTGCGCGGGGCACCGCACACGGCGGCCGCGCTCGTCTCGTCGTGGGAGCGACCTTACGACCGCGCGACGGCGGTATTCCCGTCGGGGCAGACAGCGGCCAAGTACTGGCCGCCGGTGGCCCGCATCAACCAGGCGTACGGAGACCGCAACCTCGTCTGCAACTGCCCACCGCCGGAGGCCTTCGCCGGCTGATCTGGCCGCGTTGAAGAGGCGCAGCAGTGGACTCCGGTCCCTGGCTGGGTATATCTCCCTGTGGTGGTTCACTTTCCGGACGCACCCAGAGGAGGAGCTATGACCACACTCGAGAACCGGCCCAATGCCGCGCTCCTCGTCGTCGATGTGCAGAACGGCGTGGTCAGTGGCAACTACGAGCGCGACGCAGTGGTCGCGAATATCGAGCGCATCGTTGAGAACGCCCGACGGGAACAGATCCCCGTGATCTGGATCCAGGATTCCGACGGCCCCCGTGCCAGGGGCAGCGATTCCTGGGAGATCGTCCCCGAACTCACTCCGATCGATTCCGAGCCGCATATCGACAAGAAGTACGGCGACTCATTCGAGGACACCACCCTCGAATCCGTCTTGTCGGGTTTCGGAGTCGGGCAACTCTTCGTCGTCGGCGCACAAACCGATGCATGCATCCGCTCGACTCTCCACGGCGCGTTCGTCAGGGGATACGACACGACGCTTGTCGGCGATGCCCACACCACCGAGGACCAGACTGCCTGGGGGGCACCGCCTCCAGACCAGGTCATTGCCCACACGAACCTGTATTGGAGCTACCAGGCGGCACCGGGACGGACGGCCCGGGTCGTCGGGACCAAGGACATCGATTTCGGCGCGCGTTCCTGAAACCGGGATGACACCTTGCCGCCCGGATCGCTTCGCCAGCGATATGTCGGCTGCTCCCGGCAACCGGAGCGAGGGCTCGAGGCGCGGAGGGCGAGCTGACCCGCCCAGGCACGTCGGGCCGATCCGTCACATTTTGCGGTGCCATGGGGTCAGAGATGTTGGAAGACCCGAAAGCAAAGGAGATCACCATGGACGCACGACTCGACTACTCCAGCAGTGCCACTGTTGGAACGTTCGCCAAGCACATCAACTCGTCGGGCGCGGTCCTGACCAGCTCGACTCTGCCAGTTCCGACCCAAGAGCTCGTCAAGATCCGAGCCAGCCAGATCAACGGCTGCGCCGGCTGCCTGGACATGCATACGAAGGACGCCGAGCATCGCGGGGAAAGCTCGGTGCGGCTCAACCTGGTCGCTGCCTGGCGAGAGGCCACGGTCTTCACCGAAGCCGAGAGGGCTGCTCTCGAGCTCACCGAGCAGGGCACCCGGCTGGGCGACGGCGGAAGCGTCTCCGACGAAGCCTGGGCCAACGCGGCCAAGCACTACGACGATGACCAGCTCGGCGCACTGGTCTGCCTCATCGCCCTCATCAACCTCTACAACCGCCTCAACGTCATCACGCGCCAGCCCGCCGGCGACTACACGCCCGGCCAGTGGGGGTGAGGGTTCGACGCGCCACAGCCAACGAGCCAGTCCACCAAGCCACTCGCGCAAGCGCCGAATTGACGATGGCGAGTCACTGAGCCCCGGCGGCTGACCGGCGGATTGGACCGTCCCCTGTGCTATGCATCAGGTCGCCGTCAGAACCGAAGAAGCGATGTGCCAAATTGCAAGCAAGGATGAGTTCACAGCCTTGAGCATCGTCCGACGAATCCCGATGGGCGGGTCCGCGGCGTGCCTCGAGGGCCGCGCGAGTGTGACCCAGAGAAACGGCTCGCTTGCAGTCGTCCTCCTCGTGGTGCTCCTCGTCGCAATGGAGATCTCTGGCTTCGCGTCAACGTCTCCGGCGTCAGCCGCCGACACAGCCGGCGGCGGTCCGCAGCGCATCATCATCGACAGCGACCTCTCCCTCTGGTGGGACGACGCCACCGCGGTCGGGATGGCCAATGTCCTCCAGCAACGTGGCAAGGTCCAGATTCTCGCGGTCATGTCGGATATTCGAAACCCTTTGGCTGCTGCCGCGCTGGACGCCATCGACACGGCCTATGGACATGGCGGGATCCCGGTCGGAGCCGCACCCGATAGTTCCGCTGACACGGCACCTCATGGTTACAGCGACGCTCTGGCGGAGCAGCTCCCGCACGCCATTCGGAACAGTTCGCAAGCGCAGCCGGCGACCACTCTCTACCGTCGCGTGTTGGCGGCCCAGCCAGATCACAGCGTGACGGTCGTCGCAATCGGTGGCGACACCAACTTGGCAGGCCTGCTGCGATCCAGTCCGGGTCACGGGAGTTCTCTGCCGGGACGTGCACTCGTGGCGAGGAAGGTGAAGAAGCTCGTGATCGAAGACGGACTCTTCCCAACGGGAGGTCCCCCCTTCACCAACGAACGTCTTGACATCGCGGCCACTCAATTCGTCGTGGGTACCCAAGGCTGGCCCACCCCTATCGCCTGGGTCGACGGCTTCACCGGCATCAACACAAAGGTCGGCGGCAGCCTCTGTTCCTCGGTAGCCCCGAAGAACCCGATGCGTATCGTCTACCAGAAGCTCTTCTCTTGCGGACCACCGGGCGACGGTGATTGGGACGGACCCACGATGCTGTATGCGGTCGGGGGAGGGGCGGGGATTTTCTCAGAGCTGGGTCAGGGTGGTGCGGCGGTCGTCAACACCCAGGGTGGATTGTCCTGGGGGTCAGGCGTGGACCATCCGCCGGAGGTGTACGTGCACGTCGTGAATCAAACCGCGCTCAATGCGAGGATCAACTCCCTTATCGAGAGTTCGTGATCCGCCGGATGTACCGATCGCGCGAAGAGTGCTGAACGCAACCTGGAGTGTCCCGGCTTTCAGCCCGACGGACATGTCGCCTGGATGGGGTGCTTGACGCCCTGACGACCTGGTTCGCAACACCCGGGTAGGCAGGGCTTCGGGACATCACGCCCAGGCCATGAGACCGAGACCGGCCGCGGCGGCACCCACGCAGACAGCGAGACCGCCGAACGTGTAGACGATCGCCTCGGTCCGGTTGCCCGTGCGGAGCAAGTGGATCGACTCCCAGCTCGCCGTGGACCAGGTCGTGTACCCGCCGCACAGCCCGACCCCGATGACGGCGAGGAGGTGGGACCCGAGGCCGTGGTAGAGAGAGAGCCCGGTCAGGATCCCGAGCAGGAGCGACCCCGAGGCGTTCACGAGAACGGTGCCGAGGGGCAGGGGGTCGAACCGACGCACGCCGACATGGTGGATCAGCAAGGCACGCAGGACGGCGCCGGCGCCCCCGGCCAGGGCCACCACGAGGGCGAGGCCAAGCGTGGGGGAGGAACCGCTCACCTGAGCGCCATCCGTCGGCCGAGGGCGTTGCCGACCACGACGAGAGCGAGTCCGCCGAAGACGGTCGCCGCGAGGTAGGCCAGTGAGCTCCCGACGTCGCCGTCCTTGGCCAGGAGCGAGGACTCGATCGCCAGCGTGGAGTAGGTGGTCCATCCCCCGAGGAAGCCGACGATGAGGAGCGGACGCACCAGCGGGGCGCGGTTTGCCACATGTTCGCTGATCGGCACCAGAAGACCGACGACCAACGAGCCAGAGAGATTGATCAGCAGGGTCGGCCAGGGAAAGGCGCCCGGCGCCAACGGTTGGTGCGCCTCGATGAGGTAGCGGGCGACGGTGCCGATGCCGCCGCCGACGAAGATGGCCAGCAGCGTGACGGTCGAAAGGCCGAGGAGCGGGAGCGCAGGCTCGTCGAGCAGATCGTGTTCGGCCGCGCCCGGCTCATGCATGTGGTGTTGCGGGTCTTCGTCCATGGCCCGGCCCTCCCGTACCGCCGCTCAGGAGCCATCAGCCATGTCTGTCGGCGGTTCGGGGCGAGCGCCCCCCGGCGGGACCCATCGCCGGTCGTCGTGGGCCGATCGTAGCCACCGGCGGTGACCATGCTGCGCATGGCTCAGTCGAGGCGCGGCCCCGGCGCACGTCGGAACTGGAACGGCTCGCTCTCCCGCCCGGCGACGACGTACCAGCACTGGCCCGTGGAATCGGAGTCGAGGATGCGCTGGAAGGCCGCCACGACGTCGGCCACATCGATGATCGGGAAGCCCATGTCGAGCAGCGTCTGCTCGGAGCCCTTGATGATGTTCGTGTAGGCGAACGAGGGACACAGCGCGTGCACGCGGATGCCATCGGGCTCGTAGACCTGTCCCAGCGAACGCGCCAGGCCGACGACCGCGTGCTTGTTGGCTGCGTAGATCGGGTCGAACGGGGTGGCCACCAGGCCTGCCATGGACGCGGTGGCCACGATCGTGCCGCCCGCCACTCGCCTTGATGGCCGGTCGGGCGGCGGCAATCCCGTAGACGACCCCGTCGAGGTTGATGGCCATCGAACGCCGGTAGGCCTCGGGGTCGAAATCGTCACCCATGCCGCACCACGACGTGACGCCCGCATTGAGGTGCGCGATGTGGAGCCCACCGAAGGCCTCGACCGCGAGCGCGACCGCGGCGCTGCTCGCCGCCGGATCGGTGACGTCGGTCCGGATGAACCGGCCGTCGAGATCGTCGGCCACGGCCTTTCCCCGGGCAACGTCAATGTCGGCGATGACGATATGGGCGCCTCGGCCGGCCAGGTGCCGGGCGACGCCCTCACCGATGCCGTTGCTCCCGCCGGTGATGAGGGCGACCTTGCCTTCGACGTCCAGTGCCATGAGGTGGATCGTAGGGGAATGCCGTCCGCTCAGCCGAGGAGGGAGGAGGGGAGTGGCCGGGTGTGGACGATGCTGAGGTGCTGGATAGGACGGGTCATGGCCACATAGAGCAGCCGGAGCCCACGCCGGTCATCACCTGCGATCGCGGCCGGCTCGACGACGACCACCGCGTCGAACTCGAGGCCCTTGGCCGCCGGGGCGGGGACGATGGTGATCGGCCGGGACATCGCATCGCGCTCGAGCACTCCGACCTGAATGTTCCGTCGGGAAAGCCGGGTGACGGCGGGCACCAGCTGCTCGGGGACGACCAGCGCCACCAGCGGATGGTCCCGGGCCAGCACAGCGGCTTCCTCCAGGGCAGCGGGAGCGAGCTGACTCTCGTCGACGAGACGGATGGCGGGATCGGTGCGGCCCGGGCGTATCGACGAGGTGGGCTGGATCCCCGGGGCCGCCTCGGGGAGGAGGCGGGAGGCGAAGTCCAGCACGCGGCCGGGGGCCCGGTAGCCGAGCGTCAGCTCATCGTGGTGTGACGGAGCGGCGTCGGGCAGATGGCCCCGGACCTCGTCCCAGTCGGCGTAGGTCCATGGTCCGGTGGCCTGCGCCAGGTCACCGAGCACGGTGATCGAGCCCGAGGGCGCCCGCCGGGCGATCATGCGGAACTGCATCGGGGTGAGGTCCTGGGCCTCGTCCACCACGATGTGGCCGTAGGAGCGGGTCCGACCCGCGCTGAGGAACGCGGCCTCATCGAGCAGGGCCAGGTCGTCGGTGCTCCACGCCGTGGACGACACCCTGGCGTCACGAGTCCGGAGCAGTACCTCCCACTCGGCCCTGGAGAACAGCCCGGTGGCGTACCGCTCCAGCTGGCCGCGGGACGACAGCAACTCGCGCACGAGGGTGGTGGGGGAGACCGTGGGCCAGAGCGTGTCGAGGAGCGCCCCAAACTCCTCCGAGGAGGTCAGCTCTCCTTCGAACCACGCCTCGTCCGCGCCGAGCCGGCCCGAGGAGCGGAACGCAGTTCTTGCCTCGCTGACGAGACGGGCCCGCAGCGCGACGCGGCCCGACTTGTACGGTCCGGGTCGGGCGACAATCGATGCCACAAGGTCGTTGACGCGGTCCCGGCTCAACGTCGCCCGGGCAAAACGCACGCGCAGACGCACGTCCTCGTCGAGGGGTCGGCGGCGACCCTCGAGGGCGCGACGCAGGAGCTCGCCCATGCGGGCGTCCCCCTTGACCCGCCGCACTGCCATCGGTTCCTCGACGCGGACCTTCGCCTTGGGGGCGATGTCGGCGATAGTCGTTTGCACGACGGCTTCTTCGCCGAGGGAGGGCAGGACCTGCGCGATGTACCGCAGAAAGGCCCGGCTCGGACCGAGCACCAGCACGCCCTCGCGGCTGAGGGCAGGGTGGTTGTAGAGCAAGAAGGCCGCCCGGTGTAGCCCGACGGCGGTCTTTCCGGTGCCCGGTCCACCCTGCACGGTGAGGAGCTGGTCGAGGGGAGCGCGGATGATCTCGTCCTGCTCGGCCTGGATGGTGGCGACGATGTCGAGCATCTCCCCGGTGCGGGCCCGTTCGAGCTCGGCCAGGAGGGCATCGCCACCACGGAGCCGGGTGGTGCCGGCGCTGTCCTCGCCAGTGCCGAAGAGGTCGTCGGCGACGGCCACGACCGAGCCGCGATCGACCATGATCTGGCGACGACGGGCGAGCCCGAGCGCGTCCTTGGCGCTGGCCCGGTAGAAGGGCACGGCCACGGGGGCCCGCCAGTCCACGACGACCGGATCGGATCGGGTGTCCTCCACGTGGCGACGACCGATATGCCAGGAGGCCCCCTCCTCATCGTCGATCCGCCCAAAGAGGAGGGGTCGAGGGCTGTCGGCCAGGAGCGACACCCGCCGCGAGAGGGCGGCAAGGTAGTCCAGGTCGGGATTCCCGGCGGCGATGAGATCACGGAGGAGAAGTTCGGCCCTCTGCCGCATCGTTCCAAGCGACACCACGGCATGTTCGAGATAGGACTGCTCAGCGGCAACCTCTGGATCGGGTGCGGGAGCGGCGGTGCTCATCGGCTGCCCGATTCCGGCAATACACGCGCAAAAAGGGCCGCGAAAAAATCCCCGGTCATTCCGGGGACACTAGCTGATTTCCGGCGCTCCAACAACCCCTTCAGCTGGAACTTCGCCTTCTCGTCCGCCTGGACTTTGAACCTTTAACGAAGGGGAGTTACCGCCTGTCACATTACTGAATTCGTGCCCCACAATCAAGCCCTTTTCTCATGCTGAACCAAGAAACCAGCCGCACCCCGGTGCCGGCAGAACCATCTCGACTTCTCATGAGGCCCACAGTCCTGCACCTCCTGGCGAGGCCACGAGAGCGCCTCTGCGTCGTCGTACCGGTCTCGGGCCCAGAACGGAGCCCTCGGTACCGCCTGGTTCCGGGGAACCGATCCGAGAATCCCGCAGGGCGCCACGAGGATCTGTCGGGTCGGCCGCCCCTGAGGCCGCGTCCACGACGACTGCACGTGACTCGCGGCCGGAGATCCGCTGAGCGCCCTTCATCTGCCGCGATGTTCCGGACGGACGTCGGGGGAGAGTCGCCCAATCCTGTGCCTCCCGCAGGGCCCCGTCTGATTGGCTACAACTTAACATAATGAACATTATCGGCGGTCATACGGAGGAATCCGGGCAGGTCGGGACTTCTCGGGTCGTGCCCTGCCAACCCCTCTCAGGGCTGGTGAGACCTCGAGCGAGGCTTCGATGGAGCCACGCCTTGGGTGAACGGTGGAGGTGAACGCCTGAGGCAAGTGGCCAGCGTCAACGGTCGTCTCGACGGATGGGGGCGGGTCCCCGCCGGTCCGACGAGGCGGGTTCAGCCGGGGGTGACGTTCTCCCCCACTGCCATCCGAACCTGACCGAGCAAGGCCGCTTGCGCCGTGGGCGAGTCGATGGGGATCCGTTCGAAGTCCTCGCCCTGGAGGCGGACGTCGGCGAAGAGCCCGGAGGGGTCGGCGTGGAAGTGCAAGAAAGCTCGGGAGCGCCGGTAGAAGACCCCGGGGGTGCGCTCGACAAGGCCGCTGACGGAGCGCAGGTCCGTCAGGAGGGCTTCGATCGGTACGAGGTCATCGGGTGTCGCGTGCCGCATCGCAGAGCCACGGTAGCGAAGGTTTCACGTAGAGGACGCCGAAGCTGAGCGGCACCGGGAGGACCGGGAGACGGCGGGAGCGTGCCTCCCGGCGCCGCATCAGCTGTATCGAGAGCATGCGCGATGGGCATCGGTGCCCGGTAAGAGCCAGTCGCACCGTTCCTGTGGAGACTCCCTCGGGCCAAAAACCGGTGACCAGGACTCTTAGGACGGTCTTACATGCAATACCAAGCGGGCTCACAGCTGGAGTTCGGCTTGTTGTGAAATGCCTCGGTTGAACTGGGCCCATGGTGAAAGCGGGTACGACTGTGGCCGCGGACAGCCCTGTCGACGTCACGCAGGAGCTCCCCCGCGATGCCACGGGAGAGATTCCCTTGGAGGGCGATCTGCCTCCGGAGGTCCGCTCGTTCTGGCGACGTCGCCGTGGAGTGATCATCGCGGCGGCGGTGGTCCTTCTGGCGGGTGCGGGTGGCCTCATCTACTGGCTCACGTCGGGTTCGTCGACACCAACGGGTCTCGTGGTGACCACGACGACCGTGCCGGTGACGACGGGGACGATCCAGCAGACCGTGGCGAGCTCGGGCACCATCGAGCCGGCCAGTCAGGCCAGCCTCAATTTCGCCGTGTCGGGCACCGTGACGGCAGTCAACGTCAAGGCCGGGCAATCGGTCACGGCCGGCCAGGTCCTTGCCACCGTCGACACCACCGCGCTCTCAGAGGAAGTGAGCGCCGCGCAGGCACAGCTGGCTGCGGCGAACGCGCGGTTGGCCAGCGACGAGACCTCCGATGCCGCCACGACCCAGATTGATTCCGATCAGGCCGCGGTGACCTCGGCCGAGTCCACCCTCTCGAACGCCCAGACTTCACTGAACGATGCGGCCCTGACGTCGACCATCGCCGGCACCGTCGCCTCCGTGGACCTCAACGTCGGCCAGCAGGTGAGCGGGTCCGGATCCGGTAGTGGCGGCTCGGGAAGCACCGGAAGCGCCGGCGACGCCGGCGGCGCAGCCACCGCGAACACCGGTTCGAGCACGGGTACGGGCAGCTCCGCATCGTCCAGCGCCCAGATCGTGGTCGTCGGCACCGACTCGTACATCGTGAACACGACGGTGGACGACACCGAGATCGGCCAGATCAGTGATGGTGACCAGGCGGACATCGTCCCGACGGGTTCGACGACGACCGTGTACGGCACCGTCGCCTCGGTCAGCCTCATCGGCAGCGAGAGCTCCAACGTGACCACCTTCCCGGTGGTGATCGACGTGACGGGTGATCCGAGCGGGCTCTACGCGGGGTCGACCGCTGATGCCAGCATCATCGTGAAGCAGCTCAACAACGTCACCGAGGTCCCGACACAGGCCATCTCGTACAACACCAACGGCCAGGCGACCGTCACGCAGGTCGTCGACGGCTCACACGTGGTGAAGACGGTCACGGTGGGTTCTGCGGCAAGCGGCGAGACCCAGATCACCAAGGGTGTCAAGGCCGGAGACAAGGTCCTCGAGCGGACCATCTCGTTCAGGGGTGGCGCCGGCGGCACGACAGGTGGCGGCCTCTTCGGCGGCGGGGGCGCAGCGCGGGGCCGCTTCGGCGGCGGCGGGTTCGGCGGCGCCGGCGGCTTCACTGGTGGCGGGTTCACAGGCGGCGGCGCGTCCACGGGTGGCGGCGGGTTCGGCGGGACCGGCTGATGAGCGCAGCCGCGACCACTCCCCCGGTGGGGACGTCGGAGACCGCGGTGATCGAGCTGGAACGGGTGACGAAGGTCTACCGGACCGGATCCATCGCCGTCGCTGCGCTCCGCGGCGTGAGCCTCACCATCGCCCAGGGCGAGTACGTCGCCATCATCGGCCCTTCCGGCTCGGGCAAGTCGACCCTGATGCACATCCTCGGCTGTCTCGATACGCCCAGTTCGGGCCAGTACCGCCTCGCCGGCCAGAGCGTCAGTGGCATGAGCGAAGCCGCGCTGGCCGAGGTACGCAACCGACGCATCGGCTTCGTCTTCCAGCAGTTCAACCTGCTCGCCTCCATGTCGGCCTGGCAGAACGTCGAGCTGCCCTTGGTGTACGCGGGCGTGACCCGGAGCGAACGCAAGGAGCGGGCCATGGACGCGCTCGCCAGGGTGGGCTTGGCCAGCCGGGTGCTGCATCGCCCCGGAGAGCTCTCCGGAGGGCAGCAGCAACGCGTCGCCGTGGCACGGGCCCTCGTGACCGAGCCCGACCTGATCCTGGCCGACGAGCCCACCGGCAACCTTGACTCGGTGTCCGCGGCGGACGTTCTGCGACTCATGGACGAACTGCACGAGTCCGGCCGTACTCTCGTCCTGATCACCCACGACGCCGAGGTGGCCTCCGCGTCGGGTCGCGTCCTGGGCATCCGGGACGGGCTCCTGACCGAGAACGATGTGCGGTACGTGGAGAGCATCCGGTGAGCTGGATCGAGACGTTCCGCACCGGTGTCAACGGCGTGCGCAGCCACCGCCTCCGTTCGGCGCTGACCGTGTTGGGCATCCTCATCGGGATCGCCGCGGTCATCCTGACCGTCGGGCTGGGCGAGGGAGCGCAGGGACAGGTGACCTCTGAGATCACGGCCCTCGGGTCGAATGTGCTCACCATCACACCCGGGAGCTCGACCTCGACCACGGGTATCCGGCAGGCGCTCGGCAGCGCGTCGACGCTCACGATGTCGGACGTCGGCGCACTCGAGAGCCACGTCGACGCGCCTGATGTGAAGGCCGTCGCCCCCATCACCTCCTCCTCCGAGGAGCTGGTCGCCGGATCGAGCACGTGGACGACCACGGTGCAGGGGTCGACCTCGACCTGGCTCACCGTGCGCGGACGCGCCTTGGCCCAGGGTCGTTTCATCGACGACCAGGACGTCAACGACCACACGGCGGTCGCCGTGCTGGGTGCGACCACGGCATCCGAGCTCTTCAAGGGCGTCGATCCCGTCGGCCAGACGATCGACGTCGGCGACAGCGGTGTCCCACTGACGGTCGTCGGGGTCCTGACCTCCACCGGATCCGTCCTCGTCGTCGAGCTCGACCTCCGATCCCGACGACCTCGTTGTGATCCCGATCTCGACCGGCGCCGAGCGGATCTTTGGCGGGACGACCCGCAACTCCGTCAGCTCCATCGCCGTGCAGGCCCGCTCCTCAGGCGACCTCACCGCGGCCTACCAGGAGGCTGACCACCTGCTGCTCCAGCTCCACGGCATCACCACGCCGACCGACGCCGACTTCACGATCACCTCGGAGCAGTCCCTGATCTCGACCGCGACCTCCGTCGACCGGACGCTCACCATCCTTCTGGGTGGCGTCGCCGGTATCTCACTGTTGGTCGGTGGCATCGGGGTCATGAACATCATGTTGGTCTCGGTGACCGAGCGCATCCGCGAGATCGGGCTCCGCAAGGCCCTCGGCGCCACGCCCAGCGTCATCAGACGTCAGTTCCTCGTCGAGGCTTCCGTCCTCGGCCTCATCGGCGGCGCGCTCGGAGCGCTGCTCGGGATCATCGGCGCGACGTTCCTTCCTGGCGTGGTGGGTGACCCCATCACGATCAGCCCGACCGCCATGGTCGGCGCGCTGGTTGTCGCCCTGGGCATCGGCATCGCCTTCGGCGTCTACCCGGCCAGCCGGGCCGCCCACCTCGCCCCCATCGACGCTCTACGAACCGAATAGAAGAAAGCAGAGGAATGTTCGACATGGAGACACCGACCAGCCGAAGCACCAATCGCGGGCGCTGGACCCAATTCGCCGCGGGCGCAGTGGCGCTCGTGACGGCAACGACGATCGCGTCGGCCGCCGGGGCGGCGACGACCCCCGCCAACGCGCCCATCGGCGCCACCGGGAGCGTTGCCGCACTGTCCGGTTCGACCATGGAGGTGCAGAACCCCAGCAGCGGCCAGACCACGGTGAACTGGACGTCGACGACGTCCTTCTCCAAGTCCGTCACCGAGGCCGTGAACTCGTTGACCGCGGGTACCTGTGTCACGGTCACGGGAACACCTTCGAAGTCCTCGAAGACCACCATCGCGGCCCGGAGCATCTCGGTGGTCGCCACCTCCACGACGGGGTCGTGCACGGGGCAATTCCGACCGGGCAGCGGGACAGGCGGCGCCAACGGTCCCCGTGGCGGCGGCTTCCGTTTCGGCGGACGTGCAGGTGGCACCACGGGTGGCACACGCCCGACCTTCAATTCGGGGTCGGGCCGACGCTTTCCCAACCTCAGCTCGATTGCCATCGCGACCGGCAAGGTGACGGCCGTCAGCGGATCGACGCTCTCGGTCTCCGGGTACGACCTCTCGCCCGGAAGCTTCGCCCGGCCCACCAAATCCACCACACCGAAGACGAAGAAGCCGGCCACGCCCAAGACGGAGAACCTCAAGATCACGACCACCGACGCCACCACGGTCGCTGCGACCCAGAGTGCCGCGGCGACGGACCTGGCCGTCGGTGATTGCGTGAGTGCGTTTGGTCCGGCCGCCACGACGGGCGCGGTGACGGCCACGACCGTCCGCATCACCTCGACCGGTGGCCAGACGTGCACCGGCGGCTTCGGTGCGGGCGGCGGCGGGTTCTTCCGCGGCGGTGGAGGAGGAGGCGGCTTTGGCGGAAGTCCCGGCGGTGGCAGTGCCTAGCTCGACCCGGAGCGGATGGGGTCGTTCGGGCCATCGGCGCGCCCTGGTGGCCGGAGGGCTGGTCCTTGTCATCGTGCTGGGCGGCGGCGCCGCGGCGTGGGCCGCCTCCAGTGGCGGCGACTCGGGCTACCGCACAGCCTCGGTGACACGCACGAACATCGGGCAGAGCATGACCGTCGTCGGAACCGTCGAACCCGTGAACGACGCCTCGGCCTCGTTCCAGGTGGCGGGCAAGGTGGCCACCGTGTCGGCCACCGTCGGCCAGCAGGTCACAGCCGGGGAGTCGCTCGGCACCCTCGATACGACGGCGCTGAGCGAGTCCGTCTCGTCCGCGCAGTCGACGCTCAACGCCAACGAGGCGAAACTGGCCGAGGACGAGAGCAGTCAGGCGTCCACGACTGCGCAGACCCTGTCGGACGCCCCGTCCACCACGACCACGACTGCGCCGGCCACCCACGGGGGCTCGACGAGCGGCCAGAGCGCCATCACCCAGGACCAGAACACCCTCACCAAGGACGAGGCCCAGACGGCGGCGGACCAGCATCAAGAGGCCGCCGATCTGGCGCAGGCGCAGAAGACGTGCGCGCCCTCGGGCACCGCGACCACCACCTCCACGACGACGACCACGACCGACCCAACCGGTTGCGAGGCCGCCCTCGCCCTCGTCTCCAAGGATCAGCAACAGGTGTCCACCGACCAGGCGACGGTGGCGAAGGACGAGGCGGCGCTCTCGCAGGCGTTGAGCCAGTCGTCCTCGAGCGGCTCCGCTGGCTCGGGCGGCTCCGCCGGCGCTGGCGGCACTGCGTCCTCGGGTTCCTCCACCGAAGGCTCCCGGGCCGTCTCGTCCACGCCGAGCGGTGCCACGAGCGACTCGGGCACGGCAACGAGGAGCGGCGCGGGAACGACGGGCGGCAGCGGATCATCGACGTCGTCGGACACTCCTCAGCAGATCGCCTCCGACCAGGCCGACATCGATACGGCGCAGGCCCAACTCACCGAAGCAGAGCAGTCATTGGCCGAGGCCGATCTCACCAGCCCCATCAACGGGACGATCGTCTCCGTGGGCATCGCCGCAGGCGACACCGTGAGCGCCGACTCGAGCACCGAGGTGATCGTGATCATCGGCACCGACTCCTTCGAGGTGACGAGCACCCTCTCGAGCTCCCAGGTCCCCTCGGTCAAGGTCGGTGAGTCGGCCGGCGTCCGGGTCGACGGTGTGGACGGCACCATCAACGGCACCGTGTCCCAGGTCGGTCCGGTCCAGTCGGGCGATTCGGGCTTCACCTACCCGGTCGTGGTCGCCCTCCCGACGTCGGCCACGGGGCTGTTCACCGGCTCGACCGCCAACGTGGTCATCTCCACCGGCGCGGTCGCCCACGTGGTGGCCGTCCCCACCTCAGCCGTGCAGTCGCTGGGCACGCGTTCGTACGTCGAGACCCTGTCGAACGGGACGTTGGCCCGCAAGATCATCAAGGTCGGCATGGTCGGTGACGTCTACACCCAGGTCCTGTCGGGCCTGACGCCCGGTGAGAGCGTGGTGCTGGCGAACTACGCCGCTCCGGTTCCCTCCTCCAACACCGCCACGTTGGGCGGCTTCGGCGGTCTGGGCGGCGGCGGTGCCGGCGGTTTCGGCGGCGGCGGCGCCTTCCGCGAGCGCGTGCTGGCGGTGCGGGCGGTGCGGCCGGCGGATTCGGGAACGTCGGCATCGGGGGCTGAGCCGGGCGGGCCGGAGGACCGTCCTGAGCGGTACGGTGGCGGGTGGCACCGATCCGTCTGGACCAGGTGAATCTCGTCGTGCGCGACGTCGAAGCGAGCCGCGCCTTCTACTCCCGCCTCGGCCTGGACTTCGGCGACGAGCACGACCCGGTCTGGTCGGCACACCACGTCTCCGCCCTGCACGGCGAGGGCACGCCCCTCGACGTCGACCTGGACAGCAGGACCTTCGCAGCGCAGTGGAACGAGGGCTGGACCGGTGGGAGCGGGGCCGTGCTCGGCTTCAAGGTCGACACCCGCGCCGAGGTCGATGCGCTCGTCGCCGCCCTGGCCGCCGAGGGCGTCCCCGTCCAGCAGGACCCCTATGACGCCTTCTGGGGCGCCCGCTATGCCGTTGTCAGCGACCCGGACGGCAACGCGGTCGGCATCATGAGCCCGGTCGACGCGGCCTTCCGCCGCCCGCCACCCTCGCCTTCGTGAGCCCTCCTTCCCGCCGACGAGGCGATCGACGTGGTGGTCGAGATCCCCACCGGCAGCCGCAACAAGTACGAGTACGACCACGAGAGGCACGTGATCCGGTTGGACCGCCGCCTCTTCACCGCCACCACCTATCCGGCGGACTACGGATTCGTCCCCGACACTCTGGCCGGCGACGGGGACCCGCTCGACGCGCTGGTGCTGGTGGCCGACCCCACCTTCCCGGGCTGCCTGTTGCGGGTGCGGATCCTGGGCGTGTTCTCCATGCACGACGAGAAGGGGGTGGACGCGAAGCTCATCTGCGTCCTCGAGCACGACCCCCAGTGGGACGGTGCGCACGACATCAACGACGTGCCCGAGCATCTGCGCAACGAGATCGCCCATTTCTTCAGCATCTACAAGGACCTCGAGCCCGAGAAATCGACCGAGGTGCAGGGGTTCGGGGACCGAGCGGCCGCGCTGGCCGAGCTCGAGTCGTGCCGGATCGCCTACCGTGCGACCGACACATAACTGGGAGGAGGGGACGACCATGCCGTTTCCACGTGACGAGGTGCAGGCCACGGTGGACCGCTATCACGAGCTGCGCCGGCGGATCGACGATGGGCAGGAGCCCGATGCCTTCGGCGTGCTGGCCGACTTCTACACCGAGGACGCGGTCTACATCGACGGCGCCTGGGGGCGCATCGAGGGCCGCGACGCCATCGCTCACTGGTTGGTGGATTCCATGTTGGGCATGGAGGACTGGAAGTTCCCCATTGAGTTCACCGCCATCGAGGGGAACGACGTCGTGGTGAAGTGGACCCAGATCATGCCGAGGACGCGGCCGGATGGGACGCCGTACCGGCAGTCCGGCTACTCCCGCCTGATCTATGCCGGCAACGGCAAGTTCTCCTACGAGGAGGACACCTACAACATGGCCCACGTGCTCGAGGACATCGAGGCCAGCGGCTGGACCCCGAACGGCTCCATGAACGTCCCGCCCGCCCATCCGGACCGGAACTTCGACATCCCCGCGGGCGACGCGGGCTAGGGGGTTCCTCCGGTCCCCCCGGAGTTCCCGAACCCGGGGAATCCTCCCCCGCCGAACGGGCTGGTCGTCCCGCCACCCCCGCCCCCGGTGCCGCCCGACTGTTGTTGTTGGGCCTGCGCCTGGTTGCCGAGGGTCGCCGTGGTGGTCCGTTTGCTGTCCCCCACGTAGTACGTGATGGACACGGACTGTCCGGCCTTGGAGTTCTGGACGACCTTCTGCAGATCGTCGGACGACGTGATGTTGGTGCCGTCGATGTTGACGATCACGTCACCTTGCACCAGGCCCGCCTTGGCCGCGGGCGATCCCGGGACCACGCTGAGGATCACCGCGCCGGACGTGGGGGTGAACCCGTACTGCTGGCGCAGCGCAGGCGTCAGCGTGGTGATGTCGACGCCGAGGTAGCCGCCACCGTTGCCGGACTGTCCGCCCTTCTCGAGCTCGGCGATGAGCGATTCCACCGAGGCGGCCGGGATGGCGAAGCCGATGTTCTGGGAGGACGTCCCGTCGCTCGATGTCCCGGCGACCGCGGTGTTCATCCCGATGACCTGGCCGGATGTGTCGATCAGCGGCCCCCCGGAGTTGCCGGGGTTGATGGCGGCGTCGGTCTGGATCATGTTCTGGAGCGTCTCGGTCTGCGTGCCCTCTCCCCCTGCGGTGACCGAGCGCCCGAGCGCCGAGATGATGCCCTGGGTGACCGTCGGCGTGCCGGCGGCGAGCCCCAGCGCGTTGCCGATGGCCACGACGGCGTCCCCGACGACGGCCTTGCCCGAATTCCCGAAGGTCACGGTGGGAAGGTCCGACGCGTTGTTGATCTTGAGCAGCGCCAGATCCTTCGACTGGTCGTAGCCGACGAGCGTGGTGGGCAGCGCCTTGGTCTGGCCGTACTCGGTGACCGTGATGGTCCCCGTGTTGCCCCCCTGGCTGTAGAGCTCAATGACGTGGTTGTTCGTGAGGACCTCCCCGGTGGAGGTGATGATCATGCCGGTCCCCTGGTCCTCGTCGCCGTTCGACTTGACGTCGATGGAGACGACGGCAGGGATCACCTTGCTGACGAGTTGCGGAATGGTGACGTTTCCGCTGAGGACGGCTGCTCCGGGCGCCGCGCTGGATTCGTGGATGGTGATGTTGGAGCCGTTGTCGTTGTTGTTGTTCGCCAGGGCGGTGACGCCCGCCCCGATGGCCCCGCCGACGAGGGCGGCCACGAGAGCCACCGGGAGCCAGGAGCGCAGCCTGCCGGGCGAACGCCGACCGGAGCTCGAGGGTGACGGGGCGCCACCGGGATAGGTCGCGTCGGCGGGCGATGGGTAGGAGAAGGGGATCGCGGTGGGCGTGACCGGGGTGGGGGGACCGCTCTCGTATCCCGCCGGTGGCGTCCAGGCGCCCGGTGGCGGCGGTGGGTAGGGCGATGGCGCGCTCGGCGGCGGATACGTGGGTGGAGCGGCCGCCGGGGCGTCGGAGGCCTCCGCGGCCTCCGCGGGCTGGGTCGTCGCTCCCTCTGGTGGCGGGGGCGCTGAGCCCTCCAGGCTTCCTTGTGGGGGCTGGGCCGGGGTCATGGCGTCGTCCGGTGCCGTCGTTGCATCGAGAGGCGGTGCGGCGCCTGATTCGGGTGTGCCGGCAGCGGACTCCGGCCCCGTCTGCTCGGTGTCCTCACTCATGTGGATCCTCCTGAAGGGAACATGGCTCGTCCGCACCGCTTCACGGTGGGTAAATGGCCCGTCCCGGCGTCTCCCGCAGTCCAGCGGACGTCCGGAGCCATGTTACGGGATGTCGATTGCGGCCCGGCATCGGGCGCGGGCGCCAGGCGAGGTAGCGTGTCCGCCGCATGTCACGCCGGATCGACATCGAATTGACGAGCCAGACTGGCGACGGGTCATGGACCTGGCGCGCCGCCGGAGCACGCCAGCCCAAGGGCACGGTCGACGCCGCGCTCGTGCCACCCGGTGAGATCGTCGGCGCCGTGCTGCGGGCCGACGTCGAGATCGGGCTCGAGGGCATCGAGATCCTGTCGCTGACGGCTGCCAAGCCGGTCCGCTCTCCCGAGAAGACCGAAGGCCGGATCGAGGTGAAGGGCACTCCCAGGCGGGCGCCCGATGTCTCGGTCATCCTGGCTCCGGGCTCGGACAAGCGGCGGCGCGATCGCGATCGCGATGGGGATGGTGAGCGACGCGACCGGCGCCCGGGCGGTCGCCGCCCCGACGGCGAGGGACGGCGCGACGAGCGCGGGGACGAGCGACCGGCGCGTGGAGGCAGCGGGCCTCGTCGACCCGGTGGTCGACGACCCGGTGACGGCGACGGTCGTCCCGCTCGCGGGGAGCGGCCGGTCGCGCCGACGTCCACCGTCCACCGCAACTCCATGCTCGCGGCCCTGCGGCCCGAACAGATCCCCGTGGCCGAGCAGCTGCTCCGCGGCGGGCTGCAGGCGGTCCGGCAAGCCATAGAGACGCAGAACAGCTCGAACAAGGCCGCCGGGAAGCCTCCGGTCGCCGCAGACGCGCTCCTGGCCATGGCCGACGAGCTGCTGCCGGCGGTGCGCCTGGCGGACTGGAAGGATCGCGCCTCGGTGGCGCAGGCGACGGGGAAGGACTATCGGCTGCGGGAGCTCCGGGCCGTCGTCGCGGCCTCGCGCACGGTGAACCTCGACGAGGAGGGGCGCACCCTGGCGAAGGCGCTCCAGGAGTCACTCGACCAGCGGACGACGGCGCTGCGCGAGGAGTGGCTGGCCCGCATCACGAACGCGCTGAACGATGGGCGGGTGCAACAGGCCGTCGAGGCCTCCATCCGCCCGCCCGAGCCCGGCACCCGGTGCCCGGCCGAGCTGGCGGTCAGGCTGGCCGCCGCCGCCGGGGAAGCGATGACGGCCGATCTGGCACCGGAGGACTGGATGCGCCTCCTCGACGCGGTGGTGGCGTCCCCGGTGCGTCGGACCGTCAAGCCGGTGGGCATTCCCGACGACGAAGTGGCGAAGCAGGCGGCCCGCAACGCGGCCGGTGCGGTTCCTGCGCTGGCCAAGCTGCTCGGGCTCCGCATCCCGCCGCCACCCCCCCGCAGGGTGAACACCGAGCGCCGGTTCAGTCCAACCGGCGGTTGAGGGTCAGCAGGCGGGCGGAGAATCCGGCGGCCTCCAGTCGTTGCTTGGTCGTACGGTCCCCCGGCAGCGCCGGCGCGTCGACCCCGGCGCAACCCCTCTCGGTGCACCAGGAGAGCGCGGCATCCATGAGCGCCGTGCCCACGCCCACGCCCCGGGCGCCTGTTTCCACGTAGCAGCACTCGATCACGCCATTCGTGAGCCCCCCGGGGCCGTCGCCGGCCGTCACGGCGAGGAGGCCGACGACCGCGCCCTCGTACTCCCCCACCACGAGGTGGGCCCCTTCGTCGGACCTGGTCCAACGCTCCAGGAGGCTCACCGTTGTGGCGTCACCCACCAGGGCGGCGCCCCCCCGCATGGATTCGGCGGCCACCAAGGCCTGGGAGAGGAGCCGTGTGCAGGCCTGCCGGTCCTCGGCACGGGCGGGTCGGGCCAGCTCCATGCCTCAGGAGTCGGTCGGCCGGCGCAGCTGTTCGTCGAGAACCTGGCCGGCCCGGTTCAGGATCGTGCGCCGGTTGCGCGTGGAGGCCTCGTAGCGCTGGACGGCCTGCAGCTCCTCGGGGCCCAGGCTCTCGAGTCGGCGGACCACCTGTGACGCACTGAGCGTGTCGTAGTCCGCCAACGCACGTCCGACGATCGCGGCCGCCGTCGGGTCCGGAGCCGGACGTCCCGCGCCGGGCGGCGGCGCAGGCGCTTGCACCGGGCCGGCACCTCCATCCGGCACCTTCGGCGGCGATCCGCTGCCCATGAGGCCACTCAGGCGCTGCGACAGGTCACGCTGCTTCTTGTTGACGACGAAGCGCCCCACGACGAGCGCATTGCCGAGTTGGAGCTCGACGCGGCGCCGACCCTCGGCGATCAGCTCGGGGAGCTCCTCGACTACGGACACCGCGACGCCGACCGGAGCTGCCACGCACAGATCGATGGTCCGTCGGAGCTGGCTCTTGGCAGCCTCCGGTTCATCGGGGCCGGATTCGTCAGACACAATCCCGGCAGAGCATCTTCTTCTTGTCTGCGAGCTGGCTCGGGTGCTTGACCAGGAAGCACGAACGACACACGAACTCGTCGGGCTGCTTCGGCAGCACGCGTTCGTTGCCCTCGGTCTTGTCCTCCTGGTCCGTGGCCTCCTCGTCCTCGGGCTCGTCCTCGACGACCAGGCGCTCCTTGAGGATCACATCGAGGCTGGCCTCGACGTCCTCGTCGTCAGGCTCCTCCTCTTCCTCCTCCTCGTCGCCCTCGCCGGACTTCTCGACGACCGCCGCCGGCGACGGGGTCAGGATCAGGATCTCGTCGACCTCTGCATCGTCCTCCTCCTCCTCGTCGATGACGACGATGTCGTCGTCATCGTCGTCGAGCGCGACGGGTTCGAGGTCTTCGATCTCCCCCGCGTCGTCGATGTCGACGTCGAGATCGTCCTCGGCGACATCCGCGTCGTCTGCTTCGGGGGCCTCCGACACCACTTCTTCGACCTTGGCCTTCTTCTTCGTCGCCATTGTGGCGCGGAGCATAGACGCTTCGAGAGACCGTTCAATCGCTGTGAACGAGATCCTCGCTCGGTTTCGGAGGGCGAGGAATCGCCCGAAAGGGGCGGGAGGGCCCTGGGGTCTTTGGCGCCATATTGCTCGCCTGGATCGCCAGGCAAGCAACACGTTCTCTACTCGACCCGCAGGGCCAACCACCGCCTCTCACAGCACATCCCCCCCTTGGCCGCATCAGCGCATCGCTCTTCCGCAGGTCCTTAGGAGCGTCGGGGACTGGGCGTACATTAGGCAAATCCGGGGTGGGGTCGTCAAGGACTTCTCGGGTGCTCCCACCAGGGAGAACGAAGGTTGTTCCTGGTCAATGCGTTACAGATTTTTCCGACCGGCGGCGTTCGGCCCGGCGCTCGGATTCGAGCCGCTCGAGGTCGGTCGCCCCGTGGTCGGCGAACGTCATCGCTTCGGCGAGCGCCCGGTGACCCGCGACCTCCGCCACGGCGCGGTGCATCTGTTGGGCCACCCTCCGGTACGAGGGATGGCCCTGTGCCCCCGAGCGGAGTTCGATGAGGTGCATGGCCTCACGCGCGTTGAACTGCATGACGTAGCGGATGCGGTGGGCCAACGCGACCACGTACGAAGCCTGCTCGGGGAAGTCGGGAACCAATGAGCGGTAGAGCTCCTCGGCCCGGTCGATCGCCTCGTCATAGTGTTCGGCCAGACCGGCGTCGGCGACGAGTTCCGGCATGTCGTACCCGAGCGAGATGCCGAGACGTTGCCACTCCATCGAGAGCATCCGATGACGTTGCAGGTCGCGGAATGCGCCGTAGTCGGTGACGAGTTCGAACCGGTAGTCCGTGCGCTCGAAAGCGCGTCCGGGACGATGACGGCGATTGCGCCGTTCGCCGACGTACGCCTCGAGCAAGGCCACGCGGTCCTCGTGACCGAGGAGCCGCACCCGGCGGGCGGCCTCGCGCTCGCTGCAGCCGAGGTGAGAGAAACAAGCTGCAACCAGGACCTTCTCTTCCCCGTCGGGGTCGAAGTCGAGCAGGGTGACCTCCGGCTCGCTGCCGCCGCCCGAGGGGGCGTCGAGCGCTCCCAGCTGCGGCCACAGACGGGAAACCAGACGAGACGTGCGATCCCGCGTCGACGCCATGTACTCCGACCACTCGCCACCTCGCTCGGGGATGTCGACGCGTTGGAGGAAGGACGGGATCACTTTGCGCAACTCGAACAGCATCATCTCGGCGTAGTGGCGAGCCTCGGGCAGCGGGTGCGCGCGCATCCGCAGGAGCAACTGCTCGTAGGACTGTCCGGTGCCGTAGATCCCGATGTTCGACAGTGACGCCGCCGGCAGAAGGCCGCGCAGCGCGTCGAGTGACTTGGCGCGGGTGGCCTGGCGGTACACGAAGTCACTGTCGCCGGCCTGCTGGGGAAAACGCTCGGCCACCCAGGCCTGCAGGCGGGGCAGGAGTGCGCCATAGGTGTCGAACACCCGGTCCATCTCTCCGACGAAACGGGCCCCGTGGGCCGAGTCGAGTATCTCGGGCGGTCGGAAGTAGCGGTACTGCCCGTTCTCGAGCCGCTGGTTGTATGCGATGTAGCGGGTCGACTGCTCGAGGTACGCCATGAGACGTCCCCACTCGAGCACCTTCGACAGCACGTTCGAGGCCTGCTCGCAGGCGAGGTGGACACCGCCCAGCTGTGCGACCGAATCGTCGCCGTACTCGACGAAGACCTTCTCGTAGAGCTGCTCTGCACGAGCCAGTCCGACGGTCGCGTCGACGGTCGCATCCCCCGAGATGTCGAGGTCCCCGACGAACTCGTCGAGGAAGAGCCGCCGCAGGCTCTTGGGCGAGCGGGAGTAGCGGGCAAAGAGTGCTCCCTTGACGACTTCCGGCAGGTTGACCAGGGCAAATACCGGCTGATCCAAGTTCGTGACGTAGCGCCGGAGCACGGCTTCCTCGTCCCTGGTGAACCGCTCTTCGGAGTACGGGATCATGCCCGGGTAACCATAGAACGAGGGTGACGCGACGGTGGCGGATGGGTTCAGATGCCCGGCAAGCCTCCGGCGACGACGCCCCTGAGCACGAGGTTGACGGCCTCGCGGGCGGCCGAAGCAACGTCGGTATCCACAGCCGTGTGCGAGACCTGCTGGGCCAGATCGGCGACAGACTTCATGGTGCGGACGAAGTCGCCGGGCGCCAGCTCGCCGACGTCGCGGGCGGCCACGCCCAGAGCGGTCGAGAAGGAGGCTCCCCGCGCCCAGGACGCCACCGCGGTGGCCAGTCCGGGAGCCGGCTGGCGAGTGCGCGGGACCCGATGGTCCTCCTCGATGCCGCGGATGCGCTCCGCCAGGATGCTGAGGGTGTCGCAGCGCTCGGCGAGCTCGGAGCGGCGCTTGTCGCCGAGCCGGTCCTGCAGCGGTCTGCGCTGCGTGCCCCGCCGGGGCCCGTGTTGGCCCGGGAGGCGCCGGGCCCGCCGCGGCTCGAAGACGACGGCCGAGAGGACACCGGCCAACACGGCCGGCTCGGCCACGGCGAGCACGTCGGCGCCGAGCGCCTCGGCGATCAGGAGATCGGCCTCGTGGTAGATCCGCGACAGCCGGCGCCCCGCAGGCGTCAGCGCCCAGCCGTCGAGGTAGCCCATCCCCTCCAGGACGGCGACGCGGTGGCTCAACTGCTCGAGCAGCAGATCCGGCCTGCGGGCCTGCCACTGGGCGAAGGAGCGTTGCAGCACGGCCGTGGCCGTTTCGCGGTCGAAGCGCGCCACGAGGTTGACCGCCAGGTTGTAGGTGGGACGGAAGGCTGAGCGCAGGTCCGGCGGTGGGGCCGAGGCCACCCGTGCGGCCTCGGCGAAGGTGATCTCGCTCGACCAGGCGACGACGGCATGACCCTCCTCGTCCAGGCCCCGTCGTCCGGCCCGGCCCGTGAGCTGGAGGTACTCCCCGGACGTCAGGGTC
>CAWIYI010000046.1:0-54827 GCA_963840245.1 uncultured Acidimicrobiaceae bacterium
GGGCTGGACGCACGTCTCCATCATCGAGCAGCAGGTGGCGGCCGTGCGGGCGCAGGTGGGGACGGACCGCGTCCTGTGCGCGCTGAGCGGCGGCGTGGACTCGGCCGTGGCGGCCGCGCTGGTGCACAAGGCGGTGGGCGACCAGCTGACCTGCGTCTTCGTCGACACCGGCCTGATGCGCTCGGGCGAGGCCGACCAGGTCGAGGACACCTTCCGCCACCAGTTCAAGATGGACCTCGTGCACGTGAAGGCGGCCGACCGCTACTTCGCCGCGCTGGCGGGAGTGACGGATCCGGAACGCAAGCGAAAGATCATCGGCGAGCTGTTCATCCGGATCTTCGAGGAGGTGGCGCGCGATCTCGGCGCCGCCCGCGGCTCCGGCCTCCGGCAAAGAGGGTGGTCCGGGCGCAGGCAGTACCACCGGCACGGGCGAGGGTCCGCGCTTCCTGGTCCAGGGGACGCTCTACCCCGACGTCATCGAGTCGGGGAGCGACACGGCGGCCAACATCAAGTCGCACCACAACGTCGGTGGCCTCCCCGACGACCTCGCCTTCGATCTGGTCGAGCCGCTGCGCCTGCTCTTCAAGGACGAGGTGCGCGCCGTCGGTGAGGAGCTCGGCCTGCCGCACGAGATCGTGTGGCGCCAACCGTTCCCGGGCCCGGGCCTCGGCGTGCGCATCATCGGTGAGGTGACACCCGAGCGGGCCGAGATCCTCCGCAACGCCGACGCGGTGGTCGTCGAGGAGATCCGCCGGGCCGGTCTCTATCGCGAGCTGTGGCAGAGCTTTGCCGTGCTCCCGGCGGTGCGCACCGTCGGCGTGATGGGCGACGGGCGCACCTACGCCTACCCCGTGGTGATCCGGGCCGTCACCAGCGACGACGCCATGACGGCAGATTGGGCCCGGCTGCCCTACGACCTGGTCGAGCGGATCGCCTCCCGCATCATCAACGAAGTGGAGGGCGTGAACCGGGTGGCACTCGACGTGACGTCGAAGCCGCCCGGGACCATCGAGTGGGAGTGACCGTGACGCCGGGGAGCGGCGAGCACGCACGCCTGTTCGACGTGTCCGACGAAGACGTGGGCGCGGCGGCGGCCGAAGCCGAGGAGAGCCAGTCCGATGGCGTCACCGACCGCGTGGTCGACACCACGGCCGAGGGCGCGGACGACGGTCGGCGCCGGCGCCGGCGCAGCGCCACCTCGACGGGCGCTTTCTCGGGCCGGCCCGCCGCGCTCGTCGACGATCTCACCCTGCCGCAGCGCGCCGCGGTGGAGCACCGGGGCGGCCCCCTCCTGATCATCGCCGGGGCCGGCTCGGGCAAGACGCGCGTGCTGACCCGTCGCATCGCCCACCTGCTCGCCACCGGGGACGCCCCGCCGTGGGGAATCCTGGCCATCACCTTCACCAACAAGGCGGCGGAGGAGATGCGCACCCGCGTGGCCGACCTGGTCGGCCCGCCCGCCGAGAAGATGTGGGTCTCCACCTTCCACTCGGCCTGCCTGCGCATCCTGCGCTCGAACGCCGACCGGCTCGGGTACCGTTCGGCCTTCACGGTGTACGACGACACCGACTCGCGCCGCCTCGTCGAGATGATCACGGCCGAGCTCGGCTTCGACCAGAAGCGGCTGCCCTCGCGGGCGGTGCAGGGCGTCATCAGCCAGGCCAAGTCCGAGCTGGTCGACTTCGAGGCGTTCCGCGAGGACGCCCGCAGCGGTCCCGATCCCTTCCGCAAGCGCATTGCCGACGTCTACGCGCTCTACCAGAGCCGGTTGCTGGCGGCCAACGCACTGGACTTCGACGACCTGTTGATGGTGACGGCGAACCTGCTCCAGGCCTACGACGACGTGCGGGCCGCCTACCAGGAGCGCTTCCGACACATCCTGGTCGACGAGTTCCAGGACACGAACCACGCCCAGAACGAGATCGTCAAGCTCCTGGGCGAGGCGCACGGCAACGTCTGCGTGGTGGGGGACTCGGACCAGTCGGTCTACCGCTGGCGTGGCGCCGACATCCGCAACATCTTGGAGTTCGAGCGCGCCTTCCCCAACGTGACCACCATCATGCTGGAGCAGAACTTCCGTTCGACCCAGACGATCCTCGATGCGGCCAATGCCGTCATCGCCAACAACGTCGGCCGCCAGCCCAAGGAGCTCTTCACCGTCGGCGACACCGGAGATCCGGTCACGCGCTACCGCGCCGAGGACGAGCGCGACGAGGCGGCCTGGGTCTCCAGCGAGATTCTCCGCCTGCACGCATCGGCCGGGCTGACGTGGGGCGACTGCGCCGTCTTCTACCGCACCAACGCGCAGAGCCTGCCGCTCGAGACGTCCATGAAATTCAGCGGCATCCCCTACAAGGTGGTGGGCGGGGCGAAGTTCTACGACCGCCGGGAGATCAAGGACGTCCTGGCCTTCGTCCGCGTGCTGGCCAACCCCGACGACGAGGTGTCGGCCCGGCGCATCGTCAACGTCCCCAAGCGCGGCATCGGTGACACCTCGGTGGCCCGCCTGGCCGCCTGGGCCCAAGTGGAGCACGTCCCCTTCAGCGAGGCCATCGACCGCGCCGCCGACGCCGGTCTCTCGGGCAAGGCCCTCAAGGGCGCCGAGCAGCTCTCGAAGACGCTGGCCGAGTTGCGCCCGCTGGTGCAGACGGTGAATCCCGCCGACTTCGTGCAGCTCGTGGCCGAGCGGACGGGCTACCTGGCCGAGCTCGTGGCCGAGCACACCCACGAGGCCGACGGGCGCATCGAGAACCTGGCCGAACTGGCCAGCCAGGCGGCCGACTTCGACGACGTCATCGGCTTCCTCGAGACGGTGGCGCTGGTGGCGGACTCCGACGAGCTCGAGAGTGACGGCACCCGCGTCTCGCTGATGACGCTCCACACCGCCAAGGGCCTCGAGTACCCGGCGGTCTTCGTGGTGGGGCTGGAGGAGGGGATCTTCCCCCACTTCCGTTCGCTGGCCGAGCCGAGCGAGCTCGAGGAGGAGCGCCGCCTCTTCTACGTCGGCATCACCCGGGCGCGCCAGCACCTCGCCATCTCGCACGCCTGGTCGCGCACGACCTGGGGCCGCACCCAACCGGCCATGCCGAGCCGCTTCGTGACCGAGGTCCCGTCGCACCTGGTCGAAGACGTGGGACTGGGCTCGCCCCGCCGGGGCTCGGGGTACGACTCCCTCTCGGGCGACGACCACCTCCCGGGGGCGACCTTCTCGCCGGCCGTCCCGTCGGCCACCGCCTCCCGCGCCGCCCGTTCCGCTGGGCAGGGGCTCGGGGGGTTCCCGCGGGAGCACCGGCGCCGAGGACCTCGGACTGGCGGCGGGCGACGAGGTGGTCCATGACCACTGGGGCCGCGGCGTGGTCATCAGCGCCAAGGGGGAGGGGTCACGGGCCCAGGCCACGGTGCACTTCGACTCGGTGGGCAAGAAGAACCTGCTGCTCACGGCCACCCCCTGCGGCGGGCCTGAGCGTTCCCGGTCTGGCGTCCGGATCAGGGCATCCGTATCCTGGGACCCTCATGAAACGTCCGTACAGGGTGGTCGTGGCCAAGCCGGGCCTCGACGGCCACGACCGCGGGGCCAAGGTGATCGCCCGGGCGCTCCGTGACGCGGGGTTCGAGGTCGTCTACACCGGCCTGCACCAGACCCCCGAGCAGGTGGTCCAGGCCGTCGTGCAGGAGGATGCCGACGCCGTCGGGCTGTCCCTGCTCTCCGGCGCGCACCTCACCTTGGTGCCCAAGGTGGTCAAGCTGCTGGCCGACGTCGGGCGCGGTGACGTGCTCGTCATCGTGGGCGGCATCATCCCCGAGGGCGACATCCCGGTGCTCCACGACCAGGGCGTCGCCCACGTCTTCACGCCGGGGGCGCCGCTCGATTCCATCGGCTCCTGGCTGTCCGAGGCCCTCGACCAGCGCGAGGAGGCGCTCGGGGCCTGACCGCCGTTCCCGCTGCACCCGCTTCCCCACCCCACCACCGCGCCGGCGCGCGAGAGACAAGGAGACAGCACCCAAGTGGACCTGTACGAGTACCAGGGCAAGCAGTACTTCGCCCGCTTCGGCATCCCCACCTCCCCGGGCGGGGTGGCCGACACGGTCGACGAGGCGGTCGAGCAGGCCGAGTCCGCCGGCTACCCCGTCGTGGTCAAGGCCCAGGTGAAGGTAGGTGGTCGCGGCAAGGCGGGGGGCGTGAAGCTGGCCGCCGACGCCGACGAGGTCCGGTTGCACGCCGGCAACATCCTCGGGCTCGACATCAAGGGCCACGTGGTGAAGCGGCTGTGGGTGGAGCACGCGTCCGACATCGCCAAGGAGTACTACGCCAGCTTCACGCTCGACCGCCAGGCGAAGCTGCATCTCGGCATGCTGTCCGCCGAGGGCGGGGTCGAGATCGAGGAGGTGGCGGAGACCAACCCCGATGCCATCGCCAGGATCCACATCGATCCGGTGGCCGGCATCACCGAAGAGCAGGCTCGCGAGTGGGTGGACCGGGCCAACCTCGACCCCGAGGCGCGGGAGCAGGCGGCCACCCTGCTGGTCCGCCTCTATCACTGCTACGTCGAGGGCGACTGCGACCTGGCCGAGATCAACCCGTTGATCCTCACGCCCCAAGGCAAGGTGCACGCGCTCGACGCCAAGGTGACCCTCGACGAGAACGCCTCCTTCCGCCACCCCGAGTGGGAGGAGTACGAGGACGACTCCGACGTCGACCCCCGCGAGAGGATGGCCAAGGAGAAAGGCCTCAATTACATCGGCCTGTCGGGCTCCGTCGGCATCATCGCCAACGGCGCGGGCCTGGCCATGAGCACGCTCGACGTGGTGACCCAGGTCGGCGGCGAGGCGGCCAACTTCCTCGACATCGGCGGCGGTGCCAACGCCGACGTCATGGCCGCCGCCCTCGAGGTGATCAACGCCGACCCGGCGGTGAAGGCCATCTTCGTCAACATCTTCGGCGGCATCACGCGGGTCGACGAGGTGGCGAAGGGCATCATCGAGGCCATCGGCCGGGTCAAGCTGAGCTCGCCGGTCGTCATGCGCCTGGACGGCACCAACGCCGTCGAGGGCCGTGCGCTCCTGGCCGACCACCTGTCGCCCACGCTCATCGCCGAGCCCACCATGCTCGAAGCCGCCCGCCGGGCCGTCGGCCTGGCGACGGCATAGGCGCCCCCGGACCCGAGAGAGAACAGGAACCAACGTGAGCATCTTCGTCGACGAGACGACCAAGGTCGTGATCCAGGGCATCAGCCCGACGAGCCAGGGGCTCTATCACGGCCTGCGCAACAAGGCCTACGGCACCAAGGTCGTGGGGGGAACCAACCCCAAGCGCGGCGGTGAGGAGATCGAGGGCATTCCCGTCTTCGCGTCGGTGGCCGAGGCGGTGAAGGAGACCGGCGCGACGGCATCGTTCATCTCCGTGCCGCCGCGGGGTGCGGCCGACGCCATCATCGAGGCGGCGGAGGCGGGTATCGCCTTCATCGTCTGCATCACCGAGGGCATCCCGGCCCAGGACGAGGCGGTCGCCTACAACCGCCTGGTCCAGGAGTTCCCGGGCACCCGCCTGCTGGGTCCCAACTGTCCCGGCATCATCAGCCCCGGGAAGTGCAACATCGGCATCACGTCGGGTGACATCGCGCTGGCCGGAGGACCGGTCGGCATCGTGTCGCGCTCGGGCACGCTGACCTACCAGGCCCTGCACGAGCTGTCCCAGCAGGGCATCGGCCAGACCACCTGCGTCGGCATCGGCGGTGACCCTGTGCCGGGCACCAACTTCATCGACTGCCTCGCCGCGTTCGAGGCCGACCCCGAGACCAAGGCCGTCATGATGATCGGCGAGATCGGCGGATCCGAAGAGGAACGTGCCGCCGAGTTCATCGCGTCGAGCGTGAGCAAGCCGGTGGCCGCCTACATCGCCGGGGTCACCGCGCCCCCGGGTCGCAAGATGGGGCACGCCGGCGCCATCATCTCGGGTTCCCAGGGCACGGCGCAGGCCAAGATGGACGCGCTGTCCGCCGCCGGTGTCCAGGTGGCGCAGAACCCGACCGAGTGCGGCGAGAAGATGGTCGCCATCGTCCGGGGGTTGTAGCCCTCCGACGACACGGACCGGACCGCCACTCCTGACGTCGACGCCGGATTCGACAGCGACGCCGACCCGAGGGCTACGTCGTCACCAGCTGCGCGGGAGCATCAGCACGCCGGCGTACTCATGCGCGCGCGCCGCCAGGATCAGCGTCGCTTATGAGAGACGTTCGACCGGAGCTCCCCAGGCACCCATCTGACGCGGGTCCGCCACCCGATCCGTTCCGATGAGCGAGGTGAGCGGGCGGCGTCGGTCTCGGCGAGGTGCACAGCGTCGCGGCGGCGGCAACTCCGAGTTCGCTGACTTGCCCGGCTCCTGTACCACGAGGAACGCCGGCCCTCTTCCCGCCATTACCAAGGTACACCAGGGTGGGGGTCTTGCCGCAAGCACCAAGAGCGTGGTGACAATGCACGCCATGGAGCCGGTCCACGGGCGGTTGGCACGATCGAGGGTAGGGATGAGACGGGACCCGAGGGTCCGGAGGGGATGGTGGAGGATGGGCAGCTACGTGCTGGGCTTCGACGAGATCGACCAGACGCAGGTCGAGGTCGTTGGCGGCAAGGGCGCAAAGCTGGGGGAGCTTTCGCGGATCGAAGGCATCCGCGTGCCGGCTGGCTTCTGCGTGACGACGGAGGCCTTCGAGCGGATCAAGGCGGACGCGCCGTCGATCGACGGCCGGCTCGATCGTTTGGCGCGCCTGAGCCCAGATGACCGTGGAGCGATCCGCTCGCTCAGCGCGGAGGTCCGGGAGGCCCTCGAAGGGGTCGCCATCCCCGCCGACCTGGCGACGGCGATCGCCGGCTCGCTCGCCCGGCTCGGCGAACACGGTGCCTACGCCGTCCGATCGAGCGCGACAGCAGAAGACATGCCAACGGCCTCCTTCGCCGGCCAGCAGGACACGTTCCTGAACGTCGTGGGACCGCCGGCGATCTTCGAGCACATCAGCCGATGCTGGGCATCGCTCTACACCGAGCGGGCCGTCACGTACCGCCTGCGCAACGGATTCGATCAGCGGAAGGTCCACATGGCCGTGGTCGTGCAGCAGATGGTGTTCCCACAGGCGGCCGGCGTCCTCTTCACGGCCGACCCCGTCACGTCCAACCGGAAGGTCGCGTCCGTGGAGGCCAGCTTCGGCCTCGGCGAGGCCCTGGTCTCGGGCCTGGTAAACCCGGATGCCTACAAGGTGCGGGACGGCGAGGTCATCGCAAAGGCGGTCGCCACCAAGCAGCTGGCTCTTCAGGCTTCGCCGGAAGGTGGAACGCAGGAACGGGCGATCGAGCCGGAGTGCCGGGAACAGCCGGCATTGACCGACGCTCAGGTCGTCCGGCTCGAACAGCTGGGCCGGCGGATCGAGGCGCACTTCGGCCAACCCCAGGACATCGAGTGGTGCCTGCTCGGGGACGAGTTCCAGATCGTCCAGAGCCGGCCGATCACCAACCTGTTCCCCATCCCCGCGGAAGGCGACCAGGAGAACCACGTCTATGTCTCCGTCGGTCATCAGCAGATGATGACCGACCCCATGAAGCCCCTTGGGCTCTCCTTCTGGCAGATGACGACCCCGCGGCCCATGGCCGAAGCCGGCGGGAGACTGTTCGTCGACGTCGCGCCGCTGCTCGGCTCGCCGACGACTCGCGCCGCCTATCTGGAAGCCTTGGGGAGATCCGATCCGCTGATTGGGGACGCGCTACGGACCATCCTCGAACGCGGCGACGTCATCCCGACGCTCCCCGACGAAGGCCCGCCCGGGACGCCGGTCGGGGGCGCCCTCGTCCCGATCGAGACCGATCCGGCCATCGTCACGGAGCTGATCGCAAGCAGCGAGGCGTCGCTCGCCACCTTGCAGCACGACATCGCGTCAAGGACGGGATCGGCGCTGCTCGACTTCGTCCTTGCCGACATACAGGAGCTCCGGCGGATCTTGTTCGATCCGCGGAGCCACCAGGTGTTCATGTCCGCCATGGAGGCCACCTGGTGGTTGAACGAACACCTCGAGGCGTGGCTGGGCGAGAAGAACGCGGCCGACACGCTCACACAGTCGGTGCCGCACAACGTCACCTCGGAGATGGGACTCGCCCTCTTGGACGTCGCGGACGCGATCCGCCCGCATCCGGAGGTGGTGGCATTCCTCGAGCAGGTCGAGGACGAGGATTTCCTCTACGACCTGCCGACGTTCGAAGGAGGGCTCGAAGCCCGGGACGCCATTGCGGCCTGGCTCGAGAAGTACGGCATGCGCTGTGTCGGTGAAATCGACATCACGAGGCCACGGTGGAGCGAACGTCCCACCACGCTCGTGCCATTGATCCTCGGCAACATCAAGAACTTCGAGCCCGGTGCCGGAGAGCGACTCTTCGAGCGAGGCCGTCAAGAGGCCTCGGAGAAGGAGCAGGAGCTGCTGGCCCGCCTTCTGGGTGTCGAGGACGGGGACCGCAAGGCCGAAGAAACCAAGGAGATGATCGATCGCGTCCGGACCTTCATCGGGTACCGGGAGTATCCGAAGTACGGCATGGTCAGCCGCTACTTCGTCTACAAGCGGGCCCTGCTCGAAGAGGCAGAGCGACTGGTGCTGGCCCATGTGCTCCGTGACAGGGACGACATCTTCTACCTGACGTTCGGGGAGTTCCACGACGTTGTGCGTACGAACCACGTGGACGACCACCTGATCGGCCTGCGCAAGGACGCGTTCAGGTCGTACCAGGCGCTCACGCCGCCAAGAGTGCTCACGTCGGACGGCGAGGTCGTGGTCGGGGCGTACCGACGTGCCGACGTTCCGGACGGCGCGCTGGCCGGCCTACCCGTTTCCGCCGGGACCATCGAGGGTCGGGCTCGCGTCATTTTCGACATGACCGAAGCCGACTTCGAAACGGGCGACATCCTGGTCACCGCCTACACCGACCCCAGCTGGACGCCCGTGTTCGTCGCGATCGCGGGTCTGGTGACCGAGGTGGGAGGGCTGATGACCCACGGCGCCGTGATCGCGCGCGAGTACGGCCTGCCCGCCGTCGTGGGCGTGGAGCACGCCACCCGGCTGATCCGCGACGGAGAGCGGATCCGGGTCAACGGAACGGACGGGTACGTCGAGATCCTGTCCTAGGTGTGCTCGATCCCCGTCGGCCAGGACCGTCCAGACAGAGTGAGACGTCAGGTATGAGCCCTTCGAAACCTCATTTCGCCAATGTCCGCTGCGATCTGGGACCGGCACTGCCCGTCAGATGGCGCTCCAGTCGGCGTTGTGGGCACGGGCATAATGCGTGACATGGGGTATGGGTTGCCTGGGTCTGGACGATATTCACAGATCGAACGTGAACAGCGGTGGCTCCTCCGGGAATGTCCGGCAGGTTTGGTCGATCCCGTTCAGATACACGACATCTATCTGCGCGACACGAATCTTCGCCTCCGCCGAATGGAATCTCCACGAGGAGTCATCTGGAAGCTCGGACAGAAGGTCCGAGAACGACCCGAGTCGCCGGAGACCGTCCGGTTGACCAACATCTACTTGGCCGAGCGTGAGTACAACGCTCTCATAGCCTTAGAGGGAGCACAGCTGAGCAAAACTCGCTGGCACTGGGTCTGGGGAGATCGTCGCTTGTCGGTCGACGTGTTCGATGAGCCTTTGAAGGGTCTCGTACTCGCCGAGATCGAACTTCGACCAGCGGGATCTCCACCTGGATGCGCCCGATGGTGCCCTCGCCGATGTCACTTACAACAATCAGTTCTCAGGAGGCGTGCTCGCATGGGCAACGCCCGAGGAGGCTCGTCAGTTGGTTGTCGCAAGTGCTGAACGAGCAATCCGGGGCGTAGCCGCAGGGTGGCCACCCTTCTGGCGTGCGGGAGCTGCTCACTCAGCGTCAGTGTCATGAGTTCAGTGGTTTCGAAATGGCTGAACGAATATCTTGCAGCGCATGACGATCCTACGGATGGACAACGTCGGCGTCGTTGTCGACGACCTCGAGGCTGCTGTTGCGTTCTTCGTCGAACTTGGTCTCGAGTTGGACGGCGAGGCGACAGTCGAGGGTCCTTGGGTGGACCGCGTCGTGGGGCTCGACGATGTTCGAGCTGACATCGCCATGGTGCGCACTCCGGACGGAAACGGGCGACTTGAGCTGACGAAGTTCCACACGCCGATGGCAGTCAATGCTGAGCCGAACGCACCGGCGAACACGCTGGGCATACGTCGGATCATGTTCGCCGTCGAAGACATTGAGGATGTCGTTGCTCGCCTGCACGCCCACGGCGCCGAACTCATCGGGGAACTCGCGCGATACGAGGACAGCTATCGGCTCTGCTACGTCCGCGGCCCCGGAGGCATGATCGTCGCGCTGGCCGAGCCGCTCAGTTGACGAAGATTCCCACGGCCAGCCCTTTGACGACCGCGGTAGCCTTGTCTCCTTCAAGACCCGGATTCCGGAGAACTGATGGACAGCAGCTCCTCCGCCGACCTTCGGCGGCTCGTCGACAAGGACCACATCATCGATCTCGTTCACCGGTACTCGTACTGCGTCGATCACAGGCTCTACGACGAAGTGGTCGAACTCTTCACCGAAGACTGCGTGGTCGACTATGGACCGAGTTTCGCACCTCCTGTGCGTTCTCGGGCCGAGCTCCGGCAGATGTTCGGGCATCCCAAGGCGGCATTTGCTGCCACCAGCCACCACAACGCGAACGTCTTGGTGACGTTCGAGGACGCCGATCATGCTTCGGTGCGCACGTCCGTGTACGCCTGGCACCAGCGGACGGACGGAGGCACTCCCCGGTTATGGGGCTACTACCACGACTCAGTTGTGCGCCTTCCAGAAGGATGGCGTATTGCGCAACGACAACTCCGGGTCCTCGGTGTCGAAGATTGGAATGTGGAATGGCATCCGGCCTTCGAAGGTGAGGATCAGTAGTCCCCAGTCCTGCGCCTGATTCGATCAGGGATTTCGCGAAGAAAGCGCATACCCCACCCAAGGCGCCCGTCTCGTTAGCGTCTTGTGGCAATGGGGACAGGAGATCCACCATCTGGGGATACGGGAGATCCACCCTCTGACTTGGGCTCCCGCACGCGGCTGAACCGCAGGGATCGCGTCGCCTCCACGCCGGTTCGCCTCGCCGACCTCGATCCGGCCTCCCGTCGCCGCGCCATCCTCCGCTGCGGCCTCACCATCGCGGTCTGCTGGGTGATCATCATCGGTGCCTTCTACGTGGTGCCCATCGGCCACGAGTCCGGCCTGCGCGCCTTCGTGCGACTCGGTGCTGACGTCGCGCTCATCGGGGCTGTCTTCGTCTGGCAGATCCGCCGCATCTCGGTCGCCGAGCTCCCCGAGCTGCGGGCGATCGAGGCCCTCGGCATCGTGGTCGTGCTGTTCCTCGTCGCGTTCTCCGGCATCTATCTGGGGATGTCGCACGAGTCGCCGCTCACCTTCACCCAACGCCTCAACCAGACGAAGGCGCTCTACTTCACCATCAGCATCTTCTCGACGGTGGGCTTCGGTGACATCACGCCGCGGACCGACCCGGCCCGACTGGTGGTCGCGGCCCAGATGCTGCTCGACCTCGCCATCATCGGTGCCGTCGTCCGCCTCATTTTCAACGCGGCCAAGAGTCGCATTGCTCCGGCCGAGGCGCCGACGGCCGGGCGGGCCCCTTAGCTCCTGCAAATCGTCGGTCCGCCTGGCAGCATGCCTGGTCCGGAGTGACAACACGGCACGGGCAGCGATTCGCCTCGGACTTCCGCAGACAACTGGCGCTCGTCGAGAAGGACGAAGCAACGCTGGTCAGCGATCTGAACGGCTAGTGCCTGTCAGGAACGCTTGCGTCGTCCGCCGGGCGCGGTGAACGTGTGCAACGTTCCGCCGGGCGCCGTCGCGACAGAGCCGATGCGTTCGAGGGCACTTTCCCGCTCGCTGTCTACATTCAGAACCAGTGGCGAATGCTTGGTTCGTCAACCAGCGAGCCGAATGCTCCCATAGAGAAACGAGGTGAACGGCCCCTGCGTGCCGAAGCTGGTCGGATACAGAGTTACAACCGAATATTGCTTGCCACCACCTGTTGCGTTGGCGAACTCACCAGTACCGCCCGTGACCGTGACCGTGCTCGTCACCAGGTAGCGGGTGTACGAAGAAGTCGTGGCTGCTTGGCATACCGTTCCGCTCAACGAGAAGGTCAACTGGCTACCGTTCGATGCGGTCGTCGTAACCGATCCTGTTACTGGGCTGCCCGCATTGGGACCGCACGGTGGCGGAGGACTGGCCGCTACCTCTGAACCACTCGTGGTCCCTCTGACTACCGGCGTGCCGACAACCGTGCCAACAGAGCTGGTCACATCCTGCACCGTTGACGTGATCGTGCCGCTACCCAGCTCGACGTAGGGCACTGCCTTCCGTCCACCAGGAGTTGCCGATGCCGCGCTCTCGAAGAAGGTGACGCCAACGACGGCTACCAGGACGAGGATGCAGGTTCTTCTCACGGCGACTCACTCTCCGGCGAAAGGCCCAAACGAGAGGATCCCGCTGCGACCCATGCGCCCTTCTTTGTGTCCCTCCGCGATGCCGATCAGCCGTGTGTCCAATTCGGCGCCCCTCCCAGTGACGGTAACACCGCGCCACGAGCATTTCTAGGGTGTGCGACTGACGGTGACCGCCCATATTGGGCCTGTGGACCGGGATCACCGGCGCGGCCGTCGGGCGACGATCTCGAGTGCGCTCGGGGCTGGTCGTTACGGCCAGGATCTGTCGGTACAGCCAGGATCTAGCGTTTCATTGGTGAGAGATGCCAACGAGGTCGTGACCGCATATTGGGCGGCGGCCAATGACAGGGATTGGGCTGCCTTTGGCGACCTGCTGGCCGAAGAGGTGGTGTACGAAGGCCCCCAGACGCGCGAGCGGGTCCGTGGTCGTGCCAACTATGTGCGATTCAACGTCGAAGGGTTCCCAGGTGACTGGCACCTGGTGGTCATCCGGGTCATTGGTCAGGGACTGCACGCGTCCAGCTGGATCGAGTTCACGAACGCCGACGGCAGCATCCAGCCCGGGCTCTGTTTCTTCGAGCTTCAGGACGACGGGAAGATCGCTCGGATCACCGACTTCTGGCCGGATCCGTACGAGCTACCCTCCAACCGAGCACACCTGGTCGAGAGGTACTGATCGGTCTCTCTGGTCGCCGAGCCGTAACGCCCACTTCCGGCTGCATCACTGTTCGGAGGCAGACCCTGTCATCGGTGTCACCCGCGACAAGCCTTGTGCTCATGTCAGGCGCTTCACAAAGTCTTGGTCTAAACGAAGGCGTGCACGATGGCGCGATAGTTCTCGCTTGGCGCCGAGGTGAGGGGCGGGATTCGCCGAATGCGGCGCTCGAGGCGCCGCCCCGGTGACCGCTCCGGGGGCGGAGGAGCCGGCGGCCCCACAATCGTCCGAACTTGGGAGAACCCTGCCGCGCGGCAAAGGTTGTGCAGTGCGGCGATCGTGGGCACGTACCAGTTCCCGAAATCGGTCCGCAACGTGCTCCCCGCGTGGAACTGCAGCATGGCCTCGTGATCGAGGCCCTGGAGGTGTACCGCCTCGGTCTCAATGACGGCGACCTCCTTGGTGACGGCCCGCACCCGTTCGAGGCAGGTGAGCGGTTCCTTCATGTGGTACAAGACGCCCAGGTAGAGCACGACATCGAACTGCCCGAGTTCCTGCAAGTCGACAGTCTGAAAGTCGGCCACCACGGGCTCCACCTTCGAGTCGAGCGTGGCCGCGGCGAATTCGAAGCCGCGCCGCCCCGGTAGTTCCGGACGCCAGAATTCGGTCTCGTCGCGTGACTGGTCCGGGAGGATCCCTTTCTCGATGCATTCGGCCCAATAGGTGCCTCGCACCGCCATGTCGACGCCCCACGCGTAGTGGTCGAGCGCGACGACGCGGCTCGCTCCCGCTTGCTCGGCGAGGAACGAGAACTTCCCGTCCCAAGCGCCTATGTCGAGCACGCTGCGGCCGGAGACGTCGGGGAAGATCTCAGCGCCAGTCTCCTGGACTCCGATGCCCTTGGTTCTGACTCCGTTCCCGAGGTCGATCGTATGGAACCACGGGATGCGGTCGGTCTGCGCTTGGAGTTCATCCGGGCTAGTCACGGTGCGGATGATAGGCAAAAGGATCGCCTCGGCACGTCGATCCTTCGGGCGTCGGATCCGATCCACCCCGGCCCTGACCCCGCGGCGCAGGGGTTTCCGGTCATGGACGGTCTCGAGGCGCGGACGTAGGGTGTGAGGGTGTCGGCTACACACAGTGAGGGGACGCCTGCCGACCACCACTCGCACGCTCGCTGGCCCCGGGGTCTGTGGCTCTGGGTCGCGGCAGGCGCGCTGGTCGGAGGCGTGGTGGGCGCAGTGATCGCCCACGCCTTTTGGTCCGGACCCGACATCAGCGCCACCGCCTGCACCGCCTCGTCGGTGGCCGACCAGGTGGTGCCGTCCGTGGTCACCATCGAGGTCGGCCGCAGCTCGGCCGGGCCGGCGGGGACGGGGTCCGGCGAGTTCTACCAGAGTGGCGGCTACATCCTGACGAACAACCACGTCGTCGCGAACGCGGCCGGCGGGGCCAGCATCGAGGTGATGCTGAGCGACGGCCAGACGGTCCCGGCGACGCTGGTCGGGCGCGATCCTTTGACGGACCTGGCGGTGATCAAGGCGCCCGAGGCCCAGTCGCCCCAGGTGATCGCGCTCGGATCCTCGGCTGATCTCGACGTGGGTCAGCCCGTGGTCGTCGTCGGGGCTCCGCTCGGACTCTCCAACAGCGTCACCAGCGGCATCGTCAGCGCGCTGGCGCGCACGATCGAGGTGCCCGGCGGAGGCACGTCCCAGAGTGCACTTTTGGCCGACGCCATCCAGACCGACGCCGCCATCAACCCGGGCAACAGCGGCGGGGCGATGGTCAACTGCGGCGGACAGCTGGTGGGGATCCCCTCGGCCGGGGCGGCCGTGCCCGGCTCGAGCGGTGGCAGCATCGGGCTGGGCTTCGCCATCCCTGTCGACATCGCCGAGACGATCGCCAACCAGCTGATCGCCACCGGTCATGTCACCCACGCCAGCTTCGGCATGGAAGCGGTCACGGTGACCGCTCCGATCGCCCAGCGCACCGGGCTGCCGCAGGGGCTCTACGTCACCTCCGTGCAGGCGGGCGGTCCGGCGTCCATGGCCGGGTTACGGAGAGGCGACGTCATCACCGAGATCGAGGGGCAGCCGGCGACCACCACGGACCAACTGCTGGAGCTCACCATCACCAAGAAGGCAGGCGACAAGGTCGACCTCACCTACGTGCGGGCCGGGCAGACTCACGAGACGACGGTCACGCTCGGCAGTCAGTCGTCCTGACGGGCCTCGTCACACGGCTCGGCTCGCGCTGCTCCGTCGGGGTCGCCCGTGACGCGGGCCTCAGCTCGGGCCGACGACGAACCCGAGGTGCATGAGTCGGTCGGGGACACCGCCGACGAATCATGGCTGGCTGAAGCCGCACTCGAGGACGATCGAAGGTCCACTCCTGGTGCCGCCATGGGCTCCCACTCGGTAGATTGGCTGGGTGCGCCTCGGAGTCCTTGTCTCGGGTTCCGGGACGATCCTGCGGGCGATGCTGGAGGCGGGTCTCCCGGTCTCCGTCGTGCTGTCCGACCGGCCGTGCGCCGCGCTCACCCTGGCCGAGGAGCATGGCACGGCAGCCGAGCTCGTCGACCGGAGCGGGTACGGCGGCTTCGGGCCCCGGTTCGACCGCGACGGGTTCACGGCGACCGTGGCCGCAACCCTGGTCGCCCATCAGGTCGACCTGGTGGCCATGGCCGGCTTCGGGACCGTGATGACCGGGGCCGTGCACCGCGCCTTCCCCGACCGGATCCTGAACACCCACCCCGCACTGCTGCCGGCGTTCCCGGGGTGGCACGGCGTGCGCGACGCCCTGGCCGCCGGCGTGTCCGAGACCGGGTGCACCGTGCACCTGGCCACCCTCGAGATGGACGCCGGGCCGATCCTGGCCCAGGAGGCGGTCCCGGTCCTCCCCGGCGACACCGAGGAGACGCTGCACGAGCGGATCAAGGTGGTCGAGCGCCGGCTCTACCCGGCCACGGTGGCCTGGGCGCTGGCGGAGCTCCAGGCGGGACGTGCGATCGAACCGCCGGCCGGGATACCGGTCGGGCCGGGAGTCTCCGCGTTGAGACGGCGAGCAGGCTGAGCAGGGGAGGGGCGGAGAAGGCGTGACGAGGAGTGGTTCCGAGTGAGAAGAAATTGACGAGGTGATCGTTTCGTGAGGGCCCTACTGTCGGTGTACGACAAGGAGGGCCTGGTCGAGTTGGCCCAGGGCCTCTCTGATCTGGGTTGGGAGCTGGTCGCCAGCGGCAACACGGCGGCCAAGCTGAACGAGGCCGGCATCGCCCACATCGAGGTGGCCGAGGTGACGGGCTCGCCCGAGATGCTCGGTGGGCGGGTCAAGACTCTCCATCCCAAGATCCACGGCGGCATCCTCGCCGACCGGTCCAAGCTCGAGCACCTCGACGACCTCGCCACCAACGGGATCGACGCCATCGACCTCGTGGTGTCGAACCTCTACCCGTTCTCCTCCGACCCCTCGGTCGAGCTGATCGACATCGGGGGCCCGGCCATGGTGCGGGCGGCGGCCAAGAACCACGAGCACGTCGGCATCGTCACCTCACCGGCCGACTACCCCGTCGTGCTGGAGGAGCTGCGCGCCTCGGGGTCGCTCTCGGCGGCCACTCGTCGCCGGCTCGCCCGGGCCGCCTTCGCCCACACCGCCGCCTACGACGGGGCCATCGTGGCCTGGCTCGACGCGGGAGGCCCCGTTCCCGTCGGGGCCATCGACGGCGCCACCGCCGCCGATGTCGAGGAATCCGAGCTGTCCGCGGTCCTCCCGCCGACGCTGCACCTCACGCTCGAGCGCACCGAGGTGCTGCGTTACGGCGAGAACCCGCACCAGCGCGGCTCGCGCTACCGCACGGCCGGAACCACCAGCTGGTGGGACGGCATGATCCAGCACGGGGGCAGCCCGCTGTCCTACCTCAACATCTTCGACGGCGATGCGGCGTGGCGCCTGGTGCACGAGCTGGCAGCGGACGCCGGGGCCGGGCACGCGGCCGTGGCCATCATCAAGCATGCCAACCCGTGCGGCGCCGCCGTAGCCGAGGACCTCGCCACCGCCTACGAGCGGGCGCTCGAGTGCGATCCCATGAGCGCCTTCGGGGGCGTGGTCGCCGTCGGGGGTCACGTCACGGACGAGGTGGCGCAGGCCATCGCCGCCGGACCGCAGGCCGACGTCATCATCGCCTCCTCGTACGCGCCGGCGGCACTGGAGAAGCTGAAGGGCCGCCGCAAGGCCACCCGCATCTTGTCGGGGCCCGGGCCGGAGCAGGCGCTGCGCCAACTCCGGAGCCTCGGCACCAGCGTGCTGGTCCAGGACGTCGACGCCTTCGTCTCGCCCCGCTCCGAATGGCGCACGGTCACGACGCGCGCGCCCTCCGAGGAGGAATGGCGCGACCTGGTGCTGGCGTGGCGCGTGTGCGGCCGCACGACCTCCAACGCCATCGCCGTCGTCACGAACGGACAGGCGGTCGGTGTGGGGGCCGGGCAACAGTCCCGCGTCGTCGCGGCGGAGATCGCCGTACAGAAGGCGGGCGAGCGCGCCAAGGGCGGTGCGGCGGCGAGCGACGCGTTCTTCCCCTTCCCCGACGGGCTGCTCGTGCTGGCCGACGCCGGCGTCACGGCCGTGGTCCAACCGGGCGGGTCGGTGAAGGATCCCGAAGTCATTGCTGCCGCGGACGAGGCCGGTCTCGCGATGGTCCTGACCGGCGAACGGCACTTCCGCCACTGATGGGTGCCATCCTGCTCGACGGCGAGCCGGTCGCCGCCCGGATCAACGCCGAGGTGGCCGACGGCGTCGCTCGACTGGCCGCCCAAGGCGTCCATGTGGGTCTCGGCACGATACTGGTCGGCGACGACGTGCCCAGCGAGCGCTACGTCGCCATGAAGCACGAGGACAGCGCAGTCCTCGGCATGTACTCGGCCGGCGAGCACCTGCCGGCCACCGCCACGCAGACCGAGGTGCTCGACGTCATCGCCCGCTTCAACGACGACCCGAAGATCAGCGCGTTCCTGGTCCAGCTCCCGCTGCCCGACGGGCTCGACGAGACGCAGGCACTGCTCGCCGTCGACCCCGCCAAGGATGTCGACGGGCTGCACCCGGTGAACCTCGGACGCCTGGTGATCGGCACGCCGGGCCAGCTGCCCTGCACGCCGTCGGGCATCGTAGAGCTCCTCCACGCGTACGACGTCCCGGTCGAGGGCCGTCACGCCGTGATCATCGGACGCGGCGTGACGATCGGCCGGCCGCTGGGCCTGCTCCTCTCGCTGAAGCAGCCCGGCCTCAATGCCGCGGTGAGCATGGTGCACACGGGCGTACCCGAGCGCGAGATGGCGGCGATCGTGCGCACCGCCGACATCGTGGTCGCCGCCGCCGGACGGCCGCACCTACTCACCCCGGACATGGTCAAGCCCGGGGCCGCCGTGGTGTCGGCCGGGACGACCTTCGAGGGAAGGAAACTCATCCCCGACGCCCGCCCCGATGTCGCCGAGGTGGCCGGATGGATCACGCCGCGCCTCGGCGGGGTCGGCCCCATGACCCGTGCCATGCTGTACCGCAACACGCTGCGGGCTGCGGAGTTGTCGGCGAGGTGAGATCAGCACCCGGGCGACGTTCCCCTTCCGTGGCCGAGCCGCGTAGAGAGGCAGACATCAAGTGAGCGAAGGCGAGTACTCGGAGCGCCCGTGGGGCAACTACACGGTCCTCAGCGACGACGCGCCCGATCACAAGGTCAAGCGCCTCGTCGTGCATCCCGGCAAGCGGCTCAGCTACCAGCGCCACGTCAGGCGGGCCGAGCACTGGTTCATCGTGTCGGGCACGGCGACGGTGACCCTCGACGGCACCGTGTTCCAGGTGGAGGCCGGGCAGGCGATCGACATCCCGCTCGAGAGCGCGCACCGCGTCGCCAACGAGGGGGACACCGACGTCGTCCTCATCGAGGTCCAGCGAGGCTCGTACTTCGGCGAGGACGACATCGTCCGGCTCGAGGACGACTTCGGGCGCGTCGAGGCCGGTGCGGGCGATGCCGGAACCGGAACGGGGGGCACCGGAAAGGTCGCATCGTCGTCATGACGCGGATCGCTGAGCTTCTCTCTGCCGGGCCCACGTATTCCTTCGAATTCTTCCCACCCAAGAACGACAAGGAGTTGGCCACCCTCGCCCGCACGATCAGCGAGCTGCAACCGCTCGAGCCGTCGTTCGTCTCGGTGACCTACCGCGGCGGCGCCGAGTCGCGCCAGCGCACCATCGATCTCGTCTCGGGCATGCTCCACACGACGAACCTCAACCCCATGGCCCACATCATCTGCGTGGCCCACACCCGCCTCGAGTTGGCCGACATCCTCGTGACACTGCGCAAGGCCGGGGTGGAGAACCTCATGGCGCTCGGAGGCGACCCGCCCGAGGACCCGTTGTCCGGCCCCGGGGAGCTCGCCTACGCCGCCGAGCTCGTGGAGTTGGCCCGGGCCATCGGCGGCTTCTCCGTCGGGGTGGCGGCCCACCCGGCCGGCCACCCGCGCTCGGCCAACATCCCGAGTGACCGCGACTTCCTCGCCGCCAAGCTCGCCCTGGCCGACTTCGGGGTCACCCAGTTCTTCTTCGAGGCCTCCGAGTACGAGAGCCTCATGGCCGACCTGCGCAAGCGGGACGTCGAGACGCCCGTCCTGCCCGGCATCTTGCCCGTGACCTCGCTCTCGACCATGGGACGGTTGGGCGCCATGGGTGCGGCGGCGCCGGACTGGATGCAGGATCGTCTGCGCGCGGCGCACGAAGCGGGTGGCGCCGACGCGGTCCGCAAGGAAGGGGTGGTGCTGGCCACCGAGCTCTGCTCCCGCCTCCTCGATTCCGGCGTGCCTGGGCTGCACTTCTACACCTTCAACACCTCGAGCGCGACCCGCGAGATCTACGCCTCCCTGGGGCTGGGGCCGAGCGCGGGCTCCTAGGGGAGGCCGGCGTTCCCCACTACGGACGAAGGGCGGGCCGGGAGGCTGGCTAGTGGGTAACATAGTGGGTATGGCATACGTGGTGGCCCGCCCCAAGGGAAGGTTCGAGATCCGGGAGTCGGTCCACACCCCCAAGGGCCCACGCGCCCGCTCCCTGGCCAACTTCGCTCACTTCGACGACGAAGTGCTGGACCGGGCGCGTCGGAGAGCGAGCCGTCCCTTCGACGCCGAAGGAGTCCGCGCCGCCGCCGCCAAGGTGGCGCGGCGAGGTCCAGCCATCATCCCCCGTCACGAGGAGCCCGAGACCAGGCGGTTCGTCGAAGCCTCCCGCCGGATGTCCCGTTCGTTGGAGCGCGTCGCGCCGAAGGAGGGGCGCCGGGACCCCGGCGACGCGCTGATCGACCTGCTCGGTTTCGTGGCACAGATCCAGGCTTTCCGGCCGGCCGGCGGTCGGGAGCCGCTGCGGTTCCCGCCCCTGGCCCGCTTGCGTGCGGCGCGCGTGGCAGGGCCCTCGGACTGACGACCAAGGTCCAACGTTGACCGGGACCGGACAATTCGACGATCTGGTCCCCAAGATCATCTCGCTGCACGAGTTGCTCGACTCCGCCGGGGTGCCGCACCAGTTCGGCGGAGCCATCGCCCTCGCGTGGTACCGCAATCCGCGGGCCACCACCGACATCGACGTGAATCTGACGCTGCCCCCCGCTGCCGCAGAACCGGTCCTGGCCATGCTGGCCCGCCTCGGCGTGACGGTCACACCCGAGGATCGGGCGGCCATCGCACTCGACGGGCAGGCGAGGCTGGACTGGGGCGGCTCGTACCTCGACGTGTTCTTCGCCACCATGGATCTCCACCTCGAAATGGCCGAGCTCGCCCGCGTGGTCCGTTTCGGCCCCGTCGACATCCCGATCCTCGCCCCCGAGCACCTCGTCGCCTGCAAGGCCATCTTCGACCGGCCCAAGGACTGGCTCGACATCGAGGAGATCCTGCGCTGGGGCACCGAGATCGACGCCGACCGGACGCTCCATTGGGTGGGCGAGATCCTGGGCCCGGAGGCCGGGCAGTACGCCCGCCTGGCCGGCCTGCTGGGGCAAAGGGCGGTGGTCCGCCACCACCGGCCCTGACCACTCAATTGGCCTGACCGCTCAATTGGGACGTCGCCTCCTCCGCCCGTAGCATCGCATCCATGGCAGATCTCATCCGCATGGGCGACGACGGCACGCTGCAGGTCCCCGACGAACCCATCATCCCCTTCATCGAGGGCGACGGCACGGGGGTCGACATCTGGCCGGCCGCCAAGCTCGTCCTCGATGCCGCCGCCGCCAAACACGGCCACACGGTCTCCTGGAAGGAGGTCCTGGCCGGACAGAAGGCTTTCGACGAAACTGGTAACTGGCTGCCCGACGAGACGGTCGACACCTTCCGCTCGCACCTGATCGGGATCAAGGGCCCGCTGACCACGCCGGTCGGCGGTGGCATCCGTTCCCTCAACGTGGCGCTGCGCCAGATCCTCGACCTCTATGTGTGCCTGCGCCCGGTGCGCTGGTTCACCGGTGTCCCCTCGCCGGTGGTGCACCCCGAATTGGTCGACATGGTCATCTTCCGGGAGAACACCGAGGACGTCTACGCCGGTTACGAGGTGCAGTCCGGCACGCCGGAGGCCGAGAAGCTGGCCACCTACCTGCGCGACGAGATGGGCTGGCCCATCCGGGAGGCCTCGGGCATCGGGATCAAGCCGATCTCACCCATGGGATCAAAGCGCCTCATCCGCGCCGCCATCGAGTACGCGCTGGACCGCAAGCGCGCCTCCGTGACCCTGGTGCACAAGGGCAACATCCAGAAGTTCACCGAAGGCGCGTTCCGCGAGTGGGGCTACGAGCTCGTCCGCGAGGAGTTCGCCGATGTCGCCGTGGGTTGGGACGACTGCGGCGGCGACCCCGGCGACAAGCTGCTCGTCAAGGACACCATCGCGGACATCACGCTGCAGCAGGTGCTGACGCGGCCGTCGGACTTCGACGTCATCGCCACGACCAACCTCAACGGCGACTACCTCTCTGATGCGCTGGCCGCCCAGGTCGGCGGAATCGGCATCGCCCCGGGGGCCAACATCAACTACGTGTCCGGCCACGGCATTTTCGAGGCGACGCACGGCACGGCGCCCAAGTACGCCGGCCAGGACAAGGTGAACCCCGGCTCGGTGCTCCTGTCGGGAGTGCTGATGTTCGAGCACATCGGCTGGAACAACGCCGCGTCCGACATCGTGCACGCACTCGAGTCCACCATCGCCGACAAGATCGTGACGTACGACTTCGCCCGCCTCATGGACGGCGCCACCGAGGTGATGTGCTCCGAGTTCGCCTCGGCCATCGTCGACCGCCTCTAGCAGACCAGCAAAGCAACCGTCGGACCAGCAGCACAGTCGGAAAGGACCACCACCCCCATGGCCAAGCCCCCCGTCCACGTGACCGTCACCGGCGCCGGCGGCCAGATCGGCTACTCCATCCTGTTCCGCATCGCGTCGGGCCAGCTGCTCGGCGAGGACCAGCCGATCGTCCTGCGACTGCTCGAGATCGAGCCCGCCATGCGCGTGCTCGAGGGCGTCGTCATGGAGCTCGACGACGGCGCCTTCCCGCTGGTGCACGACATCGTCGCCACCTCGAACCTCAAGACGGCCTTCGACGGCACCTCGTGGGCCCTCCTCGTCGGCTCCATCCCGCGCAAGGCCGGCATGGAGCGAGGTGACCTCCTCAGCGTGAACGGCGGGATCTTCAAGCCACAGGGCCGGGCCATCGCCGAGAACGCGGACGACGACGTCCGCATCCTCGTCGTCGGCAACCCGTGCAACACGAACTGCCTCATCGCACGATCCAACGCGCCCGAGGTGCCGGCCGACCGCTGGTTCGCCATGACCCGCCTCGACGAGAACCGGGCCAAGGCCCAGCTCGCCGCCAAGGCGGGGGCGCTGGTGGCCGATGTCACCAACGTGGCCATCTGGGGCAACCACTCGGCCACCCAGTTCCCGGACTTCGCCAACGCTCGCATCGGCGGCAAGCCGGCGACCGAGGTCATCACCGACAGCGAGTGGCTGCGGGGCGACTTCATCACGACGGTGCAGAAGCGGGGAGCGGCCATCATCGACGCCCGGGGTTCGTCCTCGGCGGCCTCGGCGGCCGCGGCCGCCATCGACACCGTGGTCAGCCTGCGCGCCAGGACCGCCAAGGGCGACTGCTTCTCGGTCGCCGTGGCCAGCGAGGGCCAGTACGGGGCGCCCGAAGGTCTCCAATTCGGCTTTCCCGTGGCGGCCGACGGCAAGGGTTGCTGGTCGGTGGTCGAGAATTTCGCCCGCGACGACTTCGCCACCGAGCGCATCGGGCTCACCACCGATGAGCTGCTGGCCGAGCGCGACGACGTCAAGGGGCTGGGGCTCATCGGGTAGCACGCCGGTACGCTGCAGGCTTGCGCCCCACCCGCGTGCCCGTCGGCCCTGGTTCAAGGCACCGCCCCACCTGTCCTGCTCGTCACCGGCTGTTCGCGGCCGTGAAACCGGCGCGAAACACATGCCTGGCACCCTGAGCACCGTGGGAGACCTCTTCGACGGCTACGGCGCATCCGCCCGGGGGCTGACGGTCGCCGCGTTCGACGAGATGGTCGGCCGTCACGGCGCGGCCCGCGTGCCCTACGCCGCCGTGGCCACCTCCCTGGCCCAGATGGGGCCCGAGGACGTCTCGGCCCGCGCCTCCCGGCTGGCCCGGGCCTTCATGGACCAGGGCGTGACCTTCGACCTCGACGGGGAGGAGCGACCGTTCCCCCTCGACGTGGTGCCCCGCATCTTCACCGGCGCCGAGTGGTCCAAGGTGGCCGCCGGGGTGGCCCAGCGGGTGCGGGCGCTCGAGCTCTTCCTGGCCGATGCCTACGGTGCGGCCCGCATCGTCAGCGACGGCCTCATCCCGCACGAGGTGATCACAAGCTCGCCGGGGTTCGTGCGGGCGGCCTACGGCTACTCGCCCCCCAACGGCGTGCGCATCCACGTCGCCGGGATCGATGTCGTCCGCGACGAGGACGGCGAATTCCGGGTGCTCGAGGACAACGTGCGGAGCCCGTCTGGGGTGAGTTACGTGCTGGCCAACCGCGCCGCCATGGCGCGCGTGCTGCCCGAGCTGTTCTGGGGGCAACCGATCCAGATGGTCACCGACTACCCGGCGCGCCTCATCAGCGCGCTGCGCCGGGCCGCACCGGCCCCGGTGCAGGACCCGACTGTCGTCGTCCTCACACCGGGTGTGCACAACTCGGCCTTCTACGAGCACGCGCTGCTGGCGCGCCTCATGGGCGTGCACCTGGTGGAGGGTCGCGACCTCGTGTGCCACGGCACCGATGTCTTCCTCCGCACCACCGAAGGTGAGGTGCCGGTCCACGTCATCTACCGGCGGATCGACGACGAGTACCTCGACCCGTTGCAGTTCCGGCCCGAGTCGTTGGTGGGCTGCCCCGGCGTCGTCAACGCGGCGAGGGCGGGGCGGGTCACGATCGCCAACGGGGTGGGGAACGGGGTGGCCGACGACAAGCTGATCTACACCTACGTGCCGGCCATGATCCGGTACTACCTGGGCGAGGATCCGATCCTGCACAACGTCGAGACCATGCACCTGGTCGACGATGGTGTCCGGAAGGACGCGCTCTCCCGCCGCGGTGACCTCGTCTTCAAGCGGGTCGACGGCTCGGGCGGCAAGGGGCTGGTGATCGGCCCGGCTGCGACCGGCGCCGAGCTCGACCAGCTGGCACTCGACGTCGAGTCCGACCCGCGCCACTGGATCGCCCAGCGGTTGGTGGCCCTCTCCACGTCGCCCACCTGGGTCGACAACACAATGGTGCGACGGCACGTCGACCTGCGACCCTTCGCCGTCAACGACGGCGAAGACGTCTGGGTCCTGCCCGGTGGCCTCACCCGGGTGGCTCTCGGCGAGGGCGGCCTGGTCGTGAACTCCAGCCAGGGCGGCGGGTCCAAGGACACGTGGGTCGTCGGCGGCGGGCTCTCCATGCCCCTGCTCCCGCCCCGCCAGGTCGCACCGTTCCAGGCCGGGCCGCCCATGGACGTCGGACCCGCCTCCGACGGCGAGCTCGGCGTGCAACAGCAACAGCAACAGCAACAGGCCCGGGCATGCCGGTGACCCGGGCGCTCCTGAGCCGGGTGGCGGAGTCGATCTTCTGGGTGGGCCGGTACGTGGAGCGGGCCGAGGGAACGGCGCGCATCCTCGACGTCTCGGTGTACCAGGCCCTCGAGCAGGGCGACGTCGAGGGCTCGCACGTGGCCCGCCGCCTCCTCGCCGTCATGGGCCTCCCCGATTCGGGCACCGAGACGCTCTGGCAGGCGACGGAGCGCCTGGCCACCGATCCCGAGAGCAGGTCGTCCATCGCCGGTGCGCTGGCGGCGGCCCGGGAGAACACACGGGCGGTGCGGCACGTCGTGCCCGTGGAATTCTGGGAGCACATCAACGCCACCTGGGCCGAGCTGCCGTTGCAGTGGGAGGCCGCCCGCCGGGCCGGGCCGGGGTTCTACCTCTCCTTCGTGAAGACCCAGTGCGCCGGCATGATGGGCCTGGCCGACACCATGATGAGCCGCGACCAGACCTGGCTCTTCTTCACCTTGGGCCGCTGCCTGGAGCGCACCGACGTGGTCGGCCGTCAGCTGGCCACGGTGGCGTTCGACGAGGTGTTCGACAGCGGTCTCGTCATGCTGTTGCGCTCCTGCGGCGGCTATGAGCCATACCTGCGCCTGTCCCAGGGCGTCGTCGAGCCGGGCCGTGTGCTCGACTTCTTGTTGCGCGACCGGCTCTTCCCGCGCTCCGCCTTCGCCTCTCTGACGTTGGCGGAGGAGTGCCTCGACCAGATCAACGCCGGGCGTGAAGGGACGTGGGATGACGCCCGCGGACTCGTCGGGCTGGCTCGGGCCGAGCTCGAGTACTCGGCGCCGGCGACGCTCTCTCGTGGGTTGGAGCCCCGGCTCGAGCGGTTGCAGTCCTCCATCTCGGCGGTGAGCGACGCCGTGACGCGGCGCTACTTCGCCCAGGACCTCCCGTTGCAATGGCGGCAAGGGGGCGGGGGCGGGTGAGCCGCACCGACGGATGGCGGCTGCGCGTCTCCCACGAGACCCGATTCGACTACGACGCCCCGGCGCGGGCCTCCTACAACGAGCTGCGCCTGACCCCGCGCACCGAACAACGCCAGACCGCGCTGGAGACGCGGGTGGTGACGCTCCCACCGGCGCCCCAGTACTCCTACCTCGACTACTGGGGCACGCACGTCGTGGCCTTCAACGTCGATCGCGGCCACGAGGTGCTCAGCATCACCGGCAACTCGCTGGTCGACACCCAGAACTCCGACGAGCCCGAGGACTGCACGTGGGAGGACATCGACGATGCCTCGTCGACCATGGCCGACCACCTGTCGCATCACCTCTACACCGCTCCCGGTCCCGAGCTCTCGGGGATTGCCGCGGGACTCCGCACCGGGCGCCCGCTCGAGACGGCGCGAGAGATCATGGCGAGGGCGCACGACTCGTTGCGCTACATGCGCGGCGTGACCTCGGTGCACACCTCCGCCGACGAGGCCTACACCGACGGCGGGGGCGTCTGCCAGGACTTCGTGCACCTCGCGCTGGCGCTCACCAAGTCGGTCGGACTGCCGTCGCGCTATGTCTCGGGCTACTTCCATCCGGACCCTGATGCTGCCATCGGCGAGGAGATCACGGGTGAGAGCCATGCGTGGGTGGAAGTGTGGACCGGCCGGTGGTGGGCCTACGACCCGACGAACGACTGCCCGGTGGGGGAGCGCCATGTCGCCGTCGGCCGCGGGCGCGACTACGGCGACGTCCCGCCCGTGAAGGGCATCTACGCCGGCAACGCCGAGAACACCATGCGGGTGGTCGTGCGCATGACGAGGGTCCACTGAGCGTGTGGAGCCCGGGTGATGCCGTGCTGACGCCGTGCTGACCCGGATGCGGATCTGGCTCCCCGACGCCCCGGGGGTGTTGGGTGCGGTGGCCGCCGAGATCGGCGCCGTGCAGGGCAACGTCGTGGGGCTCGAGGTCCTCGAGCGTGAGGCGGGCGTGGCCATCGACGAGCTCGTGGTGGAACTGCCCGACGAGCAAGGGGCGGTCGACGCGGTCTGCCGCGGCATCCGCAACGTCCCCGGCGCGGGCGTCGAAGAGGTCACCGAGCTGCTGACGGAGGCGCCGGACCGGGAGGACTCTGTGCTGGTCGCCGCCGCCGGGATCCTGCAGGCCGCCACGCCCCCGTCGGCTCTGCACGCGTTGACCGCCCACCTGATCACACTGTTCGGCCTGACGTGGCTGGCGCTGGCGGACGACGAGCTCGCGGGCTTCACCGAGGTGCACGGCGACGTCCCCTCCGTCCAATGGGTCGCCGCCTTCGCCGAGGGCTCACGCAGCGGGGCGGACCCGGCCAACGACACCACGGGCTCCGGCGTGTTCGTCGAGCCCGTTCCCGGTACCGGGTTCACCGTGTGCGGCGGGCGTCCCGCGCCGATCCGGCGCCGCGAGCGCCAGGAGATCGTCTTGCTGGTCACGGTGGCGTCGCGGTTCATCGACGCGCTTGACGGGCGCGTCGTTGTCGAGCCCGTGACCCTGTAAAACGACGGCCTCCCGCGGCTCCGCGAGACTCGCGCCTGACCGGCCGGGAGCTGATGCTCCGGGCACCAACGCCTAATGTTCCCCGGCATGCTGCGCGTCGGCTTCGTCGGATCCGGTCTCATCGCCTGGGCGCACGGTCTGGGCCTCAAGGCGATGATCGACGGCGGCGTGCTCGATGCATCGATCGTGGCCGTGCACGATGTGCACGAGCGTCGCGCCCGCGGTTTCGCCGATGCTCTCGGTGACAGCATCGAGGTGGTGGCCGACGCGGCGCAGGTGGCCCGGCGCTGTGACGCCATCTGGGTCTGCACGCCGACCTCGGCCCACCGCGGTGCGGTCGATGCGGCCCTTGCCGCCGGGTGCGCCGTGTTCTGCGAGAAGCCGCTCGATGTGGACCTGACCCGCGCCACAGGCCTGGTCGAGGCTGTCGGCGCGTCCGGCGCAGCCAGCCAGAGCGGCCTCGTCCTGCGCAGTGCGCCGGTCTTCCGGACGCTCCGTGAGCTCGTGCGAGGCGGGACGATCGGCGCGCCGATGGCCGCGGTCTTCCGAGACGACCAGTACTTCCCCATTCAGGGCACCTACGCCTCGCAATGGCGGGCTGACGCCGCCCAGGCCGGCGGGGGCTGCCTGATTGAGCACTCCATCCACGATCTCGACATCCTGCGCTTCTGCTTCGGCGAGGTGGAGTCGGTCATGGCCCGGACGGCGAACCATGCCGGCCACCAGGGCATCGAGGACCTGGCGGCCGTCACCCTGTCCTTCGCGTCAGGATTCGAGGCACAGCTCACCAGCGTCTGGCACGACATCTTGAGTCGAGGCTCGACGCGCCGGCTGGAGGTGTTCTGCCGCGAGGGCATGGTGTGGTTGGAAGACGAATTCCGGGGACCCCTCCATGTCCAGACCAGCGCGGGCACCGAGGTCCGGGCCTGTCCGTCACCGCCGTGGGTGGACGCACTCCCGCTGGCCGACGACGAGGTCGGCGTGGCCCTGCGGGCCTATGTCGAGGCCGACCGGGGCTTCGCCGATTCCGTGGTCGCCGGGCGGCAACCCGAGCCCGGGCTGGAGGTCGCCCTCCAGGCGCACCGGCTGGTCGACGCCGCCTACCGGTCCGCCGCCGGCGGGGGAGCGCCGATCGCCGTTCGCTGACCCAAAGGATGAATTGGGCATCGGCGCGCCTCATCCCCAAGGAGGAGGCGTCGGCCGAAAGGGGGCGATGAGCTGGGAGAACGATCGGGACCGCTGCCGGTGACCGGCTGGACAGCCTCGCTACCATGACGCGGGCCGGTGCCGGTCCGTAGAGCGCCTCGCGTTCTCCCGACGGAGCGAGACACCGGCACCCCGAGACAAGGAGACCACCACCGCGTGCGCACATTGCGTCGAGTGTTCAGCCAACAGCCGTTGGCGGCGAAAGTGCCCGAGGTCACCGCTCTCTTCTGGGTGATCAAGATCTCGACGACCGCGTCCGGCGAAGCCATCTCGGACATGTTCGTCACGAGAAAGGCACTCGGCTTCGTCGTCGAGGTGTCCGCCTTCTGCCTCGCACTCGTTCTGCAGTTCGCCGCCCGCCGCTACGCGGCGGTCCCGTACTGGTTCCTCGCCCTGGCCATCGCCACCGCCGGCACGGGTGTGGCCGACACGATGCACCTGGTCTTCGGGATGCCTTATGCGGTCACGTCGGTGTTCTGGCTGCTCGTCCTGGGTGTGGTCTTCTTCCTCTGGAACCGGAGCGAGCACACGCTCGACATCCACAGCATCACGACGAGCCGGCGCGAGAAGTATTACTGGTGCGTCGTCTTCGCCACCTTCGCTCTCGGGACGGCCGTAGGTGACTTCGCGGCCACCGTGCTCGGGTTGGGCTACCTGGTGTCGGCCGTCCTCTTCTGCGGCGTCATCCTCATCCCGTGGGCCGGCTGGAAGTTTCTCAGGTGGAACAGCATCTTCGCCTTCTGGTTCGCCTACGTCATCACCCGCCCCATCGGTGCATCCTTCGCCGACTACCTCAGCAAGGGCCACGACGTAAGCGGCGCCAACTTCGGGGACTGGCAGACGGCGCTCCTTTTGACGTCGGTCGTCGTGATCCTGGTCGGCTACACCGCAGTGGCCCGCTACGACATCCAGTCGCCGGATATCGAGGTTGCCGGGGGCACCTGAGCCTGCGGTCCCGGAACCGGCAGTCCCGGAACCGGCGGTGCCCGCTCCGCGCCACTGTCGACGCAGCGGATGTCCCGGCGCGAGGCACGCGCTGCATACAGTGCAGGCCATGGAAGTCGCGCCGTTGTTGCTCGATCTGTTCGGCCGCATCCCGCCGTTGGCCGCCGCGGCGGTGGAGGGCCTCGATGCGGAGGAGCTCCGCTGGGCCCCCGAACCGGGGGCGAACACGATCGGCTGGCTCGTCTGGCACCTGGCCCGGGTGGAGGACCATCACATTTCGGAGTTGCTCGACACGGAGCAGGTCTGGGCCGGCGGCGACTGGGCCCGCCGCTGCGGACTCGAACCCGACCCCGCCAACACCGGGTACGGCCACAGCGCCGAGGACGTCCGCGCCGTGCAGCCCGAGAGCGCCGAGGTGCTCCTGGGCTACCTCGGCGAGGTGGACGCACGCACGAGCACCATGCTCGAAGGCCTGGCGCCCGACGAACTCGACCGCGTCGTCGACCGGCGCTGGGATCCTCCGGTGACGCTGGGTGTGCGTCTCGTCAGCATCGCCGACGACTGCCTCCAGCATGTGGGGCAGGCGGCGTACGTCCGGGGTCTGCTCGGCGACTGATCCGGTCCCGCCGCTCCGACCGAGCGGCGAGTGGGTCCCTCGAGCGCGGCCGTTCGGCCCAGCGCACGTACTCGGCGTAGTGGTAGACGGTCTCGTATCCGAGCCGGCGGTAGACCGACTCACCCATCGGGGACGCCTGGAGCGAGCAGGACGACGCGCCGTGCTCGAAGGTCAGGTTGGTGGCGGCCACGGTGACCAGCGCGCCGAGACCGGCCGTGCGGGCGGATGGCACGGTGCCCACCCACTGCAGGCTGGCCACGCCGTCGCTCTCATAGGCCATCGCCGTCGCGATGGGTTCGTCGCCCCGGCGCGCCACCACAATGGAGGCGGCGGGGTCCGCCAGCACCCTGGCCGTCTCGTCGAAGAGGTCTGAGAGCACCTCGGCCGGCATCCCGTAGGTTGCGTACGCTTCGGCGTTCACCGTGACGAACTCGCGCAGGCCGTCGTCGTCGTCGACCACGCGCATGGTGACCCCGTCGATCGGGTGCGGCTCGCTGAGCGGCGTGCGGCAGATCATTTCGGGCACGGCGTCGCCGAAGGACTCGAGGCCCGCCACTTCGCAGGCGCGGCGCAGGTCGTCGTCCTCACCGCTGTCGCGTACCTTGACCGTGAAGCCCCGGCCGAGACCAGAGAAGAAGGTGTCGGCCCGCGCGATGAGCGCGGCACCGCTCAACGAGTCATCGGAGCGGAAGGCGCCGTTGGCCACCACGGGGATCCAGGTCCCGCCCGCGCACAGCACGACGCCGTCCCCCTCCTGGAGTGCACCCCGGCTGCCCCAGCGGGTGAGCGCGCGGTCGAACGCGATCAGGGTGCGGTGGCCGAGCTGCAGTTCGGTCGGCGGCGCTGTCCTCTCGGAGGCGCCCGCATGGCGCAGACGTCTTTCGTGGAGACTCGCCATGCACGTCATGATGCCCCAGGCCGCGCCCGAGTCAATGGATCGTTCGCCGGGACCGCGTGCCTCAGACGATCTCGAATACGGGGTGGTCGGCCGCCACGGCAGCCCACTCGGCGTCGGTGGAGTCGGGCGTGACGCCGTCGAAGAACATCCCGACCTCGAACTTCCAGCGGCGGAGGTAGGCGCGCAGCATCGGCACACGGTCGGCGACAGGGATCTCCTTTGCCGTGCACTGCTGGCGCCGGCGGCCCAGGATCAGCACCAAGTGCCCTCCGGCGTGGCGCACGTTGCGGACCCACTGCGTCTCCCCGCGAGGCGAGACCAGGTACTGCTTTCCCTCGATCGCCAGGAGGTTCACCGGGACGTGGTGCAGCTCGCCCGTGGTGCGGCCCCGGTGCTCGAGGACCCGGGAGCCCCACACGCTCACGCCCAGGCGGGTCAGGCCCTTGATCAGCGAATTGAGGATGTGGCGGGTGAACCAGTCGGGTTCCTTGTAGTGGGCGGGAACGGGTTGTTCGATGCCGGACAGGATAATGCTGGTCGTGGTCATCGGCGTCTCCTCGGGGGTCGGGTTCGTCGGGTTGGTCATGAACATTGATACTAAACGTGAACAATGTTCTTGTCAAGTACTTGTGTTCTCAGTGAGGAGCGATCAGACTTGCCGCATGTCGGCCCCGCGCACAGCCCGCGAGCGGGTTCGGGAGGAGATGACGGCGGAAATCCTGGCCGTGGCGGGAGCGCACGTGGCCCGCGAAGGTGCGGCGGCGCTGTCCCTGCGGTCCGTCGCCCGGGATCTGGGCATGGCCCCCTCGGCCCTCTACCGCTACTTCGACGGGCGGGATGCGCTGCTGAGCGCGCTCATCCTCGCCGCCTACGAGGCGTTGGCCACCGAAGCCGAGCGGGCGGCCGACCGGGCGGACGACCGGTCGGTGCACACCGGCGCAGACGACGCGGGCGACGCTGAGCGCTGGTTGGCCGTGCCCCGTGCCCTCCGTCTCTGGGCCCTGGAGCACCCGCACCAGTGGGGGCTGATCTTCGGGACCCCGGTCCCGGGCTACCAGGCGCCCGAGGCCACGGTCGAGCCGTATGCCCGCGTGGCGGAAGCCCTGGTGCGTCCCCTCGTGGCGGCGAAGGAGGGGGGCCGTCTGCGCAGTGAGGGCCTGGCGCGCCCTGTCACCGACGAGCTGCGCGCTGCGGTGGCGCCGGTCAGCGAGGGCCTGCTCCCAGGCATGCCGGTCGAGAAGGTGGTGCTCGCCCTCGAGGCATGGACGACGATCGTCGGCACCATCAGCCTCGAGGTGTTCGGGCACTGGCGCAACACGGTGTGGGAACCCGGGCTGCTCTTCGAGGCCGTCATCCGCCAGATCGCTGACGCGATGGGCCTGCGGTAGGGGTGCCCCGGTCGAAGAAGGGGTGCCTCGCCCGCTCCGCGCTCAGCGCAGCGCGTCACGCAGTATCTGCGCCCTGACCCGTAAGTCGTCGAGTCGGTCCTCGGGGACCCACTCAGCCACGGCCTCGACAAGGTCGACGACGAGCGCAGCCAGCTCCGCCAGCTCCTGGCTCGGTTCCTCCAGCTTGATCTGCGAGAACGGGAACGCGATGTTCACCCGGCTCGACGGTGCGACGACCCGTGCGGACTGTCCTGGCTTCGCCCCACCCGCTCCGTCCAGGGCGCTACGGGAAGCGTTCTTCTCAGTTGACTTTGGCACCTCACCATCCTGGTCGCGTCACGACGGAGGGCGGGCGATGGTCCCGCTCTCCGGAGAGCGCCCGCCGCGTGCTCCGGCGGGCACCGACAGCTAGCCCAGAACGGGCAGCTTCACCTCGAGCCCGGCGTTCGCCAGAAAGACGAGCTTGTGCTCCAGGGCGTTCTGCCAATCGATCATGTCCTTGTCGAATTGCGTGCGGTCGCCTTCCTCGCACGCGTGCTCGAGCTCGTCGAACGCCAGGTCTTCGGCGTCGAGCAGGGCTCGGTACTTCAAAAGGAAGTGGTCGTCGATCGGCTGGTGCACGTCGTCCTCCCTACTGACGGCCCGACCTTTGCGAGCCGGCTGGAAAAACGATACTTCTGTCACGCGTTGTTCGCTCGGGCGGGACCCCAGGGGAGCCCGACCGGAGCGCAACGCCGGGACAATTCGGCGCCGGCCGCCCTACCAGTGGCGGCGCAGGCGGTGGTAGGTCCGGGGCATCAGGGAGCGGAAGACCATGGCGGCGTCGGTCAGGCCCGAGACGCTGATCTCGAGCGTCGGCCCCCCGGCCTGGGCCAGGATCCGGCGCGACACCGTCTCGACGCTTCGCATGGTCAGCCGCGGCGGCTTCCGGAGTCCTCGGTCCAGCGCACGCAACCCCAGTTCGGTGGCCATGAAGGCGGGGTAGACCACGTGGACGTGGACCCCCCGGGGCCCGAGCCGGAAGGAGGTGGACTCGGTGAAGGCCGAGAGGGCCGCCTTGGAGGAGGGGTATGCGCCCGGGCCGGGCGAAGGCAGGCGGCCGCCGTCCGAGGAGACGTTGACAATGGTGCCGCTCCCGCGCTCGACCATGGCGGGCAGGACGGCCAGGGTGGCGGCCACCGGCGCGAAGAAGTTGACATCGAAGGTGCGGCGGAAGTCCTCGTCCGTGATGTCGACCAGCCGGACGCCGGGATCCTGGGCGGCGTTGTTGACCAGGAGGTCGATGGGCCCGCGCGTCGTCGCCACCTGGTCCAGGGCCTGTAGCAGGACGGCCGTGTCGGCGACATCGCAGATGATCGTCCCCGACGCCGGCGCGTACGTGCGCAGGTCGGTCGCAAGTTTGTCGAGCCGCTCCGCGTTGCGGGCCAGGCCGAACACGGTGGCGCCGGCCCGGGCCAGGTCCACCGAGAGCCGGGCGCCGAGACCGGCCGAAGCCCCGGTGACCACGGCCACCCGGCCCTGGTAGCGCCCACCGAAGTCAGGCGCCCGGGCGGAGGCGGAGAAGGGGTTGCGGGCCACCCGGCGTCTCAGCCAGGAGGGGCCGGCGTGTCCGTCAGCCCCTCGAGGTCCGACCCGAGCCGCGCCGCCGCCTCGGCCAGCACGTCCTGCCCGGCGACGAGCGCCGCCAGGTCACCCCGGACGCGCACCCGGCCGGCGGCCAGCGCGTCCGCCGGGTCCAGCTCGCCCCGCGCCATGGCGAGGGCCTCCGGGTACCCGAGCACGATGGTCGCCGTGCCCGACGCCGTCCCGGTGGGATCCAGCCCGAGATGGGCCCGCCCCTCGGCCACGGTGAGCACGACGTGCACATCCGCTCCCCCGCCGGCCGTCCGGATGTCGTCGGGGACGTCGGTCACGACCTGGACCACGCTGAAGCTGCCGTCGGCCGCAGCCAGCGAGCCGGCGCCCGCCGCCGCCACGGCATCGGACAGATCGAGCGCGCCGAGCGCGGCGTCGAAGGACGCTACCCACTGGGGCGAGAGATAGCGGGGCATCGCGAGAGTCTGGTCCCGTCGGAGGTGGTCGTGCCGGGCGCGGCCGCGAGAACCCCGTGTGGGGGAAACGGCTCGGGTTCCGTTCAGCCGGCGGAGGCCTCTTCTGCCGTCTTCTTGGAGCGCCCCGTGATCTTGCGCCCGAGCCAGGCCACCGGGTCGTAGCGGGCGTCGACCACCCGCTCCTTCATCGGGATGATGCCGTTGTCGGTGATCTTGATGTGCTCGGGGCACACCTCGGTGCAGCACTTGGTGATGTTGCACATGCCCAGGCCGCGGTCGTGCGCCAACTCGCGGCGGTCGTTGACGTCGAGGGGGTGCATCTCGAGCTCGGCGAAGCGGATGAAGAAGCGGGGGCCGGCGAACTTGGGCTTGTTGTCCTCGTGGTCGCGGATGACGTGGCACACGTCCTGGCACATGAAGCACTCGATGCACTTGCGGAACTCCTGGCCGCGCTCGACGTCGATCTGCATCATGCGGTAGCCGCCCTCGGGCTCGGGTCCCGGCTCGAAGGCCGGGACCGTCTTGGCCACCTCGTAGTTGAAGGAGACGTCGGTGACCAGGTCGCGGATGATCGGGAAGGTCTTCATCGGCGCCACGACGACGGGCGCGCCCTCGGGCAGGGTGTCCATGCGCGTCATGCACATGAGGCGCGGCAGGCCGTTGATCTCTGCCGAGCAGGAGCCGCACTTTCCCGCCTTGCAGTTCCAGCGGCAGGCCAGATCCGGGGCGTCGGAGGCCTGGATCCGGTGGATGACGTCGAGGACCACCTCACCCTCGACGGCGGGCATCACGTAGTCGGTGAACTCGCCCCCCTCGTCGTCGCCCCGCCAGATCCGCATGGTGACGGTGGCGTCGGCCGCGGGCGCGGCCTCGGCCGCGGTGGCGGGCGTCTCGGTTCCGGTCTGGGTGTCGGTCATGACTTCTACGCCTCCTCGAACAGTGCGGCCAGCTCCGGCGGCATCACCGGCAGCGGCTCGGGCGCGATGGCGATCGACGCCAGGTACCCGTGCTCGCCGGTCTGGTGTTGCACGAAGTTGACCTTGCCCATCTCGGGATCGGGGCCGGGGTAGTCCTCCCGTGTGTGCCCGCCGCGGGATTCCTTGCGGCTGAGCGCACCCTGCGCAACGGCGATGGAGGTGGTGATCATCGACGGCAGGTCGGTGGCCAGGTTCCAGCCCGGGTTGTACGCCCGCCCGCCCTTCACCTGCACCTTGGCTGTCTGCTGCTTGAGATCCTCGAGCTTGGCCAATGCCTCTTCGAGCTCGGGCCCGGTGCGGATGATGCCCACCAGCGTCTGCATGACCTCCTGCAGCTCCTCATGGACCGTGTAGGGGTTGTAGCCGTCCTCGCGGCCGAACGGGGCGAACGCATCGTCGATCACCGTCGCGACCTCCGCCGCGTCGACACTCGGCGAGCCGGCGCGGCCCTCGGCAAAGTCGGACGCACCGATGCCGGCGCGGCGGCCGAAGACGATCAGGTCCGACAGCGAGTTGCCGCCGAGGCGATTGGCCCCGTGCATGCCGCCCGAGACCTCGCCGATGGCGAAGAGCCCCGGGACGGTCGCGGCCTGGGTCTCGGCGTCGACCCGGACGCCGCCCATCATGTAGTGGCAGGTCGGGCCGACCTCCATGGGGCCCGCCGTGATGTCGACGCCGGCCAGCTCCATGAACTGGTGGTACATCGAGGGGAGTCGGCGCTTGATGTACTCGGGCGTGCGCCGCGAGGCGATGTCGAGGTAGACGCCGCCGTGCGGGGTGCCCCGGCCGGCCTTCACCTCGGAGTTGATGGCCCGGGCCACCTCGTCGCGGGGCAGGAGATCGGGGGTGCGGCGGTAGTTGATGTGGTCGTCGTACCAGGCGTCGGCCTCTTCCTCGGTCTCCGCGGTCTCGGCCCGGAACATCGGAGCCACGTAGTTGAACATGAAGCGCTCGCCCTCGGAGTTGCGCAGGACCCCGCCGTCGCCGCGCACGCCCTCGGTGACGAGGATGCCGCGCACCGACAGCGGCCACACCATGCCCGTCGGGTGGAACTGCACGCACTCCATGTCGATGACGTCGGCTCCGGCCCAGATGGCCATGGCGTGGCCGTCGCCCACCGACTCCCACGAGTTGGAGGTGTACTTCCAGGCCTTGCCGATCGACCCGGTGGCGAGGACGAAAGCCTTGGCGGTGAAGAGCACCATCTCGCCGGTCGGGCGCATGTAGCCCACCGCGCCCGAGATGCGCCCGTCGGCGTCGGGGAGCAGGCGCAGGATCTTGCACTCCATGAAGACGTCGGTCCCCATGGAGACGACCTTCTGCTGGAGGGTGCGGATGAGCTCCAGGCCGGTGCGGTCGCCCACGTGGGCCAGGCGCGCGTAGCGGTGGCCGCCGAAGTCGCGCTGGGTGATGCGCCCGTCCTTGGTGCGGTCGAACAGCGCCCCCCAGCGCTCTAACTCGAAGACGCGGTCGGGGGCCTCCTGCGCGTGAATCTGCGCCATGCGCCAGTTGTTGAGCATCTTGCCGCCGCGCATGGTGTCGCGGAAGTGGACCTGCCAGTTGTCCTCGGGCCAGACGTGGCCCATGGCGGCCGCCATGCCGCCCTCGGCCATGACGGTGTGCGCCTTGCCGAGCAGCGACTTGCACACGAGCGCCACCCGCAGACCGCGCTCCTTGGCCTCGATGGCGGCGCGCAGGCCGGAGCCACCGGCGCCGATGATGATGACGTCGTACGCGTGGGTTTCGAAGTCGGGGGATGCGGAGTCGGGCATGCGGATCCTCGCGGCCTAGAAGTGGAAGCCGGGGTCGTGGATCGTCCCGCTCGCCACCAGACGCACGTAGAGATCGCACAGGGCGACGCCGAAGAGGCTGATCCAGGCGAAGCGCATGTGGCGCGCGTTCAGCGGAGTGACGAACTTCCAGAGCTTGTGGCGGGTCGGGTGCTTGGCGAACGACTTCACCTGGCCGCCACAGAAGTGCCGGCAGGCGTGGCACGACAGCGAGTAGAGCCACAGGAAGACCGCGTTGGCGCAGAGCACGACCGTGCCCACGCTGATGCCGATGCCGAGGCCGGGCTGGCGGAAGGCGAGGATGGCGTCGTAGGTGAGCACACAGTTGAAGAGCAGGAGAATCCAGAAGAAGTAGCGGTGGATGTTCTGGAGGATGAGCGGGAACCGGGTCTCGCCGCTGTAGCTGCCGTGGGCGTCGGCCACGCCGCAGGCCGGGGGCGACAGCCAGAAGGACCGGTAGTAGGCCTTGCGGTAGTAGTAGCAGGTGAGGCGGAAGCCGAGCGGAAAGATGAGGATGAGCAGCGCCGGCGAGTAGTTCCAGAAGGGCAGCGTCCCGAACGAGTGGCTGCCCGGCACGCAGCTGTTGGCGATGCAGGGCGAGTAGAAGGGCGAGATCAGGTCCCGGTGCAGGTCGGCGCCGGCGTAGTAGTTCTTCCCCACGAAGGCGGCCCACGTCGAGTAGATGACGAAGGCCAGCAGGACGGCCGCCGTGATCGCCGGCTCGACCCACCAGCCGTCCTTGCGCAGGGTGGGCACGTCGGGCCCACCCCGTGGCGCCCCGATCGCAACAGGCGTCGTGGTTGCGCTCTCGGCCGTCGTCGTCACTCGCACCTCCTCAGTGCCTGCTGCACGGCACTGCTCATTGCCGGGCAACGCCGCGACCATACGGTCCGCCCCGTGGCGCGTCAAAGACATAAATAGCATGAAGATCAGAGCGATAACCTCTGATTAATGCAGCTGCACCAATTGGCCTACGCCCTGGCCGTCGCCGAGGAAAAGAGCTTCACGCAGGCCGCCGCCCGCCTGCATCTGGCCCAACCCTCGTTGTCCCGCCAGGTCCGCCTGCTCGAGCACGAGCTGGGCGTGCTGCTCTTCAACCGGGGCCCCGGCCAGGGGCCGGTGACCCTCACGCCCGACGGGGCCGCCCTGTTGCCCTTCATGCAGCGGGTCCTGGCCGACGTGGAGGCCACCGGCGCCGAAGCCCGGGCGCTGTCGGGCATGGCCCGGGGCCGCCTGGCCGTCGGGGCCACCCCCAGCCTCATCACCAGCGCGCTCGCGCCCGCCCTCGTGGCGTTCCACGCCAGCCACCCGGGCATCGACCTGGCGGTGGTGGAGGCGGGCTCGCACCAGCTGGTGCCCCAGGTGGCCGCGGGCGAGGTCGACCTGGCCCTGGTCGTGCTCCCCGTGACCGATCCTCTGGTGGTGACCACGCCGCTCTTCGACGACCCGCTCGTCCTGGCCACCGCACCCGATCACCCCTTCGCCCGCCGGCGTCGCGTCCGGGTGCGCGACCTCGACCGGCTCGATCTGGTGATGTTCCGGGAAGGCTATGACCTGCGGGCGGTGACGCTGTCGGCCTGCCAGGAAGCGGGGGTGGAACCGCATCTCGTCAGCGAGGGAGCCGAGATGGCCGGCGTCCTGTCCTTCGTGGCGGCGGGGCTCGGGGCGGCGGTGGTCCCCGCCATCGCCCTGCCCGACGACGGGTCGCTGGTGGCGATCCCCTTCACGGCACCGACGCTGAGCCGCACCGTGGCTCTAGCCCAGCGGGGCGATCGCGCGCTGGCCCGCCCGGCCCAGCGCGCTGGCCGACCAACTGCTGGCGCTCCACCGGCCGAAAACCGCCGCACCGGCGTCCGGGCCCGGGGTTTAGGCTTCGACCATGGACGGCTCCTCCCACTTCGACCCCTCCGCGACCCCGCGCCCCGGCGACCTGAAGCCCCCTGCTGACCTGCCCGGCGCGCTGGCCGACCTCCGCAGCTCGGGCTGGGAGTCGGTGTCGGTCGCCGAGGAGATGCGGCGTAACACCGCCAAGGCGATCGCGTCCGGAGCTTCGCTCGTCCCCGGCGTGCTCGGGTTCGAAGACACGGTGGTGCCCCAATTGGAGAACGCCATCCTGGCCGGGCACGACATCATCCTCCTGGGCGAGCGGGGCCAGGCGAAGACGCGGGTGATCCGCTCCCTGGTCGGTCTGCTCGACGAGTGGCTGCCCATCGTCGCCGGCTCGGAGATCAACGACGATCCCTACAACCCCGTCTCGCGCTACGCCCTCGATCGCGTCGAGGAACTGGGCGAGGCCACGCCGATCGAATGGGTGCACCGCTCACAGCGCTACGGCGAGAAGCTGGCGACGCCCGACACCTCCATCGCCGACCTCATCGGCGAGGTGGACCCGATCAAGATCGCCGAAGGCCGCTACCTGAGCGACGAGCTGGCGCTCCACTTCGGTCTCATCCCGCGCGTCAACCGCGGCATCTTCGCCATCAACGAGCTGCCGGACCTCTCGGAGCGGATCCAGGTCGGGCTGCTCAACATCCTCGAAGAGCGCGACGTGCAGATCCGGGGCCATCGCATCCGGCTGCCGCTCGACATCATGCTCATCGCCACGGCAAACCCGGAGGACTACACGAACCGCGGCCGGATCATCACGCCGCTCAAGGACCGCTTCGGCGCGCAGATCCGCACCCATTACCCCTTCGAGACCACGACCGAGGTCAGGATCATGGAGGGCGAGGCCGACCTGCCGACGGCAGGCGTGCCGGTGACGGTGCCCAGATTCATGAAGGAGGTGGTGGCCGAGATCAGCCAGCTGGCCCGGCGCAGCACCCACCTCAACCAGCGCAGCGGCGTCTCCGTCCGTCTCTCCATCGCCAACTACGAGACGCTCGTCGCCTCCGCCGTGCGGCGGGCCCTGCGGACCGGCGAGCCGGTGGCGGTGCCGCGCATCAGCGACCTCTCGTCCCTGGTGCCCTCCACCCAGGGCAAGATCGAGGTCGAGGCCATGGAGGAGGGCCACGAGGACGAGGTGGTGGCCCAGCTGGTGGCCGCGGCCACCTTGGCGGTGTTCCGCCGGCGGGTCACCCTCGACGACCCCCAGGCGATCGTCGCCGCGTTCCACGAGCAGGTCGTGGTCCACGTCGGCGACGACCTCCCCTCGTCGGCCTACCTGGCCGTCCTGGCCGACGTGCCCGAGCTGGAGCCGCCAACGCGCAAGCTGGCCGGCCCCGAGGCGGCCGAGGCCGAGTCCCCCGCCCTGATGGCCAGTGCCATGGAGTTCCTCCTCGAGGGGCTGCACCTGACCAAGCGGCTGAACAAGGACGCCTCCGGGGCACGCGCCCTGTACCGCGGGCGCAAGTAAGGCCACGGAGAGGACACGCACATGAGCGCCCGCTACGACTACTCGGAATGGGACGGCACCCAGGAGTTCGCCGACCTCGATCCCGACGACCTGCTCGCCGGCCTCACCGATGATCTCCTTGCGGGCGGCGACCTCGACGACGCGCTGCGCCGGCTCCTCCGGAGCGGCTTCCGCAATGCCGACGGCGAGCAGGTGCCGGGGCTGCGTGACATGCTCGACCAGTTGCGCCGCCGGCGGGCCGAGATGCTGGCCGAGGGTGATCCCGACGGCCGCATGGCCGAGCTCACGCGTCAGCTCGACGAGATAGAGCAGGACGAACGGGCGGCCATCGACGAATTGGTCGAGGAGGCGCAGAGCTCGGGCGACCAGCGGCGCGCCGAGGTGACCGACGACGTCGCCACGGAACGGCGCATGGCGCTCGACCTCCAGCCCGACGACCCCGCCGGGCGCGTCAGCAGCCTGCAGCACTACGACTTCGTCTCCTCGGAGGCCCGTGAGCGCTTCGAGGAGCTGGTCGAGGAGCTGCGCCGCGAGATGGCCGACACCTTCTTCGAGGGTGCCTCGGACGCGCTCTCCAACATGGACGCCGAGCAGATGGCGCGCATGCGCGATGCCTACGACGCGCTGAACACGATGCTCGAACAGCGCGAGCGCGGCGACGACCTCGACCCCAGCTTCGAGGAGTTCATGGCGCAGTACGGCGACATGTTCCCGGGCAACCCGCAGAACCTCGACGAGCTGCTCGAGCAGCTGGCCGAGCGCATGGCGGCCGCCCAGGCGGTGTGGAACTCGCTCAGCCCCGAGCAGCAGGCCCAGCTGCGCGGGCTGATGGACTCGGTCCTCGAGGACATGGACCTGCGCTGGCAGGTGGAGCGCCTGGCGCAGAACCTCCAGCGCGCCGTGCCCGACGCCGGCTGGCAGAAGTCCTACGACTTCAACGGCGAGGGCCCGATGGGCCTCGACCGGGCCACCGACCTGGCCACCCAGCTGGGCCAGCTCGACCGCATGGAGGAGGTCATCCAGTCGGCGTCCACCCCGGCGGCCCTGGGTGAGATCGACCTCGACCAGGTTCGCCAGCACATGGGTGAGGACGCGGCCCGCGCGCTCGATCGCCTGGCCAACCTCACCAAGTCGCTGTCCGACGCCGGGCTGATCGAGCAGCAGGGCGGCAACATCGAGCTGACGCCCCGCGGCGTGCGCCGCCTGGGCCAAAAGGCCCTGGTCGACCTCTTCGGCCAGATCAACAAGGACCGCATCGGGGACCACGCGGCGCAGCGCACCGGCACGGGCCACGACCGGGAGGAGACGACGAAGGCGTACGAGTACGGCGACCCGCTCAACCTGCACCTGTCCAGCACCGTGCACAACGCGGTGCGCCGGGCCGGGTCGGGCGTGCCGGTCCGCCTCACCCCCGAGGACTTCGAGGTGGTCGAGGTGGAGGCCCTCAGCCGTTCGGCCACCGTCCTCGCCGTCGACCTCTCCATGTCGATGCCGATGCGGGACAACTTCGTGCCGGCCAAGCGCATGGCGATGGCCCTGCAGACCCTCATCTCCTCGAAGTTCCCCCGCGACTATCTCGGTATCGTCGGCTTCTCCGAGGTCGCCCGCGAGATACGGCCCGACGACGTCCCGACGGCCATGTGGGACTACGTCTACGGCACCAACCTGCAGCACGCGCTGGCACTGTCCCGGCGCATGCTGGCCCACGAGCACGGGACGAAGCAGATCATCGTCGTGACCGACGGCGAGCCGACGGCGCACATCGACGACGCCGGCGAGGTCTGGTTCAACTACCCGCCCATTCCCGAGACGCTGCGCCGGACGATGGCCGAGGTCATCCGCTGCACCCGGGCCGGGATCGTGATCAACACGTTCGCCCTCGACCTCCAGCGCACCCACTACCCCTTCGTGGAGCAGATCGCCCGGGTCAACGGCGGCCGCACCTTCTACACGACGCCCGACGCGCTCGGTGGCTACGTGCTGGTCGACTTCCTCCAGCACCGCCGCGTCCTCCGCCCGGCCGGCTGAGCAGCCCGCCACCAGAGGTCTTGCGGCAGTTCCGCGCCTGATTCGGCCCGGTCCGGGTCGTTGCCGGGAAAATCGTCCGGCAATCCCCGGCCCCCACGGGCGGCCGCCCGAAATGGGCCTTCAACTGGGGTTTCCCTCTCCCGGGGACGACTGAGCGGCGCCCGGCACGCATCTTTCGTGCCTGGAACAGGCAATTTCCCCTTGCGCCCGGCGGGTGCGTGATGAAAGATGACTACACCGCTGTAACTACACCAGTGCCACCTGAGGTGATGAAGGGGGGCGAACCAAGTGCCAGTTGACATAGTCACCACGCTCTACGGTCGCCAAGAACGAAGCTGGCAATTGCAGGCCAACTGCATGGGCGTCGATCCGGATCTGTTCTTCCCGGAGCGCGGCGCGTCGACCCGGGAGGCCAAAGAGGTCTGCCGGGGTTGCGTCGTGCGTGAGGACTGCCTCGAGTACGCCCTCGCCAATGGCGAGAAGTTCGGGATCTGGGGCGGCATGAGCGAGCGGGAGCGCCGGCGTCTGCGCCGCGCCCGCGCCCTGGCTCGCCGGGACGTGGTCAACGCCTCGTAGCGCGGCCGGGGTCTTCAGGCAGCAGGAAGCCGGGACTCCACCGTCGCTCCCTCCGACAGGCCGAGCTCAGCCCGCCTGTCGGAGGCCACGGCGGCCAGCACGGCCTCGGGGATGAGCCCCACGAGCTCGCCCCCCTCGACCGTCCCTCCGGCCTCGGCCACCAGGGTGGCCACCACGTCGTAGAGCCGCTCCGGTCCGTAGCGGTCGGGATCGGCCAGATTGCAGGACACCTGGGCCCGGGACCCGACGGCCAGGCCCAGCGCGCGCACCTCGGGGCCACGGACCAGGGGCGCCACCCGTCGGGCGACCGGGACCGAGGAGACCCAGACGTTGTAGGCCACCAGAACGCGCCGGGCGCCGACAGCGGTGGCCCCGTGGCGGGGATCGGCCTGCGCCGGGCCGCGGTCGGGGGCCAGTCCGTCGGGCGATGCCCCGAAGGCATGGCGGCGGATGTCGGGCAGGGTCCGGGTCCGGCCGCCGGGAAGGGGTCCGTAGAGGAAGCTCGGCACCCCCAGCTCCTCGCCCAGCCATCGGGCGAACCGGTCGCGCTGGGCCACCGCCTCGGTGAGGTCCTCGGGGGCGGGCCCGCCGGGCGCGTACGGGACGAAGGGCACCACGTCGAGCACACCCAGGCGGGGATGGGCCCCGGCGTGGTCCCGCAGGTCCAGGCGGGCGACGGTCGCCGTCGCGAGGGCGCGGGCCGCCTCGGCCACCAGGTCAGCCGGGCCGGCGAGGGTGAAGACGGACCGGTGGTGGTCCGGGTCGCGGTGCACGTCGAGCAGGGCGGACCCGGCGGCAATGGCCAGCCGGCTCAGGACCGCCTCGTCGCGGCCCTCGCTGACGTTGACGACGCACTCGAGGAGCACAGCGCCAGCGTGACACGCCGGGCCGGCGAGGCCGGGAGGCTCGGGCGCCGGCGGCGCCCGCCCGGCTCAGGTCTTAACTGGAGACGACGGCGTGTGAGAGGCGGCGGCGGCGCAAGATGCGGCGGCGCTCACGCTCGGAGGCACCACCCCAGACACCATGGTCTATGTGGTGCTCGAGTGCGTACTCGAGGCAGGCTTCGGAGACGGGGCACTCGGCGCAGATGCGCTGGGCGACCAACACGCCCATGCCATCACTTGGAAAGAAAGTGTCGGGTGCAACTTCTTTGCACTTCCCAAGGCCCATCCAGTCGGTAGTCATCGTTCGGCTCCCTTTTCACGCATCATTCTACGGGAGCACCCTGTTCAGAGCCAGGTTTGGCGGATAGGAAGTTCCTAAGAATCCAGCACGCGATTCGCGCTCTACCAGGGAGAATGTCGTTCCGCCCCCCGGGGCTACGCTGGCCCCGATCGCCAATGCCAGGAGGTTCCAATGTCCCCGGACACCGAGGAAGAAATCGTCGGAGAGGGTGAGCCGATCGAGCCAATCGGGCACGTGCGCGTCGTCTACCTGGGGCCGGTCGCCCCCCATTGGGAGGTCCAGTCGGACTACGGCCCACCCGAGGTGATCGAGCCGTTCCGTGAGCGCGTCCTGGCCCGCCTGGTGCTGCTGCCACCACACGATCCCCAGTTCCGACGCAACAGCGAACGTGTCGTCCGGGACGCCGAGCGCGAGCAGCTGGCGCTCGAGTGGGTCCTCGACTGGGGCGAAGAGGCCGAGGCCTGATCCCGGCGGGGCCCGGGCGCGGTCAGTCCAGCAGCCCGATGCGGGCGAGCCACAGTCCGGGCGCGTCCACCTCGGCCGGTGTCGGCAGGTCCAGCTCGTCGCCCCACAAGCGGGCCAGCGCGCTCTCGTCCGCCCGCTCCAGGACACCCGTCACGAAGGCGCGCCCGCGGTCGACCTCGTCCTGGCCGACGTTGAGGCCGAACAGTCCGGCGAAGGCCTGCTCGCCCTTGCCCTCCTCGATCCGGTAGCGGTACCACGCCTCACGCAACGCGGAGGGCGACGACGTCAGCGTTTCGGCGATGCCGGCCGTGATGTGATCGACGTACGCGCTGATGGCGGTCGTCTGTGCCGTGAGCGCGCTCGAGATGTTGCGCTGCTCGGGGCTGATGAGATCCGAGAGGAGCGCCTCGGGATCCCCCAGGGCCTCCTCGAGCGAGGCCTGGCTGCCCAGCCCGTCACCGAGGCGCTCGACGATGGAGCGCTGCGCCGCCGCCGCATGGGCCGACGCGTCGCCGAGCAGTGTCATCAGTGAGGACCGCACGCCGGGCCGGGTCAGCACCGCGTGCATGGTCAACTCGCGCAGGCAGACCCACAGCTGGACTTCTTGGAGCGGGAGGCTCCAGTCCTCGGCGAAACGGGCCACGTTGCCCGGCACGAGCAGCAGCGTCGACGACTCGGGCCAGGGCAGGGGGAGGGCGTACTGCCCGAAGGCGCGGCGGGCCAGGTGCCCGGCGGCCGAGCCGAACTGCATGCCCAGGAACACCGGCCCGAGGGTGAGCGCGAACTGCCCGAGGAGCCCGCTGAGGCCACCGGCGGAATCGGGATCGAGCTCGCTCAGATCGAGCGACGACGGGACGGCTGCGGCGCCCTGCTGCTGGGCATCGATCATGGACTTGAGGACGGGCCGGTAGGCCTCGAGGGCGCGGAAGCTCCATTGCCCGGGCCCGACGGCCTCGAAGGAGACCCCACCGGCACCCGAGGCGGGCCCGATCCCGGTGGCGTCGACCACGTGCAGCTCGGCCACCCGCGCCAGCTCCTCGAACGCGATGCGCACCAGCGGGTCGGGGTTCTCGTCCTCGCCGCCGTCGGTGGCCACGCCGTAGGCCAGGGTGCGGGCGGCCTCGAACCAACTGTCGGCGACCCCCGGACCCGACCCGATGACCTTGAGCAGGTCGCCGAGGAGACCCCCCATCGGATTGTCGGGGTCGCTGGAACCGAACATGCTCACCCTCGCATGCTAGGAGGACCTGCCGAGGGTGATGTCCACGACCTTGGGCCCGCCCGGCTGCTGCACCGAGACCGTGATCGGGGCACCGGGGGGAAGGACGTAGAGGCGGGCCCTCAACTCCGCCATGGAACGCACCGGCGTGGCGTTCACGGCCACGATGAGCTGGCCTGTCTGCAGGAGCCCGGAGGCCGGCCCGCCGGTCTGCACCTGTTCCACCTTGGCACCGGTGCCGTCCGGGGCGTCGGTGCCCTGCACGCCCAACCAGCCGTGCACGACCCGGTTGTCGGATCGGAGGTCGTTGGCGACACCCACGACCAGGTCGCTGGGGAGGAAGGCGGCGGGGGCGTTGCCCGGATCGGGGTCGTAGAGGATGCCGACCACCGAGCCTTCGCGCGTTGAGCAGTGGCTCGCCCGCGATGACCGAGGGCGTCGCGGGCGACGAGGTGATCGACGGCATGGTGGAGGCCGGCCCGCTGGCGATGGCCACCCCGACGCCGGTCACGGCGCCGGACGTGCAGTGCAAGGCGACCTTCCTGCCGCCCGCCGACACGAAGGTGAGCGCCATGTCGGGCGCGCCGTTGCCGAGGTTGGTGTCGTCGGCGAACGGTGCCACCGGAAGGTCTTCGGGCACGTTGACCAGCGCGATGTCGGAGGTCTTGTCGGTGGCCACCACCGAGGCGGCCTGGCGCGTGCCTCCGGGGCCGACCATGACGATCTTCTGCAGGCCGCCGAGGAGGTCGGCGGTCGTGGCCACGAGACCCCCCTCCGCCACGGCGACGCCGATCAGCAGGAAGGTGCCGCGGGAAGTGGTCGCCTCCAGCTCGACGATGGAGCGCCCGGCCGGCACCGCCGCCGCCGGCACCGCGTTCTGCGGGCCGGCCAGGGTGGTCAGCGACCCGTTGCCCGCCGTGTCCAGCGTGGCGCTCTGGAGCGGGTGCTCCGAGGCCGGGGAGAGCAGGACGATGACCCAGGCCACCACGGCCATGACGGCGCCGACGCCCACCAGGACCATGACGGCGCTGCGGTACTGGTGGCGCGGCGGGGGATTGAGCAGGAAGGAAGCGCCCGGATTGGGTCCCGGAGCAGCCATCTCGCTGGGGTGGCGCCACAGCCGGTCGTCAGGATCGATCCAGCCGTGCTGGGGCGAATCGGGGTCGTCCTGTCCGTTTCTCTCGCCCTCGCCCTGGCCCGGCGTGCCCTCCTCCGGGTCCTCGGGTGTGTCGCTCACTTGGGCGACGATACCGAGAAAGTCCAGGAGAGTGCCGTCGGCCGACGCCCCGGCCGTACCATGAGGCCCCATGTCCCGCGACCTTGCCATCGACCTCGGCACGGCCAACACGCTGGTCTACGCCAAGGGGAAGGGCCTGGTGCTGAACGAACCGACCGTGGTCGCGCTCGATTCGCGCAGCCGCGAAGTGCTCGCCATCGGCACCGACGCGTGGCAGATGATCGGCCGCACGCCGGGCTACATCGTGGCTGAGCGACCCCTGCGCGGCGGTGCCATCACCGACTTCGAGGTCACCGAGCGGATGCTCAGCGTGCTGCTGCGCCGGGTCGGGGTCAGCCGGCTCAACCGGCCCAAGGTGCTGATCTGCGTTCCGTCCGCCATCACCGCGGTCGAGCGGCGCGCCGTGAAGGAGGCGGCACGCCGGGCCGGCGCGTCGGCCAGCTTCCTGATCGAGCAGCCGATGGCCGCCGCCATCGGAGCCGGGCTGCCCATCCACGAGCCGGTGGGCAACATGGTCGTCGACGTCGGCGGCGGCACGGCGGAGATGGCCGTGATCTCGCTGGGTGGCCTCGTGGCGGTGCAGGCGCTGCGTTGCGGGGGGTTCGACTTCGACGCGGCGATCCAGAACCACGTGCGCCACCGCTACGGCGTGGCGGTCGGCGAACGCACGGCCGAGGCGGTGAAGCTCGCCATCGGCTCGGCCTCCCCCCACGAGGGCGAACAGCGGGCCGAGATCCGCGGGCGGGAGGTGGCGACGGGCCGGCCCAAGACGGTGATCCTTTCCCCGGCCGAGGTCCGCGCCGCGCTGGAGGACAACGTGACCTCGATCGTGACGGCCGCCGCCGAGTGCCTGGGCGAGGCGCCACCCGAGCTGGCGCAGGACATCATTTTCGAAGGGGTCCACCTCACCGGAGGCGGCGCGCTGCTGCGCGGCATGACCCAGCGCATCGCCGACGCCACCGCCGTGCCGGTGCATCTCGTCGACACGCCGCTGGAGTGCGTCGTCCAGGGGGCGGGCGTCTGCCTCGAGTCGTTCGACCGGCTGAAGAGGCTCTTCACCGAGGACGACTAACCGGGCGGATCGTCCAGCAGCTCGTCGGCCGCCTGGCGCACCTGCCAGTCGCGGTCCCCGGCCGACGCCCGCAGCGCGGGCGTCACCCGCGGGTCGTCGAAGCCGGCCAATGCCACCGTGGCCCGCCGCCGCACCGTGGGCGAGTCGCCCAGCGCGGCGAGCACGGCCGGCAGGCCGGCGACATCACCGATGGCGCCGAGGGCGGCCACCGCGGCCTCGCGGCAGCGGGCGTCTCCGTGCTCTGAAGCGGTCGCGGCCAGCAGCGGGACCGCCGGCCGGACGTGCCGCTCCGCCAGGAACCAGGCGGCGCCGACCACGACGAGCGGGTCCGCATCACCGAGCGCGCCGGTGACGGCGCGGGGCAGCGACGAGCGCGTTCCGGTGCCCCGAGCCGCCGGTGCCACCTCGACGGCGCGCCGCCGCAGCGCCGGGGTCCCGTCGGCGAGGGCCGACTCCACGTCGGCGGCCGTCAGCGCACCCAGGCGGGCCAGCGCGCCGAGCGCCGCCACCTGCACGCCCTGGTCGGGATCGGTCAACCCCCGACGGGCCAGAGCCGCGTTCCCCCGATGCCCGGCCATGGTGACGCGTCGCCGGCGGACTTCGGCGCGGCCATCGCGGTCGGTTTCCGTGGCAACATCGTCGCTCACCTTCCGAGTATGTCCGAACCTGACGCGACCGCCGACGGGGATGCCGCGGCGAACCCCACCTCCACCTCCACCGACGCCGGCGCGGGCGCGGCCGGTGCGGCCGGTTCGTCGCCGCTGCCGCCCTCCGCCCCCACCCGGCGCCGGCGTCTGTGGCCCGGCATCCTCAGCGCCCTCATCGTCCTCGTCGCCGCGGCGGTGCTGATCGCCTCGCGCACCTCCATCAATTACTTCGCCGTCTCGCCCGGGGATGCGTCGCCGGTCGCGCCGCACATCGAGGTCCCCGCCGCAGACGGGCATCCGCTGACCGGCAAGATCCTGCTCACGGACGTCTTCGTCACCCAGCTCAACGCGCTCAGCTACCTGCAGTACCGGTTCTTCGAGTCGAACAGCGAGGTGGTCTCGGGGCCCGACCTGCTCGGCCCCTCGGTGAGCGAGGGCGAGTACCTGAGCCAGGGGTACCTCCAGATGGCGCAGGCGCAGTCGTTCGCCACCGCGGCGGCGCTGTCCCACCTCGGCTACGCGGTCACCTCGACCAATGCGGGCGCGTTGATCTACGGGATCGCGCCCCACTCGCCGGCCGCCTCCACGCTGGAGGTGGCGCAGGTGATCACCGCCGTGAACAGCACCCCCGTCGCGGACGATTGTGCGCTCGTCGACGCGCTGCACGGGCTGACGCCGGGCTCGAACGTCGCGTTGAAGGTCGAGGAGTCCTCCATCAACGATGTCGGCCAATTCGTGGACGGTCCGACGGTGACCAAGTCGGTCACGCTCGGCACACCGCCCAAGGGGCTGGTGGACCGGGGTTGCGGCCCGCCGACCAGGCCGACGGCCTACCTCGGCATCGATCCCACGACGCAGCAGGACTGGCAATTCCCGGTCAAGGTCACCGTGCACACCCAGAACATCGGTGGGCCGTCGGCCGGCCTGGCCATGACGCTCGGCATCATCGACAAGCTGAGCACCGGGCGGTTGACCGGGAACCGGATCGTGGCGGCCACCGGCACCATCGACCCCAACGGCAACGTGGGTGACGTCGGCGGCGTGGCGCAGAAGACCGTTGCGGTGGAGCAGGCGGGGGCGACCGTGTTCTTCGTGCCCTCGGTGGAGCTCAAGGCGGCCCAGTCCAAGGCGACCCCCCAGCTCCACGTCTACGCCGTGAACAACCTCGACCAGGTGCTGCGGATCCTCAAACACCTGGGGGGCAAAGTGCCGACCAAACCTGTGCCTGCCCAGGCTTCGCCGTAGGCTCTGGCCATGGCAGAAGGCCGCGCACCCATCTCGTCGTCCCGGATCGCGACCGGAGACATCGCCCAGCATTCCTTTGCGGTGGTCCGGCGGGGCTTCGACACCGACGAGGTGCGGTCCTATCTGCAGTCCGTCTCCCGCAGCTTCGAGGCGCTCGAGACGCGCGAGGAAGAACTGCGGTCCGCCCTGGCCGAGGCCGAGCAGCGGGCCGCCCACCCGGTGATCGACGAGGCCACCCTGACGGCGTCCCTGGGCCAGCACAGCGCGCAGATCCTGCGCCACGCCCAAGAGGAGGCGGCCGGGATCGTCGCCCAGGCGCGGGAAGGGGCCGCCACGTTGTTGCGGGAGACGCAGCGCCAGGTGGACGAGTTGCAGACACGCACCGAGGCGTCGTCGGCCGAGCGGGTCGTCGAGGTCGAGCTCCTGGTGGCCCACGCGGAGCAGGAGGCCCGAGTGGAGAGTGAGCGCATCGTCGCCGAGGGGATCGCGACGGGGGAGGCGATGATCACCCGCGCCAAGGACGAGGGGCGCGCCCTCCTCGACCAGGTCCAAGAGGCGCGCCGCCGCGTGCTGGCCGACCTGGCCTCACGGCGGCGCACGCTGGGCATCCAGATCGAGCAGTTGCGGGCGGCCCGGGACGAGATGGCCGCCTCGGTGCACGGGGTGCGCGACCGGGTGGACGGCATTTTGACCCACCTCGACCGGACCGACGAGGAGGCACGGGCCGCCGCCCAAGGAGTGGCGGACCAGTTCCGTCTCGGTACGGCGGAGATGCCTCACGATCAGGACGACCTCGACGATGCGACCGATGCGATGCCGCCGACGGGCCCGACGCCGGTGGTCGGCGGCGAGTCCGGCGCCGGTCCCTCCGTCGACGAGCTCTTCGCGCGCATTCGCGCCGGCTCCGGCGAGACGGAGCAGCCCGCGTCGGCGACCGAGCCGCCGGCCCCGGAATCCCCCACGGTGGAAGCGGCGGAGGGGGCCGAGGCGCCGAACGCCGCCCCTGCCGGAGCCGAGCCCGCGGGAACAGTGGAGGCCGAAGGCGAAGGCGAAGGCGGAGGCGGAGGCGGTCCCCGGGCCCGACGACCCGATCATCGCCCGGCGCGACGAGCTGCTCGCGCCGGTCACGGCCCGGTTGAGCCGGACGATCAAGCGCACCCTCGGCGACGACCAGAACCGGTGGCTCGACCGCCTGCGCAGCGCGCCGCAGATGGACACCGACGATCTGATGGGCTCCGAGAGCGAGCACCTGGCCTCGTTCGTCACTGTTGCGCGCAGCCATCTGGACGAGGCGTTCGCCGCCGGGACGGTGTTCGTCGGAGCCGGCGCGGCGACCATCCGCCGGGGCGACGCCGTGGAGCAAGCGGCGGCCGGGTTGGCCCGTGGGGTCGTGACGACGCTGCGCCGCCAGGTGGCGGAGGGGACCGGGGAGCCCGTCGACCGCGTGGGCGCCGCCTTCCGCGAGTGGCGGGGTGAGCGCGTCGAGCGCCTGGCCGGCGACCAGGCCACGCAGGCCTTCTCAGCCGGCGTGGCGGCGGCAAGCGTGGACGGCAAAGTGCGCTGGGTGGTGACGACGGCGAGCGCGTGCTCGGACTGCGAGGACAACGTGCTGGCCGGTGCGGTCAGTGGCACCGAGACGTTCCCCACCGGGCACGCCCACCCGCCGGCCCATTCGGGATGCCGCTGCCTCATCGCACCGGCAAGTGACTGACCAGGACGTTTGACCGCAGCGGACGCCTGTGCCTGGCCATTGGGGCAGGCGCGGCGGACGTTAGGCTCCCCTCGTGCGCATCCCCAGCGACCTCCCTGCTGATCCCTCGCCGCGCCGCCGCCACCGGGCGCGGTGGTGGCTCATCGGCTTCGTCGTCCTCCTCATCATCGTGCTGGTGTCGCTGCGCTCGTTGGCCGGCCTCTACACCGACAGCCTGTGGTTCTCATCGGTGGACCTCCACAACGTCTTCTCGACGCTGCTGGCGATCAAGCTCGGCCTCTTCGGCGTGTTCGGGGCGATCTTCTTCGCCATCCTCTGGGTGAACCTCGTGGTGTGCGACCGCATTGCCGGTCGCGACATCGTGCTGGCGCAGGAGGACGAGCTGGTACGCCGCTACCAGCAGTTCGTACGGCCGTACGCGGGGCGGATCTATGTGGGACTGTCCTTCGTCCTGGCCCTGATCGGGGCATCGGGGACGATCGGACAGTGGAACAACTGGATCCTGTTCCGCCACGGCGGCAACTTCGGCGTGACCGACCCCCAGTTCCACAAGGACATCGGCTTCTACGTCTTCGACCTGCCCTTCTTGACCTTCGTCGTGGACTGGACGCTGGCCATCCTGATCGTGACGCTGGCGGTCTCGGTCGTGTTCCACTACTTCAACGGCGGGATCCAGCCGCAGCGTGGCGTGCCGCGGGTGCGGCCGCCGGTGAAGGCGCACATCTCGGTGCTGCTGGCCCTGATCGCACTCGACAAGGCGGCGGGCTACGTCCTGCAGCGCTGGTCGCTGGTGAACTCGCAGGACGGCTACGTCAACGGCGCCGGCTACACCGACGTGCACGCCCGCCTGCCCGCGGAGACGTTGCTCATCTACGTGTCGATCTTCGCCGCGGTGATCCTGCTCTTCAACATCCGGCGCCAGGGCTGGACGTTCCCGGTGCTGGCCATCGGCATCTGGGCCTTCGTCGCGTTGGTGGTCGGCATCATCTACCCGGCGTTGTTGCAGGCGCTCAAGGTCACGCCCGCGCAGAGCTCGCTGGAGGCGCCCTACATCAAACGCAACATCACGGCCACGCGGGACGCCTACGGGCTGAACAACGTCACGGTGCACCAATTCCCCGCCAGCACGAACATCAGCGCGAGCCAGACCGTCGTGGCCGCCCCCACGATCGACAACATCCGGCAGTGGGACCCGGACCCGACGATCTCGCTGCAGACGTTCCAGCGCCTGCAGGGCATCAAGTCCTACTACGCGTTCCCCTCATTGGGCGTGGACCGCTACACCCTGAGCGGGTCGCGCACGCCGGTGTTGATCGGCGTGCGCGACATCTCGGCCTCCGGTGTGCCCTCCCCGTCGTGGGTCAACACGCACCTTCAGTACACCCACGGGAACGGGGCCGCGGTGGCGCTGTCCAACCAGACGACCTCCAACAACCCGGTCTTCGCCGTCCAGGACGTGCCGCCCGCGTCATCGAGCGGGTTGCCTGCAATCACCCAACCCAACGTCTACTTCGGCCTGGGCGAGACCGGCTATGTCGTGGCCAATTCCAAGCAGCTCGAAGTCGACTACCAGCAGAAGGACGGGACGAACGTCGAGAGCCACTACACGGGGTCCGGCGGGGTGCAGCTGTCGTCGATCTTCACCCGGGCCGCCTTCGCGCTGCGGCTGGGCGACTTCAACCTCCTGATCTCGAGCCAGATCACGGACAAGTCGCGCATCATGTTCATCCGGGACCCGGTCTCCATGGCGAAGACGGCGGCGCCCTTCCTCACCTTCGACCACGACCCCTACGCGGTGATCAACAGTGGCCCGGGTCGAGATCACGGGCACATCGACTGGGTCGTCGACGGCTACACGACGACGGCCAACTACGCGTACTCGCAGAACGCGGACACGCAGCAGGTGGCGGTCGGCAGCAACCTGCCCGGAAGCTACAACTACGTGCGCAACTCGGTGAAGGTCGTCATCGACGCCTACTCGGGGAAGATGACCTTCTACGACACCGACCCGAGTGACCCGATCCTGAAGGCGTACTCGGCCGCGTTCCCGAACATGTTCACGCCGATCTCGAAAATGCCGGCCGCGCTGCAGGCGCACCTGCGCTATCCGCCGGACATCTTCTCCATCCAGTCCGCCATTTACGGGCGGTACCACCTGACCAACTCGGGTCAGTTCTACGCCGCCAGCAACGCGTGGCAGCTGTCACCGACCGCCGGCGCCGGACCGCAGTCGCAGGCTCTCCTGGCCCAGAACACCTACAACAACCAGGGACAGCTGGTCTCGACCACGCCCGCCCGCATGTCGCCGCAATACCAGGTGTACTCGCTGCCGGGCACCCAACCGGACCAGCAGCTCTTCACCGTCTCGGACGCCTTCGTGCCGGCATCACAGACGAACCTCTCGGGGAACAACCAGAACTTCAACCTGACCGCGTGGATGGTCGGGTTGGCGGACCCGGGGCACTACGGCCAACT
>CAWIYI010000047.1:0-9356 GCA_963840245.1 uncultured Acidimicrobiaceae bacterium
GGGGGCGACGCCACGCTCCTCGTGCACAAGGGCGTCGAGTTCGAGAAGGCCGGCAGTGTGCCGGACCCCTCCACAGCCGACTCGGAGGAGTTCGAGGTCGTCCTTACGCTGCTCGGGCGGAGCCTGAACGAGGACCAGGGCCGCTGGACGTCCATCGCCAACGGGATCAAGGGCGTCACCGAGGAGACCACGACCGGCGTGCACCGCCTGGTCGAGATGGCCAGAAAGGGTGAGCTGCTCTTCCCCGCCATCAACGTCAACGACTCGGTCACCAAGTCGAAATTCGACAACAAGTACGGCTGCCGCCACTCGCTGGTCGACGGCATCAACCGGGCCACCGACGTCCTCATCGGAGGCAAGGTGGCGGTCGTCTGCGGCTACGGCGACGTCGGCAAGGGATGTGCGCAGTCGCTGGCCGGCCAGGGTGCCCGTGTCGTGGTGACCGAGGTGGATCCGATCTGCGCGCTCCAGGCGGCCATGGAGGGGTTCCAGGTCACGACGCTCGAGGACATCTTGCCCCAGGCCGACATCATCATCACGACGACCGGCAACAAGGACATCATCACCGCCGCGCACATGGCGGGCATGAAGCACCAGGCCATCGTCGGGAACATCGGTCACTTCGACAACGAGATCGACATGGCCGGCCTGACCAAGACGCCCGGGATCGAGCGGGTGAACATCAAGCCCCAGGTCGACAAGTGGATCTTCCCCGACGGCCACGCCATCATCGTCCTGTCCGAAGGCAGGCTGCTGAACCTGGGCAACGCGACGGGCCATCCCAGCTTCGTCATGTCCAACTCGTTCACCAACCAGACCATGGCGCAGCTCGAGTTGTTCACCCAGACCGGCCAGTACGTCAACGACGTCTACGTCCTGCCCAAGCACCTCGACGAGAAGGTCGCACGCCTGCACCTCGGCGCACTCGGCGTGAAGCTCACGACGCTTTCCCAGGACCAGGCCGACTACATCGGTGTTCCGGTCCAGGGACCCTACAAGCCCGACACCTACCGGTATTGAGCGGTCGTCAGCCCAGCGTGGCGGTGGCGATCACCGTCCCGCTGGGTGACACGACCTCCGCCGTGCGCACGTCGGCCGGGTGCACGGGCAGCGGGGCGCTCCACGCCCCATAGCCATCGTGGGCCACGAAGGTCCCGACGCGGTGGCTGACGCCGTCGTCGGTGACGACCACGCAGTTCACCGTGCCGTGGACCGCCGAATCGGCCAAAGTCATCGACATCCACGGCGCGTTGCCGCCGACGGTCACGACGCGCCCGACTGTGACGCCGTTCTCCACCAAGGCCGCCGTCGTCACCTGCTGCCTGTGCGCCTTCGCCGCGACGGTCGGCGCCGTGGACGATGTCAGGCCGAGGCCCAGGCCGAGCACCAGGGCAGCCGCGGCAACGCCGACCGCGGCCGGCACCCAGCGCGACGGTCGGAACCGTCGGCGGCGCGGACGCACGTCGGTCACGCCCATCCGCTCGAACAGGCGCACCTCGAAGCCCAGCGGGGGCTCCATTTCCGGAGCCGACTGCACCACGGTGTCGGCGACCCGGGACAGATGCTCGAGCTCGTCGGCACAACGCGGGCAGGACTCGACGTGGGCCAATACCCGCGCCCGCTCGCGCCCGGTCAGCACGCCGAGCGCGAGCTCAGCCAGATCGTCCGAGTACTGCTCGCATCCCCGCTCCCTCACGTCATCGCCCACTGCTGACCCCCTCCGCCCGCTCGACGGCTGCCCTCAGCCGAATCAGTCCGGTCCTGATACGCGTCTTGGCCGTGCCGAGCGGAATCCCCTCGGACTCACTGATCTCGAGCGCCGTCCTGCCGTAGACGGCTGCGAGCACCACCGCGCGGCACTGCTCCTCGGGCAGCACCTTGAGTGCGGTCCGGACGATGTGGCGGATGTCACCGCGGCGTACGGCGTCCTCCGGATTGTGCTCGGAGCTGGCCAGCGCGGTGGCAGCGAAGTCGTCGGGGTCCATCGGCACGGCACGCCGAAGGCGCAGGGCGTCAATGGCCAGATTGCGGGTGATGGTGAGGACCCAGGAGGTCACAGAGCCGCGCCTGGGTCGAAGACCGGCGCATGGCGCCAGACCCTGATCATGGCCTCCTGGGCCACGTCCTCGGCGACCCCGGCATCGCTCGTCATGGAGTAGGCCAGGCCGAACACCCGCCGTTGGTAGCGCCGGGTAAAGGCGACGGCCGCCTCCTGGTCCCCCACAGCCATCCCCGCCAGGAGGGCCTCGTCGGACAGCTCTCCCTCGGCCACACCCGATTCTCTCATCCACAGGTCTACGGGCGAGTGCCGCCCGGGGATTCACCTGGTCCGGCAATCCCGGGCCCTCGCCGGGCCGTATCCCAGTCGTGGCCACCGCCGTCCCCGACATCCCCCACCCGACAGGGCCCAAGACGCCGCATCTGCGGAAACTCTGGAGCCTGTTGGTGCGTGGCCCGGGGCGTTCCCGCCGCCCGGTGGATCTGGCGGCGACGGCAGCATTTGCCGTGGGCGGCGTGCTCCTGGTCTGGTCGGCCTACGTCCACTTCCACCTGTGGAGCGAAGCTGATGGCTACCGTTCCATCCCCACCATCGGCCCCCTCTTCCTGCTCCAGTCGATCACGGGGCTCGTCGTCGGCATCGGGGTCGTCGCCGTCCGGCGGAGGGTGGCCCCAACATGATCCTCGACGACGGCGGCGACGCCACGCTCCTCGTGCACAAGGGCGTCGAGTTCGAGAAGGCCGGCAGTGTGCCGGACCCCTCCACGGCCGACTCGGAGGAGTTCGAGGTCGTCCTGACGCTGCTCGGGCGGAGCCTGAGCGAGGACCAGGGCCGCTGGACGTCCATCGCCAACGGGATCAAGGGCGTCACCGAGGAGACCACGACCGGCGTGCACCGCCTGGTCGAGATGGCCAGAAAGGGTGAGCTGCTCTTCCCCGCCATCAACGTCAACGACTCGGTCACCAAGTCGAAGTTCGACAACAAGTACGGCTGCCGCCACTCGCTGGTCGACGGCATCAACCGGGCCACCGACGTCCTCATCGGAGGCAAGGTGGCGGTCGTCTGCGGCTACGGCGACGTCGGCAAGGGCTGTGCGCAGTCGCTGGCCGGCCAGGGTGCCCGTGTGGTGGTGACCGAGGTGGATCCGATCTGCGCGCTCCAGGCGGCCATGGAGGGGTTCCAGGTCACGACGCTCGAGGACATCCTGCCCCAGGCCGACATCATCATCACGACGACCGGCAACAAGGACATCATCACCGCCGCGCACATGGCGGGCATGAAGCACCAGGCCATCGTCGGGAACATCGGTCACTTCGACAACGAGATCGACATGGCCGGCCTGACCAAGACGCCCGGGATCGAGCGGGTGAACATCAAGCCCCAGGTCGACAAGTGGATCTTCCCCGACGGCCACGCCATCATCGTCCTGTCCGAAGGCAGGCTGCTGAACCTGGGCAACGCGACGGGCCATCCCAGCTTCGTCATGTCCAACTCGTTCACCAACCAGACCATGGCGCAGCTCGAGTTGTTCACCCAGACCGGCCAGTACGTCAACGACGTCTACGTCCTGCCCAAGCACCTCGACGAGAAGGTCGCACGCCTGCACCTCGACGCACTCGGCGTGAAGCTCACGACGCTTTCCCAGGACCAGGCCGACTACATCGGTGTTCCCGTCCAGGGTCCCTACAAGCCCGACACCTACCGGTATTGAGCGGTCGTCAGCCCAGCGTGGCGGTGGCGATGCACCGTCCCGCTGGGCGACACGACCTCCGCCGTGCGCACGTCGGCCGGGTCCACGGGCAGCGGAGCGCTCCACGCCCCATAGCCATCGTGGGCCACGAAGGTCCCGACGCGGTGGCTGACGCCGTCGTCGGTGACGACCACGCAGTTCACCGTGCCGTGGACCGCCGAGTCGGCCAAGGTCATCGACATCCACGGCGCGTTGCCGCCGACGGTCACGACGTGCCCGACCGTCTCGCCGTTCTCCACCAAGGCCGCCGTCGTCACCTGCTGCCTGTGCGCCTTCGCCGCGACGGTCGGCGCCGAGGACGACGTCAGGCCGAGGCCCAGGCCGAGCACCAGGGCAGCCGCGGCAACGCCCACCGCGGCCGGCACCCAGCGCGACGGGCGGAACCGTCGGCGGCGCGGACGCACGTCGGTCACGCCCATCCGCTCGAACAGGCGCACCTCGAAGCCCAGCGGGGGCTCCATTTCCGGAGCCGACTGCACCACGGTGTCGGCGACCCGGGACAGGTGCTCCAGCTCGTCGGCACAACGCGGGCAGGACTCGACGTGGGCCAGTACCTGCGCCCGCTCGCGCCCGGTCAGCACGCCGAGCGCGAGCTCAGCCAGATCGTCCGAGTACTGCTCGCATCCCCGCTCCCTCACGTCATCGCCCACTGCTGACCCCCTCCGCCCGCTCGACGGCTGCCCGCAGCCGTATCAGTCCGGTCCTGATACGCGTCTTGGCCGTGCCGAGCGGAATCCCCTCGGACTCACTGATCTCGAGCGCCGTCCTGCCGTAGACGGCTGCGAGCACCACCGCGCGGCGCTGCTCCTCGGGCAGCACCTTGAGTGCGGTCCGGACGATGTGGCGGATGTCACCGCGGCGCACGGCGTCCTCGGGATTGTGCTCGGAGCTGGCCAGCGCGGTGGCCGCGAAGTCGTCGGGGTCCATCGGCACGGCACGCCGGAGGCGCAGGGCGTCAATGGCCAGATTGCGGGTGATGGTGAGGACCCAGGACGTCACAGAGCCGCGCCTGGGGTCGAAGACCGGCGCATGGCGCCAGACCCTGATCATGGCCTCCTGGGCCACGTCCTCGGCGACCCCGGCATCGCTCGTCATGGAGTAGGCCAGGCCGAACACCCGCCGTTGGTAGCGCCGGGTGAAGGTGACGGCCGCCTCCTGGTCCCCCACAGCCATCCCCGCCAGGAGGGCCTCGTCGGACAGCTCTCCCTCGGCCACACCCAATTCTCTCATCCACAGGTCTACGGGCGAGCGCCGCCCGGGGATTCACCTGGTCCGGCAATCCCGGGCCCTCGCCGGGCCGTATCCCCGTCGTGGCCACCGCCGTCCCCGACATCCGCCACCCGACAGGGCCCCGGACGCCTCATCTGCGGAAGCTCTGGAGCCTGTTGGTGCGTGGCCCGGGGCGTTCCCGCCGCCCGGTGGATCTGGCGGCGACGGCAGCGTTTGTCGTGGGCGGCGTGCTCCTGGTCTGGTCGGCCTACGTCCACTTCCACCTGTGGAGCGAAGCTGATGGCTACCGTTCCATCCCCACCATCGGCCCCCTCTTCCTGCTCCAGTCGATCACGGGGCTCGTCATCGGCATCGGGGTCGTCGCCGTCCGGCGCGTGTGGGCGGCCGTCATCGGGATCGGCTTCGCCCTGACCACGATCGCCGGATTCCTGCTCTCGGTGGCGCACGGCCTCTTCGGGTTCAAGGACTCGTGGCTGGCCCCCTTCGCCAAGCAGGCCTTCACAATCGAGCTCCTCGTCGCAGTGGTGCTGATCGTCGCTGCGGCGCTGTCCCTCGTCAGATCGGATCCCCACGCTCGCGCCGGCACTACCCCGGCCGGCACCGCGACGTAGGGACCCCCCGGACCGGGCCCTGCGTCCCCTTCTCCCGGTGGGGCGCAGGCCCGGCTCGGACTCGTTCAGCGGAGCCCGGCGAAGAGGTCCGTCTCGGGCACGGGCGCGTGCGTGGAGTCCAGCACGCGCACGAAGCTCTCGGACCCCATGACTCTCGAGAACAGCTCCTCGCCCATCTGCAGGAAGAAGATGTTGTCGCTCTGGCTCGCGTGCGCGCCGAGCGACGCGTACTTGCGGCCGGCCACGGCGCTGCAGTCGATCGTCGTCGTGATGAGCTCATCCGGGGTGCCGAAGTCCGGGTTCTCCTCCACCTCGGCCGGGCGCTCGATGCCGGCCTCCGCCAGGATCTCGCCGAACCCGCGCACCCGCGAGCGGGCCAGGGCCGTGTAGTACAGCTTGGCCGGGATCCCGCACTCTTCGATGGCGGCACGGGTCACCCGGTTGGCCTGAATGTGATCGGGATGACCGTAGAAGCCGTTCTCGTCGTAGGTCACGACCACCTGTGGTTCGAAGGCACGCATCAAGGCCGCCAAGCGGCTCGCCGCGTCCGCCACCGGAGTGCGCCAGAAGGAGCCGGGTGCGTCATTCTGCGGCCAGCCCTCCATCCCCGAGTCGTGGTAGCCGAGGAGCTCCAGATCATCGACGCCCAGGATCTCGCAACTGGCTTCGAGCTCTTTGCGGCGCAGTGGGACGACGACCGCCTCGTCGTGCCCCGGCTCACCCGGCTTCACTCCGCCGGGCGCGTCCCCGAGCTCACCGTTGGTGCACGTCACCAGCACGGTGCGCACACCCTCGGCGCTGTAACGGGCGAGGATCCCGCCCGTGCCGATCGCTTCGTCGTCGGGATGGGCGTGCACCGCCATGAGGGTGAGGGGACGCTCTGGCATGGAGGCAGCGTAGGGGTCCGTGCTGCGCCTCGGTCACGTCTGCAGGTCGCCCACCGCGTCAGCCAGGTGCTCGAGCTCGGCTCGCCAGTCCCCCGGCGGTGTCATCGGGCGCACGATGAATTTGGAGAACCCCACCTCCAGGAACTGCTCCAGCATCGACCGCAGGCCCTGGCGTCCCACGGGGATGATCTCCTCGAGCGGTCGGCCGCGGGCCCGACGGGCGAGCGGTGACGACGCCAGTGCGGCGACGTCGGTCCCCTCCGGTGCGTAGGCCAGGCTCACGCCGAAATGCTCGGGGCTGATGGCGCGCCCATGCTCTGCGGCCACGCGGTCGATCACCACCTTGCCGGCGGCGGCGTCGGCCGCGGTGCAGAAGGCGGGGATCCAGCCGTCGGCCAGTCGGCCACAGCGCTCCAGCGCGGCGGGGACGTTGCCACCCAGCCAAACGTCGAAGGGGTCCTGGGCCGGTCGCGGGGAGACCGAGACCTCGGCGAACGATCCGGCCGGCCCTTCGTGGCTGACCACGTCGCCGGCCCAGAGGCGGCGCAGCACGGGCAGCGCGTCCTCCATCTGTTCGGCCCGCGCTGCGCTGGGGATGCCGATGGCGCTGCGCTCGCCCCCGACCCCGAGCCCGGGGACGAACGTCAACAAGAAGTGCCCGCCCGAGAGGACGTCCAGGGTCGCCACCGCCTTGGCCAGCCACACCAGGTTGCGGCCCGGCAGCAGCATGGTCGTCCCGATCTTCAGCCCCGGACAGGCCCCCGACACCCAGGCCAGCCCGACCAGCGGGTCGGGCCCGGGCCGCGTCAGCACCTCGGGCAGCCACAGCGAGTCGAAGCCTGTCCCGGCGATCCCCTGTGCCAAGGCGACCATGGCGTCGGGACCGAGGCTCTCGCCGCCCGCGCTGATCCCGATACGGACCTTCACGGCGCGTCCTCCAAGGCGGCAATGGCGCGCGTCACGCCGGCCTCGTCCACATCACGGTGCGTGACGAAGCGGACCGTCCCGGGTGCGATGGCGTGGGCCAGCACCCCGTGACCCTCCAGGTGCGCCAGGAGCTTGTCCGGTTCGGCATGGGTGAACGTCACGATGTTCGTCCGGACTGAGGCCGGATCGAGACCGCAGCTTGGCCAGCGCAGTGCGACGGCGTCCGCCAACCGGGCCGCCCGTGCGTGGTCCTCGTGGAGGCGGCCGACCATCTCGTGCAGTGCCAGCAGTCCGGGGGCCGCCAGGACGCCCGCCTGGCGCATGCCGCCACCCAGGCGCTTGCGGGCCATCCGGGCCTCGGCCATCACGTCCTCGTTCCCGGCCAAAAGCGAGCCCACGGGTGCGCAGAGACCCTTGGACAGGCAGCACATGACAGTGGTGGCCGCCGACGCCCACTCGGCCGCGGGCACGCCCGTTGCCACCTCGGCGTTGAAGAGCCGGGCCCCGTCCATGTGGATGGGGACCGGCCCGGCTGCGTCGACCAGCGCCCGCAGGCGGCTCGTCGACCAGGGGGCACCCGATGCCGCCATGTGGGTGTTCTCGATGCTGATGAGGGATACCGCAGGCTGATGGTGCTCGGCAGCCTGGCGGGCCCACCGCACCGCTTCCGCGTCCACCATGCCGTCCCCGTCGTCGAGCGCGACGAACTGGATCCCGGCGTTCAAGGCGGCGGCGCCGAACTCGTAGGCCACGACGTGCTGACGCCGTCCGGCCACAACGGCGCTCCCGGGCACGGTGAGGACCCGGAGGGCGATCTGGTTCGCCATGACCCCGGAGGCGACGAACAGCGCCGCCGGCTTGCCCAGCCGCGCCGCGAAGGCCTCCTCCAGCGCCCGCACCGTCGGATCCTCGCCGTAGTCGTCATCACCGACCTCCGCCTCTGCCATGGCGCGCCGCATCGCCCGCGTCGGTCGGGTCACGGTGTCGCTGCGCAGGTCGACCGCGTCGGGCACATGCTCAGGGTAACGGGGCCCCGTTAACCTGCGGCCGTGACCACACCCCCCTCCACCTCCACCCCCGGAAACGGCGCTGCGCTGCCCGACGGCAGTGCCAGCATCCACGAGCTCCTCGACGTCGAGATCATCGAGGCCGGCCCCGAGCGCGTCGTCATGCGCCTGCCGGTCAATTGGAAGGTGCACCAGCCCTACGGCATCCTCCACGGCGGTGTCTCGGCCCTCCTGGCCGAGTCCGCCGCCAGTTTCGGGGCGGCGCTGGCCGCCGAGCCCGGCCGTAGCGTGGTCGGGATCGAGCTGAACGCCAGCCACCTGCGTTCTGTGCGGGACGGCCATCTGACCGCCGAGGCAACACCGGTCCGGGTCGGCCGAACCATCCAGGTCTGGCGCATCTCCCTCACCGACGACGACGGCCGAGCCATCTGCGAGGCCCGCTGCACCCTCTCGGCCGTCGGTGCACCGGGGGGTGCCGACGGCGCCGTCGCCTCGACCCGGACCCCCCCAAACTCGGAATAGTCACACCGTTGGCGGCAGGCGTAATATGTCGGTGTGACCCCGGTAGGAAGTGGATCGCCCAAACCCTCCCTCGGGTTCATACTCCCCGCCACCACGCAGGGAGAACTCTCTCCTCCCGTTGGTAGTACCCATAGTAGTACCGGGAGCGCCGCCGAGCTGATCGAGCTGTGCCGGTGCGCGGAGGCCACGGGGGCGGACTCGCTGTGGACGGTGGACCACCTCTACTGGCCGCACCCCATCGGCGAGGCGTTCACCACGCTGGCCGTGGCCGCCGTCACGACCACCCGGCCGCTGCTGGGCACGTGCATCTTGCAGCTGCCCCTGCGAACCGCCTCCGCCGTGGCCAAGCAGGCGACCGCTCTGCAGCTCCTCTCCGGTGGACGCTTCGTCCTCGGTCTCGGCGTGGGTAGCCACGAGCCTGAG
>CAWIYI010000048.1:0-77732 GCA_963840245.1 uncultured Acidimicrobiaceae bacterium
CCACGGAGAAGAAGGGGAACACAGGAGAATCCATGAGCTACCAGGCCGAGTACATCTGGATCGACGGGACGGAGCCCACCCCGCTCCTTCGCAGCAAGACCAAGATCGTCGAAGCGGGCAAGGAGCCCCCGATCTGGGGTTTCGACGGCTCGAGCACCAACCAGGCCGAGGGCAACGACTCGGACTGCGTCCTCCAGCCGGTGTTCGACTGCCCGGATCCCCTGCGGGGGGAGGGCGACAAGCTGGTCATGTGCGAGGTCCTGCACCCCGACATGACCCCCCACAGCACGAACACCCGGCGGAAGTGCGCCGAGTTGGCGGTCAAGTACGCCGATCAGGAGCCATGGTTCGGGATCGAACAGGAGTACACCTTCTTCCAGTACGGCCGTCCCTTGGGTTGGCCCGAAGCGGGGTTCCCCGCACCGCAAGGCCCGTACTACTGCGGGGTCGGTGGCGACAAGATGCCCGGCCGCGAGATCGTCGAGCGCCACACCGCGGCGTGCCTGAAGGCCGGCCTCGGGATCGAGGGCACCAACGCCGAGGTGATGATGGGCCAGTGGGAATTCCAGATCGGCGTCCTTCCGCCGCCCCTCATCGGTGATCAGCTGTGGACGGCCCGCTGGCTGCTCTTTCGCATTGCCGAGGAGTTCGACGTGTTCGCAACCCTCGAGCCCAAGCCCGTGCTCGGCGACTGGAACGGCGCCGGTGCGCACACCAACTTCTCCACGAAGGCGATGCGGGAAGACGGCGGGTGGGACGCGATCATCGCCGGCTGCGAAGCGCTCGGGAAGCGCGTCGAGGAGCACGTGACGAACTACGGCATCGGTATCGAGAGCCGTCTGACGGGTGCGCACGAGACGGCGCACTTCACCAAGTTCACCTACGGCACTTCCGACCGCGGCGCCTCCATCCGCATCCCCTGGCAGACCGCCCAGAACAAGAAGGGGTGGCTGGAGGACCGTCGGCCGAACGCCAACATGGACCCCTACGTGGTGAGCGGCCTCATGGTCGAAACGGTCTGTGGAGCGGCCGCCGGAGACTGAGCCCTGCCCGATCGGGGACGCCGCTGGTTCCGGGAGCGCACCACCCGGAGCCGGCGGCGTTTCTCGTTGTCGGGTCAGCCGGGCGGGACCAGCGTCCGGTTCGTCGAACCCGAGCACGCCCACACGATCTCGTGCTCGGTGGCCCGGCGGCGTAGGCTGCCTGCGGGCTGCGTGCGGGTCTGTGGTTGAAAGTCGAGGCCAGTCGCAGGCGAAACGACCCACGTAAGGCGACTTGTGGTCGCTGAGCATGGTGCGGCTTAGAGGTAAGCCCTGCCCGCTGCGTCCCCGGCTGTCGGGGGCGGGCGGAGACGAGGCGATGCGCGCCAACGTGGTGCCGTTGGGTGCGGCGGCTCGCCGTCGTGCCGCCGGTACCGACGCGTCACCCTCGCGGCAGGCGAGTGTGGGGTCAAAGACCAGGTCAGCCGCACGCAGCCCGATTTCCATACGAACGCCCCGCGGCGGCTCCCCACCGGCCCCGGCCGGTAGAATCGTCGCCCCATGAGCGTGTTCACCAAGGTCCTGCGCGCCGGCGAGGGCAAGAAGGTCAGGCGGCTGGCCGATCTCGTCCCTCTGATCGGCGCTCTCGAGCCCGAGATGCAGGGTCTGAGCGACGCGGCGCTCGCCCACAAGACGGTGGAGTTCAAGGAGCGCCTCGACCAGGGGGAGACTCTCGACGACCTCCTCGTGGAGTCCTACGCGGTGGTGCGCGAGGCGGCCTGGCGCGTCCTGGGCCAGCGCCACTTCGACGTGCAGCTGATGGGGGGCATGGCGCTGCACTTCGGCTGGATCGCAGAAATGAAGACGGGCGAGGGCAAGACGCTCGTCTCCACACTGCCGGCCTACCTCAACGCCCTCGACGGGCGTGGTGTGCACATGGTGACGGTCAACGAGTACCTGGCCACGCGTGACTCCGAGTGGATGGGCCGGGTCCACCGGTGGCTCGGCCTGACGGTCGGCCGCATCGGCTCCGACATCGACGATCCCGCGATCAAGAAGGCGGCCTACGCGGCGGACATCACGTACGGCACCAACAACGAATTCGGCTTCGACTACCTGCGCGACAACATGACGCGCAGCCGGGAGCTGATGGCCCAGCGTGACCACGTCTTCGCCATCGTCGACGAGGTCGACTCCATCCTCATCGACGAGGCACGGACGCCCCTCATCATCTCGGGCCCGGCCGACGAGGCGGCGCAGCTCTATTACCAGTTCGCCTCCATCGCCCGGACGCTCACCCGAGATGTCGACTACGAGGTCGATGAGGAGAAGAAGACGGTCGTGCCTCTCGAAGCCGGGATCGAGAAGGTGGAGCAGGCGGTCGGGGTCGAGAACATCTACGACGCCGTGTCGGTCAACTACGTCCACCAGCTGACCAAGGCCCTCACGGCCAAGGACCTCTACAAGAGGGACAAGGACTACCTGGTGCAGCAGGGCGAGGTGAAGATCGTCGACGAGTTCACCGGGCGGACGCTCGAGGGCCGCCGGTGGTCCGACGGTCTCCACCAGGCCGTCGAGGCCAAGGAGAGGGTGGCCATCAAAGAGGAGAACCACACCTGGGCCACGGTGACACTGCAGAATTACTTCCGCCTGTACGACAAGTTGTCCGGCATGACCGGCACCGCCGAGACCGAGGCCGGCGAGTTCGCCTCCACCTACGCCCTGCCGGTCGTGCCCATCCCGACCAACATGGAGATGATCCGCCTCGACGAGCCCGACCTCGTCTTCAAGTCCGAAGAGGCCAAGTTCAATGCGGTCGTCGAGGACATCGTCGACCGGCACGAGCTGGGCCAGCCGATGCTGATCGGCACCGCCTCGGTGGCAAAGTCGGAGCTGTTGGCCCGCCTGCTCGAGAAGAGGGGCGTGCCGCACAACGTGCTGAACGCCAAGCAGCACTTCCGGGAGGCGGAGATCGTGGCCCAGGCCGGTCGGCGGGGCGCCGTCACCGTGGCCACCAACATGGCCGGCCGCGGCGTCGACATCATCCTCGGCGGCAACGCCGAGCTGTTGGCCCAGCACGAACTGGCGGCCGAGGGCGTCGACATCGAGAGCGACGAAGGCCTGGCCGAGCTGGACGGCCGGCAGGCAGCTGTGGAGGCGCGCTGCCGGGCCGAGGGCGAAGAGGTGCGCAAGCTCGGCGGCCTCTACGTGCTGGGCAGCGAGCGCCACGAGAGCCGGCGCATCGACAACCAGCTGCGCGGCCGGTCGGGCCGTCAGGGTGATCCCGGCGAGAGCCGCTTCTACCTGAGCCTCGACGACGAGCTTCTCCGCCTCTTCGCCACCGGCGCCATGAGCTGGGTCATGGGGCGCACATTGCCCGACGAGGTGCCGATCGAGTCCAAGACGGTGGCCAAGGCCATCGAGCGGGCCCAGAACACGGTCGAGGCCCGCAACGCGGAGCAGCGGAAGGATGCGCTCAAGTACGACGAGGTGATGGACCAGCAGCGAAAGGTCATCTACGAGCGCCGGCTGCAGATCATCGACGGCGACGACCTCGAGGAGCACACCGAGGATCTCCTGGCCGGCGCGGCGGAGAAGCTCGTCGCTGAGCACTGCCCGACCGAGTTCGAGGAGGACTGGGACCTCAAGGCGCTGATCGACTCTCTGATGCAGTACTACCCGACGAAGTTCTCCGTGGCCGACCTCGCGCAGGCATCGTCGACGGAGGATCTGGTCGAGTCCATCGTCGAGGAGGCGCTCGACTACTACGAGAAGCACGGCGAGGCCATGCCGGGCGGCGCCGAGACCATGCGCCAGATCGAGCGCGACGTCTACCTGCAGATCATGGACGCCCGCTGGCGCGACCACCTGGCCGAGATGGACAACCTCAAGGACGGCATCCACCTGCGTTGGACCGTGCAGGCCGACCCTCTCAACGCCTGGCAGCAAGAGGGCTACTCGATGTTCGGCCAGCTCATGGAGGTCATCGACAACGACTATCTCCGCTACATCCTCCACGTCGAGGCGGTGCAGCAGCCGGCGGCCGAGCCCGACCTCGACAGAGCGGTCTACGCCGCCGCCGAGGACCCGGTGGCCGAGACCGGGGCTCTGGCGCCGGCGCTCCTCGCCGACCAGGGGGCCAACGTGCCGGCGCAGACGTCCGTGCTGGCGCGGCCGAATGCCGCCGGGAACGGCCGCGGCACACAGATCAAGCAGCCCAACGCCCCGGACCCCGACGCACTGGTGCCCATTGTGAAGGAGCAGCACGAGAAGGTCGGGCGTAACGACCCGTGCTGGTGCGGGAGCGGCAAGAAGTTCAAGTTCTGCCATGGCGCCGCCTGACGGGCCGTCGGCCGACCTTCCCCGCGACTTCACATCCGAGCTTGAAGCGTTGGGGGAGCGGCTGACCGAGGCCGAGCGTTACCTCGGGCGCGAGAAGCTCGAGGTCCGCCGGGCCGAGCTGGAGGCCGAGGTGGCCCGCCCCGACCTCTGGGACGATGCCGACAACGCGCGATCCGTCACCAAGGAGCTGGGGCGGGTGTCCGCCGACCTCGATCAGCTCGAGACGCTCCGCACCGCACTCGGGGACGCGCGGGCGCTGCTCGAGCTCATCGAGGAATCGGCCGCGGAAGGTGCCAGAGACGCAGCGCTCGACGCCGAGCTGGTCGAGACGGTCGACGCCCTCGGGACGCGGCTCGGGACCTTGGAGCTGCAGTCGCTCTTCTCCGGTGAGTACGACGAGCTCGACGCGGTGTGCGAGGTGCACGCCGGCGCAGGTGGTACCGACGCCCAGGACTGGACCGAGGTGCTCCTCCGGATGTTCCAGCGTTGGGCCGAGCGTCGTGGCTTCACGGTCGAGGTCGACGAGGCGACCGAGGGGCAGGAGGCCGGGCTGCTCTCGGCCACCTTCATCGTCCACGGCCGCTTCGCCTACGGGCTGCTGGCCACCATGCGCGGCGTGCACCGCCTGGTCCGGATGTCACCCTTCGACTCGCAGCACCGGCGCCAGACCAGCTTCGCCTCCATGGACGTCACACCGTTCCTCGAAGACGTGTCGTCCGAGGTCGAGATCGACGAGAAGGACCTCCGCATCGACACGTACCGCTCGTCCGGTGCCGGGGGCCAGCACGTCAACAAGACGGACTCGGCCGTTCGCCTGACCCATCTGCCCACCGGGATCGTGGTGTCGTGCCAGAACGAGCGCAGCCAGCACCAGAACAAGGCGAAGGCGATGCAGATCCTCGGGGCCAAGCTGGCCGACCGGGCGCGCATGGAGCGCCGCGCCGAGCTCGACGCCCTGAGCGGGGACCGGGTCGACAACGCGTGGGGCAACCAGATCCTCTCCTACGTCATGGCCCCGTACCAGCTCGTGAAGGATCTCCGCACCGGCTACGAGACGGGCAACGTCGAGGCCGTCCTCGACGGTGACCTGGACGCCTTCATGGAGGCCGAACTGCGCCGCCAGCGCGAGGGCCACTCGTAGGCCACCCCGTCCGTATCGGGACGCCGGTTCGATCGGCGTGCCCGCTGCCGTCTTCGCGTCCGGCCGGGCGCCTCACGTGCGGATTTGTGTCCACCCGGGTGCCTGTGACCTGCGCCGGAGCCGATGACCCGAAACCGCGATGGAGAGTCGTTAGGATTGTCGGGTGCCCTGCTTCCCCCGGCTTGGGCGACACCTCTCTTACCGATGATCCGATTCGAAAACGTCACCAAGGCCTATAAGGCTTCGACGGTCGCACTGCGCGACATCACCGTCGAGATCGAGAAGGGTGAGTTCGTCTTCCTCGTCGGCGAGTCGGGCTCCGGGAAGACGACGTTCATCCGCCTCCTGCTGCGCGAGGAGCTCCCGACCACCGGGCAGATCCTCGAGGCCGGGCGCAACATCGTCGAACTGCCGAAATGGCGGGTGCCGTACCTGCGGCGCAACATCGGCTGCGTCTTTCAGGACTTCCGCCTCCTCCCGAACAAGACCGTGTTCGAGAACGTGGCCTATGCGCTCGAGGTCATCGGCCGGCCCCGCCACGTCGTGGCGAACCAGGTGCCCCAGGTCCTCGACCTCGTCGGCCTGGCCCATAAGCGGGACAACCTGCCCAACGAGCTCTCGGGCGGTGAGCAGCAGCGCGTGGCCGTCGCCCGCGCGTTCGTCAACCGCCCGCTCATTCTGCTGGCCGACGAGCCGACGGGAAACCTCGATCCGCAAACGAGCCAGGGCATCATGCAGCTGCTCGATCGCATCAACCGGACCGGGACCACCGTCGTCGTGGCCACGCACGACGAGGTGCTGGTGGACAAGATGCGCCGGCGCGTCATTGAGTTGAGCAACGGCCGGATGGTGCGCGATCAGGCCCGCGGCGTGTACGGCTTCGACGGCTCGGGGCAGCAGGCGGCCGACGTCGCTGCCGGGAGCATGAGCTGACGTGGCGGTCTCCGTCGACTACGTCGTCCGCGAGACGGCGTCGAACCTGTGGCGCAACCGGCTCATGACCATCGCCGCCGTCCTGACCGTGGCCGTCTCGCTGTCGCTCGTGGGGGCCGCCCTCCTGCTGCGCCAGGGCTCGGCCAACGCCACCGGAACGCTCGAGCGTGGTACCCAGGTGACGGTGTGGATGGAGCCCAACGCCAATCCCCAGGAGATCGCCGCGGTCCGCACGCAGCTGTCACAGCTGAACTACGTCACGCAGCCCTGCGCCTACTGGAACAAGGAGCGGAACTTCACCGAGGCCCGACGGCTGCTCCCGACGGACGTCTTCCAGGCGACCACGAAGGCGGAGATGCCGACCTCCTACTGGTGTACCCCCGTTGCACTGGCTGATGCCGCCCAGGTGGTGCACACCTTCAGCGGCACGGCGGGCGTCCTCTCGGTGACGGAGCCCCAGCAGACCATCCACAACGAGGAGACGGTGATCAACGTCTCGAAATGGGTCTGCCTGGCCATCGCCATCGTCCTGATCGTGTCCGCCGCGGTCCTGATCCTCAACACCATCCGCATGGCCATCTTCGCCCGAAGACGTGAGGTCTCCGTGATGAAGCTGGTGGGCGCGACCAACTGGTTCATCCGCGTCCCCTTCATGTCCGAGGGGCTCCTGCAGGGGCTGCTGGGTTCGTTGCTCGCCGCGGTCGTCGTCTATTTCGTCTACCTCTTCATCAACCACGAGGGGAGCGGGCGTACGACGAGCAACATCTTCACCGCGATGCACATGTCCGGGTCCGAGGTCCTGTTGACCAACGTCGTCGTCGTCGTCGTCGGCATGGCCATCGGCTCCATCGGCTCCGCCATCGCGATCCGGCGTTTCCTCGACGTCTGAGTCGGCGCGGGCCATCGCGGGCCCATCTTGGCCCGACGTGACGACCGCGACCATCCGCCGAGCGGCCCCCCCGCAGCACGGTGAGCAGGGAGTACCTTTCACGTCGATGCAGGATCTCCTCGACCTCGGCGAGGTTGCGGTGTGCGACGCGTTCGCCGGCCCGTGCCCGAGCCGGGCCACATGACGGGCCGCCCGGATCCGCGGTCGAACGGCTCGAAACCCGACTTGTCGCGGTCGCGGTTCTTCTGCAACAACGCGCGCAAGGGTTCGCTGGTCTGCGGCATCCTGGCCTTCGCCGCGCTGGTCATCGGTGGTGGCTTCGCCGAGATCAGCTCGAACGGGTCGCCGACGACGCTGGAGACGGACGCCGTGCGCTGGGTCATCGTGGGGTCGCTCGTCATCGGCGTGATCCTCTACGTCGTCGGGGGCCGCATGCTCCGGGCGACGAAGCCGCCGGCGGGGCCGCCGGGGCCGCCTGTCGGTCCCGGGCGTTGACGGCCCGGCTGGCCCCATGGGGAGTGGCGGAAAATCCGGGCCGGCAAGGTTCTCAGCAAGGTTCGCGACCAGTCGCAGCCTCCACGCTGCGTCTGCGCCCCCGGATGGAGGGCGCGACGAAAGCGAGGATGCGAGATGGCCAACACCACGACGATCACCGGGAACCTGACCCGGGAGCCCGAGATCCGCTACACGCGTGAAGGGCAGGCGACGGCCCAGTTGGGCGTCGCCGTCAACCGACGGTGGCAGGACCGCACGACCCAGGAGTGGCAGGAGTCAACGTCCTTCTTCGACGTCATCTGCTGGCGCGACCTGGCGGAGAACGTGGCCCTGAGCCTGACCAAGGGCATGCGGGTCGTGGTGACGGGCCGGCTGGAGCACCGGACCTGGGAGACCGAGGAGGGGGAGCACCGCTCCAAAGTGGAGATCACGGCGGACGAGGTCGGTCCGAGCCTGCGCTTCGCCACGGCCGACGTCCAAAAGGTGGAACGACGGGGCAGTGCCGCGGTGGAGAACGGCGAGGCCGCCGACGCGCTGGCCGTCGAGGCCTGAGTGGCGGGCTGGCTGATCACCACGTCCGGGTGGCCGGCGCTCACGGCTCGACTCGCGGGGGCAACGGCACGCGTCGGTGTCGACTGGGCCACCGTGGCGGTTGCGTCCACCGGCGCCCTCGCGCTCGGCGTCGCCTTGCTACGACGTGGGCGAGACGCCCGGCACCCCGGGCGGCGGTCGACCTGATCGAGGTCCGCAGGGACGGCCGTCCCGGCCTCAGGTCCCGGTCGCGGTCCCGTCTGCGCCGGCGGCCTCGCTCTGGGGCTCGTAGGTCAGCGAGAGCGAATTGACGCAGTAGCGCTGTCCGGTGTCGGTGGGCCCGTCGGGGAAGACGTGTCCGAGGTGGCCCCCGCACCGGGCGCACAGGATCTCGGTGCGCGCCATGCCGAAGCTGCGCTCCCGGCGCTCGATGACGGTGCCGGCGGCGCACGCCCGGTCGAAGCTGGGCCATCCCGTCCCGGATTCGAACTTGGCGCCCGTGTCGAAGAGCGCGGCGCCGCAGCCTGCGCAGTGGAACACGCCCTCGCCGTCGACGTGCAGCAGCTCACCCGACCACGGGGGCTCGGTGCCGGCGCGCCGCAGGACGCGGTAACGGTCGGCCGGGAGCACGTCCTTCCACTCCTGGTCTGTTTTGGTGACTTCGAATGACGTCTCTTGCGTCGGTCGCTTGCGGGTGAACATGTCGAAACCTTCCTTCACCTCCGTACAACCGGTCCGAGCTCAGACGTATTTCGCCTGCGCCCCGACGGCGGCGTAGGTGGCCTCGATGATCCCCGAAGACCGGGGATCGACCACGACGCCCTCCGCCATCTTGTTCATGACGTAGCCGACGGCCAGCTGGTTCTCGGGGTCGGCGAAGCCATAGGAGCCGCCGGCCCCGCCGTGCCCGAAGGAGCCTGGGCCGCCCCAGGTGGCCGCCGGGCTGGCGCGCCAGAACCCGAGACCGATCTTCTGCTTCAGTGCGAAACCGACGGACCCGAAGACCCGGTCCTCGCCGAAGGTCAGGACGGTGCGGGCCTCCTCCACCTGCTCCGGCGTGAGCAGCGGTTGACGCGGCCCACCGTCGACGGTGCCCACCAGCCCGGCGTACAGCCGGGACAAGGAGGTGGCGTTCGTGATGCCGTTCCCACCCGGGACTTCGGCGGCGTGCCAGGCGGGACGGTTCATCCAGACCCGGTCCCGGAACGCACCGCCCATGTTGAGGGCGCGGGCGAGCAAGGTGGACGCGTACCCCTCTCCTCCCTGCGCGGCCCCGCCGATCGGCGCCGCCACCACGGGGGAGACACGGTCCTCGAGCGCCCCGGGGAGCCCGATGTAGAACTCGAGCCCGAGTGGTCCCGCCACCTCCTCGGCGAAGAAGGTCCCGAGGCTGCGGCCGCTGATGCGCCGCACCACCTCGCCCACGAGATACCCGTAGGTCAGCGCGTGGTAACCGTGCGCCGTCCCGGGCTCCCAGAAGGGCGCCTGCGCCGCGAGGGCCTCGATCACCGGATCCCAGGCCTGCACCTCTTCGGGCGTCAGGGCGCGGTCGATGGCGGGAAGCCCCGCCTGATGGGAGAGCAGGAGGCGGACGGGCAGCGCCTCCTTGCCGACCTGCGCGAACTCGGGCCAGTAGTGGGCGACCGGTGCGTCGAGGTCCAGCTGCCCGCGCTGGGCCAGCAGGTTGGCGCAGGCCGCCGTGGCGCCCTTCGTCGAGGAGAACACGAGCTGGAGGGCGTCGGGGCCGTAGGCCCGGGTGCCCGCCGCGTCGAAGGAGCCCCCGCACAGGTCGACGACCTTGCGCCCCCCTACGTGGACGCACAGCGCGGCGCCGACTTCGTGTCCCGCCGCGAAGTTCGCCGCGAACGCGGTGCGGACCCCTTCGAACCCCGGTTCGACGAGGCCGGTGACGTTGCCCGGTGTCGGCGGGACCGGTGTCGGCGGGACCGGTGTCGAGGGTGCTCACGGTTCAGGCCGCCAGCGCGCCGGCGGCGCTGCCCATGAGGAAGAGGAAGTTCTCTGCGTAGAACTGCCGGCGAACATCAGCGCCGGCGTCGCCGAGCGAGGCCTCGAAGCGCTCCAACGGCTTGCGCCCTCCCTCCACGTGCGGGTAGTCGGACGAGAACAGCACGAGATCGGCCCCGGCCTGCTCCACGATCCACCCGACGTCCTCGGTGGGATAGGGCGTGAAGCGGCACTGGCGGTGCACGTACTCGCTCGGGCGCAGCGACAGCGCCTGCAGGCGCTCCTCGTGGCGGTTGAACGCCTCGAAGGCGGACTCCATCTGGCGCAGCCACGACGGCACCCAGATGGCGCCCTGCTCGATCACGCCGATGTGCAGGTCCGGGAAGGCCTCGAGCACGCCGTCGAAGATCAGCGTGGCCAACGTCTGGGCCGGCGGGACCGGGATGCCCATGTAGTCCACGGAGCGGAAGTTCTCCTCGCCGCCGTGGAAGTCGGGCGGGACGGGCTTGCCGTTGACGAAGTAGTTGGGGTCGATGAGGGTGCCCGTGCCCCCGACGTGGAACACGACGGGGATGCCGGCCTCCTGCGCCTGGGCCCACACGCCGAACAGGTCGGAGTGGCTGGGCGAGAAGCGCGGCGGGCAGCCTGACGCGACCAGCAGCGCCGCCGCGCCGTCTGCGAGGGCGTCCCGAGTGGCCGCGGCGGCGCGCTCGGGATCGACGAGGGGGATGTAGAGCGAGGGCAACAGGCGCGGGTCCACCGAGCAGAACTCGAGCATGCCGCGGTTGTGGGCGCGGGCGGCGGCGTAGGCGAGATCGGCGTCCGCGTGCTCCATGTCATGCAGGCGCCCGTTGTGGAACGTGTTGAAGACGAGTTGGCTCGAGAAGCCGAGGAGATCGAGGGCGCGGCTGCGGTCCTCCGCGATGAAGGCGCCCGTGGCCGCGAAGTTCTTGCGCGCCATGATCTCGGCCTCCTCGTCGGCCCGGTACTCGGGCGAGGCGTGCCGGGCCCGCAGGGCGTCGAACGAGGCCAGGAGGTCGCGCTGTTGCTCGGCCGGGTCGCCGGTCTGGCGCAGCTCGTTCCCACCGGGGTAGCGCAGGACCGGGAGCCGGTCCCGGTAGGCGGGGTCGGCGTGCTCGCGCAGCCAGGTCGGCGTCTCCATGATGTGGGCGTCCGCATCGTGGACGATCCGACCCTGGGAGTAGGGCATGTCTCCCCCTTTTCTCTCGCACTCCGCTCGTGCCGGGGTGGTCCGCTGCTGTGGTGCGTGGCCAGTATTCCAGGGTCGGGCGACGGGCCGCCCGGCGGTGCTGCCGCCCTACGATGCCGGCGTGGGAGCGGAGCTGGTCAGCGGGCTGTTGGACGAGGTCGGGCTGCCGGGCACCTTGTCCGAGCGGGTGGACCTGGTGGGCGCGGCGCACCCGTTCGCCACGTCGTTCCCTGTCGTGGAGTGTGCCGCCTCGGTGGTGGGCAGCATCGGCGCGGCGGCGTCCCTGTTGTGGGAGGAACGGACCGGGGAGGCGCAACGGGTGACCGTGCCGCGCGCGCATGCCGGGGCATCGCTGGTGGGGTTCCTGCTCCAGAAGCTCGAGGACGGCGACCTGCCCGTGGCGCCGGTGAGGCTCGACCGCCCGCTGGTCCGGCTCTACCGTTGCGGCGACGGCCGCTGGATCCACCTGCACGGCGCGTTCGCCCACCTGGCCGCCCGGACCGGCGCGGTCCTCGGGTGTCCGGTGGACAGCGCGGCGGACGTGGTGGCCGACCGGGTCGCCCGTTGGGACGCGCCGGCGCTCGAGGACGCGCTGGCCGAGGCGGGGACGTGTGGGGCCATGGCGCGCACGGTCACGGAGTGGTCGGCCCATCCGCAGGCGCAGGCCATCGCCCCGCTGGGCCGGGTCAGCGTGGAGAAGATCGGGGACAGTCCACCCGAGGCTCCGCCCGGCCGGCAGCGCCCGCTCGGGGGAGTCCGCGTGCTCGACCTCAGCCGCTTGCTGGCCGGGCCCACCAACGCCCGGACCCTGGCCGAGCACGGGGCGGAGGTGCTGCTCGTCAATTCGCCGAGGCTCGAGAACGTCCCGCTGTTCGTGATGGACACCGGCCATGGCAAGCGCTCGTGTTGCCTGGAGCTCGACGACCCCGCCGGGGTGGCCGCCTTGCGCGACTTGGCCGCCGGCGCCGACGTGTTCACCCAGGGCTACCGTGGCGGCTCGCTGGCCCGCCGGGGCATCGGGCCCGAGGAGCTGGCGGAGCTCCGGCCCGGCATCGTGGTCGTGACCATCAATTGCTACGGCGACGGGGGACCCTGGGGCCAGCGCCCGGGCTGGGAGCAGATGGCCCAGACCGTCTCGGGCATGGTGATCGGCCAAGGTGGACCGGATCACCCCGGGCTGGTGCCCGCCGCGGCGTGCGACTACACGACGGGGTATCTGGCCGCGCTGGGGACGATGGCCGCCCTGTGGCGGCGCGCCCACGAAGGGGGAAGCTTTCACGTCCGGGCTTCCCTGTGCCAGACCGCCCGCTGGTTCACCGAAGCCCCGGCCGCGGCCGGCCCGCCGACCGGCCTCGGCGACCTGGCCCCTTACGAGACGACGAGCGACACACCCTACGGGCGGCTGCGGCACCTGGGCCCCGTGGCCCGCCTGCCCGCTACGCCGGGCCGCTGGGAGGTGGCCACCTCGCCCATCGGCACCCATGCCCCGGCCTGGATGCCGGCACGGGGCGCCATCTGACGACCCGTCAGGTCGGGGGTGCCGCCTTGGCTACGCTCCCCGGCGATGGATCTGCGCGACCGCCCCGAGGAGGTGTCGTTCCGCCGCGAAGTCAGGAGCTTCCTGCACGAGCACCTGGTCGGCGAATACGCCGAGCTCGGGGGCCGCGGCGGGTCGGGCGACGAGACCTTCGGCTTCGAGGTGCGGCGCCGCTGGGAGAAGGTGCTGGCCGGGGGCGGCTGGACCTGCCTGGGCTGGCCGGTCGAGCACGGTGGCCGGGGGGCGACCATGACCGAGCAGGTCATCTTCAACGAGGAGTACGCCCGGGCCGCGGCCCCGGGGCGGGTCAACGTCATGGGCGAGGGGCTGCTCGGCCCGACCGTGATCCACTACGGCACACCCGAGCAGCAGGCCCGCTTCCTCCCGCCCATTCGGGAGGGCAGCGAGCTCTGGTGCCAGGGCTACTCCGAGCCTGATGCCGGCAGCGACCTGGCCAACGTCAAGACGAGGGCCGAGCGCGACGGCGACCAGTGGGTGATCACCGGCCAGAAGGTGTGGACATCGCTCGCCCATCTGGCCGACTGGTGCTTCGTGGTGTGCCGGACCGATCCGGACTCGGTGCGCCACAAGGGCCTGTCCTATCTGTTGGTGCCGATGGACCAACCGGGCGTCGAGGTGCGGCCCATCACCCAGCTCACCCGCACCAGCGAATTCAACGAGGTGTTCTTCGACGGCGCCCGCACCCGGGTCGACAACGTGGTGGGCGGCGTCGGGGACGGCTGGCGGGTTGCGCTGGCGACGCTGGCCTTCGAGCGGGGCGCGGCGCTGCTCGGCTTCCAGCTCGGCTTCCGGCGCGAGCTCGACCGGGTGGTGGCCCTGGCCGAGGAGAACGGCAAGGCCCGCGACCCGGTGGTGCGCCAGCAGCTGGCCCAGGCGCACATCGAGCTGACCATCATGCGCTACAACACGCTGCGCAGCCTGGCCGGTGTCGACGGGCCGGTGGCCCCGCCCGAGGCCTCCATCGCCAAGCTGTACTGGGGGAGCTGGCACCGCCGACTCGGCGAGCTGGCCATGCGCATCGTGGGACCGGCGGCGACCGTCCTGGACGGCGAGCCGCTGGCGGAGAACGGCGGTTACGGGCTCGGGGAGCTTCAGCGCTCCTTTCTCTTCGCGCGCTCGGAGACCATTTACGGTGGGTCGAACCAGATCCAACGCAACATCATCGGCGAGCGGGTCCTCGGCCTCCCGCCCGAGCCCAAAGGGGTGGCGTGAGCACCAGCCTTGAAGCGTCCTTCGATCCGCCACCCCCTCCGCCGGCGCCGGGTGGCCACGCGCTGCTGGAGGGCAAGGTCGTCCTCGTGACCGCGGCGGCCGGAACCGGCATCGGGTCGGCCACAGCCCGGCGCTGCCTCGAAGAGGGTGCGGCGGTAGTGCTCTCCGACGCACACGAGCGGCGCCTGGCCGATACGGCCGAGCAGCTGGCCGGCGAGGCGGGCGAGGCGGGCGGGGCCGGCGCGGCGGGATCGGACCGCGTGCACGCGCTGGCCTGCGACGTGCGGGACGAGGCACAGGTGCGCGCGCTCTACGACGGGGCGCTGGCGCGCTTCGGCCGCCTCGACGTGGCGGTGCACAACGCCGGTCTCGGCGGCACGGTCCCGCTGGTGGAGATGACCGACGAGCAGTGGTCCACCGTGCTCGACATCACGCTGACGGGTACGTTCCGCTGCACGCGGGCCGCGCTGGCCCGGATGTTGCCGCAAAAGGCCGGGGTCATCGTCAACAACGCGTCGGTGCTCGGCTGGCGGGCCCAGCCGGGCCAGGCCCACTACGCAGCGGCGAAGGCCGGCGTGATGGCGCTCACGCGCTGCGCGGCGGCCGAGGCGGCGCCCGCGGGGGTTCGGGTCAACGCGGTGTCGCCCAGTCTGGCCGAGCACCCGTTCTTGAACCGGGCCATCCCCGACGAGGATCTCGCCGTGTTGCGCCGCCGCGAGTTGTTCGGGCGCGGCGCCGAGACCTGGGAGGTGGCCAACGTGATCGTGTTCCTGGCCAGCGACTACTCGTCCTACCTCTCCGGGGAGGTCATCTCCGTGAGCAGCCAACACCCGTGAGCGCCGGCTGCGTGCACGCCCCGTCCTCGGGAGGGAGGGGAGATGTTTCCCAGACTCTAAACGGATCTGTTTACAGTCTGGGAAGCAACCGACCGCCCTGCCGCTGGGGCCTCTGGCGCATTTCTCGTGGTCCGGCGGGCCGCGACCAGGAACGGGATTCGCCGTGAGCGGGACGGGGATCGGCGGCGCCCCGGCCGATCGGGAGGACCCGCGGGCCGACCTCATCTGGGGCACGGTGCCGCGCCTGGTGGAGGACGCGGCACTCCGGCACGGCTGCACTGAGGCGCTGGTGGACGGGGACGTGCGCCTGACCTACGCGCAGCTGGCCCAGGAGGTCGACCGCTACGCCCGCGGCTTCGTTGCGGCCGGGGTCGGGGCGCGGGACCGGGTGGCCATGTGGGCGCCCAACTGTGCGGAGTGGATGCTCGCCGCGCTCGGGCTCCTACGGGCCGGTGCGGTGCTCGTGCCGCTCAACACCCGCTTCAAGGGTGGTGAGGCGGCCTACATCGTGCGCGACGCGGGAGCGTCGACGCTCGTTACCGTGCGCGGGTTCCTGGGCACCGACTACCCGGGCCTGCTGGCGGGTGAGGACACCGGCGATCTCGCGTGCACGATCCTCCTGCGCGACGAGGGTGCCATGGCGGGTTCGGGCACGGGCACAGACGGGCGGCCGGTGACGAGCCTGGCGGCCTTCCTCGAGGCCGGCGGCCGCATCGACGCCGGCGTCACCGCCGCCCGGGCCGCCGCCGTCGAGCCGGGTGACGTCTCGGACCTCATCTTCACCTCTGGTACCACGGGCCGTCCCAAGGGTGCGGCGGCCACGCACGCGCAGTCGTTGCGGACTTTCGGGACCTGGTCGTCCATCGTGGGGCTGGGGGCCGGTGACCGCTACCTCGTCGTGAACCCGTTCTTCCACACGTTCGGGTACAAGGCGGGCATCCTGGCGTGCGTGATGGCCGGGGCCACCGTTGTCCCGGAGCCGGTCTTCGACGCGACCGCGGTCATGGACCGCATCGGCGCCGAGCGCATCAGCGTGCTGCCCGGACCACCCACGCTCTACCAGACGCTGCTGAGCGATCCCCGGAGGGCCGCGCACGACCTGTCGTCGCTCCGGCTCGGCGTCACCGGCGCGGCGGTCGTGCCGGTCGAGCTCGTGCAGGCCATGCGAGACGAGCTGGGCTTCGACACCGTCCTCACGGCGTACGGCCTGACCGAGTCCTGCGGGACGGTCACCATGTGCCGTCGCAGCGACCCGCCCGAGATCGTCGCCGGCACGTCCGGTCGCGCCATCCCGGGGTTGGAGGTACGGGCGGTGGCCGAGGGCGTCGAGGTCGCCGCCGGCGAGCCCGGCGAGATCGTCGTCCGTGGCTACACCGTGATGCCGGGCTACTGGGGGAACGAGGCCGCCACGGCGGAGACGATCGACGCGGAGGGCTGGTTGCACACCGGCGACATCGGGGTCATGGACACCGCGGGCAACGTCACCATTACCGACCGGGTCAAGGACATGTACGTCGTGGGCGGCTTCAACGCCTACCCGGCCGAGATCGAGGCCATTCTCCGCTGTCACGAGGCCGTCGGTCAGGTGGCCGTGGTCGGCGTGCCCGACGAGCGGATGGGGGAGGTGGGCGTGGCCTACGTCGTCCCCGCGGCGCGCGTGGCCGGCGACGCCGATACCCTCGAACTGGGACGGGCGATCCTCAGCTGGTCACGGGGGGCGATGGCCAACTACAAAGTCCCCCGCGGTGTCGTCGTGGTCGACGCGCTGCCGGTGAACGCCAGCGGGAAGGTGCTCAAGCGCGAGCTGCGCCGGCGTCACGCGGACGGCGCGGACCGCGTCGTCACCAACGAGTCGTAGGAACACGAGAGGAGCACACAATGCGAGGCATCGTCTACACCGGAGAGGGGGTCGAGGTCACCGACGCGCTGGAGGTGCGCGGCCCCGGGCCCAACGAGGTGCAGGTGCGCATACAGGCGGCGGGCGTGTGCCACTCCGACCTGTCGGTGATCGACGGCACCATCCCCTTCCCGGCTCCCGCCGTGCTGGGCCACGAGGGCGCCGGCATCGTGGAGGCGGTCGGCGACGCCGTGCGATCCGTGAAGCCCGGTGATCACGTCGTCATCGCCACCCTGGCCAGCTGCGGCGCGTGCCGCGCCTGCGGCACCGGTCACCCGACATGGTGCAAGAGCTCCCTCGGGAACATCTCGACGCCGTTCACCTTCAAGGGTGAGCCCGCGTCGAACTTCGCGGCCGCCTCTGTCTTCTCGGAGCAGACGATCGTCAGCGAGGTCCAGGCCGTGCGAATCCCGAAGGACGTGCCGCTGTCGTCGGCCTGCCTCATCGGATGTGGCGTGCTGACCGGTGTGGGTGCGGTGCTGAACCGGGCCAAGGTGAAGCCCGGCGACACGGCGGCCGTCTTCGGCGTGGGAGGCGTGGGCCTGAACGTGATCCAAGGGTTGCGCATCGCCGGCGCGACAAGGATTGTCGCTGTCGACACCGTGGCCGCCAAGGAGAAGCTCAGTCGGCAGTTCGGCGCCACCCACTTCGTCGACGCCGGCGCCGGAGACGCGGCGGCGGCCGTGCGCGCGCTCGTCCCCGCCGACCGGGAGTCGGCCGCCGGCGCGCTCTTCCCGTTGGGCGGGGTGACGTGGGCCTTCGACTGCGTCGGCCACCCCGCCGTCCTGCGCAGCGCCCTGGACTGCCTCGACTGGGCCGGCAACGCCGTGGCCATCGGCATCCCGGCCCGCGGGACCGAGGTGGCGGTGGACGTCAATGCGCTGGCCTACGTCGATCGCGGGCTGCTCGGGTGCCGCTACGGCTCGGCCCGGCCGCACCACGACATCCCCCTGATGATCGATTTCTACAAGTCCGGGCTGCTCATGCTCGACGAGCTGGTGTCCCTCACCCGTCCGCTCGAACGTTTCGGCGAGGTCGTCGACGAGATGCACGCCGGTCGCGTGGCGCGGGGTGTCCTCACCTTCGACTAGAAACTGGCCATGCCAACACTGCCCCCGGCGGGACCACGGTCGTGAAGGGCGTCATCCTCGCCGGGGGGACGGGCTCGCGCCTGTACCCCCTGACCCGGATCACCAACAAGCATCTCCTGCCTATCTACGACCGCCCGATGATCGCCTGGTCGATCGAGGCCGTGGTGTCGGCCGGCATCGACGAGATCATGTTGGTGACCGGCGGGACGCATGCCGGCGAGTTCCTGCGCCTGCTCGGCAACGGCCACGAGTACGGCATCAACCAGTTGTCCTACGCGTACCAGGAGAAGGCGGGCGGCATCGCCGAGGCGCTCGGGCTCGCCGCGCACTTCGCCGAGGGCGGGCCGGTTCTCGTCATGCTGGCCGACAACATCGTCGAGCGCTCCATCCGTCCGATGGTCGACGCCTTCTGCGCCGACCCCGTCGGCTCCCGCATCCTGCTGTCCAGGGTTCTCGAACCAGAGCACCTGCGCCACCTCGGCGTGCCCGTCTTCGGGGAGGACGGCCGGGTGGCCCACATCGAGGAGAAGCCCGAGCACCCGGCCTCGGAGTACTGCGTGACCGGCATCTACTGCTACGAGGAGGGTGTGTTCGACATCATCGGTGATCTCGTTCCCTCGGGCCGGGGCGAGTTGGAGATCACCGACGTGAACAACCACTTCGTCGCGAAGGGACAGATGGCGCACGACATCCAGGAAGGCTTCTGGGGCGACGCGGGCGAGTCGATCGCTGCGTACTACGCGGTCAACGACTTCGTGCGCCAGAACGGCGCCAACCTGACGTAGAGCAACCGCCCGGCGGGACGGTCAGTCGGGCCGGGGCTCGACCGGGACGGCGAGCCGGACCCGGCGGACGCTCTCGGCGATGCCGGCACCATCGAGCCCGAGACTGGCGAGGATGTCGTCGGCCTTGCCCTGGGCGACATACTGACGCGGAATCCCCAGCACGCGGGTGGCCGGCACCGGAAGGCCCGCCGAGTCCAGCTCGGTCGCCATGGCGTCGAGGAGGAAGGCCCCGGCGCCGCCGTGGCGCACCCCGTCCTCTGCGGTCACCACCAGGCCATGGCGAGCCGCGTCATCGAGCATGGCCACGTCGGGGGGCGAGACCACGCGGGCGTCCCACACGGTGGCGTCGATGCCCTCGCCGGCCAACTCGTCGGCGGCGCTCAGGCAGGCGGCGACGGTCTTGCCCACGCCGAGGAGGCACACCGACCCGTCACCGGCGCGCAGTCGGCGCGCCTGGAGACCGCTGCCCACCTCGTCGGCGTCCACGTGACGGGGCGCGGTCTTGGGCACGCGGATGGTGGAAGGCCCGGGCAACTCGAGAGCGGTCCGCAGCATCACTTCGACCTCCTCGGCCGAGGACGGCGCGAACACCGTCATGCCCGGGATGGACAGGGCCAGCGCCAGGTCGAGGATCCCGTGGTGGCTCGGCCCGTCGTCGCCGGTGATCCCGGCCCGGTCGAGCACGAAGACCACCGGGCAGCCGTGCAGCCCGACGTCGAGATTGGCCTGGTCGAAGGCGCGGGACCAGAAGGTGGAGTACACCGCGACCACGGGCCGCAGCCCGGCCATGGCCATCCCGGCGGCGGAGGCCGCCTCGTGCTGCTCGGCGATGCCGACGTCGAAGAAGCGGTCGGGGAACCGGGCCTGGAAGGCCAGCAACCCGGTGGGACCCGCCATGGCCGCGGTGAGCGCCACGATGCGCGGGTCGTCCTCCGCCGCGGCCAGCAGGGCCATCGAGAAGGCATCGGTGTACGTCGCGGCGCGCTGCGAGGACTCGTCGACGTCGTTCTCGGGTGCCGAGCCCAGCGAGGCGATCCCGCCGCCGTCGGATCCGGCGGAGCCGCCCACGGCCCGGCCGGCGGAACTGCCCACCGTGTTCTCGAGCGCGATGGGCGCGGTGGCCTTGACGTCGTGGAGCCGCTGGATGTCGTCCTCTTCGGCCGGGGCGTAGCCGCGGCCTTTCTGCGTCAGCACGTGGACGACGATCGGGCCGTCCCACTCGGCGGCGTGTGTGAAGGCCTGCTCCATGTGCTCGATGTCATGGCCGTCGATCGGCCCGGCGTAACGCACGCCCAGCGCCTCGAAGAAGGTGTGCGGCGCCACCATGTCGCGCAGCGCGCTGGTCAACGAGTGCACGCCCGAGTAGGCCAGCTCGCCCAGGGCGGGCAGCTCGCGCAGGCGCAGGCGGAGTCGCTCGCGGGCCGCCGTATAGGTCGGGTTGAGCCGCAGCGTCGTGAGACTCTGCGAGAGCTGCGAGACCGTCGGCGCGTAGGAGCGACCGTTGTCGTTGAGCACGATCACCACGCGGCGATGCGAGTGCCCGAGGTTGTTCAGGGCCTCGTAGGCCATGCCCCCGGTCAGGGCGCCGTCGCCGACGACGGCCACCACCTTGCGCTCCCCGTCGATCCCCCGCAGCGCGAAGCCGCTGGCGATCCCGTGGGCGTAGGAGAGGCCGGTCGACGCGTGGCTGTTCTCGATCCAGTCGTGCTCGGACTCGGCCCGGTTGGGATATCCGGACATGCCGCCCGCCTGCTTCAACGTCTTGAAGCCGTAGCGGCGGCCGGTGAGCAGCTTGTGCACGTAGGCCTGGTGGCCGGTGTCCCACAGGATGACGTCGCGGGGCGAGTCGAAGACACGGTGCAGCGCCAGTGTGAGCTCGACTGCCCCGAGGTTGGAGCCGAGATGCCCCCCGGTCGTCGTGACCGTGTCGACGATGAACGCCCTGATCTCATCGCAGAGTTCGACGAGTTGCTCGTCGCTCAACTCCTTCAGATCGGCGGGCGTCTCGATGCTGGGCAGGATCATGGCGAGGTCCCAGGCTACCCGCTGGTCTCCGCGCCGGCCTTGCGTTGCGGAGTCAGGAGGGTGCAGGCGGCGACGCCGAAGGCGGCCAGAGCCAAGACCTGGAGGCCACGGGCGGGGCCCAGGTTCTGCGAGATCCACCCGACGATCGGGGCCCCGGCGACCCAGCCGACGTAGCCCGCCGCCGTGAAGGCGCCCACGGCGCTGACCACCTGGCTGGCCAGTCGGCTCACCGTGCTCATGACCAGAGGCCAGAACAGCGAGGCGCCCCCGGCGCCGAGAGCAAGGCCGAGCGCGGCAACGCCCGGGACGGAGGTGAGCGACTCCAAGAGGATCCCGGCGCCGGCCACGCAACCGCCGGTGATGAGGGCCCGCCGGGTGGAGAGGCGGCCGAGCAGGTGGCCGCCGGCACCGCGGGTGGTGGCCGCCATCAACTGGCCGACCACGTACGCCCCCGCCCCGAGCAGCACCCCGGTGGCGAGGTGGTTGCGCAGGTAGAGCACGCCCCAGGTGTCGACGCCGCCCTCGGTGATCTCCGCCAGGGCGAACACGGCCAGGAGCACGACCAGTCCGTCACGGCGCAGGCGGCGGAACGGATGCCGGTCCGCCGCGGCCCCGGACCCGGCCAGGTCGGTCGGCGCCAGGGCCGTGCCCGGGTCGGTGACGAGGGCCCACACGCCGACGACCAGTGCCACCACGGCGATGGCAGGCCAGACCCACCGCCAGGACACGCCGGCGTGGATGACCAGCGCGGCAGCGGCCGCGCCGGTGAGCGCACCGGTGTTGAACAAGGCGTGCAGGCGCACCAGTGCCTTCGGGCTCTGCACCAGGCGATGGGACGCCTCGGCGTTCATGGCGGTGTCGATGGAGCCGCCGGCCACCTCCACCAGGACCAGCACCACGGCGAAGGACCACGTGTCATGGGTGAGCGCCAGCACGCAGAGGAGGACCGACCAGGCGAACAGCGCAATCCACAGCAGGCGACGCGCGCCGACCCGGTCGCAGAAGTGCGCCATGACGGCACTCGACGCACCGGCCACCGCGATGGCCACGGCCAACAGCACGCCCAGTTGCGCGTCATTGAGGGAGAACGTGTGCTGGATGTTGAACAGCATCACGGCCCAGCTGCCCCAGAAGAGGCCGAAGGTCGCGAAGGCCGCCACGACCGGCCCGGCCCCGGCGAGCAGCCGCTGCCCCTCGGTGGCGGGCGGGGTCGCGCTCAGGGCGAGCCCGGGGCGCCCGCCTTGGCCAGAAAGGTGGAGCGGTCGACCACGACCCGGGTGACGCGGCCCGCACCGACGAGGCCGCCGCCGTCCCCCTCGAGCCGGGCGGCGGAGACGGTGAACGTCATCCGCCGGCCCTCGACCTTGACGAGCGTCGCCTCGGCCAGCACGACCGAGCCCACGGCGACGGGCGCCAGGTGGTCGAACTGCACCCGGGTGGCCACGCTGGACTGCGCCTCGTTGAGGTGCCCGTCGGTGGCCCGGCAGGTGGCCTCCTCGCACAGTGCGATGAGGCGGGGCGTGGCGAGGACGGGGACGTCGCCCGAGCGAAAGTGCTCGGCCGTGTCCTCGGCCGCGACCGTCAGCTCCAGCTGGGCGCTGAGCCCGGCGTGCGGCCCGTGCCCAGCCGCGGTGGAGGGAGGGGAGGAGTCGGCAGGCACGACGATTACGATACCGCCGTGACCGACACCGCCCTCATTGACCCCGACGTGCTCGAACGCGTGCTGTCCACCGCCTTGGTCGGCGGCGGCGACATGGCGGAGGTGTTCGCCGAGGACGCCGCGACGGCCAGCGCCATGCTCGACGACCGCCGGGTCGAGGAGCTCTCCTCGGGTCGCTCACGCGGGGCGGGGATACGGGTGGTCGACGGGGAGACGACGGGATTCGCCCACACCGCGGACCTGAGCGAGTCCGGCCTGCTGGCCGCCGCCCGGGCCGCCGCCGCCGTGGCCCGCGAGGGCGGCAACGGGGTCCGCACCGTCGCCCTGGACCCGCTGACCGCCCACGGGCGTGGCGACCGCACCGCACCCGACTCGGTGGACAAGGCACACAAGCTCGAGCTGCTCACGCGGGCAGACGAGGTTGCCCGCGCTGCCGACGACGCCATCACCCAGGTGCAGGTCGGCTGTGGCGACAGCCGCCGCCGCGTCCTGATCGCCAACTCGGAGGGCCTGCTGGCCCAGGACGAGCAGATCCGCACGCGCTTCAACGTCGTGTGCGTGGCCAACGGTGACACCGGGATGCAGACGGGCTACGAGTCGTTGGCCCGCACGGAGGGCTACGAGATATTCGAGCGCCACCGCGTCGAGGACATCGCCGCGGTGGCCGCGGCGCGGGCGCTGACGAAACTGTCGGCCCGTCCCGCTCCTTCGGGCGAGGTGCCGATCGTGCTGGCGGGCGGCAGCGGCGGCATCCTGTTCCACGAAGCCTGCGGGCACGGGCTCGAGGCCGACCACATCGTCAAGGATGCGTCGGTGTACACCGGACAGGTCGGAGAGTTGGTGGCCAGCCCGCTCGTGACGCTGGTCGACGACGGCACCGTGCTGGGGGAGTGGGGCAACTTCGCGGTCGACGACGAGGGGTGCCCGCCCGGTCGCAACGTGCTGATCGAGAACGGGGTCCTCACCGACTACATGTGGGACTGGCTGCGGGCGCGCAAGGAGGGACGCAAGTCGTCGGGTAACGGGCGCCGGCAGAGCTACCAACACCTGCCCATGGTGCGGATGACGAACACCTACCTGCTCGCGGGCATCGAGGATCCCGATGAGATCGTGGCCCAGACGCCTTCGGGCGTGTACGTGAAGAAGCTCGGCGGTGGACAGGTCAATACCGCGACGGGCGACTTCGTCTTCGGCACCACCGAGGCCTACCTGATTGAGGGTGGTCGCATCACCGAGCCACTGCGCGATGCCAACCTGATCGGCAACGGCCCCGAGGTGCTGCGGCGCATCGACGCCGTGGCCACCGACTTCGACATGACGCCGGGAACCTGCGGCAAGGACGGGCAGAGCGTCCCGGTCGGGTGCGGGCAGGCCACGCTCCGTATCACCGGCGTCACGCTCGGAGGGACGGCGTGACCGACGAGCTCCTCGATCTGGCACAGTCCGTCGTCGCCCGCGCGCTCCCCGGCGAGGGCATGGAGGTCTACGTGACGCGGGGCACCGACACCGAGGTGCGGGCGTACGAGGGTGAGGTGGAGTCGCTGACCTCGGCCGATTCCTCCGGCGTGGGGATCCGCCTCCTGCTCGAGGGGCCCGACGGCACGGGCAGCCAGGTGGGATTCGCCTGGGCCGGCTCGCTCGACCCGGCGGTCATCGCGGCCACCCTCGCCGACGCCCGCGACAACGCCCGCTTCGCCACACCGGACCCCGACGTCGTCCTGGCGGCGCCCGACGGCGTGGAGGCCGTGGAGCTCGACCTGTGGGACGACGGGGTGAGCGAGACGCCGATGGAGAAGAAGGTCGCCTTGGCGATCGAGCTGGAGCGGGCGACCCGTGCCGCCGACCCGAAGATCCGCCAGGTTTCCTCGGCCGACTACTCCGACAGCCGGGTGGAGGTGGCGCTCGCCTCGACCACCGGCATCTCGTCGTCACGGCGGCGCACGAACGCCTTCCTCTCGGTCGACGCCATCGCCGGCGAGGGTGCCGAGACGCAGACCGGCACCGGCTTCAGCATCGGTCGCGGGCCGGGCGAGCTGGTGCCGGACGAGGCGATGGACGACGCCGTCCTCCGGGCCACGCGGATGCTCGGGGCGCAGAAGGTGCGCTCGGCGCACTGCACCGTCGTCTTCGACCCGCGGGTGGTGTCCACGTTGTTGGCGGTGATGGCGTCCGCCCTCTCCGGTGAAGCCGTCGTCAAGGGCCGCTCCTTCTTCGCCGGCCGCATCGGCGAGACGATCGCCACGGGCGGGGTCACATTGGTGGACGACCCGACCGACCCGCGGGCCTACGGCGCCTCGTCCCACGACGGTGAGGGGCTGGCCTGCCGGCGCAACGTCCTCATCGCCGATGGCGTGTTGGGAATGTTCGTGTACGACACGGTCTCGGCCCGGCGGGCGGGGGCGGTGTCGACCGGGTCGGCCGTGCGCGGCGGCTTCGCCGGCACGCCGGGGGCGGGTTGCCGCGCGCTCGTGCTGTCCCCGGGGGGCAAGGGTCCCGAGGAGATCCTCGCCGCCGTGGGCGACGGCCTCTACGTGCAGTCGGTGTCGGGCATCCACTCGGGGGTCAACACCGTCAGCGGCGACTTCTCCGTCGGGGCGGAGGGGCTGATGATCGAGGGTGGCGCGTTGGCCGGCCCGGTACGGGAGGTCACCGTCGCCTCCACTCTGCAGCGCATGTTGCAGTCGGTGGTCGAGATCGGCGGCGACCTGCGCTGGCTGCCCGGCGTGGCCGCAGGCCAGACCCTGGCCATCGCCGACATGGCACTCAGCGGCGATTGAGCTCTCAGCCGGCCGTGCTCGAGGCCGGCGTGGTGTCCTTCCTCGAGCCGCCCTTGTCGGAGCCGCTCTTGTCGGAGCCGCCCTTGTCGGAGCCGCCCTTGTCGGAGCCGCCCTTGTCGGAGCCGCTCTTGTCGGAGCTGCTCTTGTCGGACGTCGGCTCCTTCTTGGAAGTTGACTCGGTGGCCGCCGTCTCGCTGCTCGAGCCGTCTGCACCATTCTTCCCGGAGCCGTTGCTCCCCGACGCCGCCCGCGAGTCGGTCTTGTAGAAACCGCTGCCCTTGAGCACGATGCCGACGGCGCCGTAGACCTTGCGCAGCGGGCTGCCGCACTCGGGGCACTCCGTCAGCGGGTCGTCCGTGAAGCTCTGGACGGCTTCGAGGCGGTGCCCGCAGGCCGTGCAGGCGTATTCGTAGGTAGGCAAGGGACTCCTCCGGGGCCGTTGGTTGGCACTCACTGCCTGAGACTGCCAAGTCTATCCGCCGGAACGGGTCGGCGGCGTCGGACCCCGGCCGTTCCACGTCGTAGACTGCCACCTCGTGTCCGACCGCATGCTGGCCAACCTCGACCCGCTGGGCGGCGCCCGCATGGTCGACGTCACACCCCGTGAGCCCACGCACCGGCGGGCCCTGGCCCGCTGTCGGGTCTCGATGTTGCCCGAAACGACCACGAAGGTGGCCAACAACGCCATCACCAAGGGTGACGTGCTCGCGGCGGCCCGGATCGCCGGGATCCAGGCGGCCAAGCGCACGGCAGAGCTGATCCCGATGTGCCACCCGGTGCTGGTGGGCTCCATCGGGGTCAATTTCTCCATCGGGGACGACTTCGTGGAAGTGGAGGCCCAGGTGGAGACCGTCGACCGCACCGGGGTCGAGATGGAGGCGATGACAGCGTGCGCGGTCGCCGCCCTCACGGTCTACGACATGTGCAAGTCGTCGGACCGCACCATGATGGTGGAGCACCTGGCGCTGTGGGAGAAGTCGGGGGGCCGCTCCGGGCCCTGGCGCCGGTCCTCGGTCAATCACCTCTAGTTCGGCCCGTCCCCATCCGCCCCGTTCGTTCCACCCCTACGGCTCGACGCTCGCGAGCTGCGCCGGCCGGCCCGCCCGGCACCCTGGTCTACATTCGGTCCCGGTGACCCGCGTGGAGGAGGCGCCCGCCGTCGGCAAGGGGATCGTCGGCGCCGTCACGTCGGAGGTCGGGCGGATCGGCGGCCGCAATGCGGTCATTGCGCGTTCCCTCGGGACCATGCGTCGGGGCGCCATCACCCACGCGGACGGGGTGCGGTTGGCCGAGGCGGCCGACCAGGCCGTTGCGCTCGGCATCCCCCTCGTCTTCTTCGTGGCCTCGAGCGGCGCCGACGTCCTCGACGGTGTGGCCGCGCTCCACGGGTGGGGCCGCGCCGCCGCCGCCATCGCGCGCTGCAGCGGGCAGGTCCCCGTCATCGCGGCGGCAACCGGCCCGGTGGTCTCTGGCCCCGCGCTGCTCCTGGGCCTCTCGGACCTGGTCGTGATGAGCTCCGAGGCGGTGGCCTTCGTTTCGGGCCCGCAGATGGTGACGGAGTTCACCGGGATTGAGATCGGGATCGGGGAATTGGGTGGCGCGGCAGTCCACGCCAGGGCGAGCGGACTGTGCGCGGTGCAGTCCGACGACGTCGATGGTGCCGTGGCCGAGCTCCTCGACTACCTGCCGTCCAATACCGACCAGGTCCCGCCGTTGGCCCCGGTCAGCGATTCGGTGCGCCGGCCCACGCCCGAGCTGCGTGAGGTGATCCCCGAGCGCAAGGCGGCCACCTACGACGCGCGGGACGTGGTCCGGTCGTTGTGCGACGACGGCGAGTTCCGAGAGCTCTGGCCACGTTGGGCCGGGCAGCTGGTCACCGCCTTCGCGCGGCTGGGGGGGATGCCGGTCGGGTTCGTGGCCAACCAGCCCCGGATCCTGGCGGGCACCCTCGACATCGCGGCCTCGCAGAAGGGTGCACGCTTCGTCCGGCTCTGCGACGCCTTCAACCTGCCCATCGTGAGCCTGGTCGACACACCGGGGTTCCTGCCGGGCAAGGATCTCGAGTGGCGCGGCATGATCCGCCACGGGGCCGAGCTGGCCTTCGCCTACGCGCAGGCGACGGTGCCCCGGTTGTGCCTCATCTTGCGCAAGGCGTTCGGCGGGGCGTACATCGTCATGGACTCCCGGGGCATCGGCAACGACGTCTGCCTGGCCTGGCCGGGGGCCGAGGTGGCCGTGATGGGGGCATCCGGCGCCGTCCAGATCCTCTACCGGGGCCTCGAGCCTGGGGAGCGGTCGGATCGGGAGCTGGCCTACGAGGGGTCCTACCTCAACCCGTGGCCGGCCGCGGAGCGCGGGCTGGTCGACCAGGTGATCGACCCGGCGGACAGCCGGATCGTGCTGTGCGGGGTCCTGCGCCAGCTCGCCACCAAGAGGGAGCTGGTCGTGGGCCGGAAGCACGATGCCGGTCCGCAATAGGGGGTTCACCAGGGAAAACGTGGATTGTCATCATTCCGTAACGAGGCTGAGTTGCTTTCGACGCCGAACCCGGCAATGGATGGGGCATGATCTGCGATGTGGTCCCCCTTAGAGACGACGCCCTGTTCGTCCTCGAGTCCTGCCACAGCACGTGGATCTTCGACACCGACCGGATGCGGTTCCGGCGCGTCCTGAAAGGCCTCGCGCTGGACGCCCGCGCCACCACCACCGCGTGGCGGGCGTACTACGGGTTGGAGATGGATCCGATTTCGGAGTCGTTCGTCGTCCTGCTCAACCCGGAGGGCACCCGCCTGCTCCGGTCGTGGCGTCATGTGGAGCACTGCCCCCAGTGCGGAGGCAACCAGACCGCCGAGCTCTCCCTCGACGAACTGCGGAGCGCGTCCCTGGCCTGAGCGCGCACCGGCGCTCAGAAGTGGAACACCGACGCGACGGCGAGCACTCGCCTTCCGCTACTTCCATTGGCCTCGCACGAACTCCGCATAGGCGTTGGCCATGTGCTCGGGCAGGAGCGGTGGCACCCGGCGGGTCACGCGGAGCACGGCGGCGTCGACGGACGGCACGGGCCGGAAGGAGTCGGCAGGGAACCGCCGTCCCATGGTGAAGGACCACCACGGCGCCCATGTCGTGGACAGCAGCGTCGTCGGGGGCACCGCGGCCCGCTTGCGCGCCACCTCGCACTGGACGAGCAGATCGGCGCGCCGTAGGCCGCTGCCCGGGTCGTCGAGCAGGTGGCGGAGCAGGGATGTGGTGGCACCGAAGGGGATGGAGCCCATCGCCCGGAACGGACGGCTCGGCATCGGGTAGCGGAGCGCGTCGCAGCACACGACGGTGACGTGGGCCACGCCCTGCCGACGCAGGGTGTGACGCAACTGCTCCGCCCAGTGCGGGTCGCGTTCCAGCGCAATGACGTCAACGCCGCGCCGGGCGAGCGCGAGGGTGCAGGCGCCGCGCCCGGCGCCGATCTCGACCACGAGATCACCCGCCTCGAACGCCGCGTCGGCGACGAGGACGTCGGCGAGGTCAGGCCGGAGGAAGTTCTGGCCGAGACGGCGCCGTCGCTCGTCCCGCGGTGTCCGCTTGCCCGCGGACACGGAGGACCGTGACCGTGCTCATGGAGACCATTCTGCACCAGGCCAGGAGCGGGGCGCCACGGTCATCCCGGCGGGGGGCCGGACGACCCCTGGCGTCGGTCGCGGCGCTCGGCGCGTTCGATCTCGCGTTCCACGTCGGACCACACCAGCGGATCGGGATCCTCGGACGCCTGGGCCCTCGTCATGATCACGAACGCCACGGTCCAGAGGACGGCGATGGTGCTCAGCTTGGCCAGGAACCCGGCTAGCTCCTGGTCGAGGAGGGGGGACAGGCCCGCCACTTTGCCCGGATGGGTGAAGGTGGGGTAGAGCGAGTGCCGGGCGAAGATCCAGACGATGGAGAGGAAGCTGGGCACGATCGACTGCACGATGAGATAGCCACCCCGTCCGAGCGCCGAGAGGCGCGGCGTCCCCGGCAGTTCGGTCAGGACCGGCGCCCACAGCACCAGCCCCGAGGCCAGCACCACGAGCTCGAGCACGACGCGGGCTGCATCCGACCGGGCGGCGAGGCTCACGGCGCCCGTCGTCAAGGTGCCCACGGCCACCACGGTCACGATGGCCACGGCGGGCAGCGGGCGGACGACCACGCGCAGCACGGCGTCCACCGCGGGGGGCCGGGTCAGGCGGGCGATGATCGGGCGGGGCGTCCCCAGGACCAGGAGGGGCGGCACGGCGAGCGTCAGCAACAGCCGCTGAAGCACGAGCGCCAGGAGCAGCCAGTGGCTGGCCAGGTCGCCCAACGGCCAGGTCACGGCGGCGAGGAGGAGGACGGCGCCTCCGAGGAACAGGAGCCGCTGGCGCATCGTCGCGCCGTACCCCTCCCGCCGGGTCGCCCCCAGATAGAGAGCCACGAGAGCAGGGATCGCGAGCAGCCAGAACAGATGGAGATGCCAGTCGAAGGGGCGGCCGGCGGCGATCACCCGGTGGCGCCCGCCGTAGGCTCTGGGCGATGGAGGCCCCCGCGAAGCTCGACCGACTCGAGCGCGTCACCGATCTGGTGCTGGTGCTGCTCGACACCCACCAGCCGTTGACGCTCGACGCCATCGCGCACCAGGTCCCCGGCTATCCCGCCGAGCACGCAGCCCGCCGCCAGGCTTTTGAGCGGGACAAGCGGCTCCTGCGCGACGAGGGCATCCCCGTGCAGACGGAGCGGCTGCCCGGGCACGAGCAGTACGGGTACCGCATCGACCGGGAGTCGTTCTACCTGCCCGACCTGGCTCTCGAACCCGACGAGCAGATCGCGCTCCAGCTCGCCGTCGCCGGCGTCCACCTGGGCGATCCTAGCGGTCGGGATGCGCTGCTGAAGCTGGGGGCGGCGGGGTTGGGGGACGTCCGCCCGATTGCATCCATGGTGCCGCCGGCTGCGCTCATCGAGTTGTTCGAGGCGGTGCGCACGCACGCCACCGCGGGGTTCGCGTACCGGGGAGAAGAACGGCGGGTGGCGGCGGTGGGCCTGTGGTTCCGCTTCGGCCACTGGTATCTCGTGGCCTGGGATATCGACCGGACCGCCGTGCGGACGTTCCGGGTGGACCGCATCGAGGGCGAGGTCTCCCGCGGTGACGCGGGCGACGCCGTCGTGCCCGACGACGTCGAGGTGGACGTCAAGGCGGCCCTGCCCGACGAGCCGTGGGAGGTCGAGGGCGAGGACCGCGTCGAGATGCGGGTCCGGGTCGACGCCGTCGAAGCGCGGCGCGTCGTCGACGAGGTGGGGGAGGACAAGGTGGTGTGCCGCCACGACGACGAGTCCGTCGACCTGGTGCTGGGCGTCTCGTCCTTCGCGTCCATCCGCTCCTGGGTGCTCGGGCTCCTCGACCACGTCACCGTGCTCGAGCCCGCCCGTTTCCGGCAGGAGCTGGTCGCCTGGCTCGACGCGGTCGCGGCGCCCGCCCCGCCCCTCCGGGCCGAGCCCCGCGTCCCCGAGGCGGACGGCGGGTCGGCCGACCATGAGCCGGTGGCGGCGCGTGGCGCGCCCGGGCGAGAAACCAGCCGTCGCTTGCGTCGCCTCTTGGCGTTGGTCGGCTGGCTGGCGCAGGTCGAGGAGGCGCCCATCGCCGAAGCGGCCGAGCGGTTCGGCATGAGCGAGAAGGAGCTGGTGGCCGAGTTGGAGCTGGCGGCCTGTTGCGGCATCCCGCCCTATACCCCGGACACGCTGATGGAGATCGAGGTGTCCGAGCATTCCGTCCGCGCCTTCCTGCCGGCGGAGTACGCCCGGCCGCGCCGCCTGACCCCGGCCGAGGGGTTCGCCGTCGCGGCCTCGGCGCGCCTGCTCCTCGCCGTGCCGGGATCCGAGGACGGCGCACTGCGGCGCGCCCTGGCCAAGCTCGATGCAGCGCTCGGGTCACGCGAGGCGGTCGGCCTCGATGTCGACGCACCGGCCCACCTCGCTGTGGTCAGGGACGCGGCCGACGCCGGCCGGGCGATCGAGATCGACTACCTCTCGGGGTCGCGGGACGAGTTGACGACACGTACCGTGGAGCCCGAGCAGGTCGCCACCATCGACGGACACTGGTATCTCGATGCCTACTGCCACCGTGCCGGCGACATGCGGCGCTTCCGGGTCGACCGGATCGATGCCGTGCGCCCGCTGGAGCAGAGCGCCACGCCGGCGGCCACGCGGGCGCGTCCGCTGGAGGAGATGTTCGTGCCGGGCCCCGGCGCGGTCGAGGTGCACCTGCAGCTCGGCCCGGGGGCGCAGTGGGTGCCCGAATCCGTCCCCGTGCGCGCCGTGCGGCGGGATCCCGACGGGACCGTGACAGACATCCTTCTCGACGTCTCCGGCATGGCCTGGTTCGAGCGGCTCCTGCTCCAACTCGGTCCCGCGGTCCGGGTCGTGAGCCCCCCCGAGCTGACCGGCCTGGCGGCGGAGGCGGCCCGCCGCGTGCGGGCGCGCTACGAAGAGCCCGCGCCGCTATCGTCGCCAACATGAGCGAGATGAGTGATTTCAACCGGGCCGTGATCGAGGAGTTCCGGGCCAACGACGGCAAGGTCGGCGGCGGGTTCGCCGGCGCCCCCATGGTGCTGTTGACCACGACCGGTGCCAAGTCGGGGGAGAAGCGCGTGAACCCCCTCGTCGGGCTCGTCGACGGCGGCACCCTCTACGTGGTCGCCTCCAAGGCGGGCGCACCCACCAGTCCCGACTGGTACCACAACCTGCTCGCCAACCCCGAGGTCGAGGTGGAGTTCGGCGGTGACCGCTTCGAGGCGACCGCCGTGCCGATCGTCTCGGGACCGGAGCGGGACCGCCTCTACGCCGCCCAGGTCGCGGCGCAGCCCGGCTTCGCCGACTACGAGAAGGCGACGACGCGGGTCATCCCGATCGTGGAGCTGCGCCGCCGGCCCTGACCCGCCCGCCGACCGTTCACCTCCGACACTGCGTCGGGGCTGACGGGAGGTCGCAATGCTCGGGATCCACGGGGTCGGGCGGGACAAAGCCGACTACTACCTTGCCGACCTCGCCCGCGAACTGCCGGTGTCCGGGCCGGGTCGTTGGGCCGGGACCGCAGCCGCCGCCCTCGGGCTGACGGGACCGGTCGATCCCGACGGCTTCCGGCGGCTGCTCGAGGGCCGGAATCCCGCCACGGGGGCGGTGCTCGGGACCGGACGGACCATGGTGGCGGCCTTGGACCTGACCTTCAGCGCGCCCAAGTCGGCCAGCGTGCTGTTCGCGCTGGGCGGTGCGGACGTGGCGAGCGCCGTCGTCGCGGCCCACACCCAGGCGGTCGAGGGCTCGCTCTCGTATCTCGAGCAACACGGCATCACCGCGGCACGGCGCGCGGGCCAGGCGAGGGTGGTGCTCCCCACTTCCGGCGCCGTGACGGCCGTCTTCACCCACGGGGTGAGCCGCAACGGTGACCCGCACGTGCACAGCCACCTCGTGTTGGCCAACCTCGTCCATGGCGCCGACGGACGGTGGGGCGCCTGCGACCGCCGGGGGATCGAGGCGCATCGCATGGCGGCATCGGCGGTCTACGACGCGCACCTGCGCGCCGCGTTGGTGTCGGCACTGGGCGTGCGGTGGGCCGGAGCGCCCGGGCGCAGCGCAGAAGTCGTGGGGGTCCGGCCGGAGCTGCTCGGCGCATTCTCGACTCGGGGTGCGGACATCCGCCGCCACATGCACGAAGCCGGGGCCCGCTCGAGCCGTGGCGCCCGCGTCGCCTGGGCGGCCACCCGTCCCGCCAAGTCGCCCAGCGCACCGTTCGCCGACCTGGCGGCGCGCTGGCAGCTCCGGGCCGCGGCCGTCGGCGTCCCGCTGGAGCTCGAGCTCGGGCGCGCCCGGTCGCAGCGGGCGGTGCTCGACGAACACCACTTCGCCGGCGTGCTCTCCCTCACGCCCCATGGTGGGGCGCGCCGCCGTGACGTCGTGACGGCGTTCGGCGCGGCGGCCCGCGACGGCGTCAGCGCCCCTGCCGCGGCGCGCCTGGTGGACCAGTGGGTGCCACAGGGGCCCGGAGGGGTGGCGGAACCGCTCCAGTCGCGACGGATGGTCGTGCCGGCGAACCATCACCTGCGCCTCCTGGGTCCCCGCCCGGTCGACCCCGACGACCACGAGGTCTGGCGGGGCGCCGCCCGCGCCATCGATGCCTACCGGGAGCGGTGGGGTCTCGGGCGGGCCGCGGCGCCGCTCGGCGCGCCGCCGAGCCTGGCCGCGCTGCCCGCCACCCGTCTGGCCGATCACGTCCGCATCGAACGGGAGCTCGCGGTGGCGCGGGCCCGGCTCGGGTGGCGCGAGCCGTTCACCGCGGAACGCGGGCTGGGACGCTGAGTCATCGGCCCCGCACGGCGGGGACCGGCCGGACGAGCGCGCGCGCCGGCGGGAGGAGCCCGCGCCAGGGGGAGCACTCGTGCGCCGGCGTGAGCGTGACCTCCTCGACCTCCTTGTGGGGGCCGAGGACGAGGGCACGTCCGGGCGTGCCGTGGGCGACTGCGTCCACCGGGAGGCCGGGTTGGCGCGCCGTCCCGAGCGACGTCGAAGGACGGACACGGCCCCAGCGGTCCACCGATCGGCTTACCGTCATGGCGGGCACCGCCCGGTCTCCCGCCAGCGCACTGATGTCGCGCAGTGTCGTCGTGTCCGCGATCCCCCGGAGGACCACGGTCGTCCCGAAGAGCGAGAGGAACCCGTCGGCCGCTTGGCCCCACCGGGCGCGCGCCTGGGAGAGATCCTGCAGGCACGCGAGCACCAGGAGCCCCTGCCCCGCTCCCTCACTGACCATGGCCGGCAGGTCCGGGATGGGGGCGATGTTCGCCACTTCGTCGAGAGCGAGAAGTGTCGGCGGGCCGTCCAGCCCGTCACGGGACCGGGCGTAGGCGGCATCACGCACATCCCCCACGATGGCGACGACAAGTGGAGCGAATTGACGCTGTCGCCGGCCGGTCGAGCAGAGGTACAGGGTGTTGGGCCCGGCACAGAACGCGTCGAGGTCCAGTGGTGCCGCTCGGGTCGATGCGAGCGCGCCCTCGGTGCGATACGCGGCCAAGACGCCGGATGCGGTCGACCAGATCCCTGACTGCTCACGGGAATCCGTGGCGACGATGCCGGCGAGCAGATCGGTCGCCGGAGCGTCCCCACCGGCGTTCGAGGCGAGGATGTCGAGGGCCGGAGCCCCGTTGTGGCGATCGATCCACTGCAGGACATCCCGCATGGGGAGCTCCTCCGTGGCGGCGGCATGGAGCAGCGTCGAGAGCAGCGCGCCGGCGCGTTCGGTCCAGTGGTGCTCGCCGCCGCGCGGCCCGCTCAGCCGGCTGGCCCCGACCATCGCGTCTGCCGTCACGACCGCTGCGTCCCAATCACGAGCCGTCGTCAACGGTGACCAACCGACGCGCTCGACGCCCGGTGGGCATTCCACCTCTCCGCTCGGGTCGTAGAGGAACGACCAACCTTCGACGCCGCGCGACGGTGCGGTCGCCCGCATCACGTCGGGCTTCGTCGAGGTCGAGACGACCGGCCCTTCGGAGAGCAAAATATTGGGGATGACCAGGGAAGATGTCTTCCCGGCCCGCGGGGGTCCGAGGACGAGTGTCGAGCACTGAGGACCGGCCCACCTCCACCCGCGGGCGCCTTCTCCAACATAGATGCTGTGGCGCGTCAAACGGTGGACTGTGCGTAGCGCTGCACTCGAAATCAGGAACGAATCGGCGGTGTCGACATGAGTATGAGCGGTGTGTTCCACACCCGCGATGTTTGCGTTGGCGAACCGACAAATCCATGGGACATATCACGCAATGCGACGACGGCAATACCTTTCTGTCGTCGCGCCGACGCAGGATGTGCCGCGTGTGCGCGTGCGAAACGGAGTGAAACGAAGGTCGTCGATGAGTGCAAAATGACCCCGCGAATAAAGAATGCTTGACCTGAGCGTGTTCATAACAGAAGAATGGTGTCTACCCGAAGTGTGAGGGAGGGTATGACATGTGCTGCGACACAACGGTGTGGAGCGCGCAGAGCGAAAACAGTCGGCTTCGTTTTCGCGTGCTCGTCGCCGCGCCGCACGGTGTCAGCGTGACGTCGCAACTCGGGGAATCAAGTCGGACTGGCGTGATGTGGCGGTGTCGATGACACCGGCGCAGCTACCCCAGCCGTCGCAAATAAAACCGGTGCGGCAGTGCGCATGGTGCGGGGCAGTCGACCGTGACGTGGCGCAGGCTTCACCTCTATGCAGTGACCATGCTCCTAGGGAGGTGCACCTGTGGCAGTAGCCGCAAAAAGAAGGGCCCCGGCCAAGAAGGCCGCGAAAAAGCGGGCCCCCGCAAAGAAGGCAGCGAAACGCTCAACGGCGAAGAGGACCGTCAAGCGGGCTCCGGCAAGGAAGTCCGTGAAGCGGGCTCCGGCACGCAAGACAGCCAAGAAGCGGGCTCCTGCAAAGCGGGCAGCCAAGAAGCGGGCTCCTGCAAAGAAGGCGGCCAAGAAGCGGACAACCGCCCGCAAGGCCGTCAAGAAGCGGGCAACCGCAGCCAAGCGGACGGCCACCAAGAAGCGGGCAACCGCTCGCAAGGCCGTCAAGAAGCGGGCGACCGCAGCCAAGCGGACGGCCACCAAGAAGCGGGCAACCGCTCGCAAGGCCGTCAAGAAGCGGGCAACCGCGACCAAGAAGGCCGTGCGTCGCGCGCCCGCCCGCAAGGCGGCGAAGCGGCGCTGAGCGCTGCGTTCCCTCGGGAACACGTGAGACCGGGGGCCTTCGGGCCCCCGGTCTCACGTCCGGGGGCTGCTTCTTACGACGGACGCTCGAGCTCGGCGACGTCGGCCGGCCAGTCGACGTCGTAGGCCAGGTCCGGGTTGCGCAGGACGCGTACCGGCAGGCCGATCCTGGTCGCCTCCGCCCTGTGGGCACGGAAGGAGCCGGGGCCGTAGGCGAAGCGGAAGCCCGAACCCGCCGGGAGGCGGAGGACGTTGGTGCCGTCGTCGCTCCTGTCGGGGACGAGGGTGACGCCCTCGAACGGGGAGAGCACCCCCAACCCATGGGCCCTGGGGAGGTCACCGTGGGCGACGGTCACCCAGCGTGCCCCGGCCCGAGCCAGCCGGTCGACGCCCGCGCGCACGGCTCCGTTGAGGCCCTGCCCCGGCTCCCACATGACGGTGGCACCCAGCTCCGACGCCCATTCCGCCACGTCCTGGTCGTCGCAGACCACCGCGACAGGGAGCGGCGCGCAGGCCGCCACCACGTGCGAGGCCATGGTGCGCACGAGCCGGATGCGCTCTGGATCCGAGAGGGCGGGTCCCAATCTCCGCTTGGCCTCGTGGAACGCCTTGACCGGGATCAGGACCACCTCGGGCCCCAGCGGGCGGTCGACCGGCGGCCCCGCATGCTGCGCTACCGGCACGGTGGCCCTCGACACTCGGCACAGTGTACGGGTCACCGCGAAGGTCGTTGTGGGGCCGTCGTAGGCTCTGGTGGCATGAGTGACCGGGTGGCCGTTATCGGCGCGGGGTCCTGGGGCACCGCAGTCGGCACCATCGTCGGTGCTTCGCATCCGACGTCGCTGTGGGTGCGCTCCCCTGAGCTCGCCGCGTCCATGGCGCAGACACGCGAGAACGAGAAGTATCTGCCGGGTCTGCAGATCCCGGACGGGACTGGTGGTGACGTCGTCGCTGGCCGAGGCGCTCGACGGCGCCGGCATCGTCTTCATGGCCGTCCCGTCGCACGGGTTCCGTGCCGTGCTCAGCGACATGGAACCTCTGGCGGGGGGGATCGAGGCCGTGGTCAGCCTGGCCAAGGGGATCGAGATGGGTACCAACCTGCGCATGTCCCAGGTGGTGGCACAGGTGCTGCCCGGTCTCCCCGCCGGGGTGCTGACCGGCCCGAACCTGGCGCGCGAGGTGGCCGAGGGCCATCCCGCCGCCTGCGTGGTCGCCCTGACCGACGAGGCCCTGGCGAGCCGCGTGCAGGGGTTGGTGCACACGCGCACGTTCCGCACCTATACGGGAACCGACGTCGTGGGGTGCGAGATCGCAGGCGCCACGAAGAACGTGATGGCCATCGCCGCCGGGATCGGGGACGGGTTGGGTCTCGGGGACAACACCCGGGCCGTCCTCATCACGCGGGGCCTCGCCGAGCTGGGGCGGCTGGGTGTCGCGCTGGGTGGAAAGGTGCTCACCTTCGGTGGCCTGGCCGGTGTCGGTGACCTGGTGGCGACGTGTGCCAGCCCGCAGAGCCGGAATCGGACGGTTGGCTTCGCACTGGGGCAGGGGCAGTCGCTGGACGAGATCGTCGGCGGCATGCACATGGTGGCGGAAGGCGTCAAGAGCGCCGGGCCGCTGGTCGGCCTGGCCCGGGCCCACGGCGTCGAGATGCCGATCGCCGAACAGGTCCAGGCCATCGTCGAGGGGCGGTGCTCGCCCGCCGACGCGCTCATGAACCTGATGCGGCGACCCTCCCGCCCGGAGTGGGACGAGACGCTGTTGCGGGGGCTCCCGGCGTGAGCGGGATCTTTTCCAGCGGCGACGCGCTCGCCGGCGGTTCCGGCGTCGGCGGCGAGGCGCGCCGGGAGGCCGCGCTGGCCCATGTCAAGGAGATCCTCCTGATGCACGGCGCCACCGAGGAGGAGATCGACCGGGCGGTCGACGACGGCGTCATCGATCTCTTCGTGGTGGACCGCCTGCTCGTGCCGTCACGCCGGCGCTACACGCGGCTCGATGTGGCCGAGCTCACCGGTGTGGGCGTGGACCGGCTGGAGCGTTTCTGGCGCGCCCTCGGGTTCCCGGGCGTCGATGACGACGACCGCGCCTTCACCGACCTCGATCTCGAGGCCGTACGCCTCTTCCAGGGCCTCCAGGCGCTCGGGGCCGCCGATGCCGACACGGCGGTCCAGATGGCACGCGTCATCGGTTCGTCCATGGCCCGGATCGCCGAGGCGGAGCTCGTGCCGGGGGACATGGCGAGCGCCGAGGTCGATCCCGTCCTCTCCGCGGAGGCGTTCGCCGGCGTCGCCGACGTGACCATTCCAGCCATGGCGAAGCTGCTCGAGTTCGTGTGGCGGCGCCAGGTGGCGGCGGGGATCCAGCGCTCCATGATGCTGCGCAGCCACGGCCTGGCGACGGGGCAGAGCCCGGTCCTGGCCGTCGGGTTCGCCGACATGGTCGGCTTCACACTCCTCAGCCAGCATCTGAGCGACGAGGAGCTCGCCGCCGTCGTCCGGCGCTTCGAGGAGATCTCCCACGACACCGTGACCAGTGCCCGCGGCCGGGTGGTCAAGATGATCGGGGACGAGGTGATGTTCGTGGTGGACAGCGTCGCCGACGCGGCGCGTATCGGGCTCAGCCTGGCCGATGCCTACGCCGACGACGAGCTCCTCTCGGACGTGCGGGTAGGCCTGGCCTGGGGCCCCGTGCTCCTGCGTGACGGCGACTACTTCGGGCCCACGGTCAACCTGGCCCACCGGATCGTGAACATCGGCAACCCGGGGACGGTCCTGATGTCAGACGAGTTCCACTCGGCGCTGCTGGTGGAGGCGCCGGGTGAGTTCACGGCGCAGGCGCTCCGCCCCCGGCTGCTGAAGGACCTCGGCCGCGTGCAGTTGTGGTGGTGCGGCCGGGCCGGGCAGGAAGCCGACGGCACGGGCGCGGCCGCCGATCGCCGGCGCAACGTCCGCTGGGAGCGGCTGTCCGAGGTCCTTCGTGACCTCGAGGAGCTGCGCGGCGTGGGCGAGCGCCTGCTCACCGCCAACCGCCCGCCCGGCTCAGTCGTCGCGCAGCCTGGCGGTGGCGATGCCGAAGGGGCGTAGCTCGAACGAGCCCTCGAAGGGCTCCTGCGGATAGCCGCGCAGGTCGACGAGCCAGCCGGCCCGACCGGGGAACGACACGACGGCCGAGCGTGAGGTCGGGTTGAAGACGCGGATCTCCAGCACGCCGGCGACGCGGTGGAGCGCGCTGATCTCGGCGCCGTGGACCGCCAGTGCGCTGCCCGAGGCCGGGCGCGGTCCACCGCCCAGGCTCTGGACGGGCTCGAGCGGCAGCAGGACGTCGTCTGCCAACCCGTAGGGGTCGTCGCAGTCGAGCGCCAGCGCGTACCGCAGCTCCACCTGCTTGCCTCGCATCTGCAGGCCCTCCACCGGCGTGAGCGGGCCCGCCGGGAAGGGGCGGTAGGCCATGCCGAGGCGGGACAGCATGCCGGTCGAGCGCAGCACGGTGAGGGCGATGGTGTGCGCCGCGTCGCCCTCGATGTCGATCAGCTCGTACTCGCACACGCCCTCGTGGACCACCGTGAGGCGCCCGGCGTTGACGAAGCGGTTGGCGGGCGCGGTGGGGAGGCCGAACTCGTCGGGCCGGCCCTCGGCGGACAAGCCCCGCGTGACCACGGTGAAGGCGCTCTCGGCCCGCGACTGGTCCACCGGCTCCGGGAGCGGCAGGTTGACGCGCAGGCGGTGGTCGCCGCTCGGGTTGACGAAGGTGGTCGTGACGCGCACCGTGGCCTCGTCCGCCCGCACCTCCACCACGGTGTCGACGTCGACCTGGTGACCGCCGACGCGTGCCTGCGAGGAACCGTCGACGTGATCGGGCCACTCGTAGGTGCTCGTGATGCGTACCCGCGCCCGGACCGGACCGCGCTCGTCGACCCGGACGGCGACGGCGTGGGGCGTGTCCACGAAGGAGTCCTGGCGTGGGGGCGAGTAGTTGTACGAGTCGCCGAGGTCGCCGCCGTCGACCAGGCGGCCGTAGCCGGGTGTGCCGTCCAACGCGAAGGTGCCGTCGGCGCGGTCGACGTCGATGCGGACCAACCCGTTGCGCACCACGATCGCGTCGTCGGTCTCGTCCACCTCGACCGGGTTGGTCAGGGGCGCTGCGGCGAAGGCGCTCCAGCCGTAGCCGGGCACCTCGCCGGAGCGGGCGGCGATCCGGCGCGTCGACGGTTGGTCCATGGCCACCCGGACCACGGCGTCGGGCCGCGCACCGAGCCGCGTGTAGACATCCTGCTTGGCCTCCGCGATGGGCACGTCGGACTTCTCCTCGGTGCCGACGGCGATGGTGATGTCGATGCCCTCTTCGGTGTCCTCGATCCGCACGTCGTGGATCCAGGCGTCATCGCTGATCCTCGGTCCCTGCATCATGCCCAGCACCGTGCGCACGGTGTCGGCATCGAGGACCATCGATCCGGGCAACCCGGACCGCTCGGAGAGCACCTGCACGTCCGCCGGCGGCGGGCCGTCGGCCGGGACGACCAGCTCGACGAGACCCGAGCGGGCCCGGGGCGCCGGGTTGAGCACCGACGGGCCGCCCTGTGACAGAGAGCGGGCGAACGTCTTGACCGCGCGGTCCGCCAGCCCGGCGGCGATGGCACGCGCCTCCGCATAGCGGTGCAGCACGGCGTCGACGACGTCATCGACGGAGCAGGCGCAGACCGAGTCGTGGGCCGAGTTGCGCACCATCTCGAGCCAGGCCAGTTCCAGGAGACGGTGGGGGTAGTCCGCCGGCGCCTGGAACAATGCGGCCAGGGGCTCGGCGCGGCGCTCCAGCTCCCGTTCGGCCACCGCACCGCGGCGCTTGACGTCGACGCGGTTCGAGGTGACGCCCATGAGCATGTTGGCCCGGGCGCCCGAGCGCAGCTCGCCCTCGACGCGGGTCAGCCCTTCGGTGGGGGCGCCGGCGAGGTAGCGGGGGAGCGAGGTGATCTCGAAATCGAAGTCGTCCTGCAGGTCGTTGGCCTCGGCCACCGCCCGCCCGAGCCCGGGCTGGGGCATCAAGTGGTCGGACCCGTTCATGCACAGCAGGTCACCCAGCAGGAACTCGGCCACCTCGGCCACGTTGTCGCTGGTGCGACGGACGAGCGCCTTCGCGTCGTCGGGCAGCGCGGCACCGTTGCCGTAGCCGACCGGCAGGTATTCGGCCCGGACCGACGAGCCGTCGGGGGACTCCCAGACGAAGGCGTTCTTGGTCACCTGGGAGGGCACGCCCCGCCAGACCACGGCGTCGCGGAAGCCGGCCAGGTGGAGGATCTGGGGCATCTGTGCGATGTGGCCGAACATGTCCGGCAGGTAGCCCAGTTCCATCACCCCGCCGAAGGCGGCCCCGCGGCCGAGGCCCATCTGCAGGTTGCGCACGATCGTCTCACCCGAGGAGAGGAATTCGTCCATCAGGATGTACCAGGGCCCCATGCTCACCCGGCCCGCGGCGGCCAGAGCCCGCAGACGGCCCTCCGCTTCGGGTCGGACCTCGAGGTAGTCGTCCACGACGGCCATCTGCCCGTCCAGCATGAAGTGGGGGTAGCCGGCGTCGCGCTCGAGGAGGGGGAGCAGCGTATCGATCAGCTCCACCAGGGCGAGGCGGAAGTCCTGGTAGGACTTGTACCATTCACGGTCCCAGTGCGTGTGCGGAACGATGGCAATCCGACGGGCGGTCATGACCGCCAGACTATGACCTGCGGCCGGCGACGGTGAGGGCGCTCGTCCCCCCGGGGCGGTGGCCCGAGAACCGTGGCGACGCAGCCGGACTGACGCTCCCCGCCGTGTGGGCCGGGCAGTGGGCGGCCCGACCGGACGCACCGGTGCTCGTCGACGGAACCGACACCTCCCGGGTCGTCACTGCGGCAACGCTCGACGGCCGCACGGCCGCGCTGGCCTCGGTCCTGGCCGAGCGCGGGGTCGGGCCGGGCGACCGGGTCGTGTGGTGCGCCCGCGCCACGCTGCCCTCCATTGCGGCTCTCGTCGCGGTGCTGCGCCGCGGCGCGGTCCTGGTGCCGCTCAGCCCGGCGGCGACCGATGCCGAGATCGCACACGTGGTCGACGACGCCCGGCCGGCGCTGGCCATCGCGGAAGGGGTCCGGCCGGACGCGTTCGGAGCGGGACTGCCCGTCGTCGGGGTCGAGGAGCTGGCCCGGGCGGCCGCGCCGGCGGTACCCGGTGCCGACCCGGCGCGGCAGCCCGGCGACGACGCGCTGATCGTCTACACGTCCGGCACGACGGGCAGGCCGAAGGGGGCGGTGCACACCCATGGCTCCCTCCTGGCCGGCATCACGTCGCTGCTCGTGGCGTGGGAGTGGGAGCCGGAGGACCGCCTCGTCCTGAGCCTCCCGCTGTTCCACGTGCACGGTCTGTGCGCCGGCCTGTTCGGCACGCTGACCGCGGGAGCGTCCGCCGTGGTGTTCGACCGCTTCGACGGGGCGGCCGTCCTCGGTGCGGTGCCGGCGAGCACCATGTTCTTCGGTGTCCCGACCATGTACCACCGGTTGTCTGCGTCCGGTCTGGCATCCGGGCTCGGCGCGCTCCGCCTCTGCGTCTCGGGGTCGGCGCCGCTCGCCCCCGACCTGTGGCACCGGCTGGCCGCCGACGGCGTGGCTGTCCTGGAGCGCTACGGCATGACGGAGACGCTGCTGACCCTGTCCAATCCTCTGGAGGGCGAGCGCCGCCCCGGCTCGGTCGGTTTGCCGCTTCCGGGAGTGGAGGCGGCCGTGGACGACGCCGACGAGGGCGGAGTCGGGGAGCTGCACGTCCGCGGGGCGTCGCTCTGCCGCGGCTACTGGGGGCGCGACGCCTTCGCCCCCGCCGAATGGTTCGCCACGGGCGACCTGGTGTCGGTGGCCGGCGACGGCTACGTCACGGTGCGCGGGCGTCGCACGGAGCTCATCATCACCGGCGGCCACAACGTCTACCCGGCCGAGGTCGAGGCGGTGCTGTCGCGCCATCCCGGTGTGGTCGAGGTGGCCGTCGTCGGGGTGCCCTCGGCCGAATGGGGCGAGACCGTGGTCGCCTACGTGGTGGGCGATCCCGACGTGGCCGCGCTCCAGGACCTGGCGGCGGCCGATCTGGCGCCGTTCAAGTGTCCGCGCGAGGTGCGCCTGATCGACGCGCTCCCGCGCAACGCGTTGGGCAAGGTCGTCCGGGGCGAGCTCCGCTGAGCGGGCCCGGGCCGTGGAGCGGCCCGGGCCTGCGGTAGCGTGAGCCAATGGCCACCTTCCTCATGCTCTCCACGGTGGGGCCCGACGGGGCGGCGACACTCACCGAGAATCCCGACCGCCTCAAGGCCGTGAACGCCGAGGTGGAGGCCATGGGCGTGCGGGTCGTGGCGCAATGGGCCCTGCTCGGGCAGTACGACTTCTGCACCGTCCTCGACGCCCCCGACGAGACCACCATGGCCCGGGTGGCGCTGGTGCTGGGCTCCCGGGGCACGCTCAAGACGCTCACGCTCTCGGCCATCCCGATCGACGACTACATCGAGGGTGTGCTGAAGGCCCAGAACGGCTGAGCCCTCAGTGCCACCAGAAGCCCTGACGCGACCGCTCACGGCGAAGGTCGTCCCGTGAGAAGAGCTCGCCCAGGACGCTCCCGTCCGACATGCGGCGGATGCGGTACCCGTCGTCGGTGATCTCGGCGATCTCGAAGCCGCGGACCCACGTGCCCTGGAAGCGGTTGCGCACGTCCACCTTCGTCCCCGGCGGCAGCGGCGACCGTGTATGCGGGTCCGCTGCCTCCCCCCCGTCGGTGCTCACACCCCCATCGTACGAGGCGGCCGCGCGCCCGCTCCGATGACCGTCTGCTCCCCCGATCTGAAAGAGGAGCGCCGTCTGCGCGCCGAGGGGTACGAGTCGGTCGCCGGTCTCGACGAGGTCGGCCGCGGCGCCTGGGCCGGACCGTTGACGGTCGGCGTCGCCGTCGTGCGCCCCCGGGTCCAGCTCCGGTCGATGCCGACATGGCTGCGGGACTCCAAGATGCTCAGCGAGGCCCGGCGCGAGGAGATCTTCGAATCCGTGGGCGCGTGGTGCCAGGCGTGGTCGGTGGGGCACGCGTCTTCGACCGAGTGCGACGCTTGGGGCATGACGGAGGCCCTCCGGGTGGCGGCGCGCCGCGCCCTGGCCGGTCTCGGCGAGCCTCCCCAGGCCGTCCTGGTCGACGGCCCGGTCGACCTGCTGCGCCACCCCGACGACCCCTTCGGCGGTACGGTGCGGCCGATCGTCGACGGGGATGCCCGGTGCGCCTCGGTGGCGGCGGCCTCGGTCCTGGCCAAAGTGGTGCGGGACCGCCTCATGCGCCTGGAGGCGGACCACTTCCCCGCCTTCGCCTTCGAGCGGAACAAGGGCTATCCCTCGCCGGTGCACCAGACGGCCCTGCGCGGCTACGGCCCCACGGCCATCCACCGCCGCAGCTGGGCTTTCGTGGAGGACCTCCCCTGGTGCGGGCAGGCCCGGCCAGCCCGTTCAGACGACCGCGGCGACCTCGGCGAAGTGGCAGGCGACCGGGTGGCCCTGGCCCCGGTCGACCAGGGCAGGCTCTTCGGTGGCGCAGATCTCTTGCGCTTTCCAGCACCGGGTGCGGAAGCGGCAACCCGAGGGCGGTGACTGCGGGCTCGGCACGTCGCCCTCGAGGACGATGTGCTTGCGGGCCCGCTCGGCTCTCGGGTCGGGGATGGGCACGGCGGACAGGAGCGCCTGGGTGTAGGGGTGGGCCGGTTGCCCGTAGACGTTCGCGCGGTCACCGATCTCGACGATCTTGCCCAGGTACATGACGGCGACCCGGTCGGAGATGTGCCGGACGACGGACAGGTCGTGCGCAATGAAGAGGAAGGCGACGCCCAGCTCCTGCTGCAGGTCGTCGAGCAGGTTGACCACGCCCGCCTGGATCGACACGTCGAGGGCGGAGACGGGCTCGTCGAGGACGAGCAGCTTGGGCTGGAGGACCAGGGCCCGGGCGATGCCGACGCGCTGGCGCTGACCGCCGGAGAACTCGTTGGGGTAGCGGTTGGCGTGGTACTGCTCGAGGCCTACCATCTGCAGCATCTCGCCGACGCGGCGCTGGATCGCCGCCTTGCCGTGGATGCCGTGGATCTGGAGCGGCTCTGCGATGGCGGCACCGATGGGCAGCCGCGGGTCGAGCGAGGCGAACGGATCCTGGAAGACGACCTGCATCTCCCGGCGCACCTTGCGGAGTTCCGCGGTGCCCAGCTCGGTCAGCTCCGTCCCCTCGAACTTGACCGACCCGGAGGTCGGCCGGATCAGCTGCAGCACCGAGCGTCCCGTGGTCGACTTCCCGCACCCCGACTCGCCGACGAGGCCCAGTGTCTCCCCGGGGGCGATGTTGAAGGTGACCCCGGAGACGGCGTGGACCGCGCCGACCCGGCGGCGCACGAACGTCCCGCCGCGCAGCGGGAATTCCTTCACCAGGTCGGTGACCTCCAACAGCGGGGCGGGCGCGACCGGCGTCGGCGCCGCGGTTCCACTCTCGGGGACGTTCCACTCGCGATGACGTGTCATGCGATCACGTTGTCGACGACGCCGTCGGAGAAGACCAGCCCGTGGTCGCCCCGGCCGACCGCCTCGGCGTAGTGGCAGGCGGCCCGGTGCTCGCCCAGCACCGAGGTGACCGAGGGGACCACCACGAGCTCGGGCTCGGTCGTGCGGCAGAGGTCGGTGGCCAGTGGGCACCGTGGCGCAAACGGGCAGCCCGTGCGGTCGCCGATCATGGAGGGCGGGGCGCCCGGGATCTGCCGCAGCCGCTCCGCGCCGTCGCTGTCGAGCCGCGGCAGCGAGCCGAGCAGGCCGAGCGTGTACGGCATGGAGGGTCGGTAGAAGACGTCCTCGGCGGTCCCGATCTCGACCGGGCGCCCGGCGTACATCACGAGGACGCGGTCAGACAGGCCGGCGATGACGCCGAGGTCGTGGGTGATGAGGAGCAGCGCGGCCCCGGTCTCCGCCATCGCCGTCTTGAGCGAGTTGAGGACCTGGGCCTGCACGGTGACGTCGAGCGCCGTGGTGGGCTCGTCGGCCAGGATCACCTCGGGGTCGTTGGCCATGGCGATGGCGATGACGGCGCGCTGGCGCATGCCACCGGAGAACTCGTGCGGGTAATTGTCGACCCGTTCCGCCGGATTGGGGATGCCGACCTTGTCCAGCAGCTCGATGGCGCGGACCATCGCGGCATCCTTGGAGATGTCCTGGTGGGCCAGGATCGCCTCTGTGATCTGCCAGCCGATGGTGTAGACGGGATTGAGCGACGTCATGGGGTCCTGGAAGATCATGGCGATCCCGGTGCCGCGGACCCTGGTCAGCTGCTTCTCCTTCAGGGTGAGGAGATCGGTGCCGTCGAAGCGGATGGAGCCCCGCACCTGCGCGCCCTTGGGCAGCAATCCCATGGTGGCGAGAGCCGTCACGGACTTCCCGGAGCCCGATTCGCCGACGATGCCCAGGACCTCACCGGCGGCGATCGAGAAATCGACGCCGCGCACCGCGTGGACCACACCGTCCTTGGTCGGGAAGTCGACCTCCAGATGCTCGACCTGCAGGGCAGGCTCAGCCACTCAGGCCCTCACCCGGCTCTTCTTGGGGTCGAACGCCTCGCGTAGGCCGTCGCCGATGAGGAAGATCGAGAGGATGAGGATGATCAGGAAGGCGACGGGGAAGACGAAGAGCCACCACTCCGTCGTGGCGGAGTCCTGGCCCTGATCGATCAGGAGCCCCAGCGACACGTTCGGTGGCTGCACACCCAGCCCCAGGAAGGACAGTGTCGACTCGAAGATGATGCTCAGGGCGACGGTCAGCGTGGCGTTGACGATGATCGGCCCGACCGCATTGGGCAGCATGTGCTTGACGATGATGCGCCGGTTGGTCGCGCCCAGCGCCCGCGACGCTTCCACGAAGTCGCGCTCGCGCAACGACAGGAAGTCCGCCCGCACGAGCCGGGCCACGTAGGTCCACGAGAGCAGGCCGATGATGATGGCCAGCCCCAGCCAGTTGTCGGACTCCTTCGAGAGCTTGTTGGCCAGGACGATGAGCACCGCCAGCACCGGGAGCACCAACACCAGGTCGACGAAGCGCATCAGGAGCGAGTCGACCCAGCCCCGGTAGAAGCCCGCGATGGCCCCGATGGTCACGCCGATGAGCGTGGCCATGGCGGCCACCGTCAGCGCGATCTCGATGTCCTTTTCGACCCCGGCCATCACCTGGGCGAACATGTCGTTCCCGATGGAATTGGTGCCGAAGGGGTTCGTCCACGAGGGGGGATCGTTCAGGTTGTTCGTGATCGTGGTGTAGCTGTACTGCCAGAAGTGGCCCACCAGCACGGACGAGATGGCGAGGAGCAGGAACACGGAGAGCCCGATCATCCCGAGCCGCTGGTGGGAGAAGCGCCCGACGACGATGCGCCATTGGGGCTTCGCCTCCCCCGACAGCCCGTAGGTGTCCGCGCCCGACAGCCCGATCCCGACGCCGGGCGAGGCCAGGGTGTGCATCCCGGCCTCGGCGGTCGCCACGCTCTCGGGCGTCTGGATGACGAAGTCTTCGCGGGGGAGCGGATCAGCCATAGCGAATCCTCGGATCGAGCACGCCGTAGAGGATGTCGGCCACCAGGTTGAACAGAATGACGAAGGTGGCGGTGATGAGCAGGTAGGCCAACATCACGTTCACGTCGAGGTTCGTCACCCCGGTCAGGTACCACTGCCCGAGCCCCTGCCACCCGAAGACGATCTCGGTGATGATGGCGCCGCCCAGCACCGCGGCGAAGTCCAGCGCGACGACCGTCGTGACGGGGATGAGCGCGTTGCGCAGGACGTGGCGGACGAGGACGCGGCGCTGGCTCAGGCCCTTGGCCCGGGCCAGGCGCACGTGGTCGGCGTCGAGCGTCTCGATCATGGACGAGCGCTGGTAGATGGCCCACGAGGCGTAGGAGATGAGGATGAGCGTGATGACCGGCAGCGCGGTGTGCTCGGCGTAGTCGGGCAGCCGGCTGAAGAACGAGCCGCTCAGCGTCGGGCTCTGCTCGCCACTGGTGTAGAAGAGCGTCGTCCCGAGGTGCTGGTTGACGGGGATCGCCACGAACTCCTTCAGGGCGAGGCCGAGCACGAAGATCGGCGTGGCCAGCAGGACGAAGTTGGTGACGGTGATGGCGTGGTCGGTGACCTTGTTCTGGCGCACCGCCGCCATGACGCCCATGAAGACGGCGACGAAGATGGCGACGATGGTGGCGATGACGACCATGCGCAGCGTCACGAAGAGGTGCGACGTCATCTGGGAGGCGACGTCCTGCCCGTTGATGGTCGTGCCGAGGTCGCCGTGGAGCACGCCGGTGAACCAGATCCAGTAGCGCTGCCACAGCGGGTCGTTGAGATGCAGCAGGTTCTCCCGGGCCACGACCGTGGCGTGGGGGATGTGCGGGTTGGCGTTGAGGAGCGCCAGGGGGTTGCCCGAGCTGGCCACCAGAATGAAGACGAAGATCGTCGCGAAGAACAGGACGACGATGCTGATCAGCAGGCGCCTCACGACGTAGGCGAACATGGCCGGATTCTAGGTGTCGGGACCGGGAACGCCGAGGAAGGGGCCGACCCGGTCCGGCCGACCCCTCCCTCACGTTCCCTCCCTCACGTTCAGTGGTTCGCTAGGAGCTGAGCGACCAGTCCTCGGCGTTCCAGGTGACACCCACGCTCGACGTGTTGGGCAGGACGCCCTTCAAGTTGTTGGACCAGGCCCAGAACTGGGGCTTCTGGTACAGCGGCAGGGTCACCATGTTCTGCCACAGGATGGCGTCGGCCTTGTTGTAGTCCGAGATCTCCTGGGACTGGCTCGGGGCCGAGGAGCCGGCGGCCATCAGCTGGTCCACGTGGGCGTTGGCCGCGTGGTTGTAGTTCGAGGAGCAGTTGTTGGTGTTGGTGTAGGAGCAGTAGATGGGCTGGTTCCCCGAGACGAACGGCGTTGTGACCCAGGCGAACTCGGCGATCTGGAAGGTGCCGTTGGGCAGGTTGGTCCCGAAGAGGGTGTTGGCGTCGTAGTTCTGGATGTTGATCTTGATCCCGATCGCCTTCATCTGGGCCTGGAACAGCTCCTCGGTCTGCGAGCGGACACTGTTGCCCGACGTCGACTGGATGGTGAACGTGAGGTCCTTGCCGTTCTGCGGGCCGAAGTTGGGCTGGAAGTAGCCGTCCGAGGCCATCTTGAAGCCGGCCTCCTTCATGAGGTTCTTCGCCTGCGACGTGCTGAAGGCGTAGTCCGTGCCCTGGTAGCCCTTCTGGGTCGACACGAGCATCCGGCTGCCGAGCGGCGTGATGCCCTTCTCGATCTCACCCACGGTGCGGGTGATGATGGACTGGCGGTCCACGCCGTGCGCGATGGCCTCACGCACCTGGAGCTTGGCCAGGTAGGGGTCGGCCTGGTTGAAGTCGAAGTGCTCGAACTCGAGCCCCGGCAGCGTGGCCTTCGTGGTGTTCGGCACCTGGTTGGCCGTCTGCACGATCGACAGGTTCACCGTCGAGGGGTTGAAGATGTTGATCTCCTTGTTCTGCAGAGCCGGCACCAGCTGGCTGTCGTCGGAGAAGAATTGGAAGACGAGCTTGTTCAGCTTGCCCGGGGTGCCCCAGTAGCTCGGGTTCCGGGTCAGGACCAGCGACTGGTTGGCGTTGTAGCTCGTGATCGTGTACCAGCTGCCCGAGATGACCTGGGCCGGGCCGGCGAAGCCGGTGTTCCAGCCGACGGTCCGGGCGATGTGGGCCGGGACGATGTTCGTGTAGATGGAGCGCCAGTCGGCGAAGGACGGCTTGAAGGTCACCGTGACGGTGCGGCCGTTCGGGCACAGGCCCGCATTCCGGTTCGCCGCGCTGCCCGGGTCGCAGGCGGCGCCACCGGAGGGGGCGGAGCCCACGACGGACTCGATCTGGTTGTAGCCGGCGGTCGTGGCGTCGTCGTAGGGCTGGTTCCCGACGTCGGTGTAGGCCGCGTTGCCACTCTGCGCCTGCCAGTTGTAGATGAAGTCGTCGGCCGTGATCGGCGTCCCGTCGGACCACACCGCCTTGGGGTTGATCTTGTAGACGACGGTCTGCGGGCTGTCGCCCGTGACGGACGCGCTCTCGAGGAGCTGGTTGTTGAGGACGGGCTGGAGCTTGTTGTTCACGATGAAGGCCTGGGGCCACACCATGTTCATGACCTCCTGCAGGACGAACTCCTCGGCGGCGGAAGTGTTGATGTTGAACCCGGCCAGGGTCTCGTCGAGCGCCATGGTGGCCGTCCCTCCCGAGGACGACGCCTTCGTCGCGGCGCCGCTCGTGGCCGGCGCCACGGCGACGATCGACACGCGACAGCGCGGCGGCTGCCATGGCGGCGAAGGCCGATCGCTTCAGATACCCCTTGATTCCCATTGTGCCCCCTTGCTTGTCGGCCGACCCGGTGACGGCCGATGACCTGCCCTTCCTCCACTGCGCTTCACATCGCAATGCCCTCTCCCACAGGGGAGATGCCCAAACGTAACGCAATTGCCACATTCTTTTCGATCAACTCCCCAAGGATTTCTGCATGAACGCGCCGGGGAGGTTCCTGATCCGGTGCGCAGCCGCTGTTTGCACACGATTCCTGCGCGCCGGGGGCCTCGGGCGCGGAAGATAGAACCTGAATGCCAGCTGAGTGTATCCTGCGTGAACCATGACGCTCGCCCACTAAAATTGAGGGTGAGGCCATGGTCTACGTCCTCGCCGTACTAGCGGCCCTCTCGAACGCGCTGACCAGCGTGTTCCAACGCATGGGCGTCGAGGACGCCCCTGAGGAGTCCACCATGCGCCTGAGCCTGCTGGCGCATGCCATCCGCCGGGGTGTGTGGCTGTTGGGTTTCGGGTTCATGATCTGCTCGTTCCTCCTGCAGTCATTCGCGTTGCACATCGGCCGCCTCTCGGTCGTCCAACCGATCCTGACCATGGAACTGCTGTTTCTCGTCGCCATCCTCGGGACGTACTTCCGCTTCTCCATCTCCATCCGCGAGTGGGTCGGCGCCGGCGCGATCGCGTTCGGGCTCTCCGGCTTCCTCGTCTTCGCCGATCCGGGGGGCGGTGACGAGGTGCCCACCAACCTCGGTTGGATCGTCGTCGGCGGGAGCGTCGTCGCGTTGATCGTCGTCACGGTGGTGGCGACCCGCTGGGGCCCGCGCTGGTGGAAGGCCGCCATGTTCGGGAGTGCGGCGGCCATCGCCTATGCGTTCACCGCCGCCCTCATCAAGGTGGTGAGTGACTATGCGGCGAACGACTGGGTGACCCTGTTCGAGCACTGGCAGACCTACGGCGTCATCGTGTTCGGCCTGCTCGGCCTCTTCCTGACGCAGAACGCCTTCCATGCCGGGCCGCTGGCCGCCTCGCAGTCGACCCTCGTGTTGGTCGATCCGCTGGTCAGCATCTGCTTGGGCATCGCCCTCTACGGCGACTCCCTGCGCACGTCAGGTCCCTACGGCCCGCTCGAGGCGCTCTCGCTCCTGGTGATGTTCATGGGAGCGGTGTTCCTGTCCAACTCGCCGTTGATCACGGGCATGAAGAGCGAGGGCAAGGGCGTCGAGTACGACGAGATGCTGTCGCGGCGGTTGAAGCACCCGCACCACGTGGCCGAGGATGCCGTGAGCGACGGCGGGCTGCCGCCCTTCTCATCCGCCTGACTGCCGCGGCCGTTCTCCGGCCCGGTCCACCACGAGGCGCGCCATCGTCGCGAAATGGTCGGGGTGCGACAGGTGCGCGCCGTGCTGCGCGTTGGAAATCTCGTCGAACGACGGCCCCGGGGACATTGGCACCCAGCCACTCGACCGCGTGGCGGTGGTGCGCCGCCGACGCCGGCCCGCCCCTCCCGAACACGGACGGCACGTCGAGCGCGGTGACGTCGAAGGGGGGACCCTCCCCCCGCATGCTCCGCAGGTCGGCCACCAGTGCGGGGCCGTCGGCGCGCCGTTCGGCCCGCCCCCGCTCGGTCAGGCGGGACCACGAGCCCTCGCCCACCATCCGGCTGAAGAAGCGCTCGGCCTCCTCCTCGGGATCGTCGGCCAGGGCGGGCCAGGGACGGCCGCCCTGGCGGCGGAAGCCCAGCCACGGCATGGGTGGCTCGTAGGCCCCGATGGAGTCGAAGGCACGTGGCGAGGCCAGCGCGGCACCGACGACGACGTTGCCCCCGAGGCTGTGCCCGATGGCCACCACCGGGCCACCGGACCCGGCGCGCGCCTCGTCGGCGATGGCAAGGAGATCGGCGATGTGGCCCCCGAGGCCCACGACCCCTCCGGCCCGTGATCCCTGGTACCCGCGCCGGTCGTAGGCCAGCGTGGCGAACTCGGGCAGGCGGCGCATCACCAGCCGGAAGCTGTCCCCCCGATCCAGCGACCCGTGGACGAGGATCACGGTGGCCGCCCCGGGATCGGGGGCCGGCCGCGCGGTGAAGTGGAGGGCGGCCGGATAGGTCATGGGCAGGGCAGACGCTACCCGCCTGCCCATCCGACCCGATCGTCGCCGGTAGGGTTGGCCCATGACCCAGTTCGGCGGTTCCGGGGGCTCGTTCGGCCCCAATGCCTGGCTGGTCGACGACATGTACGACCGTTTCCTGGCCGACCCCGACTCGGTCAGCGACAGCTGGAGGGAGTTCTTCGCCGACTACCGGCCCGCCCCGGTCCCTGCCCCGCCGCCCGCGCCCCAGGCGCCGACGCCGGCGCCCCCCGCCACGAGCGAGCGCCCGGCCGGAGCAGCCCTGCCGGTGGCCGCCGCCCCGGCTCCGGCTTCCACCGTCGCGGCGGGCACCGAGGAGGCCACCCCGCTGCGCGGTGCGGCCTCGCGGATCGTGGCCAACATGGAGGCCAGCCTGGCCGTGCCCACGGCGACGAGCGTGCGGACGGTGCCGGCCCGGCTCCTCGAGGTCAACCGCCTGATCTTGAACAACCAGCTGGCGCGGACCACGGGAGCGAAGGTCAGCTTCACCCACATCATCGGATACGCAGTGGTCCGAGCTCTGCACGATGTGCCGTCGCTGAACTCGGCCTTCGTGGCCGATGCCGACGGGAAGGGCAAGCCGGGGGTCATCCACCACAAGCACGTGGGGCTTGGCCTGGCCGTCGACCAGGAGAAGAGCGACGGGAGCCGCACCTTGCTCGTGCCGTGCATCAAGGACGCCGACACGCTCGACTTCCGCTCCTTCGTCCTCGCCTACGAGGACCTCATCCGCAAGATCCACACCAACAAGATCGCCCCCGACGACTTCGCCGGGACGACCGTGTCCCTCACCAACCCCGGGACGCTCGGCACGGTGCAGTCCGTGCCGCGCCTGATGCCCGGCCAGGGCGCCATCATCGGCGTCGGTGCGCTCGGCTATCCGGCCGGCTTCGAGGCGGCCGACCCGCGCGTGGTGGCCCAGCTCGGCCTGGGCAAGGTGGTCACGCTCACGTCCACCTACGACCACCGGATCATCCAGGGAGCCGAGTCGGGCCTGTTCCTGGGCCGGGTGGCCGCCCTCATCACCGGTGCCGACGGCTTCTACGACGACCTGTTCGAGTCGATGGGGGTGCCCTACGAGCCGGTCCGCTGGCAGGTCGACAGCAACGCGGGCGCCGGCAGCGAGGAGGGCGAGCACCAGCGCCTGGTCAAGCAGGTGCACGTGCAGACGCTCATCAACATGTACCGGGTGCGGGGTCACCTCATCGCCCATCTCGACCCGCTCGACGCCGAGCCCCCGCACATCCACCCCGAGCTCGATCCGCTGACCTACGGCCTCACCATCTGGGACCTGCCCCGCCAGTTCGTCGCCGACGGCCTGGCCGGGCGAGACGTCGCCACGCTCGACGAGATCCTCCACGTGTTGCGCGACGCCTACTGCCGGACGCTCGGCATCGAGTACATGCACATTCAGGATCCCGAGCAGAAGCGCTGGATCCAGCAGCATGTCGAAGGCCAGCCGACCACCCTCAATCTCGACGAACAGCGGCACATCCTGGGCCGGCTCAACGCGGCCGAGGTGTTCGAGCGCTTCCTGCACACCCGCTACGTCGGGCAGAAGCGCTTCGGCCTCGAAGGCGCGGAGTCGACCATCGTCCTGCTCGACGCGCTGCTCGACGCCGCCGCCGGCTCGGGGGTGGCCGAGGTCGTGATGGGCATGGCCCACCGCGGCCGTCTCAACGTGTTGGCCAACATCGTGGGCAAGTCCTACCGGGAGATCTTCGAGGAGTTCGAGGGCAACCTCGACCCCGAGTCGGTGCAGGGATCCGGTGACGTGAAGTACCACAAGGGCGCCCGGGGGGTGTTCCACGGCAGCGCCGGGGAGGAGCTCCCGATCACCCTGGCCTCCAACCCCTCCCACCTCGAAGCGGTGGACCCCGTCGTCGAGGGCATGACCCGGGCCAAGCAGGACCGGATCTCGCGTCCCACCGATGGGACGCCCGCGGCCGCGGCCGAGGTTGCCGCCGGGTTCCCGTGCATGTCGGTCCTCGTCCACGGCGACGCCGCGTTCGCCGGGCAGGGCGTCGTCGCCGAGACGCTGAACCTCTCCGGTCTCTCGGGCTACCGCACGGGCGGCACCGTGCACGTGGTCATCAACAACCAGCTCGGGTTCACCACGGCGCCCGCCTCGGCCCGCACCTCCGTGTACCCGACCGACGTGGCCAAGATGGTGCAGGCCCCGATCTTCCACGTGAACGGCGACGACCCCGAGGCCTGTGTGCGGGCGGCGAGGCTGGCCTTCGTCTTCCGCCAGACCTTCCACAAGGACGTCGTCATCGACCTCGTCTGCTACCGCAAGCACGGGCACAACGAGGGGGACGACCCCAGCTACACCCAGCCGCTCATGTACCAGCGGATCGAGGCCAAGCGCTCGGTGCGCAAGCTCTACACCGAGGCGCTGGTGCGCCGGGGCGACATCACCCTGGAAGAGGCCGAGTCCGCACTCGACGACTTCAACGCGAGCCTCCAGGTCGTCCTCGACGAGGTGCGGGGCGAGCCCTCGCTGGCCCCGACCCAGCTGCCGGTGCCCGACCCGGGACTGGGCGACGTGCCGTCCGCCGAGACCGGCGTGTCCCCGGAGGTGTTGCGGGCCCTTTCCTCCATCGTGCGCTCGGTGCCCGACGGCTTCATGATCCACCCGAAGCTGGAGCGCCAGTTCGTCCAGCGCGACGAGCTCGTCGCCAGCGGGCAGGTCGACTGGGCGCTGGCGGAGGCCCTCGCCATCGGCTCGCTCATGTACGAGGGCGTCAATGTCCGCCTCACCGGCCAGGACACCCGTCGCGGGACCTTCAGCCACCGCCACTCGGTCCTGGTCGACTACTCCAACGGCGAGGAGTACGTGCCATTGGCCCACATCCGCGACGGCCTGCACCGGATCGGCGCGGACACGCTGGAGCCGGCGGGCGAGATGGGCAACTTCACCGTGCGTGACTCCCTGCTCTCCGAGTACGCCGCCGTCGGCTTCGAGTACGGGTACTCGGTGGAGGCACCGGAGGCGCTCGTGGCCTGGGAGGCGCAGTTCGGCGACTTCGCCAACGGCGCCCAGATCATCATCGACAACTTCCTGGTCGCGGCGGAGAACAAATGGGGGCAGTTCGCGGGTCTCGTCCTGCTCCTGCCGCACGGGTACGAGGGGCAGGGGCCCGAGCACTCGTCGGCGCGCTACGAGCGCTTCTTGTCCCTGTCGGCGCGCGGGAACCTTCGCGTCACCGTCCCCTCCACGTCCGCGCAGTACTTCCATCTGCTGCGCTCACAGGCGCGGATCGACCCGAAGCGCCCGCTCATCGTGGTGACCCCCAAGTCCATGTTGCGGGCCCGTGCGTCGCGTTCGACCTTTGCCGAGCTCGAGTCGGGCTCGTTCCAGCACGTGATCGACGACTCGTCGATCGAGGATCCCGACGACGGTCCGCCGCATCGTGCTGTGCAGCGGGAAGATCGCCCACGAGGCGCTGCAGCACCGGGCCGGGCTCGAGCCCGCTGACGCCTCCGCGGTCGCCGTGGTGCGAGTCGAGCAGCTCTATCCCTGGCCCGTCTCACTCCTGACCGCCGCCTTCGACAAGTACAGGGAGGCATCCGAGGTGGTGTGGTTGCAAGAGGAGCCCGAGAACATGGGAGCCTGGTCCTTCGTGCATGCCCGTCTCCATGCCTGTATGCCCGGGCGCCTCCGGCTCCGTCACGTGAGCCGGCCCGAGTCGGCCAGCCCCGCGATCGGCAGCGCCGCCCTCCACCAATTGGAGCAGGCTGATCTCTTGCGGCGTGCCATTGGCTGAATCGCACCACGTCGTGGTGGACGGGTCGAACCTCGCCACCGAAGGACGAACGTTCCCCAGCCTCGGGCAGCTCGACGAGGCCGTGCGCGCGTACGCCGCCGAAGACCCTGCCGCCAGCATCATCGTGGTCGTCGACGCGACCTTCGAGCACCGTGTGGCCGAACCCGAACGAGAAGAGGTGCGCCAGGCGATGCTCAACGGCGAGGTGATCTCGCCGCCGGCGGGTGCCATCGGCCGCGGGGATGCCTTCGTGTTGCGCATCGCGGAGCGGACCGGGGCCACCGTCCTCTCCAACGACTCCTTCCAGGAATTCCACGGGGAACACCCCTGGCTGTTCGACGACGGTCGTCTGATCGGCGGCAAACCCGTGCCCGGCGTGGGGTGGATCTTCACCCCGCGGCTGCCCATCCGCGGACCCAAGAGCCGGGCGGCGACGGCCGAGGCGAGAGCGAAGAAGGACCCCGAGTCCGCGCCCGCGAAGGCGGCGGAGCTGGCCAAGGCGGCCAAGCAGGCGGCGAACAAGACGTCCAAGGCCCAGCGCACCAGGAAGAAGGCGACACCGGTCGACTCCTCGTGGCCTCTCACGCCCACCGCTCCACCCCCGGGTCGGGCCAAGGTCAATCCGGAGTTCTCGAGCGCGATCGACGAAGCGGTCGAGGAAGCGCTGCATCCGCCACAACCCCAGAGGTCGCGGGGTGCCGCCAAGAAGCACGCTGCAGCCAAGAAGGCTGCGCCGCCGAGGAGCGCAAAGGCCAAGAAGGACACGACGTCGCGCAAAGCGGCCATCGGTCCGGGTGGACACCACAGGGCGGAGAGTGCGGCGGGACAGGGCCCGGACCAGTCCCAGAAGAAACGGTCGGCGCCGCCCCCCGCGGTCAACGAGCCACTGACTTTCATCAACTTCGTCGCCGCGTTCACGGTCGGGAGCACCATTGAAGGCGAGGTCGTGTCGTTCACCTCCCACGGCGCCATGGTCGACGTCCCGCTGCCGGGCGGCGGAGCACTGCACTGCTACATCCCGCTGACCGCCATGGGTTCGCCGCCCCCCACCAAGGCACGCCAAGTCCTGAAGAAGGGCGAGGTCCGGCCGTTCGTGCTGGCCGGGCTGGACCCGCCCCGCCGGGTGGCCGAGCTGGCGTTGCCGCCGAGTGGAGCCGTCGCCCCGACGCGCACCCCCGCCAAGAAGGCGGTCGCCGCCAAGCGGGCGAGGACGGCCCAGGCTGCCCCCTCGACCAAGAAGGCTGCGGCGAAGAAGGCGGCGTCGCCGGCGAAGAAGGCGACCAAGAAGGCGGTGGCCTCGGCGAAGAAGGCCCCCAAGAAGGCCGCCGTGAAGAAGGCCACTGCGAAGAAGGCCGCCAAGGCAAGGCAGTCCCCGGCCAAGCAGTCCCCGGCCAAGAAGTCCCCGGCCAAGAAGTCCACGGCCAAGAAGTCCACGGCCAAGAAGGCGACCAGGGCGCAGCCATGAGGGACGAGAAGCTCCGATGACAGTGCTGCCGCGACCGGCCGACGTCCTGCCACACAGGCCGCCCTTCCTCTTCGTGACCGAGGTGACGCAGATCGATCCGGGCGTCTCCGCGCGGGGCACGTGGGAGCTGACCGGGGACGAGGCGTTCTTCGGAGGCCACTTCCCCGGCCGCCCGACGCTCCCCGGCGTGCTGATGGTCGAATCGATGGCCCAGCTCGGCGGCATCGCGGTGCTGCTCGATCCCCGCTACGCGGGCAAGCTGCCCCTCTTCGGGGGGATCGAGCGGGCACGCTTCCGCCGCCAGGTCGTGCCGGGCGAGACGCTCGAGCTCGAGGTGACAATGGATCGGCTCTCCGCCCGGGCCGGCAAGGGCCACGGGCGGGCGTCGGTCGGGGGGCAGACCGCCTGCGAAGCCGACCTTCTTTTCGTGATCGTCGACGGCGGTGCCAACTGATGCGCCTGGCCACCTGGAACGTCAACTCGCTGACTGCCCGTCTACCGAGGGTCACCGAATGGATCGAGGCCAACCAGCCCGACGTGCTCTGCATGCAGGAGACCAAGCAGGCGGACGACAAATTCCCGGAGAAGACGTTCGCTGAGCTCGGCTATGAGTCAGCCCACAACGGCGACGGGCGCTGGAACGGTGTGGCCATCGTCAGCAAGGTCGGGCTGGAGGGCGTCACGCGCGGGTTCGGCACGTCGGATGACGAACACGGACGACGGATCGTGTCGGCGGAGTGTGCGGGGACGCGCGTCTTCTCGGTCTACGTCCCCAACGGCCGGGCGCTCGACAACGAGTTCTACGAGGTCAAGCTGGCCTGGCTGGCCCGCCTGCGCGCGACACTCGACCAGACCTGCCCCCCGGGGTCCTCTGTCGCCGTGTGCGGTGATTTCAACGTTGCTCCCGACGACGGCGACGTGTGGGATCCCGCCGCCTTCGTGGGCGCGACGCATGTGAGCGAGCCTGAACGCGCCGCGCTCCGCGCCGTGGAGGGTTGGGGTCTCGACGACGTGTTCCGCCGTTTCAACGATCCCGGCACCTTCACCTGGTGGGACTACCGGGCCGGGGACTTCCACGAGGGACGTGGGCTGCGCATCGACCTCATTCTCGTGAGCGACGACCTCGTGCAGAGGGCGACCGGATCCTTCCGGGATCGGGACGCCCGGAAGGGGCAGAAACCGTCCGACCACGCGCCCGTCGTGGTGGATTTCACCGACTCCTGAGGGCAGCGCCGCCGGGGCACGGATCTCCGAAGGTGCTTGGCCGTCGCCAAGAGCAGCCGTCGCTGCTCGGTCAAGCACCTACCTCCGGGCCCACCTCGTTCGCTTGACCGTCGCCAAGAGCAGCCGTCGCTGCTCGGTCAAGCTTTGGGAGGTATCGGTCCGAGATGCCGCGTTCTGAACAACTTCTACCGGAGGTCGAGCAGCAGATCCCGGAGAGGGACGCCGTCGCAGGTGGACGGTATCTTTTCCAAGTCCTCTTTGGTCAGCGCCTGTTGCACATCGGACCAGGTCCGGGCGCCATCCCGCAGGTAGCCCATGAGGATCTTCCAGACGGCCAGGCGCTTGCCCATGCGCTCGACCTCGAACTCGAGAGACCCGTCTCGCGGCATCTGCCCGATCTGCATCTGCACCTCCCTGTCGAGACCGTTCCGGGCAGCTCTGTCGAGCACGCCTTCTCCGAATTCGCATGGTGACAGGCCTGTAACAGGGGTTATAGAGCCGTTGGTACCTATTCGGGGGCGCTGGGCACGTTTGTTGTCTGCCATTGCGCCCCTCGCCCACCGCTCGACGGCGCCACCGGCACGATCGCCCTAGAGGACCACCTCGACGAGGGTCGGGCCCGCCTCGACGAAGCCCGCCTCGAGCGCCGTCACCAGGTCCTCGGCATTCTCGACCCGCCTGGCGGGAACTCCCATGCCGCGGGCGAGGTCGCAGAAGTCGAGCTCGGGATCCGTGAGGTCGAGCAGCCGCCGGGCCAGCGGCCCGCCGGCATGGGCGCCCACGCGGTGCAGCTCCATGTTCAAGATGGCGTAGCTCCGGTTGGCCAGGACGACGGTCGTCACGTTCAAGCCCTCGCGGGCCTGGGTCCACAGGGCCTGGAGCGTGTACATGGCGCTGCCGTCCGCTTGCAGGCACAGGACGGGTCGTTCGGGTGCCGCCACCGCCGCCCCGGTGGCCATCGGCAGGCCGATACCGATGGCGCCACCGGTGAGGGTCAGCCAGTCGTGTCGGGGCGCTCCGGCGGTCGCGGCCGCCACGTTGAGGCCCGAGGTGTTGCCCTCGTCGACGACGATGGTGCCCTCGGGCAGCGTGGCGCCCACCGCGGCGGCCAGCGTCTCGGTCGTGACGGCACCCGTTGGACGGTCAGGTCGGCTCGACGCCGCGGGCGCTCCGGAATCTGCCGGTGCACCCACTGCCTCGGCAAGGGCTGCGAGGGCGGCCGCGGCATCCTCTCCCGGACGGGACAGCGTGTGCACGATGCAGCCGGCGGCGACCAGATCGCTCGCTTTGTCGGGGTAGGCGAAGAAGGACACCGGCGACTTGGCGTCGACGAGGACGAGATGCCTGACTCCGTCGAGTTGGGCCTGGGCCATCTCGGCCAGATAGGCCAGACGGTCCACCGCCGGGATGCCCGCCCCACGCTCGAGGTTGGCGGGGAACGTCTCGCCGAGGAGCGCGGCGCCCGTCGTCGTGGCGACCCGGCTCGCCGCGTGCAGGCCGTCGGCCCGCAATGCGCTCCCGCCGAGGAGGAGCGCGGCGCGCTCGCCTCCCCGGAGGGCCTTGGCCACCTCCTCGATCGTGTCAGCCGGCACCAGCGTCGCCCGGCTCCGTGGCCGGGGCGGGTGGGTGCCGGTGGTCGACTCCGACCAGGACGCGTCCGCCGGCAGGACCAGGGTGGCCACGCAACCGGGTGGCCCCAGTGCGGCCGCCACCGCGTCGGCGGCGTCGGCCGCCACGTCGTCGGCCCGCGCCGTGGAGCGGTACCACCCCGAGACGGGACGTGCGATGGACGCGATGTCCGACTGGAGGGGCGCGTCGTAACGGGCGTGGTAGGTCGCGTGGTCGCCCACGATGTTGACGAGCGGCGTGCGGGCCCGGCGTGCGTTGTGCAGGTTGGCCAGCCCGTTGCCGAGGCCCGGCCCGAGATGCAGCAGGGTGGCGGCCGGCCGGCCGGCGACGCGCCCGTAGCCGTCGGCGGCGCCGGTGACGACGCCCTCGAAGAGGCAGAGGACGCCGCGCATGGCCGGCACATCGTCCAGCGCGGCGACGAAATGCATCTCGGAGGTCCCCGGGTTGGCGAAGCAGACGTCGACGCCCGCATCGACCAGCGTCGAAAGGAGGGCACGGGCGCCGTTCACGAGCGTGCTCTTTCCCGCGTCACGCCGAGCAGCCGGTCCGGCCCGAGGATGCCTCCGGGGTCGAAGGCCCGCTTGATGGAGCGCATGAGCTCGAGCGACACCGGATCTTGCATCTCGAGGAAGTAGGGCAGCTTCGCCGTTCCGATGCCGTGCTCGCCGGAGATCGCACCCCCGACGGCGAGCGCCAGTTCGAAGCTGGCGTGCATGAGGGCGTGCCGCCGCTCGTCGTCGGGCTGGAAGACCGTGATGTGGACGTTGCCGTCGCCGATGTGGCCGCAACCCGTGATGAGGGCGCCGTGTTCCTGGGCCAGCTCGGCCACCCGGGCCAGGTAGTCGGGGATGGTCGCCCGCGGGATCACCGCGTCGATGAGGTCGTCACACCCGGCCGCCTTGCCGACGAAGAACGCCCGCTCCCGGGCTGCGATCAACTGCGCCCCCGAGGTCGGCGGGAGCACGTACACGTCGAGCGACCCCAGCTCCTCGAGCAGCGTGGCCAGGCGTTCGACATCCTCCTCGACCCGGGTGCCGTCCATTCCTTCGAGGACGACCACGAGATACGCGAGGGTGCGCGCCTTGATGTCCTCGGGCACGCCGAGGTCCAGGCCGGCCGCCTTGGTGATGCCGCCCATCACCAGGACGTCGACGTACTCGAGGATGGAGGGGTTGATGCCGCTGTGCACGATGTGCGGCACGGCCTTGGCCACTTGCGTGAGGGTCGCAAAGGGTGCCAGGACGGTCGACGACGCGGTGAACCGGGGCTGGAGCTTCACGGTCACCTCCGTCGTGATGGCCAGAGTTCCCTCGGAGCCGATGAGCAGCTGGGTGAGGTCGTAGCCGCTCGAGCACTTGACGAACTTCCCGCCGGTCCGGAGCACGGTGCCGTCGGCCAGCACGACCTCGAGCCCGAGCACGTGCTGACGGGTGACCCCGTAGCGGACGGCGCGCATGCCACCGGCGTTGGTGGCCACGTTGCCACCGAGCGAGCCGCTCTGCTCTCCCGGCGACACGGGATAGATGAGGCCCAGGGGAGCCAGCTCGCCGTTGAGCTGCTCGAGCGTCACACCAGGTTCCACCACGGCCACCTGGTTCTCGGTGTCGATCTCGCGGATCTGCTTCATGCGGTCGAAGGCCAGGAGGATGCCGTCGGCGACGGGCACGGCCGCGCCCGAGAGCCCAGTGCCGCTGCCCCGGGCCACCACCGGCACGCCGTGCTCGCCGGCCAGCTTCAGGACTTCGGACACCTCGCCCGTCGAGCCCGGCATGACGAGGGCCAGCGGCACGACGGGCACCGTCGTGAGCGCCTCGTCGTGGGTGTAGTCGGTGTGGATGGCCTCGCCCGCGAGGACATGGCTCTCGCCGACGGCCTTGCGCAGCTGTTCCAGGAATTCCGACATGCGACGCGCCACCCCCACCTCGGATCGATCGGGTGGCCCGACCTTACCGGGCCTTACCGATCGTCGTCGGCGCTCTCGGCGCCCTCGGCGAGCCGGCGCCGCAGCTCCGCGACTCGCCGTGAGACCTCCGTCGCCGCTGTCGGGGCGGCCTCCTTCTCCAGCTCGGTGATGGTCCGCTCAATGGGGACCAGCCAGGGACTGGGCCGGCGCCCGGCCCTGGCGCCCGATCCGGCGTCGCCGCCGGCCTGCTCGAACCAGCTGCACCAGAGCTCCTCCTCGGAACGGGTCAGGGCCACATAGAGGAGGCGCCGCTCCTCGTCGATGGCATCGGGCGTCTGCGCCGACGCGATGGGCATGAGGCCCTCGCCGAGCCCGAGGACGAGCACCGTCGGCCATTGCAGGCCCTTGGCGCGGTGGAACGTGGTGAGCACCACCCGGTCGCGATCGGCCGGGGACTCGGGGCGGCTCTCTTCGTCGTCGTCCGCGGCGCCGCCGCGCCGCCCGGCATCGCCACGCAGGTCCGACGCCGGGCCGAGGTCGGCCCCGGCGATCTGGCTCGGTACCCGCGCCTTGTCCATGGCCTCCTGCACCCTGGCCAGCTGGGCGTTGGTCCGGGTCAGCACGGCGATGCTCGACCACGTCCGGCCCGGGACGCGCGACATCTTGGCCCGGGTGGCCGCCCAGGCGGCCTCGTCGTCATCGGTCGTGTGGGAGACGACCTGCGGGACCGGCCCGTCCACCCGCGTCGTGCGCGGCGGGACCACCTCGCGCCCCACCCCGAACGCGCCGCCCTCCCGCAGCACGGCGGTGGCCACCGCCACCACCTGGGGGGTGCAGCGGTGGTTCTCGTCCAGGCGGATGACCGTGGTGCCCCGCAGGATGTCGGGCAGCCGGTCGAGCAGTGTCGGATCGGCGCCGTTGAACCCGTAGACGGACTGGTTGGGGTCGCCGACCACGAACAGGTCGGGCTCGTCGGCCAGCATGGCGGTGAGGAGGCGGAACTGGGCCGGGTTGACGTCCTGCATCTCGTCGACGAAGAGGTGCCGGGTGCGCCAGCGGATGGAGTCGGCGAACTCGCTGTCACCCGCCAGCGCGTCGGCGCAGGCCACGATCAGGTCGTCGAAGTCGAGCAGACGTCGGCGGCTCCGCTCCGCTTCGTAGCGGGTGTAGGCGTCCGCCACCTGTTCGGCGCTCATGCCGCTGCGGCGCCGGTGCCGTCGGGCCTCGGCCTCGTACTGCTCGGGCGACACGAGGCGCGCCTTGGCCCAGCCGATCTCGCCGTCGAGGGCGCGGGTCCGACGTGCATCGCCGGTCGTCACGTCGGCCAAGAGGCGGCGCCGGTCCGGCAGGAGTGTGGGAGGTGGTCGACCCCGTAGCTCTCGGTGCTCGCGCAGCAGCCCGAGCGCCGTCCGGTGGAACGTGCCCGCCTTCACTCCGGACACGCCCAGTGAGTACAGCCGGGTGCGCAGCTCCTCGGCGGCCTTGCGGCTGAACGTGGTGACCAGGGTGCGGTCGGGCTCGATCGACCCGTCGCGTACCCGGCGGGCCACCCGGAGCGTCAGCACCCTCGTCTTGCCGGCCCCGGCCCCCGCCACCACGCAGAGCAGCGGCTCCTCCGATTCGATGGCCTCGCGTTGGGTCACCGTGAGGCGGTTGGCACCGGGGAGGGTGTCCCAGCTGTCGCTCTCCAAGCCCTCGAACGTCATGACCACACTCCGCACGGTACAGAGGGGGTGCGCGCAGCACCCGCCGGACCTGCGCCTATCGTGGCCGAACCGGGTCCTCCATGCCCCATCGGGAAGAGGCGGCCAGGTGGGGAACCTAGAGCACCCGGTGCGTCCGGAGCGCACGCCGGCGGACGTTGCGGGCCCGCGCCAGCGTCACCAATTCCTCGACGACCGCGCCGAAGGGCAGGCCCTCGGCCTCCCACAGCATGGGGAACATGGAGATCGGGGTGAAGCCCGGCATGGTGTTCACCTCGTTGATGACGATCGCATCGTTCTTCCGGAGGAAGACGTCGATGCGAGCCAGGCCCTCCACGCGCAGCGCCCGGTACGCCGCCAACGCCACCCGCTGCGCATGCTCGAGCTCTGCGTCCTTCAGGTCGGTGGGCGCCACCGTCTCGGCGAGCCCCAGCACGTACTTGTCCTCGTAGTCGTAGAACTCCCGGCTGGCGATGATCTCGCCGGCCCGCGACACGCGCACGTCCTCGTTGCCCATGAGCGCGAGCTCGAGCTCGCGGCCCTCGACGAACTCCTCGAGGATCACGTGGTCGTCGAACTCGAAGGCCGACCGCACGGCGTCCCCGAGCGCCGCGGCGTCGGCCGCCTTGGCCACACCGATGGAGGACCCGAGGTTGGCGGGCTTCACGAAGAGGGGCAGGCCGAGCGATTCGAGCGCCTCTCCCATCACCTCGGTGGACCAGGCCGACCGGGAGACCGACCTCCACGCCGCCACCGGCAGTCCGTGGTCGTGCAGCACCGACTTGGCGATGCCCTTGTCCATGCAGATGGCGGACGACAGCACGCCGGCGCCGACATAGGGCAGGTCGAGCGCCTCGAGATGGCCCTGGAGAACACCGTCCTCGCCGAAGGGCCCGTGGAGGACGGGGAACACGACCGTGGCCGGCGGGAGGCCGGCGTCGAGATGGGCCAGCGCCGTATCGGGGTCGCGGTCCAACAGGTCATCGGGTGAAGGCAGCGCCTCCATTCCCGCCACGTCGGTGAGGACCCGGTTGGCGTCCACCCACTGTTTGTCATGGGTCAGCCCGATCACGCGCACGGCGAACCCGCTCTGCAGCGCGGTGGCCACGATGCGACGCGCCGAGATGCAGGACACTTCGTGCTCAGCCGACGGACCCCCGTAGACGACCGCCAGCACTCCGGGATCAGGCATCGACCGAGGCTATACAATCAGCCTCGAGGGCGATGCGTGCGATTCTCCACTTCTGAACTCGCCGCCCGCCTCGGTGGGGAGCAGGTCGGACCCGACGTCATCGTCGATGGAGCGACCATCGACACCCGGACGGCATTGGCGGGCAAGCTCTACGTTCCCATCGTCGCCGAACGCGACGGGCACGAGTTCATCCGCGCCGCCTTGGAAGGGGGAGCCCCGGCCTACCTCACGGCGCAGGAACCCGTCGGGGCGACAGCCATCGTCGTCGCGGACACGGCCGCCGCACTCATGCAGCTGGGCCTGGTCGCACGCGACCACGTGCACGGCGGCGTGATCGGCATCACGGGCTCGGTCGGCAAGACGACGACCAAGGATCTCCTGCGCCACTGTCTCGTCTCGACCTTCGGGGTGGCGGCGAGCGAGCGGTCCTTCAACAACGAGCTGGGACTCCCGCTCACGCTCCTCAACGCACCGGACGATGCCCAGTGGGTGGTCCTGGAGATGGGCGCCCGCGGCGCGGGTCACATGGCGCGCCTGGCCCAGGTGGGTCGTCCGGACGTCGGCATCGTGACGAGCGTCGCCATGGCCCACGTGGAGTACTTCGGCGATCTCGACGGTGTGGCCCGGGCCAAGAGCGAGCTGGTGACCGCGCTGCCTCCCTCCGGCGTCGCCGTCTTGAACTTCGACGATCCGCGGGTGGCGCGCATGGCCTCGGTCAGCCCCTGCCCGGTGCTGGGGTATGCGGCGGAGGGCAACGCCGAGGTGCGGGCCGAGCGCGTCGTGCTCGACGACGACTTGCGACCGCGGTTCCGGTTGTCGACGCCGTGGGGTGCGGGCGACGTCCGGCTCTCGCTGCACGGGATCCAGCAGGTTCCGAACGCGCTCGCCGCCGCGGCCGCGGCGCTGTGGTGCGGCGTCCCCCTCGAGGACGTGGTGTCCGCCTTGGCGACCGCCACCGGGTCGCCCCTGCGCATGGAGGTGCATCGCGTTCCCGACGGACCCGTCCTGGTCGTGGACTGCTACAACGCCAACCCGGCCTCGACCGAGGCGGCGCTGCGTTCGCTGGGCGCGTTGCCGGCAGCGCGGCAGCTGGCGCTTCTCGGGCTCATGGCCGAGTTGGGGGCCGAGACCGAGGCCGAGCACCGGCGGATCGCCCGGCTGGCCGAGGAGCTCGGGATTGAGGTGGTCGGCTACCAGACCGAGCTCTACGGCGCGGCCGAGGTGACCAGTGCCGATGACGCCGTGGCCCTGCTGCGGACGCTGGGCCCGGGCGACGCGGCCCTCGTGAAGGGCAGTCGGGTGGCGCGTCTCGAAGACGTCGTGCGGCGGTACGGGGCGGCGACCGGAGTTCAGTCCCTGGCGGCAGGCGCGTAGCGCGCCGGCGTGCCGTCCGGCCCGCGGCACGACGGCACCGACGAGAATCCGGCGGGAAAGCTCACCGTAGAGGGACTCGGTGCGTGCCGACGGCGAGCTTCCCGGGTCGAGGGCGTCGACCCGGCGCTGGCACTCGCGCCATTCGAGGCGGAGCCGGTCCGCGTCGCCTTCTGCTGCCGCCAGCTGCATGGCGGATCGGGACAGCGCCTCGCTGTAGGGCTCGACGATGCGCGCCTGCTCGAGACCCCACCGCGCCAGATCGAAGAGCCCGGCATCGGCGGCCAGCGAGGCCAGGCGACAGGCCGCGTCGACGAGCACCGCGGCAATGCGCCCACCGTGGCCTTCGGCCTCCCACCACGCGTAGCCCGACAGCGCGTTGGCCAGCGGCTCACCCTCGACCAGAAAGAGGGCGGCACGGAAGTAGGCGATGGCCACGGCCGGGTCGGACTGGGCCTTCGCTTCGGCGGCGAGTGCGACGGCACGCTGCACGTCGACGGTGACCCGGGGTGACAGTTGGTAGAGACCGTGACGCGTGCCGGCCGGGAAGAGGGGATCGCCCTGCTCGTCGACCCCCATGGCCCGCCGGGCCGCGTACGCGGTGTTGAACAGCGTCTTCGACGCGGCGTCGGCGTCGGACGACCCGAGCACGCGCGTGCGCAGCCGGTCGCTCGTGATGACATCGGGCTGGTGCAGCGCCAGATAGGCGACGAGCTCGACGGCCCGGCGGGCGCGGTTGGGCGGGAGCTCCTCGTGGAGCCCGTCGAGGCGGGGCGTCATGGCGAGCAGCCGCACGTCGACGGCGCCGGGAGCCAGCGCCGACACCCCGCCGGCCGGTGTTGCCGTCCGCCGTTCGTCCCTGTCGCGCCACGGCTCTGCGTCCTCGTCGAGGGCCGGCGCCACCAGCTCCTCGATGTGCCGGGCCTTCGCAGCCGCCTGGAGATGGGGCCGCACGACGCGGCCCATCGGGTGGAGGGTGGCGCCGTGGCGATCGACCAGGACGGTCAGATCACTGGCGGCGACCGGGTCCAGGGAGATCACGGCGGAGCGAGCCGCCGCCTCGGGAGGAAGGGCGCGGGGTCACCGCAGAAGAGCACGCGTCGAGCCACAACCGGGTCGGCCGCCACCTCGGACCTGAGCGCAGTGTCGTCGGGATCGTCGGTGACCAGGATCGTGTCCGCCCAGGCCCAGGAGCCGACGGCCACCCGCGCCGCCCGCAGCAGCTCCGGTGCCGCCTCGCCGAGGATGGGCAGGACGTCGCCCGGCTCGAGCGGGACGAGCCACGTGCCCTCGGCGTCGTCGCCGACGGGGAGGACGACGGGCACGTAGGGGAAGGGGGGATCGTCGTGGCCGTCAAGAGCGCCGTGATCGACGTGCCACGCGGTGCCGTCCGGCAGGCGTGTAAAGGGTTCCGGGGGCGTCTCCGGGTAGGCGTCGGCGAACCAGAACGTCACGCCGGACGGCGAGACACAGATGGCGCGGACGGTGGGCCCGGCGCGGCCCTCGAGGGACAGGCCCAAGCGGCAATTGGCGGACTCGAAGGAATGGAGCGCCGGGACGCCCGCGAAGCGGTGCAGGAGGGCCGCCGCGTCCAGCGCCCCCTCGGACGGCTCCGGTCCCGGGACGGCCGCACCGGTGAACCGGTCGCCGAGCCGGCGCCGGCGCCCGGCGCGCCGGGCGATGGCGGCGCAGGCCAGCGAGCCGAGGCCGAGGGCGATCAGTTCGGGCAGGTGTCCTGGCGGCTCGGGATGTGACGGGTGGTCGGTCCGGTCGGCCCGTGCCGCAGGCCCGCCGCCGCGCTGCGCCTCAGCCGGCAGGCGCAGGCGCCAGCCCGCCCGCAGCTGATCCGGGTCGACGAAGCGTGTGCCACCCCCCATGTCGCGGCCGAGATTGAGCGCGGCGAGCGTCGTCCAGTCCGCGCCGTCGCCCAGGCGATCGTCCGCGATCTCCCAGAGGCCGTCGCCGGGCCGGACCACGTAGGTCGCGGCGGATGCCACCGCCGGGGACTCGGGCGCGCCAACCGGGAGCGTGCTGGTGATCGCGGTGCGCGGTGCGACACCGGACGGAGTGCTGGCGCCGGCGCCGGCAGAGAGCGAGAGGGGAGCGCCGACGCTCGTCAGCGTGAGCACGCCGAACGCAATGCGTGCCGCCAGGCGATCCATGACCGGCGCACCCCGGAGGACGCCGACCTCGCCGCTGCGCACGTGCGCGATCACCGCCCGGATCAGCTGCGTGCAACAGGCGGCCCAGGCCACCCAGGCCGCCAGGACCAGGAGGCACAGCAGGTCGCGTGGCAGCGGCCGCCAGGCGTGTCCGAGCCCGTCGGCCAGCGGATTGCCGACGACCAGGAGCAGCACGGCCGGGACGGCGGTGAAGGCCAGCAGGGCGGCGATCGCGGCGCCGGCGACGTCGAGGAGCCGCGGTGGGCACTCGATCCCGTTCTCCCTAGCCACCGGCCGGTCCGATGGAGATCGTGTAGGTCAACGATGTCGTCTCCGACGCAGGCTCGGAAACCGTGGCCAGACAGCTCCCGGTGGCGTCAGGAAGCGTTGCTGCCATGGCCGAGGTCCCGCCCACGTTCTGGCTCCCGTTCGCGCAACTGACCTCCATGGTGAGATACGTGTCACCCGACCACACGACCGAGATCTCCATCGCGCCCGTCCCGGTGAACCCGTACTTGTTCGACGTGTCCGACGGGGGGTCGAGATAACCCTGTGTGCGGTCGGCCGGCTCTGCGCTCGGCTCCGGGCGGTCGCGTAGTCGTGGTCGTGGCAGGCGGTGCCTGGGTCGTCGTGGTGACGCTCGTCGCCGCGGTCCGTGGCGTGCTCTCGACGCGCGGTGTCCCGGACGACAGGAGTGCGGTGCCGCCACCGGCCGACCCCGACGAAGGAGGCGCCGCGGCGATCGGTGAGGTGGTTGTCGTGGGCGTGGCGGTGGACCGCGACGCGGCTTTGGTTCCCGCACGCCGGTGCGCGCCCGGCCCGAGTGCGGTGCGGGCGGCCGCCTGCGCGGGTCCGCCGCCGCGTCGGGCGCGCCCCGGTGTTCCGCCAGCAGTCGCCACGAGCAGCGCCATGAGACCCAGTGACACGGCGAGGATCACCCACCAGTTGGGGCGGCCCCGAGCCACTCGCGAGCGCCAACCCTCGTTGGCGTCGGGCTTCCCACCAAGCACGGGCACACGATACGCACGCGTCACGCCTCCCGCACTCGGCGCTCAGGCGCACAAACGCCGCTGACCGCGGTCACGTCGGGCATAGAGGGCGCGACGGTCGCGCCCGGTCAGGGCGGCCAGTTCGGCGATGGAGTAGCCGAGGACATGGTGGGCGTAGAGGACCCTGACCTCGTCGGCGCGCATCCCCTCGCGGCGCAGCTCGATCAGCAGGCGGGCCAGCTCCTCGAGGTCCGTCTCCGGCCGGGAGGAGACTGCGTCGGACAGATCGGGGCCGAGCGGGACGGAGCGACCATCGAGATCCTTGGAGCGGAAGAGCTGGCGCCGGAGACGGCAACGGATGGCAGAGAGCAGGTCGAGCACGGCGTAGGGGCGGTCCTGCCCGGACCATTCCTGCAGTACCAGCCAGGTGGTCGTGAGAAGCTCGCCGAAGAACTCCTCGCCGTCCTGCCACTCTCCACCGCGTCCCCAACGCAATTTCCCGGCCACCGTCACCAGCCCCGGGAGAAGAGCCTGGACGAGCAGCCGCGAGATGAAGGGGTCGGCACCGGCCTCCCTGAGCAGCACCCTGACGAGGTGGGCGGCTTCCTCGCGCTGGGCCCGGCCCGAGGCGCGCCGCATGTGCTCGACGAGGTCGCAGGGCGTGGGACACGGCGGCGGGTCGTTGCCGGGTCCGAAGACAAGGAGGTGCAGAACCGGATCGCGGCCGGCCACGTCACGGAGCGACCGGACGGCGGAGCGGGTTCGGCCGATCGACTGCCATTCGGCTGCCATCTGGTCGATGAGGGCGACGCGTTGCTTCGAGGTGGGGGTAGGCATGCCGGAAGCGTGCGTTCCGACCCTCCCCCGATCGCTCCCACCCGGCGCATCGGGGGCGAATCGGGCGGGGACAGCTGCAATGGTCCTGGTGGGCGATAGTGTGCCGCCGATGGACATCGACGAGTTCTACGAAGCGGACCCGCGCCGCCGGCGTTCCGCCGAGCTCGAACTGGGCTCGGAGTGGCGGGGCAAGGACGGTGTGCAGCACGAGTTGAACTACGTGGAGGACACCGGCGAGCTCTACGTGCTGCGCGAGCCGGCACCCCACGTGCGGGAAGACCCCTTCGGCGGGCTGCACATCTCGGACCCGGAGGGATACGAGAACAAGATCACCGTCCACGTGATTGCCAAGATCGACTCGGTCGAGAACGTGCACGCGATCCTGCAGGGCTGGCCCGAGGCCATGCGGGAAGAGGGAAACGGGGGCACCGAGTGGCTCGGCCGGCGGCTCCTGGCGGCCGGCGTTGCTGTCGGGCCGACGGGAGACCCCATTTCGGACGACTAGGGGGATCAGGCGGGGGAAGGCGGCTCCAGCTCCAGCATCTTGGCGAGGAGCTGGGTGGCGATGTTGTCAGTCGCCATGGCGGCGTCCATCAGGTTGTTCCCGAAGACCAGCTTCGAGAGGCGGTACATCACGACGGCGAAGCGGAACCCCGAGAAGATCTCGTAGAAGAAGATGTCCCGCATGGGCCGGCCCATGAGCTCGGAGTAGCGCTCGATGGTGTCCTCGTGCGAGCCGAAGCCGGCCGGGCGCGGGACACCGAGGCCCTCGGAGAACTGCCGGTCGAAGTAGAGCCACCAGCCCAGGTCCAGCTCGGGCTGGGCCAGTGAGGCCATCTCCCAGTCGACCACCGCGGCGCAGCGGAAGTCGTCCCAGATGATGTTGCCGATGCGGCTGTCGCCCCAGCTGATCACGACATCGCCTTCCTCGGCGGGCCGGTGCTCGACCAGCCACTGCCAGGTCGACTCGATGACCGGGACCTCCTCGCCCTGGGTGGCCCAGTCGAGGAAGTCCCGGTAGTAGGACATCTGCTGCTCGAGCCCCGGACGGCCCCGGGCGGGGTCACTGAGCCACTCGAGCCCCGTCGCCCGCCAGTCGGTGCGGTGCACTGCGGCGAGCGCGTCGATGCCGCTCCACCACATGCGCTCCTGCTGCTCGGGCGTGGCCTCGATCACCCAGCCCTCCATGGTGTAGGGGATGTTGTCCGAAGGCACGAGGCCCTCGACGTGGTCCATGGAGAAGAAGGGCACGCCGAAGTACCGGGGGTCCTCCTCGTACCAGCCGAGGCGGGGGAGGGGAACGCCCGAGCCCCCGTCGGCCAGGGCGCGCATGGCCCGGTACTGGGTGGAGAACTCGGCGTCCAAGAAGAGCAGGTGTTTCGTCGGTGCGACGCGGACGACCAGGCGTCGCTCTCCGCCGTCCGCGGCGCGGGTGCGGCACAGGATCGTCTCGTTGGAGAACCCGTTGGAGCCGGGGGCCTGGACGTCGAAGACCTGCGGACCTGAGCCGTGGGGTGACTTGGTGCCCAGCCAGCGCGTGAGGATGGCGGCCACCTCTTCGGGGTCACGCTGGCTGATGTCGGGCACGGGCCGGCACTCTAGTGACGGGACGGACCCTCTGGGGAGTGCCCGGGCGATCCGGACCGGGAGGGCGGGCAGACGGGGATAGCGTCGCCCGGCGTGCTCATCGTGATCGACCTCTCCGGGGCGAAGGTCTCCCTGCGCGACCCACCTGAATTCACCCGCTTCTCGGTCCTGCTGGAGGGGGACGGGGACCTGGCCGAGGTCTTGCGCCAGTCGGGTCTGGGACGCCTGGGGACCGATGGCGAGCACGTGGTGGTGGACCCGGCGGCCCTGCGGGCGCTGGCGGGGCCCGCCGCCGACGACGACTGGGACGAGGGCTTCGCCGGCATGTGCGCGTACGCCGCCGGGAAGGGTTGGGTGGAACCCGACGGCGGCATCGTCGCGCACATCAGCCGGGCAGGCTGAGCCGGCGTCCGCGACGAGCCGGGGCAACGGGACGCCGTTGATCGCCTGCGCGAAATGGGGGGAGGATGTGGCGAGCCCTCGTGGGATCGTCGCACAGGGTGCGCTCAAACCGGGTGTCTGGCGTCGCGGGCGCGACTGAGCGGGCCGATCAACTCCAAGAGGATCGCGATCAAGGCGCCGCCGGCGAGACCGAACGCAATGCCGGACAGAAACCCTCGGAATGCCTGCTGCTGGGTGCCGCCCGAATTGACAGCGGAGACGCGGAGGAGCGCAGTTGCTGCGCTGGTCTGAGCAGACCACAGCCATGAATCGGTCGAGGACGTCGTCGGCGGCGCCGGTGACTGGATGGTGTAATCGGCGGTGTTCCCGCCGTCGGCATAGAGCTCACGCGTCATCGGCACCGCGACGTATTGATTGTGATCGTTGACATCGACCTCGGGAAACTGCGCGCTGAGATACGGACCATTGAGGTTCACCGGGCCGTCGGAGGACCAACAGAGCCAGACGGACAGAGGCCCCCTGCTCTCGACCTCATAGCTTGGTACGCCCGTGGATGTCCCCACAAAGGTGAGACGCTGCGGCACGATGCGGGTCGGAGGACCACTCAGCACCAACCCAGGGGTGACGTTGTCGGGCAACCTCGATGGTGTGCACAGACGTGCGCCGTCCAGATTGTCGATCCCAACGGTCCAGGTTCCCGCCGACGAGGGGGGATCCATGGCGATGTTCAAAACGGCCCCGTTGTCGGCTGTCCGGTGGAGCACCTCGCTGACACCAGGGACCCCATTGGCAGCCTTCACAGTGACCAGCATGTTCTCGGGGACGGCCGGGAAGCCGTTGGATTGCGGTCGGGTGACCCATCCAATGGCCACAAAGATGACGAAGATCGGCAACAAGACGGCGATGACTTCGAGGTGGACCCGACTTATGTAGCTCGATGGCAGCGGGTTCTCATTGCCGCTCACGGTTCGTGGCTCTCCATCCGTCACGCGGGACAGAATGCCTCATCCGGTGACGCACGACGTGAAGCCGCAGTCTTTCGACGGTCGCTTTGTGCGCCCGCCGATCGCCACTCATGTTGTTCTCGGGACGACGTCACACCTCCTGCCCCAACCTGCTCTCGAAGCAGGACTCCGGATGCCTGGCCCGGAGGTCGCTCGGAGCATTCCCCGGCCGCGCCAGCGCTGAGCACATCGGCTCGGGCCGAGCCGTCTGTCGGGCTCTGGCCGCGCCCCGCTACCCTTGAGGCGCCGTCCGGCAGGCCCGGCGGCGGGGGCGCAGGCCCCGTGAGCTCCTGGAGGGACGAGACATGGCGATTCGGGACTACGACCGCTTGTTCATCGGCGGCGACTGGGTGGCCCCGGAGGGGACCGAGACCATCTCGGTGATCTCGCCGTCCACCGAGGAGGTCATCGCCCACGTGCCCGACGGCACCGAAGCCGACATCGACAAAGCGGTCGCAGCGGCGCGAACGGCCTTCGAGCGCGGGCCCTGGCCCCGAATGACGCCGGCCGAGCGCTCCGCCATTCTGTCCGCGGTCGGGGCGCAGATCATGGCCGAGATGGGCGACATGGCCGAGATCATCACGCGAGAGATGGGCTCGCCCATCACCTTCTCGGGCATGGGACAGGTGCTGGCTCCCGCCATGATCTTCAACTACTACGCCGAGCTGGCCACCACGTACGCCTTCGACGAGGTGCGCACCGGCATGCTGAACCCGCAGCTGCTCGTGACCAAGGAGCCCGTCGGTGTGGTGGGCGCCATCGCACCCTGGAACGTGCCGCTCTTCATCGCAGCGGCCAAGCTGGCACCGTCGTTGGCTGCCGGCTGCACCGTCGTCTACAAGCCGGCACCCGAGACACCGTTCGACGCGTTCCGCCTCGCCGAGATCTTCGCCGACGCAGGGCTGCCCAAGGGCGTCCTCTCCGTGGTGCCGGCCGGCCGCGAGGTCAGTGAGCACCTGGTGACGCATCCCGGAGTCGACAAGATCTCGTTCACGGGCTCCGGGGTCGGCGGCAAGCGCATCGGCGGGCTCTGCGGCGAGCGCTTGAAGCGCTGCACGCTCGAGCTCGGCGGCAAGTCGGCCGCCATCATCCTCGACGACGCCGATCTGGCGACGACGATCCCGACCCTTTTGCCCAACGCGATCATGAACAACGGGCAGGCTTGCATCGCCCAGACCCGCATCCTGGCGCCACGCGCCCGCTACGCCGAGGTCGTCGAGGCGGTCGTCTCGGGCGTGTCCGCGATGAAGGTGGGCGATCCCATGGACCCGACAACCGAGGTCGGCCCGGTGGTGGCCGAGCGCCAACGGAGCCGGATCGAAGGGTATCTCGACAGCGGTCGGGAAGAGGGCGCCACGGTCGCGCTCGGCGGCGGCCGCCCGTCGGGCTCCGACTTCGCCAAGGGCTGGTACGTCGAGCCGACGGTGTTCTCCGACGTGGACAACAAGATGAAGATCGCCCAGGAGGAGATCTTCGGGCCGGTCCTCGTGGTCATCCCCTACGACGATGACCACAACGCGGTCGAGATCGCCAACGACTCCAACTACGGGCTGTGCGGCTCGGTCTGGACGGGCGACAACGACCGTGGCCTCGGCGTGGCGCGCCAGGTGCGCACCGGGACCTACATGCTGAACGCGCCGGTGCCCATCGACTTCGCCACGCCGTTCGGCGGCTACAAGGAGTCGGGCGTCGGGCGTGAGTTCGGACCCGAGGGCCTGGAGGGCTTCCTCGAAGTGAAGTCGATCGCCCTGCCCGCCGGGTACACCCCGGGGTAAGGCCCGGCCGCCGGGGCACCCCGCCGGCGAACGACTCCGGCGGGTCAGCCGCCGGTCGCGCTCACGACGATTCGGCGGGCGCCGGCGTGGGGGAGACGTAGCCCGACAGCGGCGCTCCTTTCCCCGTCACGTCGGCGAACGCCTGGCGGTTGCCGACCTCGACCACGCTGTGGCCCGTGCGGTCGCCGTCTCCGTTCACGACGTCGGGCGCCGCGTCGTCGCCGGTGGCGGCGACGACGATCGCCACGTGCACGGCGGTGACCGCGGACGTGTCGAGCCCGTAGACCGCCACATCGCCCGGTTGCGGCGTGTAGTGCGCCCCGACCGGGTGCCAGGTGCCGTGGTCGGTCCCCCAGACGTAGAAGCTGGCGGAGTTGCTGTTGAGGTATCCCGGCGCCAACCGGTAGGAGACCTCGGCGCCGGCCTGCTTCCACGCCCACGCGGCGAAGTCGGCGCACCACTGCTCATCGAGGTTGTCGTTACCGCAGTCGTCGACGCCGGCGTCCCAGTAGGAGCTGAACTTGTTGCAGTACGTGTCCGCCGGGTCGGTCCGGTACCCGACCTGGCCCTGGGCGATGGCGACGATCCGCGCCCGTAGGGGGCTGAGAGACGACCCGCCCTCGAGATGCACCGCGACGGCGACCCCCAGGCCGAGCAGGACGAGCAAGGCCAGGAACGTGACGAAACGAGGGTGGCGCGCCGGGGCAGGGCGGGCCGGAAGGGCCGGGGTCAGCTGTCGGGTCGGGCTCAGGGGGCCACAGGGTAGTGAGCGTGGCCCGCTCCGAGGTGGCGGGCCCGTTCTGCGACAATGGCAGGTCCCTGGCCACCCAGAGTGCGGTGCCGCCCCGAGCCGACCGAGGAGGGATGGGCCCCATGCAGGACGACGAGAGCGCGGCGTCGCACACTCGTCTCGCCTACCTCCCCGCGCTCGACGGGGTACGGGCCTGCGCCGTCGTGGCCGTGATGCTGTTCCACGGCGGGATCCCGCACATGGACGGCGGCTTCATGGGCGTCGACGCGTTCTTCGTCCTCTCGGGCTTCCTCATCACCTCGCTCCTCATCGGCGAGTGGCGCCAGACGTTGAGCATCAAGCTCGGGGCTTTCTGGGCCCGCCGGGCTCGCCGCCTTCTCCCCGCCCTTCTCCTGATGCTGCTCTTCGTGGCCTTCTTCGCCTCTGTCATCGTGCCCAAGGGGACGTACGGGGCGCTCCGCCTCGACGCGCTGGCCACGCTCCTCTACGTGAGCAACTGGCACTTCATCCTCGTCAACTCGAACTACTTCAATGAGACGGCAGCCTCCTCACCGCTGTTGCACACCTGGTCGCTCGCCGTGGAGGAACAGTTCTACGTGATCTGGCCGCTGGTGGTGCTCGCCGTGATGCACTTCACGCGGAGCCTGCGGGCCCTGTTCGCCTTGTGTTGCGCGGCCGCCATCGCGTCGGCCATCTGGATGTACGTGCTGTACGACGGCGGCCTCAACACCAATCGGGCCTATCTCGGGACCGACACCCGCTCGCAGTGTCTTTTCATCGGCTGCGCGCTCGCGGTCGGGCTCGTCCTGCTCTCCCATCGCGCCCACGAAGAGGGCCGCCTGGCCAAGGGCGAGTTGTGGCGCCCGGAGGGGGCCACGGGGCGGACCCTGTGCGCGGTGCTGGGCCTGATCGGCGCCGCCGGCGCCATCGCCCTCTGGGTCCTGACCACCTCGGCGTCCACGTTCCCCTACTCCGGTGGGTTCTTCCTGATCGGCCTCGCGGTGGCGTGCATCATCCTCTCGGCCGTCGCGGCACCGCGCAGCCTCGTCCCGCGGGTGTTGTCATTCACTCCGGTGCGCTACGTGGGCCGGATCTCCTACGGGCTCTACATCTGGCACTGGCCCATCTTCATATGGCTCGACCATGCCCGGACGGGGCTCTACGGGTACCAGCTCTTCGCACTGCGCGTGCTCGTCACGTTCGCCGTGTCGGTCGTGTCCTTCCACCTCATCGAGCGCCCGATCCGCATGGGGACCTTCGTCAGCCAGTGGCGGGCATGGCTGGTGGTGCCCGCCGGTGTCGGGGCCGTGCTGGTGGCGGTGCTCGCGGCCACAACCGGCACGACGGCGGTGGCCAGTACGGCGCCTCCCGGTGCGCACCGGTACGACGGGATCGTCGACCGCGACGACGACAGCGGTTCCGTCAGCGACC